>NZ_CAJPGY010000005.1:0-280501 GCF_905339915.1 Burkholderia sp. BCC1985
GTTGCGCACCAGCGTGTCGCGCTTCAAGGTCGACGCGTGACGCGCGTCGAGTCGCACGGCGCCGCGCACGCGCTGTTCCTGATGTTCGAGCTCGACGGCGAGCGCTACGCGCTCGACGCGGCCGACATCGACGAGGTGTTGCCGCTCGCGACCGCCAAGGCCGTGCCCGGCGCGCCCGAATGGATCGCCGGGCTGCTGATGCGCGGCGGCCAGCCGGTGCCCGTGATCGACGTGCCGATGCTCGCGCTCGGACGGCGCGCGCATGCGTTGCGTTCGACGCGGCTGGTGATGGTCCGCTACCGCGCCGGGCAGCTCGACCGCGAGCGCGTGATCGGCCTGATCATCGAGCGCGCGACGCAGACGCTGCGGATCGACCGCACGGCGTTCCGCGCCAGCGGCGTATCGACCGCGCGCACGCGCTGGCTCGGGCGCGTCGCGAACACGCCCGACGGGATCGTGCAGCAGGTCTCGGTGTCCGACCTGATCGACGACGTTGCGCGCCTGTATCTGTTCGACGGCCTGCCGGGCCACGGAGGGGAATCCGCATGAAAGAGTCCGATTCGCGATTTCGCGGCTGGCTGCTGCGCGAGACCGGCATCGACCCCGATTCGCTCGGCAACGATTTTCTGAGCCGCGCGCTGACGGAGCGCGTGCAGGCGCTGCAGGGCGACGGCGAGCGGCTGCCGTCGGCGGCGCGGCCGCCCGTCACGCCGGAAGCGCTCGACGCGTACTGGCAGCACCTCAACGCGTCGGCCGACGAACGGCGCGCGCTGATCGATCTGTTCATCGTGCCGGAGACGTGGTTCTTCCGCGATCGCGAGGCGTTCGCAACGCTCGCGCGGCACGCGGCCGAGCGGCTCGCCGCGACGCCCGGGCGCGTGATCCGCGTGCTGAGCGCGCCGTGCTCGACCGGCGAGGAGCCGTATTCGGCGGCGATGGCGCTGCTCGACGCCGGGCTCGAGCCGGCCAGCTTCACGATCGACGCGCTCGACCTGAGCGCGCGCGCGATCGAACAGGCGCGGCTCGGCTGCTACGGGCGCAATGCGTTTCGCGGCACGGCGACCGAGTTCCGCGGCCGCTACTTCACGCCGGTCGCCGACGGCTGGCTGCTCGACGAGCGCGTGCGCGCGTGCGTGCAGTTTCGCCAGGCGAACCTGGTCGAACCCGGCACCGATACGGGCATCCGCTACGATTTCGTGTTCTGCCGCAACGTGCTGATCTATTTCGACCGCGACGCGCAGGACCGTGTGATCGGTTCGCTCGAAAGCGCGCTCGCCGACGACGGCATGTTGTTCGTCGGGCCGGCCGAAACGGGCGTCGCGATGCGGCACGGGATGCGTTCGGCCCGCGTGCCGCTCGCGTTCGCGTTTCATCGCGGGCGCGATGGCGCCGCGGCGGACGGGTACGCGGCCCGCCATGCGGCACCGCTGCCCGCGGTTGCGCCGTACCGGCGCGCCGAGCGTTTCGCCGTGGCGCCGCCGGCTGCGACGCGCCCGCTGCTGGCCGTCGTCCCGCCGGCGTGGAGCGATGCCGCGCCGTCGCGCGCTGCCTTTGAACCGGCCGGGCGACCGACGGCGTTCGGGCCGCGGGCCGACGCGCGCGTCGACCCGCTGGCCCATACGGCGAACGTGGCCGACACGCCCGCGCCGGCGCCGGCGGCCGCCGACGGCGCCGCGCCGACGCTCGAGGAAGCGCAGGCGCTGGCCAACGCGGGCGCATTCGACGAGGCCGAGCGCGTGCTCGCGCAGTTCTCCGCGCACGCCGGGCCGCACGCCGACGCGTTCTACCTGAACGGGCTGATCGCGGATGCGCGCGGGCGGGTCGCGGAAGCGGGCGATTTCTACCGGAAGGCGCTGTATCTGCGGCCGACGCACCACGAAGCGCTGACGCATCTCGCGACCTTGCTGGACGTCGGCGGCGACGGCGCCGGCGCGCAATGGCTGCTCGAGCGTGCGCGGCGCTCGGCCGGATAACGAGAATACGGGTTGGGAGCCGACATCGGGATGACCGAGGAACGAATGAACCGCGACGCCGTTGCCACTGACGACACGACGATCGGCGTCGACGATTGCTGGAACCGGATCGGCACGCACGGCGACCGCTCGTGCGAGCGGCTGGCCGATTGCCTGCGCTGCCTGAACTGCCCGGTCTACGCGTATCACGCGGCGAAACTGCTCGAACGCCCGCTCGGCGCCGCCGAGCTGGCCGACGCGACGCAGCGGATCAGCGCGTTCGACGCGACCCGCGCGCACGGCGACGACGATACGCATCAGGCGGCACTGGCGTTTCGCGTCGCCGACGAATGGCTCGCGCTGCCGATCGGCGTGCTGCGCGAGATCGCCGGCACGCGTCCGATCCATTCGCTGCCGCACCGTCGCCATTCGGCCGTGCGCGGCGTGGTCAACATTCGCGGCACGCTGCGCATCGCGATCTCGATCGGCGCGCTGCTCGGCCTCGACGCGGGCAAGGGCCGCGAGGGTGGCGCGGACGGCCGTTTCACGCGGCTGCTGGTCGCCGCGCACCAGGGCGAGCCGGTGGTGTTTCCGGTCGACGAAGTCGAGGGCGTGCTGCGCTTCGGCGCATCCGAATGGGTGCCCGTGCCGGCGACGGTCGGGCGCGCGAGCGCCGGCCTGTCGCGCGGCGTGCTGTCGTGGCGCGGCAAGTCGATCGGCTTGCTCGACGACGATCGGCTGTTCGACGCCGTGACACGGAGCATGCGATGAGCGGTGATGACGATCTGAGCCAACTGTCGCTGCTCGAGCTGTATCGCGAGGAGACGCGCACGCAGACCCAGGCGCTGTCCGAGCGCCTGCTCGCGCTCGAATCGGGCGAGCCCGACTCCGTCGCGCTCGAGGCGTGCATGCGCGCCGCACATTCGCTGAAGGGCGCCGCGCGCATCGTCGGCGTGCCGCTCGGCGTCGACATCGCGGGGCGCATGGAAGAATGCTTCGTCGCGGCGCAGGCCGGCACGATCGCGCTGACGGCCACGCATGTCGACGTGCTCCTGGCCGGCGTCGACCTGCTGGTGCGCGTCGCCGATCCGCAGGCGCAGCCCGTGTCGCCGGCGGAGATCGAGGCGTTCGCGCTGGCGCTGACGGGCGCCGACGGCGCGCACGCGATGCCGGCACCGGCTTTCGCGCCGCCGCCGGCGGCCGCGGCGCCGTCCGTCGTGCCGTCTCGCGAGCACGACGGCGCCGCGAACGAGCCCGTGGGGGCCGGCGCCGCGGTGCCGCCGCTCGCGCTGCCGGCGGCCATGCCCGATCCGGTCCAGGCCGGCCGCGCGGCCGGCGCGGGCGCGATGCGCCGCGTGCGGGCCGATACGTTGAACCGGCTGCTGAGCCTGTCCGGCGAGTCGCTCGTCGAATCGCGCTGGCTCAAGCCGTTCGCGGAGTCGATGCTGCGCGTGAAGCGCGCGCAGCGCGACGCGGCCCGTTCGCTCGATCTGTTGTACGAACAGTTTGCCGACGATCTCGACGCGGGCGTGCTCGCGTCGGTGAACGAAGTGCGGCACATGCTCAACGACCTGCAGCGTTCGCTCGCCGAGCGCATGGACGAATTCGACCGCTTCGAGCGGCGCAGCACGCATATCGCCGAACAGCTGTACGACGAGGCGCTGCAGTGCCGGATGCGGCCGTTCGGCGACGCGACGCGCGCGTATCCGCGGATCGTCCGCGATCTCGCGCGCTCGCTCGGCAAGCAGGTGCGCTTCTCGATCGTCGGCGAAGGCACGCAGGTCGACCGCGACATCCTCGACCTGCTCGACGCGCCGCTCGGCCACCTGCTGCGCAACGCGATCGACCACGGCGTCGAAGCGCCCGACGCGCGCCTCGCGCGCGGCAAGCCGGCCGAGGCGAGCGTGACGCTCGAAGCGCGGCATAGCGCCGGCTCGCTGCTCGTCAGCGTGATCGACGACGGGCCGGGCGTCGACATGGATGCGTTGCGCACTGCGGTCGTGCGCCAGCGCCTGACCGACGACGAGACGGCCGCGCGGCTGTCCGATCCCGAACTGCTCGAATTCCTGCTGCTGCCGGGCTTCTCGATGCGCGATGCGGTGACCGACGTGTCGGGGCGCGGCGTCGGCCTCGACGCGGTGCAGGAGATGGTGCGCGGCGTGCGCGGCGCGGTGCGCATCTTCAACGAGCCCGGCGCGGGCATGCGCTTCGTGCTGCAGTTGCCGCTCACGCTGTCGGTGATCCGCAGCCTGCTGGTCGAGGTCGGCGGCGAGCCGTACGCGTTCCCGCTCGCGCACGTGCGCCGCACGCTCGAACTGTCGCACGACGACATCGACGTGCTCGAAGGCCAGCCGCATTTTCCGTTCGACGGCCGGCGCGCGGGCCTCGTCGCCGCGCACCAGCTGCTCGATGCCGGCGAGCCCGGCGTCGCGCGCGCGAGCACGGCGGTCGTGGTCGTCGGCGGCGAGCCCGAGCTCTACGGTGTCGCCGTCGACCGCTTCCTCGGCGAACGGATGCTCGTCGTGCAGCCGCTCGACAGCCGCCTGCACAAGATCCAGAACATCGCCGCCGGCGCGTTGCTCGAGAACGGCGACCCGGTGCTGATCGTCGATGTCGAGGACCTGATCCGCTCCGTCGACAAGCTCGTGCGCGGCGGACAGCTCGCGAAACTCACGCGCGACCGGCAGCTCGCGCTCGCCGACCGGCGCCGCCGCGTGCTCGTCGTCGACGATTCGCTGACGGTGCGCGAGCTCGAGCGCAAGCTGCTGGAAAAGCGCGGCTACGACGTGACCATCGCGGTCGACGGGATGGACGGCTGGAATGCGGTGCGCAGCGACGCGTTCGACCTAGTCGTCACCGACGTCGACATGCCGCGCATGGACGGGATCGAACTCGTCACGCTGATCAAGGGCGATCCGACGCTCAAGCGCGTGCCGGTGATGATCGTGTCGTACAAGGATCGCGACGAGGATCGCCGGCGCGGGCTCGACGCCGGTGCCGACTACTACCTCGCGAAGAGCAGTTTCCACGACGAGGCGCTGCTCGACGCGGTGCACGACCTGATCGGGGACGCACGCGGATGAACATCGGCATCGTCAACGATCTGCCGCTTGCCGTCGAGGCGCTGCGCCGCGTGATCGCGCTGCGCACGGATCACCGCGTGCTGTGGGTGGCGACCGATGGCGACGAGGCAGTGGATTTCTGCGTCGCGCATCCGCCCGATCTCGTGCTGATGGATCTCGTGATGCCGAAGCTCGACGGCGTGGCCGCGACCCGGCAGATCATGGCGCGCGCGCCGTGCGCGATCCTGATCGTGACCGCGAGCGTCAGCGCGAACACGTCGTCGGTCTACGAGGCGATGGGGGCCGGCGCGCTCGACGCGGTCGACACGCCGACGCTCGCGCTCGGCCTGCCGTCGGATGCGGCGCCGCAGCCGCTGCTCGCGAAGATCGACCAGATCGGCCGGCTGCTCGAAAGCCGGACCACGACGCTCGTGCCGCCCGGGCCGGCACCCGCGCGCGGCCAGCCGACGCTGATCGCGATCGGCGCGTCGGCGGGCGGGCCGACCGCGCTCACCGCGCTGTTGCGCGCGCTGCCGGCCGATTTTCCGGCTGCGCTCGTGATCGTCCAGCACGTCGACCAGGCGTTCGCGGTCGGCATGGCGGAGTGGCTCGACGGCTATACGCGGCTGCCCGTGCGCGTCGCGCGGCAGGGCAGCGTGCCGCAGGCGGGCGAGGTGCTGCTCGCGGCGACCAACGATCACCTGTACATCTCGCCGCGCGGCGTGCTCGGCTATACGCGGCATCCGGCCGAGACGCCGTACCGGCCGTCGATCGACGTGTTCTTCAACAGCGTCGCCGACGGCTGGGAGGGCGACGCGCTCGGCGTGCTGCTGACCGGGATGGGGCGCGATGGCGCGCTCGGGCTGAAGGCGATGCGCGCGAAGGGGTGCTACACGATCGCGCAGGACGCGGCGACGAGCGCCGTCTACGGGATGCCGAAGGCGGCCGCGGCAATCGGCGCGGCGTCGGCGATCCTGCCGCTCGACCGGATCGCGCCGCAACTGATTTCACGCGTGACGCGCATGCCGCTCGACTGACGGCGCGCCGCGGCCCCGGCGGGGCCGCATTGCGTGCGCCGTGCGGCGTCGCGTACAATTGCCGCCTGCGGAGATGGCATGCCTCCCTGCGGTCGATCCCGGCGCGTCGCGCGCGGTTCGGCCCTCAACCGCCGGTTTGCCCGGCTGATGATGCCTGCGTGTTCCTGGGTCGTCAGGAGGTCGCAGGCCGTCCATGCGGTATTCTGCCGCCCAGGTTTTGATGTCCCGTCGAATCTGGAAATCATGTTTTTCTCGACTTCTGCCGATTTTTTCGCGACCGTGCGCTACGTGTGCCGCTGGCTCGCGCTCTCTGCGTTGCTCGGCGCGCTGGCCGGCACGGCTTCCGCGTTGTTCCTGATCGCGCTCGACTGGGCGACCGGCACGCGCGTCGCGCATCCCTGGCTGCTGTGGGGGCTGCCGGCCGCCGGTTTGGCGACCGGCTGGGTCTACCACCGGTTCGGCCAGTCGGTCGCGCGCGGCAACAACCTGCTGATCGACGAGATTCACGACCCGAAGGCGCTGGTGCCGAAGCGGATGGCGCCGCTCGTGCTCGTCGCGACCGTCGTCACGCACCTGTTCGGCGGGTCGGCCGGCCGCGAGGGCACGGCCGTGCAGATGGGCGGCGCGCTCGCCGATCGCGTCACGCACCTGTTCCGGCTCGATCGCGAGCATCGGCGCGTGCTGCTGATGGGCGGCATCGCGGCCGGGTTCGCGTCGGTGTTCGGTACGCCGCTCGCGGGCGCCGTGTTCGGGCTCGAGGTGCTCGCGATCGGGCGCGTACGGTACGACGCGCTGCTGACCTGCGTCGCGTCTGCGATCGTCGCGGATGTCGTGTGCCGCGCGTGGGGCGTGCATCACACCGCTTATGCGATTCCCTTCGTGCCGGCCGTGTCGGCGACGAGGCTGGCCGCGACGGTCGTCGCGGGTGTCGCGTTCGGCGTCGTCGGCCGGCTGTTCGCGTTCGCGACGCACGCGCTGACCGCGTGGTTTCGCCGCGTGATCCGCCATGCGCCGCTGCAGCCGGTGCTCGGCGGCCTGCTGGTCGCGGTGGCCGCCACCGTGCTGAACGTGCCGCAGTATCTCGGGCTCGGGATTCCGACGATCGAAGCCGCGTTTCACGGGCCGCTGCCGGCTTACGATTTCGCGGGCAAGTTCGCGTTCACCGTCGTCACGCTCGCGTCGGGGTTCAAGGGCGGCGAAGTGACGCCGCTGTTCTACATCGGCGCGACGCTGGGCAACGCGCTCGGACAGGTGCTGGCGCTGCCGGTGCCCGTGCTGGCGGGGCTCGGTTTCGTCGCGGTGTTCGCGGGCGCGGCCAACACGCCGATCGCGTCGACGATCATGGCGATCGAACTGTTCGGCGCGGATGTCGGCGTGTATGCGATCGTCGCCTGCGTGGTCGCCTATCTGTTTTCCGGACACGCGGGGATTTATCGCGCGCAGCGGGTGGCGGTGGGGAAGGGGGCGCAGGCGGAGGCGGAGTAAGGCGGCGTGCGGGGCGGCCGACCGGGCGCATCGCGACGGAAGCCGACGCCCGGTGATCCCGGGCATCAGCGGGAACGGCGGCGCTCTTCGCCGTTACGCCTTCGGCAGCTTCGCGACGTTCCGCGCGAGCAGTTCTTCGATATCGATGCCCTTCTCCGCGAGCAACGTCGTGACGACGCCGGTCAATTCCCCGAGGGTTTCCTTGACCGACTCGCGGATCGTATCCACGACGACCTGCGTGCTGCGCTCGATCTCGATATTGACCTTGTCGTCGACGCCCTTCGCATCGAAGGTGGTCGCGCGTCGCGTTTCGGGAATCAGCCAGACGTCGAACCAGCCTTCGTCGCGATTGACGTCCGACACGGTGAGGCTGCAGCCGTTGATCGCGATATAGCCTTTCGCAAACACGTAGCGCCTGAAATCGGCCGGCACGCCGATGCGGATCATCCGGTTGTGTTCGGACGACGCGATGTTCGCGATCGTTCCCATGAAGTCGACATGTCCGGACAGCGGATGTCCGCCGATTTCAGCGCCGTCCTTCGCGGCCCGCTCGACGTTGATCCGGGCGCCGGTCGTGAGGTCGGCGAGCGTGGTGATGCGCAGGCTCGGCAACATCACGTCGAAGTCGATCAGCTCGGGCGAGTGGATGGTCGTCACGGTCAGGCAGACGCCGTCGACCGAGACGCTCGCGCCGATCTCGATGTCGGTGGTGAACCGCTCGGGGAATTCGATGCTGAACATTCTCAGTTCGCCGTGATCCTTGATCGCCTTGATGACGCCAACACCCTGAACAATGCCTGTAAACATGATCCGCCTTTCGTCGCAAATTGCCTGGCCGGTATGATAAGTGATCCCGGCGGGCGGCGTCGGGGCCGGATGCGTCGGCGTCGCCTGACGGACGGCGGCGTATTATTCTCAAGCACCGGCTGGAATGCGGTACGAGGCTATGGAGCGCAGTTGCACGATGCGCCTGCATTTGCGGGTGTACGGGGAACGCGGTACGTGCGGACAACGTCCGGCTCGAGCCTCGGGGATCGACAGAAAAGAACGAGAAAAGGGGTATGTCGAAGAATATGCGGAAAATCTACGTGACCGCGTGGTGGGTGACCATCATGCTGATAATCGTCGACGTGATCTGGGCATACCGCGTCGATTTCCGGATTGCGAAGGGCAGTCTGGTCGAAAGCGCGCAAATGCTGTCCGTCGTTCTTGCCGTCACCGCAGCTTCCTGGCTCGCCTCGCGCCCATCGTACAAAGTGCCGGCCAGGAAGGCGTTCTACGAGAATGTCGCGCAATCGTTCCAGTGGATCGCGTTGTTGTCGGTGTTCACGCATGCAGGCGCGCTCCTTCAGTATCTGGCTGTGGCGACCGATCTGCCGCTCGTGAGCGATGCGTTGGTATCGATCGATGCCGCGCTCGGGTTTCACTGGCTGCAAGCGTATAGATGGGTGACCGCAAATCCCGGTTGGCATGCCGTGCTCGGATTCGCGTATGCGTCCGGCAGCGTCCAGCTCCTTGCGATCCCGATCATTCTCACGCTGACGTCGAATTCGAAAGACTACGCCGAGTTTGCGGTGCAATTTATCGTCGCAGTCTTCGTGTCGATTCTGATCGCGGCATGGCTGCCGGCCGAGAGTGCGTTTCTTCACTTCGACATTCGCGATCCAGGTACGATTTCCACCGTATCGGACTTTGCGCCGTTGCGAAGCGGAGTCGTCCGGGAGCTGGCTTTCGCTTCGTCCCAAGGGCTCATTTCCTTTCCGTCGCTGCACACCATCCTTGCACTGTGCTTCGCGTACTCGCTGCGGCATGTGCGTATCGTCTTCCCGGTCGGAATCGTGCTGAACGGCATGATGATCGTATCGACGCCTACGCAGGGAGGGCATTACCTGTGCGACGTATTGTCGGGGCTGGTCATCGGCGTATTGCTGATTTACCTCGTTCGCAAGGGGTTTGCCGGGCAGCGCACGGCGGCTCGCGTGGCGCCGTCGAATGGAATCGACGACGCACGCAACGGCCTCGTGAATTCCTGACGATCGCATCGACGTCCCCGCATGACGCAACCGGCCGCGGCGGCGGTGCGCCGCGCATCCGGTTGCGATCGGGGCGCCATCAGGCTTGCGCCGGCTCCCCAAGCGGCCCGGCATGACCGTCCGCCGTGCGCCGCGGCGGATCGATCAGGCCCTTCGCGAGTTCCAGCGCCTGCCGCTCGAACAGCCGGCGATACGTCCCGCCGTCGATGCGGATCAGCGCGTCGTGGCTGCCTTCCTCGATCACCTTGCCGCGCTCGAGCACGATCAGACGGTCGAGTGCGCGCACCGTCGACAGCCGGTGCGCGACGACGAGCGTCGTGCGCCCGACCATCAGCCGCTCCATCGCCTGCTGGATCAGCACCTCGCTTTCGCTGTCGAGGCTCGACGTCGCTTCGTCGAGGATCAGGATCGGCGCATCCGCGAGGAACGCACGCGCGATCGCGACACGCTGGCGTTCGCCGCCCGACAGCTTGATCCCGCGCTCGCCGACGAGCGTGTCATAGCCGTCCGGCAGCGCGACGATGAAGTCGTGCGCGCTGGCAAGACGCGCGGCGCGCTCGATCTCCGCACGGCTCGCGTCGGGGCGCGCATACGCGATGTTCTCCGCGAGCGTGCGGTGGAACAGCACGGGTTCCTGCTGGACGATCGCGATCTGGCTGCGCAGCGAATCCTGCCGCACCTGCGCGATGTCCTGGCCGTCGATCGTGATGCGGCCGCCCGACACGTCGTACAGGCGCTGGATCAGCTTGATGAATGTCGTCTTGCCCGACCCGGAATGGCCGACGAGGCCCACGCGTTCGCCGGGCGCGATGCGCATCGAGAAGTCGTCGTACAGCGGCACCGGATGGTTGCCGTAGCGGAACGTCACGTGCTCGAAGCGGATCTCGCCTTGCCCGATCCGGATCGCGGGCGCGCCGGGCCGATCGTCGATGCCGAGCGGCTGGCGCTCGAGCGCGACGAGCTCTTCCATGTCGTTGACCGAGCGCTGCAGGTTGCGAATGTGCATGCCGACGTCGCGCAGGTAGCCCTGCAGCATGAAGAACATCGTCAGCGAGAACGCGATGTCGCCGACGCTCGCTTCGTCGTTCGCCCACAGCCGCAGCGCGACGCCGATCATCGCGGCCTGCATCGCGACGAGCATCGCGCCCTGCAGCCCGCCGTTGAACGTGCCGCGCACCCACGTGCGGCGCGTGCGCTGGCGCCACTTGCCGATCACGCGATCGAGCCGCGCTTCCTCGCGCGTTTCCGCGCCGAACGCCTTGACGACCGCGTTGCAGCTCACGGCGTCGGCGAGCGCGCCGCCCATGCGCGTGTCCCACAGGTTGCCGAGTCGCGCGGCCGGCGCGACGATGCCGAGCGACACCGCGACCGTCACCGAGATGTACAGCAGCGAACCCGCACCGACGACGAGCCCCATCACCGGCCAGTGCGTGCCGAGCAGCACGGTCGCGCCGACGAGCATCGTGACCGACGGCAGCAGCGCGATCAGCACCGTGTCGTTCAGCAGGTCGAGTGCCCAGATCCCGCGCGTGATCTTGCGCACGGTCGACCCCGCGAAGCTGTTCGCGTGCCAGTCGGTCGAGAAACGCTGCACGCGATGGAACGACGCCGCGGCGATCTCGCTCATCATCTTCAGCGTGAGCGTGATGATGTTCAGGTAGACGCCCTGCCGCAGCAGCGTCGCGCCGATGCCGAGCGCGGCCAGCGTGCCGAACGCGGTGACGGCCGCATGCCACGCGGCGGCGCGGTCGGTCGGGCCGCTCGACAGCGCATCGACGAGGCGCCCGGCGAACAGCGGCGTGAGCACGTCGGCAAGCGCGCCGAGCAGCGCCAGCGTCGTGATCGTCGCGATGCGCACCGGCTGCTTGCGCCAGTAGCGGAACGTGAAGCCGAAGACGGCCTGGAATGCCTGGCCGCCCAGATGGGTGGTTTTTCTGGTCATGTATCGTTGCCCGGCGCATCGCGCGACGGGACTTTCCGGTTCGGAGAACGTCGAAAACGCGACAGCCGGACCGCGCGCACGACGCGGGCGAAACGAAACGGGCTGTCGGGAAATTGCGCGGGCGGGCGGGTTAGCGGAGCACCCGGAAGCCGGCGCGGACGACGGGCTGGATCAGCCGCGTCGTGGGACCACGTTCGGGAAGGTTGCTGGCATTCGGAACATCTGCACCTCCCTGAAGTGAACGGTTGAAAGGACGCCGAAAAAGACGTGAAGGAATTTTATCAGCAGAGCCGGACGCGCTGCAACGTCTGACGAATGCGGCGTTGCAGCAGCGATGCGGTTAGTATTCGGGGTTTTGGCCCTCTTTCGTGCGTGTTCCGCGGTGCGGTGCCGCACGGGGCGGCGGGCGGCATCGATTACACTCTGCCGTTGCGCGCCGGCCGCTGCGGCCCCGCGGATTCACCCCGATACACTCCTGAGGAAACGATGAGCGACGTTCAGCAAGGCATCCTGGCTCCGATCGACACGGCGGCCCGATACCTCACTTTCACGATTTCGAACAACGTCAATGTGGCCGCGGCGCTCGCGGCATTGCGCGAACTCGTCGACGGGCGCGACACGGTCGCAGGCTTCGGGCACGCGCTGGCCGCGCATCTCGGCCGCCCGGTTCCGGGGCTCACCGAATACCCGGCGTTCGCGGTGAACGACCGTACGCTGCCGATCACGCCGGCCGACGTCTGGGTCTGGCTGCGCGGCGACGATCGCGGCGCACTCGTGCTGCGCGCACGGGCGATCGAGCGGGCGCTCGCGCCGGCGTTCGTGCTGCAGGACGCGGTCGACGGGTTCCGCTATTCGAACGATCGCGACCTGTCGGGTTACGAGGACGGTACCGAGAACCCGACCGGCGACGACGCGCTGGCCGCGGCGGTCGTCACGGGGCAGGGCGCGGGGCTCGACGGTTCGAGCTTCGTCGCGGTTCAGCAATGGCTGCATGACTTCGACCAGATGGAGCGCATTGCGTCGGGCGACATGGATCACATCATCGGCCGCCGCCGCTCGGACAACGAGGAACTCGACGACGCGCCCGAGTTCGCGCACGTGAAGCGCACCGCGCAGGAGAGCTTCGAGCCGGAGGCGTTCATGCTGCGCCGTTCGTCGCCGTGGTCCGATGCGCGCCGCGCGGGGCTCTACTTCGTCGCGTTCGGCCGCTCGTTCCGCGCGTTCGACGTGCAGATGCGCCGGATGAGCGGCGCGGACGACGGCATCGTCGACGGCCTGTTCCGCTTCACGCGACCGCTGACGGGCGCGTATTTCTGGTGCCCGCCGGTGAAGGACGGCAAGCTGGACCTGTCCGCGCTCGGACTCTGAGCGCCGGACGACATCCGCAAACGGGCGGGCCGCGCATCGCGCGCGGCCCGCCCGTTTTGCTTATGACGCGGCGATCGCGTGCGGCGCGATACGCCGTCCGTCAGTTCAGCGTCGTTTCGATGCGCGTGCCGCGCTTGACGAACAGCGTCACCGGCGTCTTCTCGCAGATTTCCGCGAGCCGCTGGCGCTGCGCATCGTCGAGAGGGCCGTCGAGCGTCACGACGCGGCGCACGTATTGCTGCCCTTCACGATCGGCATGCAGTTCGGTGCGCACGTCGATGCGCGTGGCCGGCCACGTCTTGCGCTGCATGTACATGCGCAGCGTCGCGGCCGTGCATTGCGCGAGGCCGGCCAGCACGAACTCGAACGGCGCCGGCCCGAGGCCCTGTCCGCCTTCGCGCGGCGCTTCGTCGCCGGTCAGCGCGTGCGTGCCGGCCTGCAGCTGGACGACGTAGTCGGGCGCGTCGGCGGCGAGGGTGGCGGCAGCATGGATGAGCGGCATGGCAAGTCTCCGGTAAGCGGGAAAGAGGCGGCCGCGACGATGCGCGGCGTGCGAGCCGTCAGCATACCGTCTCGAGGAAAAACGCGGGCGCTACGCGCGTCGCCGGGGCTCGCCGGGATCAGCCGGCGACGCCGGCACTCCGGCGCACGAGCGTGGCGACGCGTTCGCGCACCCACTGGTGCGCGCGGTCGGTCTCGCGCGACTCGTGCCAGTACGCGAGCAGCGGAAACGGCTTGAGCCGCAGCGGCAGCGGCTGCACGGCGATCGGCAGCATCGCCGCCATGCGCAGCGCATACGTGCGCGGCAGCGTCAGCAGCAGGTCGCCTGCCGCGGCGATCTGGCAGGCGGCGAAGTAATGCTGGCAGACGAGCTGGATGTGACGGAAGCGCCCGTCGTTGCCGAGCAGCACGTCGAGCGATTGGGGTTCGCCGAGCGACGACACCGCGACATGCCGCGCGGAGAAATAGTCGCTGCGCCGCAGCGGACCGCCGGTCAACGGATGATCGTGCCGCATCGCGACGACGAGCGAATCGTCGAGCAGGTGCTCGGTGACGATGCGCGGGCCGGTCTGCACGCGTCGATCGACGGCCAGATCGAGATTGCCCGACGCGAGTTCGCGTTCGATGTCGTGCACCGCGACGCGGCGGCTCACGAATCGCAGGCCCGGCGCTGCGCCGGCGAACGCGGCGACGATCTGCGGCAGCGCGATCGATTCGAGCACGTCGCGAATGCCGACCGCGATGCTCAGGTCGAGCGTCGCCGGGTCGAATGCCGCCGGGTCGCGCGCGGCGCGCTGCAGGCCGGCGAGGTGAAGCTGCACGTCCGCGATGATCGCGCGCGTGCGCTCGGTCGGCACGACGCGGTTGCCCTGGCGCACGAACAGCGGGTCGTCGAAATGCGCGCGCAGCCGGTTGAGCGCATGCGTGACGGCCGGCTGCGTCAGGTGCAGCGCACGGGCGGCCGCGCCGATGCCGCCGTGCACGTAGACCGCATCGAGCACGCGGAACAGGTTCAGGTCGAGACGATGGTCGGCGGGCACGGACGAAGGCGGCGTGGTGGGCGGTGGGGCGATTCTAATGGATGCGCGAACAACGGAACGCGGGTGCGCGTTGTACAGGCGATCGATGCCGTCCGATGCATGCCGATGACGATCGTCCCGCTACGCGAGCGTGCGTGGAGCCGATGCGCGATGCGAGGCAGGCGTCACGATGCGAGTCCGCCCGTCGACACGCGCATTTCCGGGCGGCCAGATCATCGGTCGGCGATAGCCTGTAAAAATCCGCCATCATGCTGTCCCGGTCGGCCATTTCGTGACAAAGAGACGACCCGTTCGGCTAGTTCGGCTAAGATGCCGTCGCTTCATATTTCGAGATAGCCGTCCCTGTCGCACGTGTTCAAACCAAATATAAGCCTGACAGTTCGACGGCAATTAAAAGAAGTCGAAACAGTCCGGGGGCTTGGCCAGTGGAAGCAGCAGATCAGAGGTGGGTCGTAATCTATTTGAGTACGGGGTTTTCCTTGGCCGAGGCCGCGCGTCTGAGCGAGGCCTTCAACCTGGCGAATCGCCTGAACGCGTTCAATGCGGATTACCAGCTGAAGTACGTATCCGAAAACGGGGGCTTGCTGCAGTCGTCGTCCGGTGTGCAGATCGCGGCCGATCCGCTCGGTGACGAGCATGGCCATCGTGCACACGCGTTCTTTCATCTTCATGGTGAGCGCGCGTCGATCAACTGGAACGATGCGTTGCGGCGCCGCCTGAGCGACATCCGCCGCCATGCGCGCTGGATCGTCGATGCGATGGGCCTGTCGACGCTCGCCGCGTCGCAGCGGCAGACGGAAGTCGATCGCCCGCGAACCGATCGCACCCGCGGTGCGGCGGCCACGATCGAACTGCAGGCCGGCGAGGCCGACGTGTTCGCGACCGTGCTCGACATGTTCCGCGCCGATCTCGGCGACAGCGCCGCACAGGAGATCGCCAGCAACCTGATGCAGCCGGTCGAGCAGCGCTATGCGCAGTCGATGTGGGCGTTTCGCGAACTGAGCGCGAGCCCGTCGATCCGGATGTCGGTGCAGCGGCTGCGCGCGCAGAGCGCGAACCGCATTTCGGTTGCGGAAGTCGCGCAGACGGTCGCGATGAGCGAGCGCAATTTCCTGCGGCGCTTCAAGAAGGAAATCGGCGTGACGCCGACCGAGTTCGTGCAGCACGTGCGGCTCGAGCGCGCCTGCCACATGCTGGTCCACACGACGCTGCCGGCCGACAAGGTCGCGCGGCGCACGGGCTTCGGCAGCGGCGAGCGTCTGGCCAAGCTGTTTCGCCAGCGCCTGCTGGTGTCGCCGACCGAATTTCGCGTCGCCGAGCGCGAGCGGATCCTGACGAACGGTGCCGGGACGCCGCACCCGCAGGCCGATCGGCAGCCCGCGCCGCGGCTCGCGACTGCCGACGGCGAGCGGGCGAGCCGGGGTGTGCGCGGCGATGCGCGGGAGAAAGCGGGGCGGATGAACGTAAAATCACCGTGTCGCGATCACGATCCCCGGTTTCCATGCCCCTGCTTCCCACTACCGCCACAGCCCCCTTCTGCCCGTCGGAAGTAAAGGGCAGCATCACGATCGACGCCGGCGCGTCGCGCTGGATGAAGCTCAAGCGCTTCTTCGGCCCGGGCCTGCTGGTCGCGATCGGCTATATGGATCCCGGCAACTGGGCCACCGACATCCAGGCCGGCTCGCAATTCGGCTATTCGCTGCTGTGGGTCGTCGCGTTCTCGAGCCTCGCCGCGATCTTCCTGCAGATGCTCGCCGCGCGGCTCGGCCTCGTCGCGGGCAAGGATCTCGCGCAGGCCAGCTACGACCGCTATGGCACCTTCGGCCGCATCGTGCAGTGGGTGACCGCCGAGGTGTCGATCATCGCGTGCGACATCGCCGAAGTGCTCGGCTGCGCGCTCGCGTTCAAGCTGCTGCTCGGCGTGCCGCTCGCGTGGGGGATCGTGCTGACCGCGCTCGATACGGTGATCGTGCTCGGGTTGCAAGGCAAGGGCGTCCGGCAGATCGAGGCGATCGTGCTCGGATTGATCGCGACGATGGCGTTCTGCTTCGTCGCGCAGGTCGCGATCACGCCGCCCGACTGGCATGCGGTCGCGAAGGGGCTCGTGCCGGGCAATCCGGGCCATGACCGCAAGGACGCGATCGTGCTCGCGCTCGGCATCGTCGGCGCGACGATCATGCCGCACAACCTGTATCTGCATTCGTCGGTCGTGCAGACGCGCCATGTCGTCGGCGGCGCGCGCGGCCTGATCCGCGACACGCTCGCGCTGGTGCGCATCGACACCTGCGTGTCGCTGTTCGTCGCGATGCTCGTCAATGCGGCGATCCTGGTCGTCGCGGGCGCGGCGTTCCATGCGACCGGCCAGCACGACGTGACCGACATCGAACAGGCGTACCGGCTGATCACGCCGATCGCGGGCGGCGCGGCCGCGCTGCTGTTCGGCATCGCGCTGCTCGCGTCGGGGCAAAGCTCGACGCTGACCGGCACGATCGCCGGCCAGGTGATCATGGACGGCTTCCTGCATACGAAAATCCCGTGCTACCAGCGCCGGCTGATCACGCGCGGGCTCGCACTGGTGCCCGCGCTGATCGGCGTGCTGTGGCTCGGCGAAAACTCGGTCGGGCAATTGCTCGTCTGGAGCCAGGTGCTGCTGAGTCTGCAGCTGCCGTTCGCGATGTGGCCGCTGATCCGGTCGGTCAGCGATCGCAACACGATGGGCGAGCATGCGATCGGCCGCAGGATGCAGGCCGCCGCCTGGGTACTGTTTGCCGTCATCACCGGCACGAACCTGCTGCTGATCACGGGTGTCGCGGGCTGACACAGCTTGTCACAGGCTGAAACAGGCGCGTGGCACGCCTGCGTTAAACTGCGCCTTTTGCCAGCCGTTCGACGTCCGTCATGTGGAGTGAAATCAGCAACATCGGCGATGCCGCGCTGACCTTGCCGGTCGCGCTGACCTGCGCCGTCTGGCTCGCGCTGTCCAACTGGCGGCTCGCGGTGCGCTGGATCGTGCTGCTCGCGGCCGGCATGAGCCTGGTCGGGGCGACCAAGATTCTCTATGCAGGCTGCGGTGTCGAGATCCCGCAGCTCGATTTCCGTGTGATCAGCGGCCATACGATGCTGTCGACGTCCGTGTGGACCGTCGCGCTGTCGATGCTGTGGCAGGCATTCCGTCCGGGCAAGGAGCCGGGCGTGGCGGCCGGTCTCGTCGTCGGCGCGCTGACGGGCGTCGCGCGCGTGTTCGACCATTCGCACACGGTCCCGGAAGTCGTCGTCGGCTGGCTGCTCGGCGCGCTGGTCGCACTGGTGTTCCTGCGCGCCTACCGGCGGGCGCACAAGCGCGCGTTCTCGCCGCGCATCGCGGCCGTCTGCCTGCTCCTCGTGTCCGGCATCGCGTACGGGCATCGCGCACCGTTCCAGCAGATGATCGACACGCATTCCCCGCAGTTCTGCGCGTTCATGCGCACGTCCGGCGACGGGTTCTGAAGGCTGTTCGTTGCCGCGCGTCGGTGCGCCGGTGCCGGATGCGGTCGTCGCCGCGGCGGTGGCCCCCCGAGTCCCGTCCCATTCCTTCTTGGTTATTGTCAAAAGCCGTTTCCCGGTCGTTATCGAGCCGACATCGGCGATGATCGGCCGTGCCGTGCCGTGCCGTGCCGTGCCGTGCCCGCCCGTCCGCCCGTCCGCCCGTCCGCCCGTCCGCTCGTCCGTCCCGCCGCCCGCGGATCCGAAGGTCATGAGTGATGTCTATGACCGGGCATTACGAAGATTCATTTCATCGATTGGCGGCAATCGCGTACGCTGGCGTTCGTTCGAGCGGGGCCGGCAGCGGCCGGCCGCCGGATTCGTCCGGCGCGGTGCGGCCGGCTCGCTATACTCGCGCATACCGCGCGGCCGTCGGCCGGCGCACGGCAACCGCCGTCGCGGCACCGGTCCGCCGCGACGATTCACGACAGGAGCAGGTCCCATGACAATCGTTTCCCCGCGCCTCGCAGGCAAGTGCGCGTACATCACGGGCGCCGCCGGCGGCCTCGGCCGCGCGATCGCGCGCCGGATGGTCGAGCAGGGCGCGCGCGTGTTCCTGACCGACGTTGCCGACGCGGCGGTGCTCGATGCATTCGCCGACGAACTCAACGCGGGCCACGCGACGCCGGTCGCGTTTGCCGCGACGCAGGACGTCCGCGACGAAGCGCGCTGGCAAGCGCTGCTCGCGCAGGCGGTCGATGCGATGGGCGGGCTGTCGGTGCTCGTCAACAACGCGGGTGTCGGCTCGATCGGCTCGCCCGCGCAGATCGAACTGGACGAATGGCGGCGCGTGATGGCGGTCAACGTCGAGAGCATCGTGCTCGGCTGCAAGCATGCGCTGTCGTATCTGGCCGAGAGCCATCCCGCATCGATCATCAACATCTCGTCGGTGGCCGCGTTCAAGGTCGAGCCGGATTTCACCGCGTACAACGCGTCGAAGGCCGCGGTCGCGTCGCTGACGAAGTCGGTCGCGATCGACTGCGCGCGCCGCGAGCTCGACGTGCGCTGCAACTCGATTCACCCGGCGTTCATTCGCACGGGGATCGTCGAGCCGCTGTTCCAGTCGCTCGGCGAACGCGATGCGACGCGCAAGCTCGCACGCGGCATTCCGCTGCGCCGGCTCGGCGAACCGGACGACGTCGCGCATGCGGCCGTCTATCTGGCATCCGACGAAAGCCGCTTCGTGACGGCCGCCGAACTCGTGATCGACGGCGGCATGTGCGCGGTCTGACGCGCATCGATAAACACAACCGGAGGAGAACATCGTGTCGACACCCGTGAACCGCCAATTGCTGCTGAAGACACGCCCGGAAGGGCGGGTCGGCCGCGAACACTTTTCGTTCGTCGAAACGCCGGTGCCGGCGCTCGCCGACGGCGAAGTGCTCGTGCGCGTGCTGTATCTGTCGATGGATCCGACCAACCGCGTGTGGATGAGCGACGTGCCGCAATACCTGCCGCCCGTCGCGATCGGCGAAGTGATGCGCGCGCTCGGCATCGGGCGCGTGGTCGCGTCGCGCCACGCGGGGTTCGCGCAAGGCGATCTCGTGCAGGGGCTGCTCGGCTGGCAGGACTATGCGCGGGTGCCGGCCGACCAGGCCGCGCAACTCGTGAAGCTGCCCGCGCAGTCGGGCCTGCCGCTGCCGACGCTGCTCGGCGCGTGCGGGATGAGCGGCCTGACCGCGTACTACGGGCTGACCGACATCGCGCCGGTGCAGCCTGGCGAGACGCTTGTCGTGTCAGCGGCGGCCGGGTCGGTCGGCTCGATCGCCGGCCAGATCGGCAAGATCCACGGTGCGCGCGTGGTGGGCATCGCGGGTGGCGCGGACAAGTGCCGCTACCTGACCGAGACGCTCGGCTTCGACGCGGCCGTCGACTACAAGGCCGACGATTTCCGTGAGCAGCTGAAGGCGGCGACGCCGGACGGCGTGCACGTGAACTTCGAGAACGTCGGCGGCGAGGTGATGCGCGCGGTGCTGTCGCGGATGGTGATCGGCGGGCGCGTCGCGCTGTGCGGCGTGATCTCGAACTACAACAGCGGCCGCGCGGCGGACGACGTCGGCGTGCTGATCTCGAAGCGGATCACGATGCGCGGCTTCCTGATCCTCGACTACCGCAAGAGCCGCGAAGCGGTGCAGACGCTCGCGGGATGGCTGCGCGACGGCCGGCTCAAGGCCGAGGAAACCGTCGCCGACGGGCTCGAAAACGCCCCCGACGTGCTGAACCGCCTGTTCGACGGCGATCATCGCGGCAAGCTCGTGCTGCGCGTCGATCCGGATGCATGAGCCGTCGCGCTCGGGCGCATTGAGTCCGAATATTCCGGTATAAGTTTAGGACTTGTCTCATATATTGTTCCGGTCGCTCTCCCTAAAGTAATTGCCGGCAAGCGGCGGCGTGACCTGCGCGTCACGCCGCCGTTTTCATTTGCGTGGCGAGAAGCGGGAAGGGAGGCGGAACATGCAGATGAAGACAACATGGGCGGCACCGGCACCGACGGCGGCTCGCGATCGAACCAAGCGGCGCATCTTCGTCATCCGTGACGCGCGGCGTCATTCCCCCTGTTCGGCGCGCGCGTAGATGTCCCAGCTCGCCATGAACAGCGCAGCGACGAGCGGCCCGATCACGAAGCCGTTGATGCCGAACAGCGCCATCCCGCCGAGCGTCGAGATCAGCACGACCCAGTCGGGCATCTTCGTGTCCTTGCCGACGAGGATCGGGCGCAGCAGGTTGTCGACGAGGCCGATCACGCCGACGCAGAACGCGACGAGGATCACGCATTTCCAGATCGCGCCGATCGCGAGGAAGTAGAGCGCGGCGGGCACCCACACGAGGCTCGCGCCGATCGCCGGCAAGAGCGACAGGAACGCCATCAGCGCGCCCCACAGCACGACGCCCTCGATCCCGAGGATCCAGAAGATCAGGCCGCCGAGCGCGCCCTGCACGAGCGCGACCGCGATGTTGCCCTTCACGGTTGCGCGCACAACCGTCGTGAACTTCGCGAGCAGCAGGTTCTTGTGCTCTTCGTCGAGCGGCATCGCGCGGCGCACGCGGCGGCCGATCTCGCCGCCGTCGCGCAGCAGGAAGAACACCATGTACAGCATCACGCCGAAGCTGACGACGAACTGGAACGTGTTCTGGCCGATGCTGAGCGCCTGGGTCGCTGCGAACTGGCTGATCTGCGCGGCGCCGTCGGTCAGCTTCTTCTGGATGCCGGGGATGTTGGTCAGCCCGTATTTCTGCAGCAGGTTCTGGATCGACGTCGGCAGCGCGTGAATGATGTCATGGAAGTACTGCGAATAATTCGGCTGCGCGCTCTTCAGTTCCTGGTACACGTACGCGATTTCCTGCACGAGCGTCGCCATGACGAACACGAGCGGCAGGATCACGATCAGGATGATCAGCGACATCGTCACGAGCGCGGCCAGGTTGCGCCGCTTGCCGAAGCGCGCGGCGAGCCAGCGCTGCACCGGCTGGAACAGGATCGCGAGAATGGTGCCCCAGAAGACAGCGCCGGAGAACGGCGCGAGTATCCAGCACAGTCCGACGGTGACCGCGAACAGCAGGAAATAGAAGAATTTTTGGTGATCGTGTCCGCTATCCATGGATGGTTCGCGCAGATTGATGCCTGGTTTGATTGAATTTCGTTGCCTCGGGCGCGATCGGCTCGCGAACGTCACGGATGTCGCGGCGCAGCGCGGCAAGGCGGCCTGATCGGCAGTATGCCCGCAAAGGTGCCGCCATCATACCCGCCGCGCGCGGCGCACGAGAAAACGCCGCGGCCGGGGCCGCGGCGTTGCCGGGAAGCGAACCGGCCCGGGGGCCGTGCCGCATCGTCAGATGTGGAGCCGGGTGACCTTGGTGCCGCTGACCGACAGATCGCCCATCAGGCCCGCGTTGGTCAGCACCAGCACCTCGACCGGT
The DNA here is from genome assembly GCF_905339915.1 of Burkholderia sp. BCC1985. Lineage (NCBI taxonomy): Bacteria > Pseudomonadati > Pseudomonadota > Betaproteobacteria > Burkholderiales > Burkholderiaceae > Burkholderia > Burkholderia sp. BCC1985. Next base: position 21,861 of record NZ_CAJPGY010000005.1, read on the forward strand.
GCGGTGGCCGTGTTGGAGTCGATCGCGCCGTTCGCGCCCATCTTCACGACCGCGACGGAGGCGTCGGCGCCGGCCGACCAGCCTTCGGACTTGCGGAACGAGTCGAGCGCATCCTGCGTCATGAACAGGAACACGATCGCCTTCGACTGCGCACCGGCCTGCAGGCCGACCGACAGCGACGACGTGTTGTAGTAGCCGACGGTGCTGCCGCCGACGCGCAGCGCGCCGTTGCCGGACTGGCCGCCGACGATGAGGCCGGCCTGCAGCACGTTCGGGAACACGAGCACGCCGCGCGATTTCGCGACGAGTTCACGCGAGCCCGGCACCGTCGAATAGAGGCGCGAGATCGTCGCGTTCACGCTCGCGTCGATCGACTCGCGTTTCGACGCGCTGGCCGATGCGTTGTCGGGTTTGTTGGGGGTGGTGGTGCAGCCGGCAAGTGCGAGACTGCCGAGCATGACGGCGGCGGCGGCTTTCAGGACGAGGGACTTCTGCATGGCGTTTCTCCTTCGTTGTCGGGGTGAGGACGGACGGGGTGGTCGCCCCGTTCAACGGCGGGAAAGGAGCAGGCCGGCGACGAACGCGAGGCCCGCGACGACACCTGCGGTCTGCCAGGGATTGTCGTGCACGGCTTGCGATACGCGTTCGGCCGAATCGCGCAGCCGCGCGACCGCGGTGCCCGACGCGTAGTCGAGCGTGCTGCGCGCTTCGTCGAGCCGTGCCTGCACGCGCTTGCGCAGCGCGGCGATATCGCCGTCGCCGTCGTTCTTCAGCAGGTCTTCCAGTTCATCGACCAGCCCGCGCAGATCGTCGGACACGTCCGCATGCAGGTCGCGAGCCGCCGAGCGCGTCGTGCGTCCCACGCGCCGGCCGGTGCGACGGATGTCGGACAGGCCGCGGTCCAGCTTGTGTTCGATCGAGTCGGTGAGCGCCATGGTGTTTATCCTCCTTCGATTTGATTTGCAGGCTAATTTGAAGATAAGACGAATCCCAGCAACCAATGTGATTCACATCAGCCAATTGAGTTTCGAGACAAATTTTCAATTCGCCGGCAAATTTCCCGGGAAGCCCCGCGCAACGGGGCGGGGCGGCGGTTGAAAAAATTTCGCGCTTCGGGGCGAAGCGACCAGCAAGCCGTTGGCGCGACGTGAAAGTCCGGTAAATATGGCGTCGCCCGATGCGCCAGGTAAATAGTGCCGTTGCACGCATCATGCTGATGCAATTGCACTAATCGCCCGTCTCTCGGTGGAGCAGGGTTTGTGCCCGCGATGGCTCAGGTGGTGCCTTCGTCCGGCGCGAGGTCGATGACGACGGGGTCGTGATCCGACGAGCGATAGGCATCGGGTGCGTAATAGGCCGCCCGTTGCGCCGCGGTTTTGTAATCGGGCACGGATTGCAGCGCGACCGGTTCGTCGGCATTGATGTGCCACGCATGCACGGCCTTCACGCGCGCGGCAAGCGGCGACGTGGCGAGTGCGTGATCGAGGTTGCCCGCTTCGCCGCGGTATACGTAGCTGTAGCCGGCGTTGCCGGCGAAGCGGGCGACGAGGTTCGTATAGCCGCGCGATTCGAGCGCGCGCAGCGGGTCTTCCTTCGCGTAGCTGTTCAGGTCGCCGATCAGCAGCACGCCGTCGGCCGGGGCGCCGGTCGGCGACGTGGCGAGCCACGCGGCGATGCGTTCGGCCGCACGCGTGCGCGTCGCGTTCCAGCAGCCCTGACCGTCCGACTGGTCGAGATCCGGGCCGCTCGCCCGTGGGCAGTTCTTCGATTTCAGGTGATTGACCGCGACCGTGAATGCGCGGGTGCCGCCGATGCGCCGGAACGTCTGCGCGAGCGGCGGGCGATTCCGGCCATCGAGCGCGACGGTCGCGGCGCGCCCGACGAGTTCGATCGTCCGGCTGTCGTACAGCAGCGCGACCGCGATCGCATCGCGGCCGAGTCGCGCCGTGCCGGGGTCGACCGCGCGCCAGCCGTCGCCGAGCCGCGCCGCGAGACGCTGCACGGCGCTCGCGGGGCCGTGGCCGTTGTTCGCGATTTCCATCAGGCCGATCACGTCGGCGCGCAATGCACGCAGTGCGGCGACGATCTTCGCTTCCTGGCGGGCGAAGACGGCGGGCGTCTTCGCGCCGCGATTGGCCGGATCGTCGAAGCCGCCGCCGCTTCCGTCGCCGTTGAAATAGTTGAAGACGTTGAACGACGCGACCCGCACGTCGGCCTGCGGATGCCGCGGCGGGGCATCGGTCCGCGGATTCGATGCGGCGTCGAAGACCGGCGCCGACGCCGGCACGGGCTGCACTCGCCACGTGCCGTAGCGCTGCTCAAGCACACCTTCGACGCCGCGCACCGTGTAGCCCGCGCGCAGCGTGTTGGCGGCGCCCAGCGCAGGCGGCGGATATCGGGCGGTCGCGGGGTTCACGCGGCTCGAACCGTCGTCGAGCACGACGCGGTTGCGGGCATTGGCCGCCGCCTGCGCGGCGGCGTCGGCCGGCGGCACCACGTGCGTCGGCATGTAGAGGCGACCGTGGCTGAGCACGATGCTGCCGTAGCGGCCGAGGTCGTAGGTATCGCTGACGGTCAGCGTTTGCGGAAAGCGCACGCGCATGCCTTCATGCGCGGCGAATACGGACTCGCTGTCGACCGGCAGCACGAGCGCGGCCGGCGTGACGGCCTGTCCGCGCGCGCAGACGGCCACGCGGCCCGACAGAGCCAGTTGCGTGCGGCCGTACTTCTGCTCGATCCTGCCGGTGACGTGCACGCGTTCGCCCGGGCGGACACGCGCGTGCGGCGCGTAGACGAACAGGCCTTCCGGGACGCCCGGCCGGTGGCGCCGCTGCGCATCCGCCTGCTGGACGAAGAATCCGCCGAAGCCGTCGGCGCCGCCGAATGCCGCGGTGACGATCGCTTCGATCGACGCGGTGCGCCCGGCCAGCGGCGACCGGCCGCCGGAATGCCGGAGGTCGGCGATCGCCGTCGTGGGGCCGCCGCAGCCCGCGCTGACCGGAGGCGCGGTGGCGGCGGCGGTGGCGGCCGGCGCTGAAAGGGCAAATGCGGCAAATGCGGCAAACGAGGCAAACGAGGCAAACGAGGCAAACGAGGCAAACGAGGCAAACGAGGCAAACGAGGCAAACGAGGCAAGCGGGGCGAGCGGGGCGAGCGGGGCGAGCGGGGCGAGCGGGGCGAGCGACGCGGCGAGCGCGAGCGGCGGCGGCAGGCGTGACATGGAGTGCTCCACAGGAAGAAAATTCGAAGGTTCGGGCAAGCATCTTGACGGCAAAATCGCGTGCTGCGTTCGAATTGGCCATCAGGCCAGTGTCGAACGGCCAACGATGACGGCCGGCCCGCCCGCGGCTGTTACGCTTCGCATCTGACGTGTCATTCCGGCCTGCGATCCGAACGCTTCTTGCGCACGGCCCCCCACTGGAGAGTTCCATGTCCTACATGCTGTTGATTGTCGAACCGACCGGCCAGCGCGCCGAACGCACGCTCGAGGAGGGGCAGGCGCTGTACGCGCGGATGGTCGATTTCGCGCAGACGCTGAAGGCGCGCGGCGTGCTGCGCGGCGTCGAGTCGCTCGAGCGCTCGGAGCGCGCGACGCGTGTGCAGGTGCGCGACGGCGAGACGCGCCTCGTCGACGGCCCGTTCGCCGAGGCGAAGGAAATGGTCGGCGGGTTCTTCATCGTCGACGTCGACACGCGCGAGGAAGCGATCGCGATCGCGCGCCAGTGCCCGGCCGCGCAATGGTGCACGGTCGAGGTGCGCGCGGTCGGCCCATGCTTCCTGTGACGGCCGCGGCTCGGTGTTAACCCTGATTCGTCGCGCCGTACGTCGATCCGGCAGTCTGCCGCCCGTCGTAGGGATAAGGCGCCGATGAACGGACGCCCCTTTCCACCGATGACAAGGAGTGAACGATGCGATTCATGATCATGATCCGGGCGAACGCCGTCAGCGAATCCGACGCATTGCCGGACAACCGGCTGGTCGAGGCGATGACGGTCTATCACGAGGAGCTGGCCAAGGCCGGCGTGCTGCTCGATGCGAACGGCCTGCGGCCGAGCGCGCGCGGCTGGCGCGTGCGCTACTCAGGCGGCAAGGGCACGGTGGTCGACGGCCCGTTCGCGGAGACGAAGGAACTGATTGCCGGCTATACGCTGATCCAGGTGCGCTCGCGCGACGAGGCGCTCGAATGGACGCGCCGGTTTCCCGCGCCGTTCGGTGCGGAGATGGACTGCGAGATCGAGGTGCGGCCGCTGTTCGAACTCGACGACCTGACGCCCAGCGAGGCGGTCGAGCGGTTCCGCGAACTCAATGTCGGGCACGGCCACGCCTGACTTCACCCGAAGCCAATCCTACCGGAGCACCCGTCATGCACAAGATGGTTTTCATCAACCTGCCCGTGGCCGACCTGCCGCGCTCGAAGACGTTCTACCAGGCACTCGGTTTCGAAGTCGTGCCGGCCTATACCAACGATCAGGCTGCCTGCATCAAGATCAGCGACACGATTTTCGCGATGCTGCTCGTGCGGCCGTTTTTCCAGACCTTCACCGGCAAGACCATCGTCGATCCGGCGACGCAGGTGCAGGCGCTGTCGTGCCTGTCGTGCGACAGCCGCGCCGAGGTCGACGCGATCGTCGCGAAGGCGCTCGCGGCCGGCGGGTCCGCGCCGCAAGCGCCGCGCGAGTATCCGAACATGTACGGCCACGGGTTCGACGATCCGGACGGCCACGCATGGGAGCTGATGGCCATGCCGCTGGATGCGTCCGCCCAGGGGCAAGCGTCGTGACGCGTGAGGCGACTCACCGTGCGATCGAAGCGGTCTGGCGGATCGAGGCGCCCAAGATCATCGCGCGCGCCGCGCGCGTGGTGCGCGACGTCGGCGTGGCCGAGGAACTGGCGCAGGACACGCTCGTCGCGGCGCTCGAGCACTGGCCCGTCGACGGCGTGCCCGACAATCCGGCCGCGTGGCTGATGACGGCCGTGAAGCGGCGCGCGCTCGACCGGGTGCGGCAGGAGTCGCTGCATGCGGCGAAGCGCGACCAGCTCGGCCATGAAATGGACGCGCTCGAGGCGCACGTCGTCCCCGACATCGCGGAGGCGCTCGCCGACGCGCGCGACGACGATATCGGCGACGACCTGCTGCGGCTGATCTTCACGTCGTGCCATCCGGTGCTGTCGACCGATGCGCGCGTCGCGCTGACGTTGCGGCTGCTCGGCGGGCTGACCACGAGCGAGATCGCGCGTGCGTTCCTGTCGCCCGAGCCGACGATCGCGCAGCGCATCGTGCGCGCGAAGCGCACGCTCGCGGCGGCGCGCGTGCCGTTCGAGGTGCCGGCCGCCGACGCGCGGCCCGCGCGGCTCGCGTCGGTGCTCGAAGTGATCTATCTCGTATTCAACGAAGGCCATGCGGCGACCGCCGGCGACGACTGGACGCGCCCGGCGCTGTGCGACGAGGCGCTGCGTCTCGGCCGCGTGCTCGCCGGGCTCGTGCCGGACGAAAGCGAAGTGCTCGGGCTCGTCGCGCTGATGGAACTGCAGGCGTCGCGCATGCATGCGCGGACCGATGCGCAGGGGCGCCCCGTGCTGCTGCTCGACCAGGACCGCAGCCGCTGGGATCCGCTGCTGATCCGGCGCGGCCTCGCGGCGCTCGAGCGGGCGACGAAACTCGGCGGCGTGCGCGGCCCGTATGCGCTGCAGGCCGCGCTGGCGGCGTGCCATGCACGCGCGCGGCACGCGTCGGACACGGACTGGGCGCAGATCGTCGCGCTGTACGACGCGCTCGCGGAAGTCGCGCCGTCGCCGGTCGTCGAGCTGAACCGTGCAGTGGCGGTGGGGATGGCGTTCGGGCCTGCCGCGGCGCTGGAAATCGTCGACGTGCTGCGCGACGATCCGGCGCTCGCGCGCTATCACTGGTTGCCGAGCGTGCGCGGCGACCTGCTCGCGAAGCTCGGCCGCGCCGACGAGGCGAAGGTCGAGTTCCGCCGCGCGGCGGAATTGACCCGCAACGAGCGCGAAAGGGAATTGCTGTTGAAGCGCGCGACGGATGCGTGACGCAGACGGGCGACGCCGGTGTGCGTACACCGCGCGTCGCATCGAACGCCAAAACGCCAAACGCCAAAACGCGGGCCGCCAAACGCCAGACGCCAGACGCCAGACGCCAGACGCCAGACGCCAGACGCCGAGCGCAGAACGCAGAACGCCGAACGCCGAACGCCGAACGCCGAACGCCGAACGAAACGCCCCCAGCCAGCGCCCCGCCTCCACCCGTCCCTCATTCCCGCTCCCCGCTATCGCACGGATTGAAAAAGCCTATTGGGGGATGCGAACGCCAGCGCCTAGATTAAAAGGCACGAAGCGTGCGTGTCCGGCGTCCGCATCGTTCCCCATATCCATCATCGGCCCGGCTTCGCACGCGGCCGCGCCGACTCGAACGGAGGCGCACATGGCTCAACTCAAGGGCAGCAAGACCGAAGAGAATCTGAAGGCCGCATTCGCGGGCGAATCGCAAGCGAACCGGCGTTATCTGTATTTCGCTTCGAAGGCCGACGTCGAAGGCCAGAACGACGTCGCCGCGCTGTTCCGCTCGACTGCCGAAGGCGAAACGGGCCATGCGCACGGTCACCTCGAATACCTCGAAGCAGTCGGCGATCCGGCGACGGGTCTGCCGTTCGGCTCGTCGCGGCTGAACCTCGAATCGGCGATCGCCGGCGAGACGCACGAGTACACCGACATGTATCCGGGCATGGCGAAGACGGCGCGCGAAGAAGGCTTCGACGAAATCGCGAACTGGTTCGAGACGCTCGCGAAGGCCGAACGCAGCCACGCGAACCGCTATACGAAAGCGCTGGACGCACTCGTCGACTGACGCGGGCGTCGCCCCGAGGCCGCACGGCCCGGCCGGGCAGGTCCCGCGGCCGGCCGTGCGTTGATCGCCGCCCGCGCCGCGCGGGCGGCGCGTTCGCGCGCATGCGCGCCACGCTGGAGCGCCTCATGCCCCACAAGGAAGGCAGTCTCGAAGCCCCGACCCGGCATCCACTCGACTGGCAGTCCGAAGCGTTCTACGACCAGGCCGCGATCGATGCGGAAATGACGCGCGTGTTCGACATCTGCGCCGGTTGCCGGCGCTGCGTGTCGCTGTGCGGCGCGTTTCCCGCGCTGTTCGATTTCGTCGACGACACGCCGACGGGCGACATCGAGGAAGTGCCGAAGGACGCGTTCGGCAAGGTCGTCGACCAGTGCTACCTGTGCGACCTCTGCTACATGACGAAATGCCCGTACGTGCCGCCGCATGCATGGAACGTCGACTTCCCGCACCTGATGCTGCGCGGCAAGGCCGCGCGCTACAAGCGCGGCGAGGCGCCGCTGCGCGACAAGGTGCTGTCGAACACCGACGCGCTCGGCCATTTCGCGGGCATTCCGATCGTCACGCAGACGGTGAACGCGGTCAATCGCACGCCGCCCGCGCGCCACGCGCTCGAAGCGGCGCTCGGCGTCGATCGCAACGCATGGCTGCCGGAGTTCGCGCCGCGCAAGTTCCGGCGCGCGGCGAAGCGCTCGGACGGCCCGCCGGTTCGCGACGGCGAACGCACGCCCGGCAAGGTCGCGATCTACGCGACGTGCTACGTGAACTTCAACGAGCCGGGCATCGGCCACGACCTGCTCGCGATCCTCGCGCACAACGAGATCCCGTACGAACTCGTCACGCGCGAAGCGTGCTGCGGGATGCCGCTGCTCGAGCAGGGCAATCTCGCGGGCGTCGCCGCGAAGAAGGCCGTGAACATGCCGGTGCTGGAGCGCTATGCGCGCGAAGGCTATGCGCTGATCGGCGCGATCCCGAGCTGCGTGCTGATGTACAAGAGCGAACTGCCGCTGATGTTCCCCGGCGACGAAGCCGTGCGCGCGGTGGCCGATGCATTCTGGGATCCGTTCGAGTACGTGATCGCGCGGCATCGCGACGGTTTGCTCAAGACCGATTTCAAGCAGGGCCTCGGCACCGTGTCGTATCACGTGCCGTGCCACGCGCGCGTGCAGAACATCGGCCGCAAGACGGCCGACACGCTGTCGCTCGTGCCCGATACGCGCGTGAACGTCGTCGAGCGCTGTTCCGGGCACGCGGGCACGTTCGGCGTGAAGAAGGCCTTCCATGCGGACGCGATGCGGATCGGCGCGCCGGTGTTCAAGGCGATGGCCGAGCCGAAGCCGGATTTCGTGTCGTCGGACTGCGCGCTCGCCGGCCATCACATCGTGCAGGGCATCGACGAGAAAGGGTTGCCGGCCGCGCCGCTCGCGCATCCGCTGACGCTGCTGCGCCGCGCGTACGGCATCTGAACCGGCCGTTTCACGACGACATCGACGCTATCCGAGGACATCCCATGACACTGACCCGCGACTCGCTGCTGACGCTCGAAGCGTACGCGAAGATCCGCAAGACCGAACACGCGCGGCTCGTCGCGCACAAGCGCCGCCGCGCGGTAGCGCTCGGCAACCATCTGCGCCTCCTGTTCGAGGACGAGACCACGATCCGCTACCAGATCCAGGAAATGCTGCACATCGAGAAGATATTCGACGAGGCCGGCATCGAAGGCGAACTGGAAGCCTATCTGCCGCTCGTGCCCGACGGCACCAACCTGAAGGCGACGCTGCAGATCGAATACGAGCACGAAGCCGAGCGGCGCGCGGCACTCGCGCGGCTGATCGGCGTCGAGGATCGCGTGTACCTGCGGGTCGACGGGCACCCTGACGTCTATGCGATCGCCGACGAGGATCTCGACCGCGACAACGCGGAGAAGACCTCGGCCGTGCATTTCGTGCGCTTCGAACTGAGCGGGCCGATGCGCGCGGCGCTCAAGGACGGCGCGACGCTGTCGATCGGCTGCGATCACCCGGCCTATACGGTGTCGCCGCAACGCATCGCGGCGGACGTGGCCGCGTCGCTGGCCGGCGATCTGCGCTGACGTGCGGCCGGGCGCCGCGCTCCATATCGCGCAGATCGCACGTCGTCCGGCCGCGAAACGCGGCGCCCGACCGTCGCGCCCGCCGCCGCCGCCTGCCCGTTACCGCCGAAGATGTAACAGACCCGTCCACGCTTGCATGCCGGGAAACAATGTGCATCGCCTGTCCGACCGCTTTCATTACTCGCCGAGAAACAATAAAAAGATTGTGCACGGAGAAATTTCGGCTCAACGGAATTTGAATGATTTACCGATCCGTGAATATCTTGTTACGAAATTTTCCCTGATTTACCGATTTTGGCCGGGCATTCGCGGGATTGTTGCGGGAAAGGGTCGGAACATGGTGAATCGCTTGCCGGGCAGCCTGCGGACACTCCCGCAGAGCCCCGCCAGACGGGGCTTCCCAGCGTTGCGCATAACGATCGCGTAAAAAAATTCAACGGTAAATGGATTGCGCATCCATGGCAGGTTGTTTCAGTGCGTAACATTAAGTCATTGTCATATTGAGATAAACCCTGAGGATGGTATGCTTCGTGCACAAAAATTCCCACATTGGAGTGAGACCGTGATTTGTGCGCCATTGCCGGGAATGGCGGCACCGTGAAAGTGCGGTGTCGCGCCGGCATGCACAACAAGCGGATAACCATAATGTGCAACCGGGCCGCCCCGTGACGCGATGCGTGACGGCGGCGCCGACAATCGCAGCCCCGGCCTGGCTGTGTGGAGAAACAACTATGTTCTTCGATGAGCTTAACGATGAAGAGTGGTTTCGTCTTTCAACGCTGATCGCCGACGAGCCGATTCGGCTGAACCGTCGAGGCCGTCCACGCGCGGAACCGCGCGTCGTCGCCAACGCGGTCCTCTGGATCCTGACGACCGGTGAAGCGTGGTCCAAACTGCCCGGGCGCTATCCGTCCGGGCCGACGTGCCGCCGCCGCTACGAGGAGTGGCTCGCGAACGGCACGCTGCTGCAAATGATCGACGTGCTGACCCAGTTCAGCGGGCGCACGTTCGCGTATGTGCCGCCGCCGCCGGCGCCGGTCGCGCCGGCATGCCGTGCGGAACCGGCGCCCGACAACGACCGTCTGCGCGGCGTGTTCTGGCAGAACCCCGAGTCGTGGCAACTGCCGGTCGCGCACGCAAACGTTTGGGATGGCGAGGGCGCGACGCTGTCCGCGATGCCGAACGACGCAGCGCACGCGTCGTCCGGAGCGTCGTTCGCGGTCCCGGGCGCGCAGCCCGCGGGGCTGCGCCACGGGCGTCCGTCCGCCGCGAGCTTTGCCGCGGCCGAGCCGCAAGTCGATGAATACCGCGGCTATACGATCTGCGGCAGTGCGCAGCCGGTGCAGAACCTGATGTATCGCGCGTGGGCCGAGATCATGCAGGACGATCGGCGCGTCGAGCGCTCGGGCCTGATCGGCCCGCGCTTCACCGATGCGGAGGAAGCCGAGCAGTACGCGCTCGACTGGGCGCGTCAGTGGATCGATCGCCACGGTGCGAGCGACGAACCGGCGCGTGCGCCGCAAAGCGAGGTGCTGGCCGGCCTGTCCGCGCTGGCGCGGGCCGAGTCGGACATCAAGCGCTTCATCGCCGAGCGTCGCGCGGGCGCGCTGTCCGAGAGCCGCAACGACTCGGTGCAGCCGGACCGCCGCGAATACGCGTACCGTGTAGGTTGATCGTCGTCCGCACGAAAAGAAAATGCGCGGGCCGTCGTGTGTCACGGCGCCCGCGCGTTGTTTTTTGTCGCTTCCATTGCCCGTGATGCCGGGTGCACCGTTGCGACGGTGCACCCGGCAGGCATTGCGTCACTGGCGTCCGTAGGTATCGTCGAAGCGGACGATGTCGTCCTCGCCGAGATACGCGCCCGACTGCACTTCGATCAGCTCGAGCGGCATCTTGCCCGGGTTCTCGAGACGGTGCGACACGCCGAGCGGGATGTACGTCGATTCGTTCTCGGACAGCAGGAAGGTTTCGTCGCCGCGCGTGATGCGCGCGGTGCCGCGCACGACGATCCAGTGCTCGGCGCGATGGTGGTGCATCTGCAGCGACAGTCGCGCGCCCGGCTTCACGACGATGCGTTTGACCTGGAAGCGCTCGCCCGTGTCGACCGAGTCGTAGTGCCCCCACGGGCGATGGACCTTGCGGTGATCGGTCGCTTCCGCGCCGCGTTCGGCCTTGATGCGCCCGACGATTTTCTTCACGTCCTGCACGCAGGACTTGTCGGCGACGAGCACGGCGTCGGGCGTTTCGACGACGACGAGATTCTGCGTGCCGACACATGCGACGAGCCGGCTTTCCGAATGCGCGAAGGTCGATTCGGCATTCTCGAACAGCACGTGGCCGCGGCCGACGTTCTCGGCATCGTCCTTCGGCAGGATCTGCCAGATTGCGTCCCACGAACCGACGTCCGACCAGCCTGCGTCGAGCGGCACGACGACGCTTTCGCACAGCTGCGGCAGGTTCACGAGCCGCTCCATCACCGCGTAGTCGATCGAGTTCGACGGCGAGGACGCGAACGCGTCGCGGTCGACGCGGAAGAAGTCGCCGTCGTCCTTGCCGCGTGCGACGGCCTGCTCGCAGGCCGCGAGGATCTCGGGTTCGAGCTGGCGGATCGCGTTCAGCCACACCGATGCGCGCACGATGAAGATCCCGCTGTTCCACCAGTATTCGCCGGAGGCGACGTACTGCTGCGCGAGTTCGAGATGCGGCTTTTCGACGAAGCGGTCGAGACGGCGCACGTCGAGGTTGCCGGTGCCGGCATCGCCGAGCGGCGCGCCGACGCGGATGTAGCCGTAGCCCGTTTCGGCGCGGCCCGGCACGATGCCCATCGTCGCGATCTTGCCCTGGGCCGCGCAGTGCACGCCGGCCGCGACGGCCGCATGAAAGCGCGGCTGGTCGGCCACCGCGTGGTCGGCCGGCATCACGGTCATCACGGCATCGCCGCCGCGGGCGACGATCCGCAGCGCGGCGAGCGTCAGCGCGGGCGCGGTGTCGCGGCCAAGCGGCTCGAGCATGATCGACGCACGCTTGCCGGTCAGGCGCAGTTGCTCGGCGGTCGTGAAGCGGTGATCCTCGCCGCACACGATCAGCACCTCGTCGTTCAGCGGATGACCGGTCGCGAGGCCGTCGAGCCGCAGCGCGGTGGATTGCAGCAGCGAATGATCGCCGAGCAGGCCGATCAGCTGCTTCGGATAGTGTTCGCGCGACATCGGCCACAGACGCGTGCCCGAACCGCCGGCAAGGATCACCGGCTGCACCGCGACGCGCGTGCTGGCGTCGCTGGCGGCGGAAGAAGAAGGGCGCGTATCGGCTGCCACGGCCGGAGCATTCATGATGACACTCTCCTCGATTGAAGTCAGTGCCTGTTTGTAGCATGAAGTAAATCGACAATAAAACCAGGCGCTTTGCAAGATATTCGTCGCGCACGTAGCCGGGAAAATTTTCCGCGATAGCATCCGATGCAAATAAAAAAATAAAAAATAATTCGGGTGAGCGCGCTGGAGCCCTTTCCCGTAAAGGGATGCCGGGAACCGTAAAGTTTCCTAAAAAATCCCGATTCGCGATCGATTCGGGAAAACGTGCCGAATTAATTCGCGAATGGCGCGGCAAGAATTTCCGATTATTTTTCGAAATACTTGTGCGCTTGAGAAGGGATTTTCTTACCGCTTCAATAGCGTCATGCAACGTTTGAATCGAAGGTGCGGCACGGGCTGCACGAGGAGCTGTTCGGCAAACGCCTGTTCAAAGAGGAAGCGGACATGTTGAGCGTGCTGGCGAGAGTCATCGATATCGCGATGGTCGTGTTGGGGGCGTTGATCGCCGCCGCGCTGCACGGCGGCAGCATCTGGCTCAACGACCTGCAGCGCACGACGGTGCTGTTCGACTGCCTGCTGGTGGTCGTGTTCTTTCCGGCCATCGGCATCTACCAGTCGTGGCGCGGCAAGCGTCTCGTCGGGCTGGTGGGGCGCGTGGCGTTCGCGTGGCTGGTGGTCGAGCTCGCGGGCATCCTGATGAGCTTCAGCTTTCACCAGTCGGGCGACCTGTCGCGGCTGTGGCTGGGTTACTGGGCGGTCGTGACGATGGCGCTGCTCGCCGGCTCGAAGACCTGCGTGCACGTCGTGCTGCGACAACTGCGCCGCGGCGGCTACAACCTGAAGGCGGTCGCGATCGTCGGCGGCACGCCGGCGGCGCGGCGGCTGATCGCGCAGATGCGCTCGCGTCCGGAAGCGGGCTTCAACCCGGTGTGCGTATACGACGAAAGCGAAGCGCCGGGCGAAGTCGCGCTCGACGACGTGCGCATCGAGCGGCAGTTCGAATCGCTGGTGTGGCTGGTGCGCAGCCGCGCGATCAGCGAGCTGTGGCTCACGCTGCCGATCACGGAGGAGCGCCGGATTCACCAGATCGTGACGGTGTTCCGCCACGACTTCGTGAATATCCGTTTCATCCCGGACGTGCGCACGCTGTCGTTCTTCAACCAGGAAGTGGTCGAGGTGCTCGGCGTGCCGGCGATCAACCTCGCGGCGTCGCCGATCACCGACGTGCGGATCCTGCCGAAGTTCGTGTTCGACCGGCTGTTCGCGCTGGCGGCGCTCACGGCGCTCGCGCCGGTGATGGTGCTGATCGCGTGCCTGATCAAGCTCACGTCGCGCGGGCCGGTGTTCTTCCGCCAGAAGCGCAAGGGCATCGACGGGCACGAGTTCGAGATCTACAAGTTCCGCTCGATGAAAGTGCATCACGAAGTCGCGGGACAGGTCACGCAGGCGACCAAGAACGACACGCGCGTGACGCCGGTCGGGCGGTTCCTGCGCCGCACGAGCCTCGACGAACTGCCGCAGTTCATCAACGTGCTGAAGGGCGAGATGTCGGTCGTCGGCCCGCGGCCCCATGCGCTCGCGCACGACGACATCTACAAGGATCTGGTGAAGGGCTACATGTTCCGCTACCGGATCAAGCCGGGCATCACCGGCTGGGCGCAGATCAACGGCTTTCGCGGCGAGACCGACCAGATCGAGAAGATGATGGGACGCGTGAAGCTCGATCTGTACTACATGCAGAACTGGTCGTTCTGGCTCGACATCAAGATCGTCGTGCTGACGCTCTGGAAAGGCTTCACCGGCAGCAACGCTTACTGACGCGCAACGCGCGCGGACACCCCGGTTTCACGAATTTCGAATCATTGGTCACGAGGTCCGACACATCATGAATCTGACTATCATCGGCAGCGGTTACGTAGGTCTTGTCACCGGCGCCTGTCTCGCCGACATCGGGCACGACGTGTTCTGTCTCGACGTCGATCAGGCGAAGATCGACGTCCTGAACAACGGCGGCGTGCCGATCCACGAGCCGGGCCTCAAGGAAGTCATCGCGCGCAATCGCTCGGCCGGCCGCCTGCGCTTCTCGACCGACATCGAGGCCGCGGTCGCGCACGGCGACGTGCAGTTCATCGCGGTCGGCACGCCGCCCGACGAGGACGGCTCGGCCGACCTGCAGTACGTGCTCGCGGCGGCGCGCAACATCGGCCGCTATATGAAAGGCTTCAAGGTGATTGTCGACAAGTCGACGGTGCCGGTCGGCACGGCCGAGCGCGTGCGTGCGGCGGTCGCCGAGGAACTCGCGAAGCGCGGCGGCGACGCGCCGATGTTCTCGGTCGTGTCGAATCCGGAATTCCTGAAGGAAGGCGCGGCGGTCGACGATTTCACGCGGCCGGACCGCATCGTGATCGGCTGCGACGACGACGTGCCGGGCGAGCGCGCGCGCGAGCTGATGAAGAAGCTCTACGCGCCGTTCAACCGCAATCACGAGCGCACGCTGTACATGGACGTGCGCTCGGCCGAATTCACGAAATACGCGGCCAACGCGATGCTCGCGACGCGCATCTCGTTCATGAACGAGCTCGCGAACCTGGCCGACCGCTTCGGTGCCGACATCGAGGCCGTGCGCCGCGGGATCGGCTCCGATCCGCGCATCGGCTATCACTTCCTGTATGCGGGCTGCGGCTATGGCGGCTCGTGCTTCCCGAAGGACGTCGAGGCACTGATCCGCACCGCCGACGAGCACGGCCAGGCGCTGCAGATCCTGAAGGCCGTGTCGTCGGTGAACGCGACGCAAAAGCGCGTGCTGGCCGACAAGATCGTCGCGCGCTTCGGCGAGGACCTGACCGGCCGCACGTTCGCGATCTGGGGTCTCGCGTTCAAGCCGAACACCGACGACATGCGCGAAGCGCCGAGCCGCGAGCTGATCGCCGAGCTGCTGTCGCGCGGCGCGCGCATCGCGGCGTACGACCCGGTCGCGCAGCAGGAAGCGCGCCGCGTGCTCGCGCTCGATCTCGCGGATCACCCGAGCTGGCTCGAGCGCCTCAGCTTCGTCGACGACGAGGCGCAGGCCGCGCGCGACGCCGATGCGCTCGTGATCGTCACCGAATGGAAGGCATTCAAGAGCCCGGATTTCGTCGCGCTCGGCCGCCTGTGGAAGTCGCCGGTGATCTTCGACGGCCGCAACCTGTACGAGCCGGAGACGATGAGCGAGCAGGGCATCGAATACCACCCGATCGGCCGCCCCGGCTCGCGCCAGGCGGTTGCCGCCCGCGTGCCGGGCGCCGCGCGCGAGCGTGCCTGACCCGCGCGTCGCCGCTACCCGTCACCCGAATCGAGACGCCATGTTCCGGAACATCCTGATCGTCTGTCACGCGAACGTCTGCCGCAGCCCGGCGGCGGAACTGCTGTTCAAGTCGCACGCGGCGTCGCGTGGCGGCCCGCGCGTGACGTTCCATTCCGCCGGCGTGCGTGCCAACGACGGCGACGGCATCGATCCGGTGATGCGCCAACTTCTCGCCGAGCGCGGCGTCGATGCGACGACGCACCGTTCGCGGCGGCTGTCGCGCCGGATCGTGCGCGACGCCGACCTGATTCTCGTCAGCGAGCGCGAACAGATCAAGGCCGTCGAGGCGGTCGATCCGTTCGCGCGCGGCAAGGTCCACCTGCTGGGCAAGTGGGAGGACGCCGAGATCGCGGATCCGCATGGCGGCCCCGAGGCCGACTATCGCGAGAGCTACTCATTGATCGAACGTCTGGTTCAAGGATGGCTGCAAAAACTATGCTGAAACGTCCCATGCGCCCGCTGGCGCTCGCCGTCGCGATGACGACATTCCTGTCGGCCTGCGCGAGCGCGCCCGGCAACTATCTCGACTCGTCGAACCTGAAGGACGAAGGCCGGCAAGGGCAGGCCGAAACCTATCCGGTTCATTACATCGACGCGAAGCTGGTGATGGATCAGCTGCAGAAGCAGCAGGTCGAGCATCCGCTGCCGCCGGGCCGATACACCGATCCGTCGGAGTACGTGTACCGCGTCGGTCCGCAGGACATCCTCGGCGTCACGGTGTGGGATCACCCCGAGTTGACGACGCCGCAGGGCCAGTCGTTCTCGAGCGGCGGCAACACGACGCAGTCGGTCGCGGGCGCGCTGCAGCAGCCGTATACGACCGCGCTGCCGGGCCAGGCCGATCCATACGGCCAGACGGTCGCCGCCGACGGCACGATCTTCTTCCCGTTCGTCGGCCGCATCCGCGTGGCGGGCAAGACGGTCGCGCAGATCCGCGAGCAGATGGCATCGACCCTCGCGCGCTACGTGAAGAATCCGCAGCTCGACGTGCGCGTGCTGTCGTTCCGCAGCCAGAAGGTGCAGGTGACGGGCGAAGTGAAGCAGCCGGGCCCGCTCGCGGTGAGCGACGTGCCGCTGACGCTCGTCGACGCGATCTCGCGCTCGGGCGGCTCGACCAACGAGGCCGACCTGCAGCGCGTGCGCCTGACGCGCGACGGCAAGCTCTACACGCTCGACGCGAACGGCGTGCTCGATCGCGGCGAAGTGAAGCAGAACGTGATGCTGCAGCCGGGCGACATCGTCAACGTGCCGGACCGCAGCGACAGCCGCGTGTTCATCATGGGCGAGGTCAAGACGCCGGTCACCGTGCCGATGCTCAAGGGCAAGCTGACCATCGCCGATGCGCTGACGGCCGGCGGCGGCATCCTCGACACCGATGCGAACCCGCGCAAGATCTACGTGATGCGCGGGATGCGCGACAACCCGACGAAGCCGGAAGTGTTCCGCCTCGACATGACGCAGCCGGATGCGCTGATGCTGTCGAGCCGCTTCCCGCTCCAGCCGCTCGACGTCGTCTACGTCAGCACGGCCGGCTCGGTGCAGTTCAACCGTGTGCTGCAGCAGGTGCTGCCGACGATCCAGACGATCTTCTACATGCGGCAAATCACGCGCTGATAGCCCGCCGGGGCGGCGCCTGCCCCCCGGCACCACTCAAGCGGGAACGAATGGTGAACACGCAAGCGAAACACTCCTACGCGGATCTGACCGCGAAAACCGAGGAAGAGGACGTCGTCCTCGGCCAGCTGCTCCAGGTGCTCATGGACGACATCTGGCTGCTGCTCGGCATCGCGGTGACCGTCATCGCGATGGCCGGCCTGTACTGCTACATCGCGAAGCCGGTCTATCAGGCCGACGTGCACGTGCGGGTCGAGGGCAACGACAACACGTCGCAGGCGCTCACCCAGACGCAGACGGGCGCGATGATCAACAGCGGTCCGCAGCAGGCGCCGACCGAAGCGGAAATCGAGATCATCAAGAGCCGCGGCGTCGTCGCGCCGGTCGTCGAGCAGTTCAAGCTGAACTTCTCGGTCGCGCCGAAGACGCTGCCGGTGCTCGGCAGCCTGGCGGCGCGCGTCGCGACGCCGGGCGAACCGGCGCGTGCGTGGTTCGGCCTGCGCTCGTACGCATGGGGCGGCGAAGTCGCCGACATCGACACGATCAACGTCGTGCCCGCGCTCGAAGGCAAGAAGCTGACGCTGACGGCCGGCCCGAACGGCACCTACACGCTGGTCGACCAGAACGGCAACCGTCTTCTGTCGGGCCGTGTCGGCGAATCGGAGCAGGCAGGCGGCGTGACGCTGCTCGTGCAGAAGCTCGTCGCGCGTCCGGGCACGCAATTCACGGTGGTCCGCTACAACGATCTCGATGCGATCACCGGCTTCCAGTCGGGCATCCAGGTGTCCGAGCAGGGCAAGCAGACGGGCGTCGTCCAGATCTCGCTCGAAGGCAAGGACCCGGACCAGACCGCCGCGATCGCGAACGCGCTCGCGCAGTCGTACCTGAACCAGCACGTGATCGCGAAGCAGGCCGAAGCGACCAAGATGCTCGACTTCCTGAAGGGCGAGGAACCGCGCCTGAAGTCCGACCTCGAGCGCGCGGAAGCCGCACTGACGCAGTACCAGCGCACGTCCGGCTCGATCAACGCGAGCGACGAGGCGAAGGTCTACCTCGAAGGCAGCGTGCAGTACGAGCAGCAGATCGCCGCGCAGCGCCTGCAGCTCGCGTCGCTCGCGCAGCGCTTCACCGATTCGCACCCGATGGTGATCGCCGCGAAGCAGCAGCTCGCGGAACTGCAGGGCGAGAAGGACAAGTTCAGCAACCGCTTCCGCAGCCTGCCGGCCACCGAAGTGAAGGCCGTCCAGCTCCAGCGTGACGCGAAAGTGGCCGAGGACATCTACGTGCTGCTGCTGAACCGCGTGCAGGAACTGTCGGTGCAGAAGGCCGGCACGGGCGGCAACATCCACCTCGTCGATTCGGCGCTGCGCCCGGGCGATCCGGTCAAGCCGAAGAAGGTGCTGATCCTGTCGGCGGCGGTGTTCCTCGGGCTGATCCTCGGCACCGGCATCGTGTTCCTGCGCCGCAACCTGTTCCAGGGCATCGAGGATCCGGACCGCGTCGAGCGCACGTTCAACCTGCCGCTGTACGGGCTGGTGCCGCAAAGCGCCGAGCAGGTGAAGCTCGACGCCATGGCCGAGAAGGGCGGCGGCCGCGCGCGGCCGATCCTCGCGAGCCTGCGTCCGAAGGACCTGAGCGTCGAAAGCATGCGCAGCCTGCGCACCGCGATGCAGTTCGCGATGATGGACGCGAAGAACCGCGTGGTCGTGCTGACCGGCCCGACGCCGGGCATCGGCAAGAGCTTCCTGACGGTCAACCTCGCGGTGCTGCTCGCGCATTCCGGCAAGCGTGTGCTGCTGGTCGACGCCGACATGCGGCGCGGCATGCTCGACCGCTACTTCGGCCTCACCGCGCAGCCTGGCCTGTCCGAGCTGCTGAGCGACCAGTCGTCGCTCGAGGACGCGATCCGCGAGACGCCGGTGCAGGGCCTGTCGTTCATCTCGGCCGGCACGCGCCCGCCGAACCCGTCGGAACTGCTGATGTCGGCCCGTCTGCCGCAATACCTCGAAGGGCTCGGCAAGCGCTACGACGTCGTGCTGATCGACTCGCCGCCGGTGCTGGCGGTGACCGACGCGACCATCATCGGCCGCATGGCCGGCGCGACCTTCCTGGTGCTGCGCTCGGGCATGCATACCGAAGGCGAGATCGCCGACGCGATCAAGCGCCTGCGCACCGCGGGCGTCGATCTGGAAGGCGGGATCTTCAACGGCGTGCCGCCGAAGGCACGCGGCTACGGCCGCGGTTATGCGGCCGTCCACGAATACCTGAGCGCCTGACCGCATTGCACGAAACCGGGCCGGCGCGAGCCGCATCGGCCCGGCCGACTGGAGAACCTTCGATGAAAATTTCCGTGCTCGTTCCGACCTACCGGCGTCCCGCCGACCTCGCGCGCTGCCTGCTGGCGCTGCAGCGCCAGGCGCGGCTGCCCGACGAGGTGATCGTCGTCGCGCGCCCGGAGGACGATGCCACGCACGAGCGCCTCGCCGATCCGTCGGTCGGCGGCGCGCTGCCGCTGCGGATCGTGCCGGTCGACGTGCCGGGGCAGGTCGCCGCGCTGAACAAGGGGCTCGACTCGGCGCACGGCGATATCGTCGCGATCACCGACGACGACGCGGCGCCGCACGCCGACTGGCTCGCGCGCATCGAGGCCGTGTTCCTCGCCGACCCGCGCGTCGGCGCGGTGGGCGGCCGCGACTGGGTGCACGAGAAGGGCCGCGTGCTCGACGAATCGCGCGAACTCGTCGGCCAGCTCACGCTGTCCGGCAAGATCGTCGGCAACCATCACCTGGGCGTCGGCGGCGCGCGCGAAGTCGACATGCTCAAGGGCGCGAACATGAGCTACCGCCGCGCCGCGATCGAGCGGCTGCGCTTCGACACGCGGCTGCGCGGCGCCGGTGCGCAGGTGCACAACGACATGGGTTTCAGCATGCACGTGCAGCGCGACGGCTGGAAGCTCGTCTACGACCCGGCGATCGCGGTCGACCATTTTCCGGCCGAGCGTTTCGACGACGACCGGCGCGACGCCGCGTCGCTGAATGCGATCAGCAACGGCGCGTACAACCTGCACCTGATCCTGCGCGAGCATCTGCCGCCGCTGCGGCGCGAGATCGCGTGGTGGTGGTGGACGCTGGTCGGCACGCGCGTCTACCCGGGTTTCGCGCACGTGCTGCTGTCGCTGCACACCGCGCGGCGCGACCGCGTGCGCGACCACTGGCGCGCGGTGCGCCGCGGCGCGCGCGAGGCGCGCCGCGCGAATCTTGCCCCCCACCGTGCGGCGATGCCGCCGGTGACGTCTTGATCGGGCCGCGCGCACGATGCACGGCCACCCGCGAAGGGCATGAAATGGTCCGACTCCCGCGCTCACTTGATTCGCTTGGAGGGGCGCAGCCCCTCCAGTTCCCTGAAGCTTGCCCGTCGGTGCATCCGACGGCCCGGCGGAGGCTGACATGACTTCGACGAAGGTTCACGTTCACCTGTTTTACGGTGCCGATCCGCGTACCTATCGGCAAGGCGAGAACATCGGCTGCCTGTACGGCTATCACCACGCGGAATCCGACGAATTCCGGCTGACCTATTCGCAGGACCGCCGCGAGAACCGCGTCGCGAGCCTCGCGCGCCGCGCGCTGAAGGCGGCGCTCGGCTTCGACGTCGTGCACGCGTGGCGCAATCGCGCCGCGCTGCTGAGCACGGACGTGATCTGGACGCACACCGAGCAGGAGCACCTCGCCGCCGCGCTGGTCCTGAAGCTCGCCGGCGCGCAGGGCAAGCGCCCGCTGCTGCTCGCGCAGAGCGTGTGGCTGTTCGACAAGTGGAACACGTTCGGCGGCCCGCGCCGCTGGCTGTACCGCAAGCTGCTCGCGCGCGCCGACGCGCTGACGACGCTCGCCCGCGACAACGCCGAGCTGTGCCGCCGCTATCTCGGGCGCGAAGCCGAGTTCGTCTACTACGGGCTGAACACGCAGGACTTCCCGCCGGCCGAACCGCAGCAATGGAAGCCGAACCGGCCGCTGCGGATCGCCGCGATCGGCAACGACCGCGACCGCGACTGGCGCACGTTCCTCGCCGCGTTCGGCGGCGACGAGCGCTACGACGTGCGGCTCGCGACGCGCCGCCGCGTGCCGCGCGAGTGGCATGCGCCGAACGTGAAGATCGGCTCGGCATCGGGCCTCGCGAAGCAGCACGAGCTGTACGCATGGGCCGACGTGATCGTCGTGCCGCTGCGGCCGAACTTCCATGCGTCGGGCATCACCGTGATGCTCGAGGCGGCGGCGGTCGGCAAGCCGATGATCGTGTCCGACGTGGGCGGCCTCAGCGACTACTTCCCGCACGACACGGCCGCCTACGTGCCGGCGTTCGACGCAGCGGCGATGCGCCAGGCCGCAGATCGCTTCGTGGCCGATCCGGCCGCCGCGCTCGAATGCGCGCGTGCCGCGGCCGCGTGCCTGCGCGAGCGCGACCTGACCACGCAGGCGTTCGCCGAGCAGCACGTGCGGATCACGCGCGACCTGCTGCGCCGGCGTCGCACGCCGGCGACCGCCGGTCTCGCGATGCCGCTCGCTGATTCGCGCCCGTCGTCGCGGTGAGAGCGGATCGATGAGTACGATTGCCGCCGAACGCGCACCGTCGCGCAACCGCAGCCGGTTACCCGAACCGAAGCACTGGGTCGGGCAGGCCGGGCTGTGGACGTTGACCGCCGCGCTGATCGCCATTCACCAGGGCAAGGTGCTGACGCTCGCGTTTCCGGTGCTGGCGATCGCGGTCGGCATCTGGCTGTATTTCAAGAGCCCGGCGCGCTACGTCGGCTTCATGTGGTGGGTGTGGTTCCTGAGCCCCGAAGTGCGGCGTCTCGCCGACTGGTCGAAGGGCGCGTTCACGCCGACGAGCCTGATCCAGGTCGCGCCGCTCGCGGTGACGATGATCGCTGGCTTGGGGCTGCTCAGGCATTACCGCGTGCTCGCCCAGCGGCGCGGGATTCCCGTGCTGCTGATGCTGTTCGGGCTGACGTACGCGTACCTCGTCGGGATCGTGTCGAGCGGCGTGATGGCCGCGACCTACGACCTCGCGAACTGGGTGTACCCGGTGCTGATCGGCTTTCACATCATGGTCAACGCGCGCGACTATCCCGAGTACCGCGACGTGCTGCTGTCCACGTTCATGTGGGGCATGCTCGTGATGGGCGTGTACGGGGTCGTGCAGTACTTCGTGATGCCGCAGTGGGACGTGCTCTGGATGATCGGCTCGGACATGGGTTCGCAGGGCGAGCCGGTGCCGTACGGCGTGCGGGTCTTCAGCACGATGAACTCGTCGGGGCCGTTCGCGTTCGCGATCATGGGCGCGCTGGTGTTCGTGTTCGCGGCGCCGCAGAAGGTCCGCTGGTTCGCGGGCGCCGCCGGCTTCGTGTCGTTCGCGCTGTGTCTCGTGCGCTCGACCTGGGGCGGCTGGGTGATCGCGCTGGCGATCCAGCTCGTGCAGTCGAGCAACCGCGTGCGGATGCGGATCCTGATCAGCGGGGTCGTGCTGGTCGGGCTGTGCGTGCCGCTCCTGACCGTCGGGCCGGTGGCCGACCGGCTCGGCGCGCGCTTGCAGTCGATCACGAACCTGAAGGACGACCGCAGCTACGACGACCGCAACAAGTTCTACGCAACCTTCGCGCAAACGGCGTTCACCGACGTCGCCGGCGAAGGGATGGGCGCGACCGGCGCGTCCACCAAGCTGTCGAGCGACAGCGGCGAGCTCGGCAAGTACGGCAGCTTCGACAGCGGCGTGATGAACGTGCCGTTCGTGCTCGGCTGGCCCGGCACGCTGCTGTACCTGTCGGGTGTCGTGATGCTGCTCGCCCGCACGCTGCGCGCGGCGTTCAAGCTGCGCAAGGACAAGTTCGTCGGCGCATGCCTTAGCCTGTGCCTGTCGGTGTTCGCGATGCTCGTGTTCACGAACTCGCTGATCGGCACGGGCGGCCTGCTGCTGTTCACGGCCATTTTTTCCATACTATCCGCGGCGCACTGGCAAAAGGCACAGCGCCTGCTGGCCGCCGCGCGTTCACGGGGAGGCGACCATTGAGAATCGCGATCGTCACGCACGTCGTGCGACATAACGACGGGCAGGGCCGCGTCAATTACGAAATCGCGCGCGCGGCGCTGGCAGAACACTACGAGGTCACGCTGGTCGCGTCGCACGTCGCGCCCGAACTGCTGGCCGATCCGCGCGTGCGCTGGGTGCCGGTCAAGGTCGGCGGCTTCTGGCCGTCGAATCTCGTCAAGCAGCAGGTGTTCGCGCTCAAGAGCGCGGCCTGGCTGCGCGCGCATCGCGGCGAATACGACGTGCTGCACGTGAACGGCTTCATCTCGTGGATCAAGGCCGACGTGAACACCGCGCACTTCGTGCACGGCGGCTGGTTCAAGAGTCCGTACTATCCGTTCGGCCCGACGAAGGGGCTGTGGTCGGCGTACCAGTACGTCTATACGCGCGTGAATACGGCGCTCGAGCGCTGGGCGTACCGGCGTTCGCGCGCGATCACGGCCGTGTCGCAGAAGGTGGCCGACGAGATCGCCGGGCTCGGCATCGACAGCCGCAAGATCAGCGTGATCTACAACGGCGTCGACGGCAGCGCGTTCGCGGGCGCGCAGGCCGATCGCGCGGCGTTCAAGCTGCCGGACGACGCGTTCATGCTGCTGTTCGTCGGCGACCTGCGCACGCCGCGCAAGAACCTCGGCACCGTGCTGAAGGCGCTGACGAAGCTGCCGGCGAACGTCCATCTCGCGGTGGCCGGCTATCTGCCCGGCAGCCCGTATCCGGACGAGGCGCGCGCGCTCGGCATCGCGTCGCGCGTGCATTTCCTCGGGCTCGTGAAGAACATGCCGACGCTGATGCGCTCGGTCGACGCGTATGTGTTTCCTTCGCGCTACGAAGCGATGAGCCTGTCGCTGCTGGAAGCGATGGCGGCCGGGCTGCCGGTCGTCACCGCGCGCACCGCCGGCGGCGCGGAGATCATCACGCGCGATTGCGGGATCGTGCTGGAAGACCCGGACGATCCGGCCGCGCTCGCGCAGGCGATCGGCGCGCTCGCGGCGTCGCGCGACACCTGTCGCGCGATGGGCGACGCGGCCCGCGAACTGATGACCCGTTTCGGCTGGGCCCACATGGGCGCCCAGTACGTCGCGCTTTACCGGCGCATCGGCCAACCCACGCAGCCGTCCGCCTTCGAGCGGGTCGAGCATGCAATCACGCAGGAGCAACCGTGACGTCTCAATCTTCCCGGCCGATCAAATCGTTGCAAATCGGCATGCACTGGTTCCCCGAACGTGCGGGCGGCCTCGACCGGATGTACTACTCGCTCGTCGGCGCGCTGCCGGGCGCGGGCGTCGCGGTGCGCGGGCTCGTCGCCGGCTCGCCGAAGGTCGCCGACGACACGGGCGGTGCGATCCAGGGCTTCGGACCTGCGTCGCAGCCGCTCGCGCGCCGCATGCTCGCCGCGCGCCGCGCGCTGCGCGACGAGATCCGCAGCGAGCGGCCGGACGTGATTTCGTCGCACTTCGCGCTGTACACGTTCCCGGGGCTCGACGTCACGCGCGGGATTCCGCAGGTGTCGCACTTCCAGGGGCCGTGGGCCGACGAAAGCCAGGTCGAGGGCGCCGCATCGCTCGGGCAGCGCGCGAAGCGCTATCTCGAACAGGCCGTCTATACGCGCTCGTCGCGCCTGATCGTGCTGTCGCAGGCATTCGGCCAGATCCTGACGAACCGCTACGGGATCGATCCGTCGCGCGTGCGCGTGATTCCCGGCTGCGTCGATACCGCGCAGTTCGACACGCCGCTCACGCCGGCCGAGGCGCGGCACAAGCTGCAACTGCCGCAGGACCGGCCGATCGTGCTGGCCGTGCGCCGGCTCGTGCGGCGCATGGGGCTGGAAGACCTGATCGACGCGATCGGCCTCGTCAAGCAACGTCACCCGGACGTGCTGCTGCTGATCGCCGGCAAGGGCAAGATCGGCGAGGAACTGCAGCAGCGCATCGACGAAGCCGGGCTGCAGGACAACGTGAAGCTGCTCGGTTTCGTGCCCGACAACCATCTCGCGGCGCTGTACCGCGCGGCGACGGTCAGCGTCGTGCCGACCGTCGCGCTCGAAGGCTTCGGGCTGATCACCGTCGAATCGCTCGCGTCCGGCACGCCGGTGCTGGTCACGCCGGTCGGCGGGCTGCCGGAGGCGGTCGCCGGGCTGTCCAACGATCTCGTGCTGCCGTCGACGGGCGCGGATGCGATCGCGGAAGGGCTCGGCGGCGCGCTGTCGGGCGCGATCGCGTTGCCGGACGAAGCGGCGTGCAAGCGCTACGCGCGCGACCATTTCGACAACGCGGTGATCGCGCGACGCGTCGCCGGCGTGTACGAAGAGGCGATCCAGGCGGCGGGGTAAGCGAACGCGACGCGTCGTCGCGACGGTCGAGCCGGCATACACGTCCGGTTCGCAGGCCGGCCGCCCGATCCGGGCGAGCCGGCTTTTGTCGTTCGAAGCCGGGCATGCGGCGGCTCGCGCTCCGGGCTCGACACGCGTCGTTCAGGCACGCCCGAGCGTCACGGCCCATACGCCGAACGCGGCCACGCTGACCGCCGCGCCAAGCCCGGGGGCGAGGCGAACCTGACGGGCGGGGTGATACGGGCGTGATGACCCCGGACGCCGTGCGACGCAAGGACCGTGCTTTACCGGTGCGCGGCGTCGCCTGTATA
Source organism: Burkholderia sp. BCC1985 (assembly GCF_905339915.1). Taxonomy (NCBI): domain Bacteria; kingdom Pseudomonadati; phylum Pseudomonadota; class Betaproteobacteria; order Burkholderiales; family Burkholderiaceae; genus Burkholderia; species Burkholderia sp. BCC1985. The sequence goes on from NZ_CAJPGY010000005.1 coordinate 47,795, forward strand.
TGCGTCACGATGACAACGCCTGTCGAAAACCATCCGGCCATGACGCATGGGCGCGATCGGCGCAATCGCGTTCGCTATTGCAGGAAAACGGGTGGCGTCTGGCCGCTCAGTGCCGTTCGCCGCGCCAGCGCCCCGGCGCGACGCCGAAGCGCTTCGTGAACGCGTGCGTGAAGGTGCTCTGGTCGGCGAAGCCGACCATGCCGGCGATGTCGACGAGCGGATGGCGGCCGTCGGCGAGCAGCACGACGGCGGCGTCGAGCCGCAGCCGCTGCAGGTAGCGATGCGGGGTTTCGCCGAACGCGTCGACGAACAGTTGGTGAAACCGGCGCATCCCGTAGCCGCAGTGCGCGGCGAGATCGGCGATGCGCAGCGGCTCCGCGAGCCGCGCGCGCAGCCAGCGGTCGATGCGCGCGAAATCCAGGCCTGCCGCGGGCGCGGCGAGGCTGGCGTCGCCGAGCAGCGCGTCGCACAGACGCGCGGCGGCCTGCCACTGGAAGCGATGCGCGTGCCGCGTGTCGCCGGCCGGGCCGTCGAGCTGCGCGGCCGCTGTCGCGACCTGCGCGACGAGCGACGTCAGCGCCGGGTCGATCGACACGGCACGCGCGCTGTCGAACAGCCGCTGCGGCACCGCGAGCGACGCGGCGGGCAGGTCGAGCACGAGCTGCCGATTGTCGCCGAGGCCCGCGTAATCGTGGCGCGAGCCGGCCGGAATCAGCCAGGCCGCGTGCCGGTCGATGCGCTGGCCGACGCCGTCCACCGCCATCACCATCGCGCCGTCGACGCCGAGCACGACCTGGTGAAAGTCGTGCACGTCGGACGCTTCGCACGTGTCGTAACGGCGCAGCGCGATGGCGGGAGACGGGATGCGTTCCATCGGAAGGACGTCGGCCGGCGTCGTCAGACGGCGAGCAGTTCGACTTCGAACACGAGCGTCGCGTTCGGCGGGATCACGCCGCCTGCACCGCGCGGGCCGTAGCCGAGTTGCGGCGGGATCGTCAGGCGACGCACGCCGCCGACCTTCATGCCTTGCACGCCTTCGTCCCAGCCCTTGATGACCATGCCGCCGCCGAGCACGAACGCGAACGGGTCGTTGCGGTCCTTGCTCGAGTCGAATTTCTGACCGTCGGTCAGCCAGCCCGTGTAGTGGACGCTGACGGTCTGGCCGGCTTGCGCTTCCGCGCCGGTGCCTTCGGTCAGCTCTTCGATTTTGAGGCCCGATGCGGTCGTGGTGACAGACATGACTTCTCCTGAAAGGGGTTGGGTGAAACCGCTATTGTAGGCGAGCGCGCAGGGGGCCGCCGCAGGCGGCGAGGGCACGGCCGCGTGCCTGTCGCGCGCCGGTCGCGGCGGCGCTCACGCATCTCGTGCGACACGCGAATGGAACGCATGTTTGAATCGTTCGCGGGCCGGCTCGAAGGAGTTGCACCATGCGAACGCCGCACGCGTATGAATCGGCGCTATCCGGCCGCTCGGCGTCGCGTTGATAAACCGCCGCGCGACGCCGCAAAACGCCCGTCGCGCGGGGCTTGCGCGCCGATTGTGATTCGCGCGCGCGTCGCCCGCCTGCCGGTTATGCGCGGTTGCGCGCGTTCGAATCGCGACCCGCCCGAATGCCGCCCGAACGCCGCTTTTGTCGCGTTGCCGACCGTGCCCTGTTTGGAAGCGCGCATCTACCGCGCGGCTTGCGCGCGGCGTTCGCCGGCGCCTATCTTTACAGCTATCGATGTCAAGATCCGGGCGTTGCGCGATGCGCTGCCCGGGCCCGCGCCGGTACGGTCGCAATGGCCGCAACGGCCGCAACGGCCGGCCGGGCCGCCCGGAAACAAGGAGAACGACGAACATGAAGTCAGCCGCTTCCGCCACCGCAGCCGAGGTGATGCCGGTGCGCCGCGACCTGCGCTTCGACCTGCCGGTCGAACGCGCGAAGGACTGGCACGGGCTCGGCCCGCACGTGACGCACTTCTTCAACGCGCTGTCGCTGCTGTTTCCCGCCGGCGAACGATTCTTCATGGATTCCGTGCGCCACTATCGCGACCGGATCGACGATCCGGTGCTGAAGCGGCAGGTGCTCGGCTTCATCGGGCAGGAGGCGATGCATACGCGCGAGCACGTCGAATACAACGAGCTGATGCAGGCGAACCGCCTGCCCGCGCGCAAGCTCGACAAGCGCATCTGGACCGTGCTCGGTTACATGAAGCGCAAGCTGCCGCATTCGGTGCAGCTCGCGCATACGGTCGCCGCCGAGCACTACACGGCCATGCTCGCCGACTGGCTGCTGCGCGATCCGACGCGCCTCGAAGGCTCGGTCGACGGCTACCGTCAGATGTGGGTGTGGCACGCGCTCGAGGAAACCGAGCACAAGGCCGTGTCGTTCGACGTCTGGAACGTCGCGATGAAGCCGGGCCCGCGCCGTTATCTGATCCGCCTCGGCGTCTACCTGCTGACGACGCTGACGTTCTGGCCGACCGTGTTCCTGCTGCACGTGACGCTGTTGTCGCGCGATCGCGACATCGAGCATCGCGTGCGCGGCATGCTGCGCATGCTCGCGTTCCTGTACGGGCCGCGTCGTGGGCTGTTTCCGCGGATCGCGGGCGAGTGGCTGAGCTTTTTCCGGCCCGGCTTCCACCCGTGGGACCGCGACAACCGCCATCACCTCGCGCGGGTCGACGCGCTCGTCGCCGCGTACGGCGAACACGACGGCGCGTCGGCCGGCCGTGGTCGCGCCAACGCGCTCGCGCCGCTCGCATCGGGACGCTGACCCGCTCGCCGCGCTGCGCGTGTTGCATTCCTGCATCATCCCCGTTTTATCCGACGATTGACCGGCATCAAGCGGAAACGGTTGCGGGTACCGGGCCGGTGCGGCCGACCGGACGTGCCGGCCCGTGACGCCGGTCCGATCCCGTGTGCCCGGCCTCGCGTGCCGTCCCCGCGCGCCAGCACCGGCGCGGCGTCGGGTGTTCGCGATTGGTCCGGCCTCGCTTCGCGCCCGCCGCGCCACCGGGATAACACCCATCTAGCCGCGCGTCGGCGGCGTCGATATACCGTTCATGAAAGGGTTCGCCCGGCACGCGATTATTCCCCGGGGGGATTTTATTCGGACGAAAATGCGGCCAATATGTCGGTTCGATCGACGTCCGTCGGACGCGGCGGCGAGCCAGCGCACGATACCAACGCCAAGCGGGGAACAACGATGGTTGCAAGGTCACCCGACGCAAGCGGGACGGCGGCGTCCGAGACGCCGCTCGTATCCGTCACCGCTCCCGAGGCCGGACGCAAGCTGTTCGTGATCATGCGTTCGCCGGACGAGCCGTTGCTGGCGCAACTGCGCGGGCTCGGCTGGGATATCTCGGTCGCGAAGACGGCCGGCGCCGCGCAGAACATGACGTCCGGCGTGAACGTCGCCGCCGGGCTCATCGATTTCTCGGGCTTCACGTCGCGCGACTATCCCGCGCTGAAGGCGTGCCTGAGCCAGCCGGCGATCGGCTGGATTTCCATCGCGCAGGCCGGCATCACGATCGGCGCTGCCGTGCGCGAACTGATCCGCAGCTATTGTTTCGATTACGTGACGCTGCCGCTGCCGTACGAATGGATTTCGCACGTGCTCGGCCACGCGCGCGGGATGGCCGCGCTCGATCGCGTCGACGGCGCGGCATACGCGGCATCGATCGGCGAGCACGGGATGATCGGCAACTGCGAAGCGATGCAGCAGCTGTTCAGCACGATCCGCAAGGTCGCGAAAACCGACGCGAGCGTGTTCATCTCCGGGGAGTCGGGCACCGGCAAGGAGCTGACGGCGCTCGCGATCCACGAGCGCTCGGCACGCGGCAAGGGGCCGTTCGTCGCGATCAACTGCGGCGCGATCCCGCATCACCTGCTGCAGTCGGAACTGTTCGGCTACGAGCGCGGCGCGTTCACCGGCGCGAACCAGCGGCGCGCGGGCCGGATCGAATCGGCGAACGGCGGCACGCTGTTTCTCGATGAAATCGGCGACATGCCGGTCGAAAGCCAGGCGAGCCTGCTGCGTTTCCTGCAGGAAGGGAAGATCGAGCGGCTCGGCGGCCAGGAATCGATTCCGGTCGACGTGCGGATCATCTCGGCGACGCACGTGGACCTCGACGGCGCGGTCGAAGCCGGCCGCTTCCGCGCGGACCTCTATCACCGGCTCTGCGTGCTGCGCATTCACGAGCCGCCGCTGCGCGCGCGGGGCAAGGACATCGACATCCTCGCGCATTACGTGCTGCAGAAATTCAAGGGCGACAGCGGGCGCAAGATCAGCGGCTTCACGTCGGCCGCGCTCGACGCGATGCGCCGCTACGAGTGGCCCGGCAACGTGCGCGAGCTGATCAACCGGGTGCGCCGCGCGATCGTGATGGCCGAGAGCCGGCTGCTGACGCCGCACGATCTCGGGCTCGAGGTTCCGGGTGAAACGGAGCCCGTGACCCTCGAGCAGGCGCGTTCGCTCGCCGAGCGCGTCGCGATCGAGAACGCGCTGCTGCGCAACGATCACCGGATCAACAAGGCCGCCGCCGAACTCGGCATCTCGCGCGTGACGCTGTACCGGATGATGATCGAGCACGGACTCAACGACCACGACAACTCCGGCGACAACGGCGGGAAGGACGGCTCGCCGCCCGACGACGCCGACCACCAGCGAGTCGGCTGAAGGCGGCCCGGAAGCGTCCGCGGCCGGTCCGTGCGCGGGCGTCCGGCGGCATGTAAAGGGCGTGAAACGTTTCCTGCCGACGGCTGTGTAAAAAGCCCCGGCAAACGCGGGCGGCGACGCGCGGCCCGCGCCGGGAAAATTTTCCGGCTCGTCCGTGCGCCTTGTCCGGCAAGGCGTTGCCGCCACGCGACCGGGGCCGCTCGCGCCCGGCATGTTTCAGTTTCGCAACGTCCGGCATGTCCCGCCCGTCCGGGCCGCACACTGGTCCGATGAAAGGCTTGTGCCGCCGGCCCCGAACGAAGCTGGCGCGCTCCTTGCACAGGTTGGTGTGCGAGAGTCGACGACGCGTCGTCCGGCCGGTTCGGCAGCGAACCATTCGAGAACCGGCCAGGACGCAGTCCGCGGGGATGACGGCCGGACGGGCAGCATGGCCCCGCTCCGGGCGGCATGGGCCGTCGTCGTCGGATCGTCGGAGCACCGGCGGTGTCCGGTTGCCGGCACAAGCAACGACTCGAATACGGGGTAGAAAAATGAACGATCTCAACACGCCGCGGCCGGCAGGCCGCGATCGCAGTGATTCGACCCATCGCCGGTCGACCGCGCACCTTGCTGCCGGCCGGCACGCGTCGACAGGCCACCTCTCCGCGCCCGGTGCGAGGCGGATCCGGCTGATACCCGGTCATCCGCGCCGGGCCGGTGCTTTCCCGCTCGCCAATCCGGTCCGCATGGGGATGTGCACGCGGGCGCCGATACCCCGGCGCCCGGTCTTCGCTTATTGACGACGTCGAGCGCCTGCGGTCGCCAGCGCAGGCGATCCGTTTGCCATGCGAATGACGTGCGGCATCCGGTTGCGCGATACGGACGATGAAACCGGTGCGACGGCGGACGTCAGGGAGGCGTCGCCGTCCGGCGAGCAGGGGAGGGGCGGTCGGGCCGCGCGCGACGGGCATCGCACCCGTGCGCGCGCGGTGCCGCTTCAGCCGCCGTAGATGTCGAAGTCGAAGTACTTCGACGCGAGCCGCTTGTAGGTGCCGTCCTTGACCATGTCGAGGATCGCGCGATCGATCTTCGCCTTCAGGTCGGCGTCTTCCTTGCGCAGCCCGATACCGGCGCCGATGCCGAGCACCTTCTCGTCGACGAGTTCGGGCCCGACGAACTGGTAGCCCGCGCCGCGCGGCGACTTCAGGAACCCGATCGCGGCCTGCACCTCGTCCTGCAGCGCGGCGTCGAGGCGGCCCGACGTCAGGTCCGCGTACACGCCGTCCTGGTTCTGGTACGACACGACGTTCGCACCCTGCTTCGCCCAGTACGCCTTCGCATACGCTTCCTGCGTCGTGCCCTGTTCGACGCCGATCGACTTGCCCTTCAGCGATTCGGCCGTCGGCAGCAGCGGCGAGCCCTTCTTCACGACGAGCCGCGTCGGCTGGTTGTAGATCTTCGTCGTGAAGCCGATCTGTTCCGCACGCTGCGGCGTGATCGACATCGACGACAGCACCGCGTCGAACTTCTTCGCCTTCAGCGCCGGGATCATCCCGTCGAAATCGTTCTCGAGCCACACGCATTTCGCCTTCAGCCGTGCGCAGATCTCGTTGCCTAGGTCGATGTCGAAGCCGACGAGCTTGCCGTCGGGCGCCTTCGATTCGAACGGCGCGTAGCTGGCGTCGGTGCCGAAGCGCAGCGTGGTCCAGTCCTTCGCGACGGCGGGGCCTGCCGATACCGCGAGCAGGGCGATCGAAACGGCGGCAATCAGTCTCTTCATGGTGGTTCCTTGGCGTGGTCTATCCGGTTCTGGGCGACACGGTTGCTGCTGGGACGCACCGCGTCCCGGTGCGCTGTCCGCACGGACATTAACGCAGAAAATAAAATCGCAGTCCAGAATGGACAAAAAATATCGATCCTTCGGGAGGAATGCGGGTACGTCGGGGGACGACCCTTGCAAAAATACGAAAATGGACTAATCTTGTTAGTAAATTCGTTTCGAGACTAACGATCATGTCACAGCCCGCCTTCGATCCGCATTCCGCCCCGCGGCAGGCTTCGGTCGCGCAGATGTCGGCGGCCGGCTTGCGCGCGTTCTTCAACATCGCGCGCGACTGGGAGCTGACGATCGACGAACAGATCGTCCTGCTCGGCTCGCCCGGCCGCTCGACGTTCTTCAAGTGGAAGGCCTCGCCCGAATCGGCGCGCCTGCCGCGCGATACGCTCGAGCGGCTATCGCTGCTGCTCGGCATCTACAAGGCGCTGCAGATCCTGCTGCCGCAGCCGGCCGCGGCCGACACCTGGGTCAAGCGGCCGAACGACGCCGCGCCGTTCGGCGGCAAGCGCGCGCTCGACCGGATGCTCGCCGGCAACGTCGGCGACCTGGTCGCCGTCCGTCAATATCTCGACGCGATGCGGGGTGGCTGGGCGTGACGATGCCGATCGAAGCAGTACAGCACTGGCCCATGACCGTCGTCGACTGGGCACCTGCCTATCGCGTGATTCCCACTCGTTTTCCAGCCATCAACCTGTTCGACCGCGTCGCGTCCGCCGAGGATTTCGATGCGCTCTATGCGCTCGAATCGCTGACCAACGATCGCATCCGCAACGAAGTCGGCACGCTCGAGCTCGTGCCGCCGGCGGAGCGTCGCTACGGCCCGGGCTGGGGGCCGATCATGGCCGCGTTCACGCATCTGAATCCGCAGGGCAGCCGCTTTTCGGACGGCAGCTACGGCGTGTTCTACTGCGGGCGGTCGCGCGATACGGCGATCGCCGAAACGCGCTATCACAGCGGGCTGTTCCTGGCCGCGACGAAGGAGGCGCCGATGCGTCAGCAGATGCGGCTCTACACGGTGTATGCGCAGGGCGACGTCGCCGACGTGCGCACGTGGCCGCAGCGCAGCCCGGCGCTGCTCGATCCGCTCGATTACGGCGCGGGGCAGGCACTCGGCCGCGCGGTGCGCGACGCGGGCGGCGCGGGGATCGTCTATCCGTCGGTGCGCGACCCGCGCGGCGAGTGCCTCGCGGCGTTTCGCACGACGCTGCTGCGCGATTGCCATCACGCTGCGTATCTCGAATACAACTGGAACGGATCCGCGATCGATGCGGTGTTCGAGCTGAACCAGGTGGGTTAGCGCAGTGCTCGCGCACGCAAACGCGCGCGTGAGCGTGAGTCCGCCGAGCGTTGCCGGCCCGCGGCCTGCGCAGGCCCGTTATCGGCGTGAACGTGGGCCTAAGGCAGCGGCAGGTCGCCCGCATGACGCGCGCGCGCGTCGGCCTGCGTCAGCGACCACGTGTCGCCCGTGCGCGGCTCGACGATCGTCAGGCGTCCCGACGGTGCGAACGCGCCGGTGTCGATGAACCATTGCGCGCCGATGCGCTGCGGCGCACGCACCGGCGTGTGGCCGGTGCAGGTCAGCGACAGGCCGGCCTGCCGGGCCGGGTCGACGAGCCCCTGGACCAGGTCGCGCCCCCAGATCAGCCGCTCGCGCACGTCGGGCGAATAGCTGCCCGCGTCGAGTTCGGCGTCCGGACCGAGGAATTCCGCATGCAGCACGTTGAAGCGCGCGGGGCCCTCGCCGATCACGCGTACGAGCGGCAGCGCGTCGACGCGCGCCGCGTGCGCGTGCAGCCGTTCCGGCGGGAGGTCGGCGCCCCAGTCGCCGCCGATCCCGCGCCACGCATCGTGCGACAGCTTGCCGCGCGCGACGAGGCTCAGCACTTCTTCGTGATTGCCGCGCACAACGTGGCACCACGGGCGGTCGAGCAGCTCGAGCGCGGTTTCGGACGCGGGGCCTCGGTCGACGAGATCGCCGACCGAGAACAGCCGGTCGCGAGCCGGATCGAAGCCGATGTCGTGCAGCAGCGCGCGCAGCACATCCACGCAGCCGTGCAGATCACCGACGACGAAGTCGCGGCCGGCCGCGTTCGCGGGATGGTGGCAGAGGACGGGAGTCATCCCGATATCTTAGGCGCTCACGCCAGTCGCAACGTCATGCAGGAATGGCGATAATCGGGGCGGTACCCGCCGGCGCTGCCCGGCGGGCCGTTCGCACGCGGGCCGAACCCTTTCCATCCGCTTTCGGAATCACACGATGACGCTTTATCCGCAGGTATTACGCAACCGGCCGCGCATGGTCGCCGCTTTCGCCGCGGGCGTGCTGTGCGCGCTGCTGCTGCCGTTGCAGTTGAGGCCGACCGCGCGTGCGCTGATCGGCTGGGATTGCACGGTCTGGCTGTATCTCGTGCTGATGTGGGGGCGCATGGTCACCGCACATCACCATCAGGTGCGCGAGATCGCGATCCGCGAGGACGAGAACGCGACGACCGTGCTGACGGTGATCTGCATCGCGACGGTCGCGAGCGTCGCCGCGATCGCGATCGAGCTCGCCACCGCGAAGAACGTCGGCTTTCGTGCCGGGCTCGGCCACTACGCGGTCACGGGCGCGACGCTGTTCGGCGCATGGTTCCTGATCCCGACGATCTTCACGCTGCACTATGCGCGGCTCTATTACGGCTCGCCGAGCAGCGATCGCGCGCTGCGGTTTCCCGACCGCAACCCCGAGCCCGACTACTGGGATTTCCTGTATTTCGCCTTTACGCTCGCGGTCGCGTCGCAGACGGCCGACGTGTCGCTCGCGAATCGCGCCGCGCGTCGCGCGGTGCTCGCGCAGTCGATCCTGTCGTTCTACTTCAACATGGCCGTGCTCGGGCTGTCGATCAACGTCGCGGCAGGGTTGCTGAGCTGACGCGGATGACTTGAGCCGTTCTTACCGATCGCCGCGCTCGAGCGCGGCGGTCGGCGGCCCGCGCGTGGCTCGCTATCGAGACAGCGAGCGATCGGCGGATGCGTGCCGCCGTCGCCACGCGCCATCGCGGCTTCGAGCGGAAAGCGCGTCCGGATGGTGGCCGCGCTGACGCTGCGGCTCGCCGCCTCGCCCCGACTCACGCCGCCTCATGCCGTCACGCGCCGCGCCGCACCGCGATCCACGCGCCCCAGAACAGGCTCGAGAAAAAGCGCAGCGGCGCATCGAAGCCCGCATCGTGCAGCAACGCGAAGACGGCTTCCTCGGCAGCGGGCGGATCGGCGCCCTGCAGGATTTTCGCCAGCTGCGCACGCACGGCGTCGGGCGTCGCGCCCTTCATCCGCCAGCGCTGCTGCCACGCGTCGAGCAGGCGAGGGTGCTCCGCATAGCGGCGATAGTTGGCCGCGATCACGAGCGGTGCACCGGGCTTCAGGCGGCGCGCGATCGCATCCAGCAGCGCGGCCTTCGCCGCATCGCCGGGGACGTGATGCAGCACGCCGATCAGCGTCGCGCCGTCGAACGCCGGCGCATCGGGCAGCGCGTCGACGCCGGCCTCGACGAATTGCGTGCGGGCGGCGAACCCCGCCGCTTCGACGTTGGCACGCGCGAGCGCGAGCATCGGCGCGGACGGATCGACGGCCGTGAACTGCCAGTCCGGTTCGAGCGCCGCGGGCACGCAGATTTCCTGCCCCGTGCCGCCTGCGCCCACGACGAGGAGCCGCGCATCGCGTACACCGATCGCCGACGCGAGCATGCACGCGGCGAGTTCGTGGCACGCGTCGTAGCCGGCGAGCGCGATGCGGGATTGTTCGGCGTATTCGTGCGCGCGTGCCGGATCGAACTTCGCGGCGCTGGCGGGGAGCGACATGGAGATTCCTCGAATTCGGGCGCGGGCGGGGTGCCCACGCGCATCGCACCGAGCGTAAGCGCGGGGCCGCGGCGCAACAAGGCGAGCGACCATTCCGGTATGCGGACTACCCGATTCGGCGCGCATCGCGCGCAATCGATGCCGGGGTCGATTCGCATTTAAAAATGTGAGGATTCGATGCGTCGCGATCGTGAAAGCGGCGCATACTTTTCTTCCCCCCAGCCTGGCCGTCGCATGCCGGGCCCGATGCGCCGCGCGGATCGCGCGGCCATGCCGCTCGGCACGCACGAGGAGCGCATCATGTCAGATTGTCCGCACGATCCGTATGCGCAGCACTACATACACTGCCTGCCGTCCGGCGCGCAGCCCTGCGGTGCGCTCGGCACGTCGCCGCGCACGCATTTCCGCGTGTGGGCGCCGGGCAGCACGCATGTTCAGCTCGAACTCGATACCGGCTCCGGCCCGACGCTCGTCCCGATGACGGCGGCCGGTCCGCACTGGTTCGAAGTGTTCGTCGAATGCGGTGCGGGCGCGCGTTACCGTTACCGGCTCGACGATGTCGTGTCGATTCCCGATCCCGCGTCGCGTTCGCAACCGGACGGGCTCAACGGCCCGAGCGAGGTCGTCGATCCGCGCGCGTTCACATGGCGCAACACGTTCTGGCGCGGCCGCCCGTGGGAAGACATCGCGCTGTACGCGATTCGTCCGCACGCGGTGGGCGGCTTCGACGGCGTGCGCCGCCGGTTGCCGCAGCTCGCGCGCCTCGGCGTGACCGCGCTGGAGTTGCTCGCGTCGCCGCACGACAGCCTGCCGTTCGCGCCGCTCGCGTCCGAGGGCGGTCCCGACGCGTTGAAGGCATTGATCGACGCCGCGCACGGCTACGGTCTCGCGGTGCTGCTGGAACTCGATTACGCGCGCTTCGGCAGCGGCACCGACGCACTGCGCCATTACGCGGTGCCGTTCTTCCATACGCGCGACGATCCGCTGCAGGCGGCGCCGCTTGCGCTCGACCATCCGGAAGTCTGCGACTTCTTCTGCGACAACGCGCTGTACTGGATCGACGAATACCGTTGCGACGGCCTGCGGTTGCGCGAGGCCGACCGGATCGGCACGTCGTGGCTGCGCGAGATCGCCGACCGCGTGCGCGCGGCCGTGCCGGCCGACCGGATGATCCACCTCGTGCTCGGCAGCGAGCGTCATCCGGTGCACCTGGCCGATACGCATTTCGATGCGCAGTGGAACGGTTGCGGAGAACGCGCATTGCACCGGCTGACGGGGCGCGACACGTCGGCGCACGAAGGGATTTCGCCCCACCAGTCGATCCACACGCTCGCGCGCGCGCTGACCGCCGCAGGCGCGGCGTTCCAGCCGGCGGCGGCGGGCGACGGCCCGTGCGCCGAAGGGCTGTCGCTCACGTCGCTGGTGCTGTCCGACGGCGCGTGGCGCGACAGCGAACAGCGCGACAGCGAGCAGGCGGCGGGCCTCGCGGCGCTTGCGTTGTCGCTGCTCACGCCGCAGATCCCGCTGATCTTCGACGAAACCGCGCGCGATGTCGATCGCGCGCATTTCGTGCAGTCGGCGCTCGCGGTGCGCGCGAAGCTGATCGCGCCGCGGCTGTCCGATTGCCGGCCGCAGGACGCGCATGCGTTGAAGGCGAGCGGTGACGGCGATGCCGACGCGCTGCTCGCGTCATGGCGGCTCGCCGACGACGAGACGCTGACCATCGCGTTGAACCTGTCGCCCGACGCGGTGCCGTTCGATGCGCCGAGCGGGCAGGTCGTGTTCGAGACGCCGGCACGCGCACGCGACCGGGTCGACGAAGGAGAGTTGCCGCCGTATTCGCTCGTCGCGTGGCTGACGGGCGACGTCAACCAGTACGCGCTGACGCACGACGTGCGTCGGATCGACGACCGCGCATGGCGCGCGATGCGTCCCGTTCCGCACGCGTGATGCCCGGAGGGTCGGGCGCTGGCGCGCCCGGCCGCCCTTACCAGAAACCGCGAATGCCCGCGACGCCGTACGCGCCGTGGCGGCGCGCGTCGTCGAGATGCGCGCGCGTCATGCCGCCGAGCGCATAGACCGGCATCGCGGCCTGCGCGGCCAGCGCAGCGAATTGCGTCCAGCCGAGCGTCGGCGCGCCGGGATGGCTCAGCGTCGGCAACACGGGCGACAGCGTGACGAAATCCACGCCCGCACGCGCGGCCAGCACGAGATCGTCGGCCGCATGGCAGGCGGCCGACATGCGACGAGCGGCCGGCAGCGGCCGTTGCGCGACGGCGCGCAGCGCGGCGCCGTCGAGATGCCAGCCCGCGCCGTCGAGCCGCATCACGCCGGCCGCGTCGATCGGCCCGTTGAGCATCAGTTGCGCGCCGGCCGCGTCGCAGCGCGCGAGCGCATCGGCGGCCAGCCGCGCGAACGCGGCCGCGTCGAACGACTTCACGCGCAGCTGCACGAGCGTTTCGCCGCGCGCGAGCACGGCCGACAGCGTGTCGAGGAATGCGCGGCAATCGGCGGCCGACGCGGACGCCGGCTCCGGCGTGATCACGCAGCAGCGCGGCAGCGTCGGCGTCATCGCGCGCGGCCCGCGGCGGCCGTCATTCGTCGGCCTCCTTCGCGATCTTCGGATAGACGCGCACCAGCACGATGCGCGGACCGTTCATCTTCTTCACGACCACGTCGAAGCGATCGAACGACACGCGCTGCCCTTCGGTCGGCAGATCGCTGAGCGCGTGAATCACCAGGCCGCCGACCGATTCCGCACGCCCTTCGTCGATGTCGATGCCGAGCGCCTGCTCGAGCGACACGACGGGCAGGCTGCCCTTGCCCATCAGCGTGCCGTCGTCGAGGCGGCTCCAGTCCGCGTCGCCCTGGCGGAACTCGTCGTGGATCTGGCCGACCAGCGCACCGAGCAGGTTGTCGAGCGTCAGGAAGCCGATCGGCTTCTCGCCCTTGTTGCCGACCAGCGCGAAGTGCGGCGCGCCCTTGCGGAAGCGGCGGAACAGCTCCAGCGCCGGCGTGTCGGGCTTCACGTACTGCACCGGGCGCACGTAGTCGGACAGGTCTTCGAGCGCCGCCCCGGCGTGACGCGCGAGCAGCAGGTCCTTCAGGTGGATCAGCCCGCTCACCTGTTCGCGCGACGCATTCTCGAACAGCGGATAGCGGCTGAAGCGGTGCCGCGCGACGATTTCCATGTTGTCGGGCAGCGGCAGGTCGCGGCGCAGGCCGATCATTTCATGCGCCGGCCGCATCAGGTCCGACACCGTCATCGACGAGAAATCGAGTGAGTGCGCAAGCGTGTTCCACTCGTCGTTGGTGTACGTGCCGCGCGCCGGCTGGGCCGCGTTGCCCGCGCTGCGGCGGCTGCGCAGGATCAGCTTCAGCTCGTCGGTCGAGTAGTGCGCATCGCCGCCATGGTCGGCCGACAGGCCCGCGAGCTTCAGCACCGCGTTCGCGCTGGTGTTGAGCACCCAGATCGCCGGATACATCGCCCAGTAGAACGCGTAGAGCGGCAGCGCGACCCACAGGCCGACCTTCTCCGACTGGCGGATCGCCATCGATTTCGGCGCGAGCTCGCCGACCACGATGTGCAGGAACGAGATCAGCGAGAACGCGAACACGAGCGAAATCAGGTGCACGATGCGCTCGGACTGCACGCCGATCAGGTCGAGCAGCGGGCCGATCAGTTCCGCGAACGCCGGTTCGCCGACCCAGCCGAGGCCGAGCGACGCGAGCGTGATGCCGAGCTGGCAGGCGGACAGATACGCGTCGAGCCGGCCGTGCACGATCGCGAGGATGCGCCCGCGCAGGCCGTGCTTGCGGGCAAGTGTCTTGACGCGCGTCGCGCGCAGTTTGACGAGGCCGAATTCGGCTGCGACGAAAAACCCGTTGAGGGCCACCAGGAACAACGCGCCGATGAGCGCGAAGATCTGTAACAAAGAATCGCTCCAGTCATGACAGGCCCAACAGTATAGGGCCGGAAAGGGGAATGTAATGTGTCGGGCGGCCGATGGCTTACACCGGCGCCTCGCAGGGGACGGTGAGCGACAGGGTGACGGCGGCGCCGTCGGCGAACGGGGCGTGGGTGAACGAGCCGCCGTGCGCGAGCGCGACACGCTGGCACAGCGCGAGCGCCGCTGCGACGCGCTTCGCGTCGCGCGGGTGCAGCATCTCGCGGCGCGCGAACGGTTCGAATGCATGCGGCAGCGCCGGATCGGCGAGGGCGGCGGCGTTCACGTCGCAGGCGACGTGCGCGACGTACTGCGCGCCGTCACGCGCGCACGTGAACGTCACGCGGCTGCCGGCGGCGCTGGCTTCGACGGCCGTCGTCAGCATCGTCCAGAGCGCCTGCGCGATGCGCTCGCGGTCGGCGGTCAGCGACGGCTCGCCGTCGGGCAGCGTCGCGTCGACGCTCACCTGTCGTGCGTCGGCGAGTGCGCAGCGCACCAGTGCGAGCGTGTCGTCGAGCAGCGGGCGCAGCGCGAACGGCTGCGTGGCGATCGCCAGGGTGCGTGTTGCCGCGCGCGGTGCGTCGAGCACGTCGTCGATCAGCGCGACCTGCTGGTCGATCCCCGCGCGGATGCCCGCGAGCGCGCGTTGCAGGTTCGGGTCGGCGCTGGCGAGCTGGCGCTCGAGCACGTACGCCCAGCTGTGCATCGCGTTCAGCGGGCTGCGCAGGTCGTGCGAAGCGATGGACAGCGCCTGGTCGCGCTGGAACAGCGCGGCCTCGGCGGCATAGTGCGCTGCGCGTTCGCGCAGCAGGTCGGCGGCGGGATCGACGGGAGTGGACGTCACGGGGCTGGCCTGTCGGAAGCGGTTGGCATGAAAAGCACGCGAACCGCCATTATAGGGATCGTGCGTGTCACGCCGGCAGCGCGTCCTCGTCCTTTTTCCGTGCGTCGCCGTTCGGCAGCAACTGGCAGGCGAGCAGGCCGGCGAGCATCAGCGCGCAGCCGACCAGCGCGCGTAGCGTCAGCGTCTCGCCGAGCGCGGCCCAGCCGGCGATGGCCGCGAACACCCCCTCCATGCTGAAGATCACGGCCGCGTGCGCCGGCGCCGCATCGCGCTGCGCGACGACCTGCAGCGTATAGCCGACGCCGACCGACAGCAGCCCGCCGTACAGCAGCGTCGGCAGCGCGCGCTTCAGCATCGCGAGGTTGACCGGCTCGATCGCGAGGCCGGCCGCGAGGCACAGCACGCCGCACGCGACGAATTGCAGGAACGCGAGCACGAGCGGATCGTGCCGCTTCGCGAAATGGCCGACGGTCATCACGTGCGCGGCGATGACCACGGCGCCCGCGAGCTGGAACCAGTCGCCGTAGAGCACCGAGAAATGCTCGTCGATGCTGAGGAAGTACAGGCCGAGCGCCGCGAGCAGCGCGCCGAACCACGTGCCGGCGCCGATCCGGTGGCGGACGAACACGCCCATCAGCGGCACGATCACGACGTACAGCGAGCTGATGAAGCCCGCGTTCGCGACCCGCGTGTACTGCAGGCCGACCTGCTGCAGCGAGATCGACACGGCGAGCAGCACGCCGAGCGCGAGGCCCGGCGCGAGCAGGGCCGGCTCGCGGCGAATCGCCGCGAACTGCGCGCGCGAGCCTGCGTTGACCATCAGCAGCGGGAGCAGCACCAGCGCGCCGAGCAGGAAGCGCAGCCCCGTGAACAGGAACGGCCCGATCACGTCGAGGCTCAGTCGTTGCGCGACGAACGCCGAGCCCCAGATCGCGGCGGCGGCGAGCATCAGCAGGTTGGCACGGAGGTGCTTGCGGGCGTCGGGTTTCATCGGCATTCGTCAGGGGATTGCGGGCAGCGGAACCGCGTAGTTTACGCCGAGATTGCAAGGCTGTCGGAAAACCTGCGAAGTGCGGCCGCCGCGCGGGCGTCGCGCACGCGTGAATACAGCACGACCTGCGAATGCGGCAGCGGCGGCAGGCCGAATTTCGTGCCGACGTCGACCAGCGTGCGCGGCGCGACCCGCCGGGCCAGCGGGCAGACCGCGAGCCCGGCCGCGGCGGCGGCCGCGACCGCCGCGACGCCGCCGCCCGTAAAGCGCTCGCGCCACGGCCGCCCCGCATGCTCGAGCGCACGCAGCGCGGCGGCCCGCACGCCGCACGGCCCGGCCAGCACCGCGAGCGGCAGCGGCTCGCCCGCGCGCGGCGCCCAGTCGGGCGCGGCGAGCCATGCGAGCGGTTCGGTGAACAGCAGCGTGCCGTCGTCGCGCGGCGGATCCTCGCCCGGTTCGTGCCGCACGATCGCCGCGTCGAGCCGCCGTTCGTCGTATTGCGCGAGCAGGCTCGCCGACATGCCCAGATGCATTTCCAGCGACAGCCCGGGATCCTGCCGGTGCAGGCTCGTCAGGACGGCCGGCAGGTCGGGCACCGCGACATGCTCGCTGACCCCGAGCGACAGGCGGTGCGTGCCGGCCGAAATCGCGCCGAGCGCCTGGTCGTGCGCGTCGAGCAGCGCGCGGGCGGCCGGCAGGAAGTTCTCGCCGTCCGCCGCCAGCTTGACGACGCGCGGCGTGCGTGCGAGCAGCGGCTTGCCCAGGTGCGCTTCGAGCCGCTTCAGCTTCAGGCTGACGGCCGATTGCGTGGTGCCGAGCGCGTCGGCGGCGCGCGTGAAGCTCGCGAGATCGGCGACCAGCACGAATGCGCGCACCGCATCGAGGTCGAGGACTTTCATTGCAAATGTAAATGAATGAAATATCGGATGATGACTGTTCATTATAGTTCTGCGCGCCTAACCTGACCTTGCGTTTCCGATTCTCAACGTCACCGAAAGGAGCAGGACCATGCCATTCACCCGTATCGCCGTGCGCGAAGGCAAACCGGCCGCCTACCGTGCGGCGCTCGTCGACGGCGTGCACCGCGCGCTGATGCAGACGTTCAACGTGCCCGAGGACGACATCTTCATGGTCGTGACCGAGCATTCGGCCGAGAACTTCTTCTTCGGCCGCCACTACCTCGACATCGAACGCAGCGACGATCTGGTGATGGTCCAGATCACGGCGAACAACACGCGTACGCTCGAGCAGAAGCAGGCGCTGTACCGGACCATCGCCGAGAATCTCGCGCGGCAGCCCGGCGTGCGGCCGCAGGACGTCTTCATCAGTCTCGTCGAAGTGCTGAAGGAGGACTGGTCGTTCGGCAACGGCATCGCGCAATACGCCGTCTGATACGTCGTTTGATGCGTGACACGGGCGACAGGGCCAGATCGTCGCCAGCGCATATTGGCCGCGTGTACTATGGAAGCTGCTTCACGGACTACGCCGGCACGGAGGACGTGCCGGCGATTCTTCATGTGCAGGAGCCTCCATGTCGCGTGTGCTGGAAATCGTGTTGTGCCTGTCGCTGGAAGGTTGGCCGGTCAGGGCCGGAAGCCGGGCCCGTGGTGAGCAGCGCGACTTCGGCGCCGAACTCGTCCGTGCGTGGCGGATCTGTCCGCAGGTGCGGATGCGGCGCGGCCAGGAACGCGTGACGATCGAGCCATGCCAGGTCGAGGAAGCCGAGCCGAGCCCCGGCGAGTGCTGGTGGACGTGGATCGAGTCGAACGCGCACGGCCGGCGGGTCGTCGCGTCGCGTACGAAGGCATTCGCGCCCGGCGTCGTGGAGCGCGAACTGTTCGATGCCGAACACGCGGGCATCGCGGTGGCCACGCCCGCATCGGCGCCGATCGCCGATGCGGATGCGCCGCAGGCGACCGGCGAGGGCGACCGCGTGACGCCCGACGCCGTTGCCGAAGCGGCGCTCGCCGCATCGTCCGGGCCGGCGCCGCTGCGGCTCGTCAGCGAGCGGCGGCGCGGGCGCTGGGCGGACGACAGCGGCGTGGTGGTCGAGATGACGCTCGACGACATCATTCTGCACCGTGGCACCGAACCACCGCGCCGCCAGGTCGAGCTGCGCCTCGCGGCGCCCGACTGGGAAACCGTCGCCGCGCGCACGGCCGCGCTGCGCGCGCTGTTCGCCGCCGCGCGCGAGCTCAGCGGCGCATGGCCCGCGTTCGTGCAGCTCACCAGCGTGATCGATCGCGCGTGCGCGGGCGAGCCCGCCGTCGCTCGGCCGGTCAAGGCGCAACTCGTCGACCTGACCGGCATCCGCACGCAGCGGGCCGCGCTGTTCGCGCTGTCCGGCGACATCGCCGCGCAATGGCTCGGCAACGAGGGCGGCGTGCTCGATCGCGACGATCCCGAGTTCGTGCACCAGATGCGCGTCGCGCTGCGCCGGCTGCGCACGCTGATGCGCTTCTTTCCACGCTTCGCGGACGAGCAATGGAAGAACACGTTCGGCGCCGACTTGCGCTGGGTCGCGTCGCTGCTCGGCACGGTGCGCGACTGGGACGTGTTCTCGACCGAAAGCCTGCCCGCGCTGATCGCGGCCGACGGCGGCAGCGCCGACTGGGACGGCACGCTCGACGCCGCGCGCGTCCAGGCGACGGGGGCACGCGTCGAACTGCGCCAGGCGTTGCATTCGGCGCGCTATGCGCGCCTGACGCTCGGCTGGCTCGAATGGCTGAGCGCGCTCGCGCTGCCGCCGGCCGCCGGCGACGACGACACGCCGTCGCTGCGGCGCCACGCGA
This sequence comes from Burkholderia sp. BCC1985, assembly GCF_905339915.1. Classification (NCBI taxonomy): domain Bacteria; kingdom Pseudomonadati; phylum Pseudomonadota; class Betaproteobacteria; order Burkholderiales; family Burkholderiaceae; genus Burkholderia; species Burkholderia sp. BCC1985. The sequence continues at coordinate 66,684 of NZ_CAJPGY010000005.1, forward strand.
CCAAGCGCGTGCGGCGGCTGTTCGGTCACCTGTATGCATCGCCGTCGCTCACGTCGCTCGACACGGCCGCGCGGCACCAGGTGCGGATCGACGCGAAGCGGCTGCGCTACGCGCTCGAGTTCTTCGCGTCGCTGGCCTCGCGCCGCACGCGCAACGAAACGGTCAAGACGCTCGCGCGCGTGCAGAGCGTGCTCGGCGAGGCGAACGACACGATCGTCGCGCTGCATCATCTCGAGCAACTGGCGGCGCCCGCGTACCAGCTCGGTTTCGTGCGTGGCTACGGTGCGGCGCTCGAGCAACGCGCGGCGCGCGACGCCGAGGCGCTGCTCGCGAGCCTGCGCCCGCCGAAGCTCGACGGCAAGCCACGTTGAGCGGCGCGCGCTCACTATAATGGCCACCCGTTTTCTTCCGACAGACCGATGAGCGACGCATCGCCTCCTTCCTCTTCCGCCGGGCCGCTCGAACTGGGCGGCGAACTGTGGCTGCGCGCGGGCGAGCAGACGCTCGGCGGCGCCACCCGCATCGCGCTGCTCGCGGCGATCGGCGACACCGGGTCGATCACGCGCGCGGCAAAGGCCGTCGGGCTCAGCTACAAGGCCGCGTGGGAGGCGATCGATACGATGAACAACCTGGCCGGCGAGCCGCTCGTGACGCGCTCGACGGGCGGCAAGGGCGGCGGCGGCACGACGCTGACGCCGCGCGCGACGTCGCTGATCGCCGCGTTCCGCACGATCGAGCGCGAGCATCGCCGCTTCATCGACGCCGCGAGCGCGGCGGTGTCCGGCTTCGACGTCGACTGGGCGCTGATCGGCCGGATCGGGATGAAGACGAGCGCGCGCAACCAGTGGTTCGGCAAGGTCGAGTCGATCGTGCGCGGCACGGTGAACGACGAGGTGACGCTCGTGCTGCCGGGCGGGCAGGCGATCGTCGCGGTGCTGACGCACGAAAGCGCCGACGCGCTCGGCCTGCAGCCGGGCGCGGATGCGTGCGCGCTCGTGAAGGCGTCGTGGGTCGTGCTGGCGGTCGACGACGACGGCGGAGCCGACGCGACCTTGAAGGTGTCCGCACGCAACCAGTTGCACGGGACGGTCGAAACGGTCACGGCGGGCGCGGTGAACAGCGAGGTGACGCTGGCGCTCGACGGTGGCGGGACGCTCACGGCCGTGGTCACGAACGACAGTGTCGGCGCGTTGCAACTCGACGCCGGCCGGCGTGCGATCGCGCTGTTCAAGGCATCGAGCGTGATTCTCGCGGTGACGGGCTGATCGCACGACGGCGGCGCGCGCCGTCCCTGTCGATGACCGTGGGCGGACGCGGCGAAACCGGCGCCGCCCGACATGCAGGAGGCGCCGGTTTCGATCCCCTTTTCAGCTCGTTCCAGCTTGTGCCGCACGTGCGGCTTCTCTCAGGCTCCAACGTGGCCACATGGGCCACCGCCTTCGCGCGATCACGTGACGCGCGTCGGCCACTCGGCGTGCGGCGTTGCGGCCTGCACGCGTCCTTCGCTCAATTGCACGACCTGGTCGCCGAACGCGGCGACGTCGTCGGGATCGTGCGAGATGAGCACCATCGGGATATCGAGCCGCGCCTGCAGTTCGGCGAGTTCGTGGCGCATGCGCTGGCGCAGCGCGCCGTCGAGCGCCGCGAACGGCTCGTCGAGCAGCAGGATGTTCGGCTGCGCGACCAGCGCGCGGGCAAGCGCGACGCGCTGTTTCTGCCCGCCCGACAACTGCGACGGGAATTGCCCGGCGAGCGTGTCGAGTTCGAACGCCTGCAGCCAGTACGCGACTTCGGGCGGCACCGCCTTCGCACGCGGGTTGCGCAGGCCCGGCGTGAGCCCGAACGCGATGTTCTGGCGCACGTTGAGGTGAGGAAACAGCGCGTAGTCCTGGAACAGATACGCGACGCGGCGCGCACGGGTCGGCACGTCGACGCCGCGCGCGGAATCGAACAGCGTTTCGCCGTTCAGCGTGATCGTGCCTTCGTCGGGTGACAGCAAGCCGGCGATCGCCTGCAGCGTCATGCTCTTGCCGGCGCCGGACGGCCCGAACAGCACGACGCGCTGCGTGCCGGCCGTGAACGACACGTCGAGCGTGAAGCGGCGCTCGGCGTTCGCGTAGGTCTTGCGGATATCGACGGCGACGCTCATGCGGGCCTCCGTCGTGCCGCGCCGTGCGTGCGCGAAACCGCCCGCGCGACGGGACGGCGTGTTGCCGCGACCGGTGCGGCGCAGCGGTACGGATGCGGCCGGCGCGTCATGTCGGCTGGCTCCGTCCGGCACGCGACGGCACGAGCCAGCCGGTCGCGAGCAGCACGAGCACGCAGGTGATCGACGTCACCAGCACGAGGAAATTGGCCGTGCTGTCGTCGCCGGCCTGCACCGCCGCATAGATCGCGACCGACAGCGTCTGCGTGCGGCCGGGCAGGTTGCCCGCGATCATCAGCGTCGCGCCGAATTCGCCGAGCGCGCGCGCGAAGGCAAGCAGCGCGCCGGCCAGGATGCCGCGCGTGGCGAGCGGCAGCGTCACGCGGAAGAACACCGCGGCTTCGCCGAGCCCGAGCGTGCGCGCCGCGCGCTCGAGATGCGGGTCGACGCTTTCGAACGCGGCGCGCGCCGATTTCAGGATCAGCGGAAACGCGACGACCATCGACGCGATCACCGCGCCCTGCCACGTGAAGACGAGTTCGATGCCGAGCGTGTCGAGCCACGCGCCGAACACGCCGTGCCGGCCGAGCAGCACGAGCAGGTAATAGCCGAGCACCGTCGGCGGCAGCACGAGCGGCAGCGTCAGCAGCGAATCGACCACGTCGCGCAGCGGCGAGCGCCAGCGCGCGAGCACGAAGGCGGCGGCGACGCCGAGCACGATGTCGAGCGCGGTCGCCCAGCCGGCCACCTTCAGCGACAACAGCAGCGGTACCCAGGCGTCCTGCATCATGCTGCGCTCACTTGCCCGCGGGCTTGAAACCGAAGGTCGCCAGCACGGCCTGGCCCTGCGGCGACGCGACGAAGTCGATGAACGACTGCGCCTGCGCGGCATGGCGGCTGTCCTTGACCACCGCGATCGGATAGGTGATGGCCGTCTGCGTCGGCACGGTCAGCGCGACCTTCACGCGGCCCGGCATGATCGCCGCGTCGGTGCCGAACACGAAGCCCGCGTCGACTTCGCCGCGCGCGACGTAATCGAGGCTCTGGCGCACGTTGGCGGCCAGCACGCCCTTCGCGCTGACGGCGTCCCACACGCCTGCCGCGCGCAGCGCGCCTTCGGTGTAGCGGCCGACCGGCACCGACGCCGGGTCGCCGTACGCGATGCGCTTCACGCCGGGTGCCGTCAGGTCGTTCAGCGACGTCGGCGCGGCCGCACGGCTGTCCGCCGGCACGATCAGCACGAGCGAGTTCGCCGCGAAATCGCGGCGTGTGCCCGGCACGATGACCTTTTCGCTGACCGCGCGATCCATCGCCTTCTGGTCGGCCGAGGCGAACACGTCGGCCGGTGCGCCCTTGGCGATCTGCTGCATCAGCACGTCCGACGCGCCGAAGTTGAACAGCACCTTGGTGTCCGGATGTTGCTTCTGGAACGCATCGCCGACGGCCTTGAACGCGTTCGTCAGGCTCGCGGCCGCCGACACGACCAGCTCGTCGGCAGCGCAAGCCGGCGCGCTGAACGCGATGCCCGCGGCAAGCGCGGCGAGCGGCAGCAGGCGGAGCAGGGTGCGGCGAAGCGGGCGGACGGTCGAGCGCATGGTCGGGGCGTTTGAGTGGTTGGAAACCGTAATCGTAATATAGGGCGGGTTATAACGCTCGACATACCGCTAATGCGACGGCGCGCATGACGATCTTCAGACTTGAAAGGCGACCGGATGACGTGCGTGCGGCCCGTCACGCGTGCAGCAGCGGCTGCGACGAATCGGTGCGCTGCAGCGACGACGGCTGCGATGCCGGCCGGTAGTTCGGATTCGCTTTCCAGCGGGCGCGGACGAACGGCCGCTCGTGCCCCGACAGCTCCAGCGCGACCCTGGTGACCCAGCGGTGCGACGGCACCGTGATGCCGTGCAGTGCGACGGTGACGAGCGCGAGGCTCGCGACGACCGCCGCCACCGACCAGCGGTGCGGCACCGCGTGCCACGAGCCGGCGATGAACGCCAGCGCGGCGATCGCGCCGACGATGCAGCCGGTGATCGATTCGGACGGCGAATGCGCGTCAAGCGCGACGCGCGACACGCCGACCGCGATGCCGGCCGCGAGGCCGAGCGCGATGCCGGCGATCCGCACCGGCGTGCGCGTGCGGATCAGCGCGAGGAAGATCGCGACGGGATAGACCGACGTCGACAGCATCGCGTGGCCGCTGAATCCCGTGAAGTCCCACGCGCGGATGCCGATGCCCCAGCCGAGGAAGGCGATCTTCGTGAGCGCGACGACCCCGATCGCGGCCGCGAGCACGCCGAGCCACGCGGCCGCGCGCTGCCACGAGTAGCCGAGCGCGAGCCATACGGCGATCGTGATCGCGAGCGGCAAGGTCAGGCTGGCGCCACCGAACGCGGTGATCGTGATCCACAGGTGAGAGGGCAGGTCGAACATCGGGAGGGGAACGAGCAGGGGCGGGACGAATGCTTAAATCAACGCGCGAGCCGGGAAGAACGACTACAACGGATACAAGCGGCCAAACCCCAGTATAGCGCCGCGTGTGTTCGAGGCCCGTTTTTTGCGCCGAGGGGAACTCTCCGCACGCAGGAAAAATCCCAGAAACAATGTTATGGTGCATTGCACAAAGTCGAATGATGCACCCCGTGTCGTATCCCTATTTTTCCTGACTGCGAGCCCGATTGATGACCAAAAGTCTGACGAAGGTATGGCTAGGCGGCATGAAACGAATGCTGTCTCCGGCCGCCAAACGCGCGGCGCGCGAGGCCCAGCGGATCGCGCGCGATACGCTCGAGGCCGCCGCATCGCCCGCCGCAACCGATCTGTCCCCGCCACGTGAGTCGCGCGTGCGGCCGCGCGCGGCCGCCTGGGCGGCCGGCGAGTGGACGCGCGGCGAGCATCCGATGGCGCCCGCGCTGGGCCGCCTGGTCCAGCAGCTCGCCTACGGCCTGTACGTTCCGCCTGGCCGGCGGCGCGGCGCGATACCGCTGGTCGTGATGCTGCACGGCTGCCAGCAATCGGTCGACGAGTTCGCGCAGGGCACCCGGATGAACCTGCTGGCCGACAAGTACGGTTTCGCGGTGCTGTATCCGGAGCAGTCGCTGCGGGCGCATGCGCACGGCTGCTGGCACTGGTATGAAGACACCGACCGCGCGGGCCGCGGCGAGGCGGATGCGGTCGCGTCGCTCGTCGATGCGCTCGTCGACGAGCACGGCTTCGATGCATCGCGCGTGTATGTCGCCGGGCTGTCGGCCGGCGCGGGCCTGGCGGCGCTGCTCGCGCTGCATCACCCGGACCGCTTCGCGGCAGTCGCGCTGCATTCGGGCCCCGCGCTCGGCGAGGCGAATTCCGGGATCAGCGCGATGGACGTGATGCGGCGCGGCCTGCGGCAGAACCCGGCTGCGGTGGTCGACACGCTGGTCGACACCGGGGCCTATCCGGGCATGCCCGTGCTGATCGTGCAGGGCGACGGCGACCATGTCGTCGCACCGAAGAATGCGGACCAGCTGACGGTGCAGTTCATGCGCCTGAACGGGCTCGCGGACAGCCGCGGCGCACTGCGCGGCGGCGAGCGGGTGGAGACGCGCGAGGCCGGCGCGCAGATCACCGACGTGCGTCGCGACGGCGAGTCGATCGTGCGGCTCTGTCACGTGAAAGGGCTCGATCATGCATGGTCGGGCGGCGACGAGGCGGTGCCGTTTCACGCGGCGGTCGGCCCCGATGCGAGCGCAATGATCTGGACCTTTTTCGAAGAGAATCGCCGCACTGTGGCGACCTGACGACGCACCTTCCGATCGACGCTGGCCAAAGTCTAGGGTTTTCCCTATAATTCGGGAAAACCCTAGTCAAAGAACCTCTGGATTGCGAGATCGACCATGTACCTGCTGAGCCACCTCTTCCTGATGCTGACCAAGAACGCTGAAAAGGCCGCGAAAGAGCGCGCCGACGCGTACCTTTCCGAAGCAACCGACATCTACGATCTCGAATTCCGCATGCGCAAGATCGATCGCGAAGCGGCGATGAACCGTCCGTTCTCGTTCGGCTCGCGTTAAGCAGCGCAGCGCGGGCCGGCATGTCAGCCGGTCCGGCGAATCACGCAAAAGGGCGTGTGCGGCAAGCAGCCGCACACGCCCTTTTTGCATTCGACGTCGTGCGTCGCGTCAGACGACCGTCAGGCGCACCGGCACGTTGTTGCGGGTCGCGTTCGAGTACGGGCACACGTGGTGCGCCTTGTCGACCAGCGCCTGCGCATCGGCCTTGTCGAGCCCCGGCAGCGACACGCGCAGTTCGATGTCGAGCCCGAAGCCGCCTGCGTCGTTCGGGCCGATGCCCACTTCCGCGGTCACTTGCGTGTCGGCCGGCAGCGTCTGCTTGTTCTGGCCCGCGACGAATTTCATCGCGCTGAGGAAACAGGCCGAGTAACCTGCGGCAAACAGCTGTTCCGGGTTCGTGCCCTCCGCGCCCGTGCCGCCGAGTTCGCGCGGCGCGGCCAGCTTCACTTCCAGCCTGTTGTCGGCGGATACCGCGCGGCCGTCGCGGCCGCCCGTGCTCGTGGCGCTGGTCTTGTACAGAATGTTCATGGTGCAGCTCCTGTCGGAAGAATGGGAGGAAGCGGTCCGGTCGGACGGGTGTCGCCGGCCACGAGGAAAATATAGAACACAAATGATTTGTGTGCAAATGAAATTTTGAAGAAAAGGCCCGGCAGTGCCGGGCCGTTTGCGGCCGCGGGTTCGTCAGCCTTCGTTGGCGGCCGACAGCGCGTGGCGCAACTGCTGGAGATCCGCGCGCAGCCTGACCAGGAACTCGGGCGTTTGCTGCATCGCGCAAAAGAGATCGGCGGGCACCGAGCGCGCCTTGTCCTTCAGCGCGCGGCCTTCCGTCGTCAAGCGCACGTTGACGATGCGCTCGTCGGTGACGCTGCGCACGCGTTCGACGTAGCCGAGCGCCTCGAGCCGCTTCAGCAGCGGCGTGACGGTGGCAGGATCGAGGTCGAGGCGGGCGGCGATGTCCTTTACGGCGATGTCGTCGCGCTCCCACAGCACGAGCATCGCCAGATATTGGGGATAGGTCAGCGACAGCTTGTCGAGCAGCGGTTTGTACGCCTTCGTCATCGCATGCGATGTCGAGTAGAGCGCGAAGCACAGTTGCTCGTCGAGCGTCTGGGGCAGCGGGGGCAGGCGGTCCATGATTCGGGCGGCGCGGCGGACGCGCTAACGATTTGTACGCAAATTATTTTGCGCGCAAAAGATTCGGTTGAACAGGGTGGGGCGTGGCGCGGAGGACCCGCGCCGGGCCGGCCGGGAGTGGGACGGGCGGCCGGCGGCGTGCGCCGGCCGAGCGGCATCAGCGGCCGGTGGTGGGCGTCGCGGCGCCCGGTTCCTGCACGCCGAAGCAGCCGCGATAGGTCGCGTAGAACGAGCAGTACATCATCGTGACGATGAGGATCGTCACCGGCATCATGATCGTCAGCACGTAGGCGCCGGCGCCGAGCGCCTGCAGCAGCAGCGACAGGCCGAACGACGTGCCGAGCGCGACGGCGAACCACAGCAGCCCGTACACGACGAATGCGCCGCGATTGCGCCAGCAGCTGACGATGCTGAAGAACAGCGCCTTGGCCGGCGGAATGTCGTGCCACGCAGTGAGCACCGGCGCGAACCAGAACAGCATCGCGACCGGCGCGTAGAGCAGCGTCGCCAGCAGCAGCGCGCCGAGCGTGCCTTGCGCGGCGAGCGTTTCCGGCGTTGGACTCGCTTCGTTCGTGGCGCCGAGCATCATCTGGAGCAGCCCGCCGCCGTCCACGAGGGACGACGCGGCGAACACCAGCACCATCAGCGCGACATAGACCACGCCGAGCACGAGCAGCCGCTGCGTCGTCGCGGTGCCGTACGAGCGGAAGCCGTCGATGAGGATCGTCGGCATCACCGGCTTGCCGGCCACCGTGTCGCGGCATGCGGCCATGAAGCCGACCGCGATGCCGGGGATGAACAGCAGCGGCAGCGCCGCGCCGATCACCGGCACCATCGACACCAGCGTGATCGCCAGCAGGTACGTAAAAAACAGCGTGATGAACGCGAGCGGGTTCCGGCGGAACAGCCAGATGCCTTGACGGAACCAGACATAGCCCGCTTTCGCGGGCACTTCGATCAGTTGCATGCGGTATGGGTCTCGGGAAGCGCGGGCGTGTGGACGATACGCTCACGCAGGATGCGTTCGAAATGACCGGGATCGTGCGGTTTGAGCATTTCGGCCGCGCGCGGCAGGTAGAAGTCGTACAGGCGCGACACCCAGAAGCGGTACGCGCCCGCGCGCAGCATGTCGCTCCAGTGGCGGCGCTCCTCGGCCGTGAACGGCCGGACCGTCTGGTAGGCGCGCACCAGCGCATCGGCGCGCGCGACGTCGAGCACGCCCGTCGCGAGGTCGACGCACCAGTCGTTGACGGTGACCGCGACGTCGAACAGCCATTTGTCGCAGCCCGCGAAATAGAAATCGAAGAAGCCGCCGAGCCGTACCTCATGACCGGTGCCGGGCGCCGCGTGCGCGAACAGCACGTTGTCGCGGAACAGGTCGCAGTGGCACGGGCCGCCCGGCAGCGCCGCGTAGTCGTCCGACGCGAAGAACGCGGCCTGGTGCGCGAGTTCGTCCTCGAGCAGCGTGCGCTGCGCGTCGGAAACGAACGGGACGATCGCCGGCACGTTCTCCTGCCACCACGGCAGGCTGCGCAGGTTCGGCTGGTGACGCGCATAGTCGCGCCCCGCGAGGTGCAGGCGCGCGAGCATCTGCCCGACCTCGATGCAGTGTTCGACCCCCGGCGCGAGTTCGGCGGCGCCGTCGAGCTTCGTGACGATCGCCGCCGGCTTGCCGTGCAGCTCGCCGAACAGTGCGCCGTCGTCGCGCGGGACCGGATCCGGCACCGGCACGCCGTGGCTCGCCAGATGGCGCATCAGGTCGAGGTAGAACGGCAGCTGTTCCGCCGTCAGCTTTTCGAAGATCGTCAGGACGTACTCGCCGCGCGTCGTCGTCAGGAAGAAGTTGCTGTTCTCGATGCCGGACGGAATGCCGCGGAACGCCAGCACGTCGCCCAGTTCGTAGTGGCGCATCCATTGCGCGAGATCGGAGTCGGAAACAGCGGTGAAAACGGCCATGCGAGATGCGTCTGGTCAGTTGTCGGCACGCGCGCGGCGTGCGGCGCGACAGGAGGTGAAGGGAATGCCGGCGCGCCGCGTCGGGACCGACGCGGCGCGGCAGGAAATCAGTAGCGCAGGTTGACCGACGGCAGGCGCGTGATCGGGACGCCCGCGTCGTGCGGCTTCGGCGACGTGTCGAGCGTCGAGCTCATCTGGTAGCGCGTGCCGAAGTTCGACTTCACGTCGATTTCGACCGGCTTGCCGCGATCGCGATACTCGGTGACCTCGGTGCCGCTCTTGCTCTTGGCGTGGAAGCTCGGCGTGCGGCGGATGTCGGCGAAGTCGACTTTCGACGTGACTTCGGCGCCCGGCCGGTTGATCTTGCGGAGATCGGGCAGGCCGGCGGCCTCGTTGGCCTCGGCCCGGGCCTGCGCGTCGGCGTCGGGCGTGCCGCCGGCGGCGTAAGCGGCGCCGGCAGCGGCAAACGTGCCCGCGAACACGGCGGCAGCGGCGACGAGAATGAGCGGCTTCATGATGAGTCTCCAGTGAACCTTCCGATTTTAGCAAATACTGCGCGCGGCCCGGCCCTCGCGTGCAAGCGGCGTGCAAGCGGGCGGCCATGAGCGTGACCGGGTTCCGTGGTAATGTCGTCCGATCAGACGAGGTGATGAAAATGAAGAACGATTTGAGCCGCCGGCATCGGGTGCTGACGCCCGAGAGTCCGCCCGTCGAAGCATTCGACGATTCCGTCGCCGCCGTCGCGCGGCTGTCGGCCATCTACGACACCAACACGGGCTTCCTGCGCGATGCCTTCGCACGTTATCGCCGCCACGAACCGATCACCGAGCACGTGCGTGCGTGCTATCCGTTCGTGCGGATTCGTACCGACGTCAACACGCACGTCGATTCGCGCCGTTCGTACGGTTTCGTCGCGGGTCCCGGCGTGTTCGAGACGACCGTCACGCGCCCCGACCTGTTCGCGAACTACTATCGCGAGCAACTGCGCCTGCTGTCGAAGAACCACCATGTGAAGATCGAGATCGGTGTGTCGTCGCAGCCGATTCCGGTTCACTTCGCGTTTCCCGAAGGCATCCACCTCGAAGGCGAGCTCGACCGCGACCGCCTGCTCGCGATGCGCGACATCTTCGACACGCCCGACCTGTCGTACCTCGACGACCGCATCGTCAACGGCACGTTCGAGCCGGCGCCCGGCGAGCCGCATCCGCTCGCGCTGTTCACCGCCGCGCGCGTCGACTTCTCGCTGCACCGGCTGCGTCACTACACGGCGACGTCGCCCACGCACTTCCAGAACTACGTGCTCTACACGAACTACCAGTTCTACATCGACGAATTCGTGAAGCTCGGCCGCACGATGATGACGGAGAGCGACGATCCCGAGGTGCGCGCGTACCGCAGCCAGTACAGCGCGTTCGTCGAGCCGGGCGACGTCATCACGTACAACGCTAACCTCGGCAGCGAGCCGGCCGAGGGCGCCGCGCCGCCGCGGCTGCCGCAGATGCCCGCGTATCACCTGAAGCGCGCGGACGGCAGCGGGATCACGATGGTCAACATCGGTGTCGGCCCGTCGAACGCGAAGACGATCACCGATCACATCGCGGTGCTGCGTCCGCACGCGTGGGTGATGCTCGGCCACTGCGCGGGCCTGCGCAACACGCAGCGCCTCGGCGACTACGTGCTCGCGCACGGTTACGTGCGCGAGGATCACGTGCTGGATGCGGACCTGCCGCTGTGGGTGCCGATCCCGGCGCTCGCCGAAGTGCAGCTCGCGCTCGAGCGCGGCGTGGCCGAGGTCACCCGTCTCGAAGGCGCCGAACTGAAGCGCGTGATGCGCACGGGCACGGTCGCGAGCGTCGACAACCGCAACTGGGAGCTGCGCGATCACCGCGAACCCGTGCAGCGGCTGTCGCAGAGCCGTGCGATCGCGCTCGACATGGAAAGCGCGACGATCGCCGCGAACGGGTTCCGGTTCCGCGTGCCGTACGGCACGCTGCTGTGCGTGTCCGACAAGCCGCTGCACGGCGAGCTGAAGCTGCCGGGCATGGCCGACACGTTCTATCGCGGGCAGGTCGACCAGCATCTGCAGATCGGCGTGAAGGCGATGGAGATCCTGCGCACGAACGGGCTCGACAAGCTGCATAGCCGGAAGCTGAGGAGCTTCGCGGAAGTGGCGTTTCAGTGATGTGAACGCCGCGCAAGCCGCGGGCGTAACGACAAAGGCCGCACGCGAACTTTCGTTCCCGTGCGGCCTTGTTCTTTGTCCTGCAGTGCGCGAGCCCGATCGAACCCGCACTCGGATGCTCAGCACTCACCCTTCTTCGCGTGTCCCGGCGGGCAATGGTAGCCGCCGTGACCATGATGGCGCTCGTGATCTTCCCACTCGCGGCGTTCCCAGTAGCGGCGGCCGTCCCAGTAACGATCGCCATGCCAGCCGACGATGACCGCGGGCGCTGGTGCGACCACGACAGGCGCGGGCGCGACGACGACCGGCGCGGGCGTGCCGATGTTGACGTCGACGTTGACGGCGTGGGCGAGGCCGGACAGCGAAACACCGAGGCCGGCGAAGGCGAGGGCGATCAGCGAACGTTTCATGTTGTTTTCCGTGATGTCGTTGTCAAAGGGCCGGCGCGACGCGATGGACGCGAGGGGGGATCGTTCCACCGGGGGGACGCCACGCCGACAAGAGGCAGTGTGCGGGCGCCGCACGGAAAAGGCGAGCGGCATTTGTTACGGCAGATTGACGTCAGGCCGGCCGGCTGGACCGATGGCAGGCAGCGTGATTTGACAATGGTCGGTCCCGGGCGTGGCACGCGTCGAATGCGTTGTGCGGCACCGCCCGCCCGAATTTGACATTCGACGGTGCGCGGCCGCGTTGCGGGATTAACGCGGCGTTACAAAATGACGCGCGGCAGGTGGCGGAATCGCCATGCCTGCCGCGCGGGAAGCGGGATGCCGGCCGTGAAGGCCGGCCATCGAGCCGATCGAATTACAGATAGAACATGCGGTCTTCTTCGGGTCGCGGCGGATGATCGTCGCCGTCCGCGCCTTCTTCCTCGCCGCTGTCCTCGTAGAACGCGAGCACGGCGTCGAGCACCTGGTCGGGATCGTCGATCACCTGCATCAGGTCCATGTCTTCCGGATTGATGAGGCCGTTCGGGATCAACTGGTCGCGGAACCATTGCAGCAGCCCCTGCCAGAACGTGCTGCCGACGAGAATGATCGGCACGAGGCGCGACTTCTTCGTCTGGATCAGCGTGAGCACTTCGGACAGTTCGTCGAGCGTGCCGAAGCCGCCCGGCATCACGATCACCGCGTCGGAGTTCTTCACGAACGTGACCTTGCGCGTGAAGAAGTGGCGGAAGCGCAGCGAGATGTCCTGGTAGTGGTTGCCGGCCTGCTCGTGCGGCAGCTCGATGTTCAGGCCGACCGACGGCGCCTTGCCGGCGTGCGCGCCCTTGTTCGCGGCTTCCATGATGCCGGGGCCGCCGCCGGAGATCACCGCGAAGCCGGCGTCGGACAGCTTGCGCGCGATCTGCACGGCCAACTTGTAGTGCGGCGTATCGGGCTTCAGACGGGCAGAACCGTAGATGCTGACGGCCGGGCGGATCTCCGACAGGTACTCGGTCGCCTCGATAAACTCTGCCATAATCGTGAACATCTGCCACGATGCGCGCGCCTTCTTGGCCGTCGCGCGTTCTTGATCTGCGAGCGAACGCAGACTCGGAATCACTTTTCTCTTGTTCATAATGCCTGAAGAACGAAATCTGGAAGGTAAGACCCTGCTATTGGTTGACGGTTCGAGCTATCTGTATCGGGCTTACCATGCGATGCCTGATTTGCGTGGCCCTGGCGGGGAGCCGACCGGAGCGCTCTACGGAATCATCAACATGCTGCGTCGTATGCGCAAGGAAGTCAGTGCAGAGTATAGCGCTTGCGTGTTCGATGCAAAGGGCAAGACGTTCCGCGACGACCTTTATGCCGACTATAAGGCAAACCGTCCGTCCATGCCGCCCGATCTTGCATTGCAGGTCGAACCGATTCACGGCGCCGTGCGCGCGCTCGGCTGGCCGCTGCTGATGGTCGAGGGCGTCGAGGCCGACGACGTGATCGGCACGCTCGCACGCGAAGCCGAACGGCACGGGATGAACGTGATCGTATCGACCGGCGACAAGGACCTCGCGCAACTCGTCACCGATCACGTCACGCTCGTCAACACGATGACCAACGAGACGCTCGATCGCGACGGCGTGGTCGCGAAGTTCGGCGTGCCGCCCGAGCGGATCATCGACTACCTCGCGCTGATCGGCGACACCGTCGACAACGTGCCCGGCGTCGAGAAGTGCGGGCCGAAGACGGCCGTGAAGTGGCTGTCGCAATACGACAGCCTCGACGGCGTGATCGAACACGCAGGCGAGATCAAGGGGGTGGTCGGCGACAACCTGCGTCGCGCGCTCGACTTCCTGCCGCTCGGCCGCAAGCTCGTGACCGTCGACACGGCCTGCGATCTCGCGCCGCATCTCGAATCGATCGAAGCGTCGCTGAAGAGCGACGGCGAAGCACGCGACCTGCTGCGCGACATCTTCGCGCGCTACGGCTTCAAGACGTGGCTGCGCGAAGTCGACAGCGCACCCGCCGAAGGCGGCGGCGCCGATGCGCCGGAAGGTGACCCCGCCCCGGTGGTGGCCGCAGACATCGTCCGCGAGTACGACACGATCCAGACCTGGGAGCAGTTCGACGCATGGTTCGCGAAGATCGACGCGGCCGCGCTGACCGCGTTCGACACCGAAACCACGTCGCTCGACCCGATGACCGCGCGGCTCGTCGGCCTGTCGTTCTCGGTCGAGCCGGGCAAGGCCGCGTATCTTCCGGTCGCGCATCGCGGCCCCGACCTGCCGGAGCAGCTGCCGATCGACGACGTGCTCGCGCGCCTGAAGCCGTGGCTCGAATCGGCCGACCGCAAGAAGGTCGGCCAGCACCTGAAGTACGACGCGCAGGTACTCGCGAACTACGACATCGCGCTGAACGGCATCGAGCACGACACGCTGCTCGAATCGTACGTGCTCGAATCGCACCGCACGCACGACATGGACAGCCTCGCGCTCCGTCATCTGGGCGTCAAGACGATCAAGTACGAAGACGTGGCCGGCAAGGGCGCGAAGCAGATCGGCTTCGACGAAGTGGCGCTCGAGCAGGCCGCGGCGTATGCGGCCGAGGATGCGGACATCACGCTGCAGCTGCATCAGGCGCTGTATCCGCAGGTCGCGCGCGAGGCGGGCCTCGAGCGCGTGTATCGCGAGATCGAGATGCCGGTGTCGCTCGTGCTGCGCAAGATGGAGCGCACCGGCGTGCTGATCGACGACGCACGCCTGCAGGCGCAAAGCAGCGAGATCGCGACGCGGCTCATCGAGCTCGAGGGCCAGGCGTACGAACTGGCGGGCGGCGAGTTCAATCTCGGCTCGCCGAAGCAGATCGGGCAGATCTTCTTCGAGAAGCTGCAGTTGCCGGTCGTGAAGAAGACGCCGAGCGGCGCACCGTCGACCGACGAGGAAGTGCTGCAGAAGCTGGCCGAGGATTACCCGCTGCCGAAGCTGCTGCTCGAGCATCGCGGGCTGTCGAAGCTGAAGTCGACCTACACCGACAAGCTGCCGCGCATGGTGAATCCCGCAACGGGCCGCGTGCACACGAACTATGCGCAGGCGGTCGCGGTCACGGGCCGTCTCGCGTCGAACGATCCCAATCTTCAGAACATTCCGGTGCGCACGGCCGAAGGCCGGCGGATCCGCGAGGCGTTCATCGCATCGCCGGGGCATCGCATCGTGTCGGCCGACTATTCGCAGATCGAACTGCGGATCATGGCGCACATTTCCGGCGACGCATCGCTGCTGCGCGCGTTCTCGCAGGGCGAGGACATCCACCGCGCAACCGCCGCCGAAGTGTTCGGCGTGACGCCGCTGGAGGTCAATTCCGACCAGCGCCGGATCGCGAAGGTGATCAACTTCGGGCTCATCTACGGGATGAGCGCGTTCGGCCTCGCGTCGAACCTCGGCATCACGCGCGATGCGGCGAAGCTCTACATCGACCGCTATTTCGCGCGCTACCCGGGCGTCGCGCAGTACATGGAAAACACGCGCGCGGTGGCGAAGGAGAAGGGCTACGTCGAAACCGTTTTCGGCCGCCGCCTGTGGCTGCCGGAGATCAACGGCGGCAACGGCCCGCGCCGTCAGGCCGCCGAGCGCGCCGCCATCAACGCACCGATGCAGGGCACGGCGGCCGACCTGATCAAGCTGTCGATGATCGCGGTGGACGACTGGCTCACGCGCGACCGGCTCGCGTCGCGGATGATCATGCAGGTGCACGACGAACTGGTGCTCGAGGTGCCCGACGCAGAACTGTCGCTCGTGCGCGAGAAGCTGCCGGAAATGATGTGCGGCGTGGCGAAGCTGAAGGTGCCGCTGGTCGCCGAAGTGGGCGCCGGCGCGAACTGGGAAGAGGCACACTGACGCACCCCCGTGCGATTCCCGTTTCCCGCGGCATATTGTTGCAGGGATGCTGAATATCGAGATGGTTTGCTTGTGGTCAACGCGCAAGCTCCCGGACAATGCAAGTCAGTCAGGTCATTGTCGCGGGGGCAGCGCGCCCCGTGTTCCGGCATCGGACGCATCGAAGTGTTTCGAACTGCACATCGATGATGTCCGAACCGGTTAATCCAACGGGCGGCGCGAACGCATCGCGTCTGCCTCGTGCGGCGGCAGCAGTTTCGAATCGCAAAGGGGGAATCAGATGCATCGGATCATCATCGTAGGCGGCGGCGCAGGCGGCCTGGAACTGGCGACGCGGCTCGGCGACCGTTACGGCGCGCGCGGCAATCGTCCCGCACGTGCGCTCGTCACGCTCGTCGACCGCAATCCGACTCACATCTGGAAGCCGTTGCTGCACGAGGTCGCGGCCGGCAGCATGGACCCGTTTACGCAGGAGCTCGAATACGCGGCGCAGGCGCGCTGGCATGGCTTCGAGTTTCAGCAGGGCGAACTGACCGCGCTCGACCGCACGGCGAAGCGCATCACGCTGTCGCCCGTCAACGACAGCGACGGCGCGGAGCTGCTGCCGGCGCGCGACCTGGAATACGACACGCTCGTGATCGCGATCGGCAGCACGACGCACTTCTTCGGCGTGCAGGGCGCGGCCGAAAACGCGATCGCGCTCGATACGGTCGGCGAGGCCGAGCGCTTCCGCAAGCGCCTGATCGCCGCGTGCATGCGCGCCGAGCATCAGGCGCCGGCGCAGCCCGCGCCCGGGGCGGCGGCCGAACCGCGCATCCAGGTCGTGATCGTCGGTGGCGGCGCGACGGGCGTCGAGTTGTCCGCCGAGCTGCGCAATACCGCGCAGGTGCTGTCCGTCTATGGGCTGCACAAGCTCGACCCGCAGCACGACGTCGGCATCGTGCTGATCGAATCGGGGCCGCGGATTCTGCCCGCGCTGCAGGAGCGCGTATCGACGGCAACGGCCGAGCTGCTCGAAAAGCTCGGTGTGCGCTTGATGCTCGCCGAGCGCGTGACCGAAGTCGCGCCGGGTTTCGTGCACACCGCGAGCGGCAAGACGGTGCGTGCGGATCTCACGGTATGGGCGGCCGGCATCAAGGCGCCGTCCGTGCTGTCGAATCTCGACGGCCTGCAGGTCAACAAGCTCGGCCAGCTCGACGTGCGCCGCACGCTGCAGACCTTCACCGACGACAACGTATTCGCGCTCGGCGATTGCGCGGCCTGCGTATGGCCCGGCAACGAGCGCAACGTGCCGCCGCGCGCGCAGGCGGCGCACCAGCAGGCGAGCTTCCTGCTGAAGGCGATCGGTTGCCGGCTCGACGGGCGTTCGCTGCCGGAATTCACGTATCGCGATTTCGGATCGCTCGTGTCGCTCGGTCATTTCAGCGCGGTCGGCAACCTGATGGGCGGGCTGATCGGCGGCAACATGCTGATCGAAGGGCTGTTCGCGCGCTTCATGTACATGTCGCTGTACCGGCTGCACATCGCGGCGCTGCACGGCTATCCGCGCATGATGCTCGATACGGTCGCGCACTGGCTGCGCCGCACGACGCTGCCGCGCGTCAAGCTGCACTGACGCGGCCGCACGTTCGTGCGCCGGGCGGGCAGGGAATGCGCATCGCGAGCATTTCCTGCCCGTTGTCGTTTCAAGTGCCGGGTGACCGCGGGTTCGCTCGCCGGGTCTGTTTATTGCGCGTCGTTTCGTGCCGACCCGCAAGTATTCGAGCGCGCGAAGGCGCTTGCCGCATGTGCGCCGCGGATGAACTTGCCGGGCCGGATCGCGGTTATCGATACCGTGACGGACGCCCGCCGGATTACGCCTTCGTAATCGAGTCTTACACATCTGACAGTTGACGTGACAACGGATTATTGGGCATCTTGTGCGGGTTTCCGCTTGCGGCGGAGTGTCAACCGCCGCGACATCCGCGCCGTCCGCCGGCGCGATGCCCCGTCAGGTCCAAGCCATGACCGTGACGGCGGCGCCCAATCGAGGAGTGCATTCATGTTGAAACCCGAAGTCGACAGCCTGGTTCCCCGTGTTCCGTTCTCGCGCCGCAAGTTCATGCAGGCTGCGCTCGGCGGCACCTTCGCGGCGGCCGTGCTGCCCGTGTCGGCGCAGACGATCACGACCGACAGCGCCGGGCTGGACGTCGACACCATCGAGATCCGCTCGGGCGACGCGAGCATCCCCGCGTATCGTGCGCAGCCGGTCGGCAAGACGAACCTGCCGGTCGTCATCGTGATCCACGAGGTCTTCGGCGTGCATGCGCATATCGCCGACGTCTGCCGTCGCTTCGCGAAGCTCGGCTATCTCGCGATCGCGCCCGACCTGTTCGCGCGCCAGGGCGACGCGTCGAAGTATCCGACCATCCGGGCGCTCGTCGACAACATCGTCAACAAGGTGCCGGACCGTCAGGTCACCGAGGATCTCGATGCGACCGTCGCGTGGGCCGGCAAGAATGGCGGCGACCTGTCGCGTCTCGGCGTGACGGGGTTCTGCTGGGGCGGCCGCCAGGCGTGGCTGTATGCGGAGCACAATCCGCACGTGCTGGCGGCCGTCGCGTGGTACGGGTTCGTCGAAGGCAAGACCGACGAGATGACACCGTTCAATCCGGTCGATCATGCGTCGTTGCTGAAGGTGCCGGTGCTCGGGCTGTACGGCGAGAAGGATACGAACATCACGCAGGCGGCGCTCGCGAACATGCGCAAGGCGATCCAGGCGAGCGATTCGAAGCTCGCGCGCCAATCGGAGATCGTCGTCTATCCGGATGCCGGTCATGCGTTCTTCGCCGATTACCGGCCGAGTTACGTGAAGGGCGATGCCGAGGACGGCTGGAAGCGCGCGATCGAGTGGTTCCACAAGTACGGCGTGATGTAAGCGACGAGGCGGCAGATGCCGTCGCCTCGTCGACGTGTCGCGCCGGTGCTTACGGGTTCGGGCCGGTCGCGATCGGCCGCGACGGATCGGCGCTCCATTCGCTCCACGAGCCCGGGTACAGCGACGCACCGTGAAGCCCGGCGATCTCGAGCGCGAGTGCGTTGTGGCACGCGGTCACGCCGGATCCGCATTGCAGGATCGCGTTGTTCGGTTCGGTGCCGGCCAGCAGCGCGGTGAACGTCTCGCGCAGTTCGTGGCCGGTCTTGAAGCGGCCGTCGGCGGCCAGGTTGTCCTTGAAGAACCGGTTGCGTGCGCCGGGAATATGGCCGCCGACACGATCGATCGTTTCGTTTTCGCCGCGATAGCGATCCGGCGCGCGCGCATCGATCACGACGCGCTGGGCCGACGTCACGTTCGCGAGCACGGCTGCCGCGTCGACCGTCGATTCGAGCGGGGCCGCCGCGCGGAAGTCGCCGGCGGCCGGGTGCGGCACGTCGGCGGTCAGCGGCTGGCCGGCTGCTTCCCATGCCTGCAGGCCGCCGTCGAGCACTGCGACGGAATCGTGCCCGAGCCAGCGCAGCAGCCACCACAGGCGCGCCGCATAGGCGCCGCCGTGTGCGTCATAGGCGACGACCTGCTGGCCCTGCTTGACACCGCGGCTGGCGAGCAGCGTGGCGAGCGCGTCGCGGGTCGGCAGCGGATGGCGGCCGTTCGTGCCGGTCTTGCGGCCGGACAGGTCGCGGTCGAGATGGAGATACTGTGCGCCCGCGATATGGCCGGCTGCGTAGGCGGCTTCGCCTGCGCCCGGATCGGCGAGATCGAAGCGGCAGTCGAACACGGCAACGCTGCCCGGCGCCGCGGCCAGGCGCTCGGCGAGATTGGTTGCTGAGATGAGCGTGGTGTAGTGGGTATGTGGCATGACGGCTCCCTGGAGTGCAAACGGCCTGATACTCCAAGTCTAAACAAAAAAAGACGGGCCGGAACCCGTCTTTTCATATGCCGAATGCCGTGCGGCGCGCAAGCGCCGCGTGCAGGTCAGAGATCGCCGAGGTGGCGGCGCAGGAACTCGTGGAAGTGCTGCATGCCGTCTTCCATCGGGCTCTGGTACGGGCCGACCTGCGATTCGCCGCGCGCCATCAGTGCACGGCGGCCTGCGTCCATCCGCATCGCGATTTCGTCGTCCTCGATGGCCGTCTCCATATAGGCGGCGCGCTCGGCTTCGACGAACTCGCGCTCGAACAGCGCGATTTCCTCGGGGTAGTAGAACTCGACGATGTTGGTCGTCTTCTGCGGGCCGCGCGGAATCAGCCACGACACGACGAGCACGTGCGGATACCACTCGATCATCAGGCCCGGGTAGTAGACCATCCAGATCGCGCCGAACTCCGGCGGCACGCCGTTGCGGAACTTGAGCACCTGCTCGTGCCACGTCTTGTAGGTCGCGCTGCCCGGTTTCGCGAGCGCGTTGTGCACGCCGACCGTCTGCACGCTGTACCAGTCGCCGAACTCCCATTTGAGATCGTCGCACGACACGAAGCTGCCGAGGCCCGGGTGGAACGGGACGACGTGGTAATCCTCGAGGTAGACCTCGATGAACGTCTTCCAGTTGTAATCGCACTCGTGCACTTCGACGTGATCGAAGTGATACTCGGAGAAGTCGAAGTGATGCTTCGTGCCGAGGTTCGCGAGATCGCGCGCGACGTTGCGGCCTTCGGCCTCGAACAGCAGCCCCTGCCAGTTCTGCAGCGGGCTCTTGCCGAGGTTCAGGCACGGCTTGTCGGGGAAGTGCGGCGCGCCGAGCAGCTGGCCTTCCAGATCGTACGTCCAGCGGTGCAGCGGACACACGATGTTCTGCGTGTGGCCGCGCCCGTTCAGCATGATCGCCTGCCGGTGGCGGCACACGTTCGACAGCAGTTCGATCTGGTTCGCCGGGTTGCGGACCAGCACGCGGCCTTCCTTCTCGGACGGCAGCGCAAAATAATCCCCCGCCTCGGGCACCATCAACTCGTGCCCGACGTAACGAGGTCCTTTCTTGAAGAGGGTTTCGATCTCGCGCTCGAGCAGCGCCTCATCGAAGTATGCAGTGACTGGAAGCTGGCTGTGAGCCGACTTCAACTGAAGCGCATCGCTCAGATTGGACATTCCCACTCCCGGTGTTAGCGTGAAAGCAGTGAACAACCCAACCATCGAAAAATCGATTTAGGGAAACGCGGAATTATACCCGGTTCGCCTCGCAAGGCTAGGATTAAGTGCCTGATTTGTGTCAATTTTTTGTCCGGCGGCGATCGGGTGGCGCACAATGTGTGTCGAAGAAGGGGCCCGAATGCGTGCCCGGGTGCCCAAGTCGGCAGGTCGGAAAATTCTCTTTTGCCGTAGAATGTCCGACTTGTTTTGAAATTTGACACCCTCGTCCATGGCGAAAACCGCATCCCAAGGCGCCACCCCGCCCGGCAATGGCACCGAACCGTTGCCGGACAACTATGAAACGGCGCTCGCGGAACTCGAGACGCTGGTTGCCCGGATGGAAGGCGGCACGTTGAGCCTCGAGGATTCGCTCGCTGCGTATCGCCGCGGTGCGACTCTCGTTGCGTTTTGCCAACAGCAGCTCGAGAAAGTGGAACAGCAGGTTCGCGTGCTCGACGGCGCGACGCTGAAGCCGCTTTCGTCCGGAACGGCCGCCACGGACGGCGAAGACGACGATCTATGACATTCGAACAATGGATGCGGTCCGTGCTCGACCGTGTCGAGGACGCACTCGGCCACTATTTGCCGGCTGACAACGTGGTGCCCACGCAACTCCACGAAGCGATGCGCTACGCGGTCCTCGGCGGCGGCAAACGCGTTCGCCCGCTGCTGTGCCATGCAGCAGGCGAACTGACCGGCGCGACCGAAGCGGCGCGCAACGCGGCAGCGGCGGCGCTGGAGATGATCCACGTCTACTCGCTCGTGCACGACGACATGCCGTGCATGGACGACGACGCGCTGCGACGCGGCAAGCCGACCGTGCACGTGCAGTACGACGAGCCGACGGCGCTGCTGGTCGGCGATGCGCTGCAGTCGCAGGCCTTCGTCGCGCTGACCGACACCGCCGCGCTGTCGCCGGTGCAGCAGGCCGCGCTCGTGCGCGAGCTGGCGCTGGCGAGCGGCTCGATCGGCATGGCCGGCGGGCAGGCGATCGACCTGGCGAGCGTCGGCCTCAAGCTGACGCGCGAGCAGCTCGAGACGATGCACCGGATGAAGACGGGCGCGCTGTTGCGCGCGGCCGTGCGGATGGGCGCGCTGGCGGGCGACACGCCGTCGGCGGAGGCGATGGCCGCGCTCGACGTCTACGCGGGGGCCGTGGGTCTGGCCTTCCAGGTCGTCGACGACATTCTCGACGTCACGACCGATTCGGCGACGCTCGGCAAGACGGCCGGCAAGGATGCGGCGAACGACAAGCCGACCTACGTATCGATCCTCGGCCTCGACGCGTCGCGTGAGCTCGCAGCCCAGCTGCGCGCCGAAGCGCATGATGCGCTGAAACCGTTCGGCGCACGCGCACAGCGTCTCGCCGAACTTGCCGACCTGGTGGTGAACCGGGTCAGCTGACGCGAAGCCCGCCGCTGCGCACACGCTACGGTGCGTGCAATAGAATGCGGGCGCGTTTGATTTCCTACAATGGAACGACGATGTACGACTTGCTGAAAACCATCGACGACCCGGCGGATCTGCGCCGCCTCGATCGTCGCCAACTCCAACCGCTCGCGGATGAACTGCGCGCGTTCGTGCTCGACAGCGTGTCGAAGACGGGCGGCCATCTGTCGTCCAACCTCGGGACGGTCGAGCTGACGATCGCGTTGCACTACGTGTTCAACACGCCGAACGACCGGATCGTCTGGGACGTGGGTCACCAGACCTACCCGCACAAGATCCTGACGGGCCGCCGCGACCAGATGCATTCGCTGCGCCAGTACGACGGCATCTCGGGTTTCCCGCGCCGCAGCGAGTCGGAATACGACACGTTCGGCACCGCGCACTCGAGCACGTCGATCTCGGCGGCGCTCGGGATGGCGATCGGCAGCCAGCTGAACGGCGACGACCGCTTCTCGATCGCGGTGATCGGCGACGGCGCAATGACGGCCGGCATGGCGTTCGAGGCGATGAACAACGCGGGCGTGTCGGAGGATGCGAAGCTGCTCGTGATCCTCAACGACAACGACATGTCGATTTCGCCGCCGGTCGGCGCGCTGAACCGCCATCTCGCGCGCCTGATGTCGGGCCGCTTCTACGCGGCCGCGCGTGCGGGCGTCGAGCGCGTGCTGAGCGTGGCGCCGCCGGTGCTCGAACTCGCGCGCAAGCTCGAGGAGCACGCGAAGGGCATGGTCGTGCCGGCCACGCTGTTCGAGGAGTTCGGCTTCAACTACATCGGCCCGATCGACGGTCACGATCTCGATTCGCTGATCCCGACGCTGCAGAACATCCGCGAACTGCGCGGCCCGCAATTCCTGCACGTGGTGACGAAGAAAGGCCAGGGCTACAAGCTCGCCGAAGCGGATCCCGTGCTCTATCACGGCCCCGGCAAGTTCAACCCGGCGGAAGGCATCAAGCCGTCGGCCACGCCCGCGAAAAAGACTTATACGCAAGTATTCGGCGAATGGCTGTGCGATGAAGCCGAGCGCGATACGCGCGTCGTCGGCATCACGCCCGCGATGCGCGAAGGCTCGGGCATGGTCGAGTTCGAGAAGCGTTTCAAGGATCGCTACTACGACGTCGGCATCGCCGAGCAGCACGCGGTGACGTTCGCGGGCGGCCTCGCGACCGAAGGGTTGAAGCCCGTCGTCGCGATCTACTCGACGTTCCTGCAACGTGCGTACGACCAGCTGATCCACGACGTCGCGCTGCAGAACCTGCCGGTCGTGTTCGCGATCGACCGCGCGGGCCTCGTCGGCGCCGACGGCGCGACGCACGCGGGCGCATACGATCTCGCGTTCATGCGCTGCATCCCGAACATGACGATCATGGCCGCGTCCGACGAGGACGAGTGCCGCCAGATGCTGCACACGGCGCTGCAGCAGCCGAACCCGACCGCGGTGCGCTATCCGCGCGGCGCGGGCACCGGCGTGCCGACGGTGAAGGAATTCACCGAGATCCCGCTCGGCAAGGGTGAAGTGCGTCGCCGTACGTCGCAGCCGGAAGGCAAGCGCGTCGCGATCCTCGCGTTCGGCACGATGGTCGCGCCGTCGCTCGCGGCGGGCGAGGAGCTCGACGCCACGGTCGCGAACATGCGTTTCGTGAAGCCGGTCGATGCGGCGCTCGTGCGTGAACTCGCCGAGACGCACGACTACCTCGTCACGGTCGAGGAAGGCTGCGTGATGGGCGGTGCGGGCTCGGCCTGCGTCGAAGCCCTGATGGAGAGTGGGGTTATCCGACCCGTAATACAATTGGGCCTCCCTGACCAGTTCATCGATCACGGTGATCCCGCGAAGCTGCTGTCGCAATGCGGCCTCGACGGCGCGGGCATCGCGAAATCGATTCGCGAACGCTTCCTGAGCCCGGCGGCCGATGTCGCCGATCAGGCGAAGCGCGTCGCATAAGCTGGCGCCGCCTGCGGGCGGCGTCGGTGCGACTGGCGCAACCGGTCTACATTGATGCGGAAAACATGGGCCTGCGGGCCCATGTTGCTTTTCCGGCTGCCGCGTGACGCGGCGTGCGCGTCGTCGAACGCGCGGCTTACAAGGATTGAACAAGATGAACCAGATGAATCCCGCCTTCGTGATGCCCGACGTGCAGAGCACGGTGGATACCCGCCAGATTCCGATTCAGCGCGTGGGCGTGAAGGCGGTCCGGCATCCGTTGACGGTGTGCACCGAGAGCGGCGACGTGCAGCCGAGCGTCGGCGTCTGGAATCTCGACGTGCGCCTGCCTGCCGATCAGAAGGGCACGCACATGTCGCGCTTCGTCGCGCTGCTCGAAGAGAACCGTGCGCCGCTGACGGTCGAGCGCTTCCGCGCGATGCTCGCGTCGATGCTCGAGAAGCTGGAAGCCGAGGCCGGCCGCATCGAGGTCACGTTCCCGTACTTCGTGAACAAGACGGCGCCGGTGTCGGGCGTGCAGAGCCTGCTCGACTACGAAGTGACGCTCGCGGGCGAATGCCGCGACGGCGAAACACGCCTGTTCCTGAAGGTGCTCGTGCCGGTGACGAGCCTGTGCCCGTGTTCGAAGAAGATTTCGCAGTACGGCGCGCACAATCAGCGCTCGCACGTGACGATCGATGCCGAACTCGCAGCCGACCTGCCGGTCGAGGCGCTGATCCGCATCGCGGAAGAAGAGGCGTCGTGCGAGCTGTGGGGCTTGCTGAAGCGTCCGGACGAGAAGTTCGTGACGGAGCGCGCGTACGAAAACCCGAAGTTCGTCGAGGATCTGGTGCGCGACGTCGCGCAGCGTCTCGACGCGGACGAGCGCGTGATCGCCTACGTGCTCGAAGCCGAGAACTTCGAGTCGATCCACAATCACAGCGCGTATGCGCTGATCGAGCGCGACAAGCGACACGCTGCGTAACGTCGCATCGCTGCGGCGCTGCGTCGAATTGCCGCTGCAATGAAAAAGGCCGCTCGAATCGAGCGGCCTTCTTGTTTTCCGTCCGGCGCGTGCAGGTGCGAGCGACGTTGCGCAGCGCCGTGCCGCGCGACTCAGCGTGCGAGCGACGCGAGATCCCAGCGTGGCTTCACCGTGAACGCGTAGTCCGCATTCGCCTGCTCGGGCCAGCGGCCGAGCCGCAGTGCGCCGGCGAGCGCGATCATTGCGCCGTTGTCGGTGCAGAGCGCGAGATCGGGGTAGTGCACGTCGAAGCCGCGCTTGGCCGCGGCTGCCGACAGCGCCGCGCGCAACTGGCGGTTCGCACCGACGCCGCCCGCGACCACGAGGCGCTTGAGCTTCGTCTTCTTGAGCGCGGCGAGCGATTTCGCGACGAGCACGTCGACGGCTGCGTCGACGAAGCCGCGCGCGAGATCGGCCTTCGCGCGCTCGAGCGCAACGCCCTCCAGCTTCGCCGCTTCGAACTTCTTCATCTGCGTGAGCACGGCCGTCTTCAGGCCGCTGAAGCTGAAGTCGAGATCGCCCGAATGCAGCATCGGGCGCGGCAGCACGACCGCGCCCGGCGTACCCGTTTCCGCGAGCTTCGACACTTCCGGGCCGCCCGGGTAGCCGAGGCCGATCAGCTTCGCCGTCTTGTCGAACGCTTCGCCGGCCGCGTCGTCGAGCGTCTCGCCGAGCGTCTCGTACACGCCGACGTCGGTCACGCGCATCAGTTGCGTGTGGCCGCCCGACACCAGCAGCGCGATGAACGGGAACGGCGGCGGCTCGTCGACGAGCAGCGGCGACAGCAGGTGGCCTTCGAGGTGATGGATGCCGACGGTCGGCTTGTTCCATGCGAGCGCGAGCGCATTCGCGATGCTTGCGCCGACCAGCAGCGCGCCGGCGAGGCCGGGGCCTTGCGTGAATGCGATCGCGTCGATGTCGTCGCGGCGCGTGCCGCTTTGCGCCATGACTTCCTCGAGTAGCGGCAGCGCGCGGCGGATGTGGTCGCGCGACGCGAGCTCGGGCACGACGCCGCCGTATTCGCGGTGCATCGCGATCTGCGAATGGAGCGCGTGCGCGAGCAGGCCGCGCTGCGTGTCGTAGAGCGCGAGGCCGGTTTCGTCGCAGGAGCTTTCGATGCCGAGAACGAGCATGGGTCAGGGCGGGGCGCGCTGCATCGAGCGCGCCGCAGGAAGGTAGACGTAACCGCAAATTATAGCAGGCGAGGGTCGATCGCCGCTTTGCGCGGCCCGGGCCGCAGGCCGGGCAGGTTCAACGCTTCTGTAACCTTCGTGGGGTCGGTTCACATGTCGAACAGGATGCTGAGTCGCTTCAACGCGGTTCCAATCCGCGCCGGTCGACGACGGATGGCTCTGTGGCGACAGACGTCAAGACTCTCGGCTGCGTTCTCGTGGAGGCTCGGAGTAGGCCATGTTCCAGATCGCCTCCCTGTACCGGGGAAGACGTATGAGTCGCGCGAATGCACAGCCGGCACACGACGGCCAGGTTGACGGCCGATGCAGCGCGTTTCCGGTGAAATCGAGCTGAAGCGAGTTGCCGGACACTTGCGCGACGGCATCGATCTTCACGCGTCGATGCCGCCGCCGATTTCGTCAGATGGCGAACAGCATCGCGGCAAAGGCTGCATGGAGCCAGCCAACATGTGCGAGTTGGCGGTTACGCACCTGCGTTGCACGGAACGACCATTGCAGGAAGCGATGGCCAGTACCGTGATGAACGCGGCGAGAATGGACGGCGCCGCCCCTGCGCGGCTCCGGGAATAAGTGCCCCGATGCGTACGTTTAGGTATCGCGCGCCCCCGAGAACGTTCATGCCGTCACACAGGCAGGGGGCCTTGCGCGTTCGATGAATAGCGCACGCAGTCGCTCAACTCGCGGCAGACGCGATGCTTCAATGTCTATGGAGGGAGCCATGTATGCCATTTGCAGAGTCATCGTCGTCGCGGGCGCGGCCGTCCTTGGTGTGACGCCGCAGGCAAGCTGGGCGCAGCATACAGTCGACGCGACATTGCTATCCAACTCGATTCAGCTCAAGACGCACACCGTGAAGTCTGGTCGCGTCACGCTTGATGTCAAAAATGCCGCTGACAACAACATGGAACATGAGCTCGTCGTGCTCAAGACGGATCTGTCTGACGATGCGCTCCCTGTCAGAAAAGGAGAGGTAATGGAGCACAGGCTGACGAAAATCGGGGAAGTCGAAGATATCGCGCCCGGCAGGAGCAAGCGTGTGTCATTCAAGCTCGCACCCGGCCACTACGTGCTGATCTGCAACAAGCCGGGGCACTATGAATCCGGCATGCACACAGTGCTTGTCGTGGCACCGTGAATTGCAACGCGGGCTTGCTAGAACAATGGCCGTCAACGACACGTGTCGATATGCGGAGACTTACGTGCATCGGCGTTCGGCTTCCGCCGACAACTATGGATCGACATCGATCGGAGCGAGTTCGCCCGCTTCGGTGACCATGCTTCGAAAATTCATGATGCGCGGGCGAGACGGGCGGAATAAACGAGGTTGCCGATTCGTTTACTAGCTGCTCTTCCACGTTCGGAGTTCCATCATGAAACAGATCCATGCGGCGTTCGGTGCTGCGTTGTCGGCTGTCGTGCTGGCGAGCGTCGTGGCGTGTGGCGGCGGTTCGTCTCACGAGAGACAGTACGCGGTCAGTGCGCTGGTCTCCGACGGCGCTGTTCCGGCTGCGCACGTGGATGCCAACCTGAAGAATCCATGGGGCATTGCCTTCAATCCCAAGGGCTTCGTCTGGGTCGCGGATAACGGCACGCAGCACGCGACGCTCTACGATGGCAACGGCGTGCCGCAATCGCTCGTCGTGACGATCCCGCCGGGCACGAGCGGCGACCCCGATCCGACCGGGATCGTGTTCAATGGCACGAATGACTTCATGGTGACCCAGGGCGCCAAATCGGGGCCTGCAGCGTTCATTTTCGTTGGCGAGGGCGGGACCATGACCGCATGGTCGCCCGCGGTCAACCCGACGTCGGCAATCACCGTGTTCGACAGCGGCGGCGCCGCCGTCTACAAGGGACTCGCGATTGCCAGTAACAACGGGGCGAATTTCCTGTACGCGACGGACTTCCACAACAACCGGATCGACGTGTTCGACCGGACCTTCGCCAAAGTCACGCCAGTCGGCGCGTTTCAGGATCCCGCTTTACCTGCGGGATTCGCGCCATTCGGCATCCAGGCGCTCGGCTCGAAACTGTTCGTCGCCTACGCGAAGCAGGATGCGGCAGCACATGATGACGTCAAGGGCGCAGGCTTCGGCGTGATAGATGTGTTCAGTCCGTCGGGACAATTCCTGCAGCGCTTCGCTACCGGTGGGTCACTGAATGCGCCGTGGGGTATGGCACTGGCTCCCGCGAATTTTGGACGCTTCAGCAACGCCGTCCTGATCGGCAACTTTGGCGATGGCATGATCCACGCGTTCGATGCGACTTCCGGGACCATGCTCGGGACCCTTGAGCACACTGACGGCAGCGCAATCGTCGAGCCTGGACTGTGGGGCATCGCATTCGGGAATGGGCTCAACAGTCAGCCCACTAATACGCTGTTCTTCGCGGCCGGCACGAACGACGAAGCGGATGGTCTCTATGGCCGCATCGACGTGGGACCGTGATCGCCAGGATGACCTCAGCAGCCAACTCAGGAGCGAGCCGCGCCGAGACTTGATCGGGCAGTCGAAATCCATAAGCGTCGGTTTGGCCAAATGTCACCTCATTCATCGATTGGGGCGGTCGATCTGCAGGGGCAAGTGAATTTTCGTAAGCGCCTCGGAGCTTCACAAGTGACCTCATTGACTCGCTCAACCTGCCGAGGCTGTGCGGAGCCAGTTCCAATGCGACCTTGACTTCCACCAAAAAAAATCAAATACCGTGCGGTCAATGGAAAGAGAACAAGCGCATCGTCCGAACAGAATCCGAGAGTGTCTCTGGACGGCAACCGTCCATGTTGTCCCAAGGCGGGATCGGGAACCCGGGATCGGGCCGGCTGCTGACGAGGAAGTCGCTGGTGGATGAGATCAGCCGCATTCAGGTTCTCCTGCCGACCAGCAAGGATGAGGGCCGTCGATTCACGGTTGCGAGCGCAACCTGCGAATCGGGGCTGCGCCACCATCCAAGCGTTGCGTTCTCCGCCGTCGCATGTATCATTCGCCCTTCCTCAAGATATTCATCAGTCGCCTACCTCTAAGTGGCTGATAAATATGCATAATTCCTAGCCTATGCAAAGTTCCTGAACAAACCGCGCCATGGAAACTTACGACATCGCCGTGATCGGCGCGGGCGCCGCCGGAATGATGAGCGCCGCGGTCGCCGGGCAACTCGGCCGCCGCGTGGTGCTGATCGACCATGCGCCGCGGCTCGCCGAGAAAATCCGCATCTCGGGCGGCGGCCGCTGCAACTTCACGAACCTCCATGCGGGTCCCGACAACTACCTGTCGTCGAATCCGCATTTCGCGCGCTCGGCGCTTGCGCGCTACACGCCGCGCGACTTCCTCGGGTTGCTCAAGCGTCACCACGTGACCTGGCACGAAAAGCACAAGGGGCAGCTCTTTTGCGATCACGGCAGCGACGCGGTCATCGACGTGCTGAAGCATGAATGCGACGCGGGCGGCGTCGCCTGGCGCCGGCCGGTGGTCGTCGACGCGGTGCGCCACGCGCCGTCCGACGGCTTCACGCTCGACACGCAGCAGGCGGGGCCGATCCGCGCACGCGCGCTGATCGTCGCCACCGGCGGCCTGTCGATCCCGAAGATCGGTGCCACCGACTTCGGCTACCGGCTCGCGAAGCAGTTCGGCCACAAGCTCGTCGATACGCGGCCCGCGCTCGTGCCGCTCACCTTTGCGTCGCAGGACTGGGAGCCGTTCGCGGCGCTGTCCGGCGTGTCGCTCGAAGTGCGCGTGTCGACCGGCGACAAGAAGCGCGGCGGCGAATTCGTCGAGGACCTGCTGCTGACCCATCGCGGCCTGTCGGGCCCCGGCATCCTGCAGATCTCCAGCTACTGGCACTCCGGCGACCCGATCCGTATCGACCTGCTGCCGCAGCGCGACGCGGTGGCCGACCTGCTCGACGCGAAGCGCACGTCGAAGCGCCAGATTGGCTCGCTGCTCGCGGACTGGGTGCCGTCGCGCCTCGCCCACGTCTGGCTCGACACGCACCGCGTCGCGGCCGACGCGCGGCTCGCGGACCTGCCCGACAAGACGCTGCGCCAGATCGGCGACGCGCTGTCCGGCTGGACGCTGACGCCGAACGGCACCGAGGGCTACAAGAAGGCCGAGGTGACGAAAGGGGGCGTCGATACGCGCGAACTGTCGTCGGCGACGATGATGAGCGCGCGGGTGCCGGGGCTGTTCTTCATCGGCGAGGCGGTGGACGTGACGGGCTGGCTCGGCGGCTACAACTTCCAGTGGGCATGGGCGTCCGGCACGGCGGCCGGGCAGGCGGCGGCGGAGTTCTCGCGCGGCGCCTGACACCGGCTGCGCGCCCTGCCGTTGACGGGACCCGGCCCTTATGTCTTTGCACGACGCTCTGCTATACTCGTAAGTCTTCCCTGCAAACCTTTATTCGTGTCGGATCATGACGATCATTCGCGTTAAAGAAAACGAGCCGTTCGAAGTCGCCATGCGTCGCTTCAAGCGCACGATCGAGAAGAACGGTCTGCTGACCGAGCTTCGTGCGCGGGAGTTCTACGAAAAGCCGACCGCCGAGCGCAAGCGCAAGAAGGCTGCTGCGGTGAAGCGTCATTACAAGCGGATTCGCAGCCAGACGCTGCCGAAGAAGCTGTACTGAACGATTGAGCGCCGCGCGGTTCGCTGAGCGGCGCACCGGCGACCTCCGCACGATCGGCCTCGTTCCGGGGCCGCGAGTCGCCGATGCCGGATTCGAGCAACCCGCTTGAGACTTAGTCCCAAGCGGGTTTTTGTGTTGACGCCCGTTCTCGGGTGTCGAAGTCACGTTTCCATCCCGGGTGCAAGATGAGTTTGAAAGAGCAGATCAGCGAAGACATGAAGGCCGCGATGCGCGCGAAGGAAAGCGAGCGTCTGGCGACGATTCGCCTGCTGATGGCCGCGATCAAGCAGCGCGAGGTCGATGATCGGGTGACCCTCGACGACGCGGGCATCACCGCGGTGATCGACAAGATGATCAAGCAGCGCAAGGACTCGATCAGCCAGTTCGAGGCCGCCGGCCGCGACGATCTCGTCGCGAAGGAGCAGGCCGAACTGACGGTGCTGGGCGCCTACATGCCCGCGCAGCTGTCGGACGCCGAAGTGGCCGCCGAAGTCGAGGCCGCGGTCGCGGCAACCGGCGCAGCCGGCCCGCAGGACATGGGCAAGGTGATGGGCGTGCTGAAGGGCAAGCTCGCCGGCCGCGCCGACATGACGGCCGTTTCCGCGCAGGTCAAGGCCGCGCTGTCGAAGTAAAACCCGCTTCCCGGCGCGTCGCATGCGCGTGCGCCGGAGCGTCGTATTGTCTTTTTTTCGCTCGATCCCACGGTGATTCCGCATTCGTTCCTGCAGGATTTGCTGAACCGCGTCGATATCGTCGACGTGGTGGGCCGGTACGTGCAGCTCAAGAAGGGCGGCGCCAACTTCATGGGGTTGTGCCCGTTCCATAACGAGAAGAGCCCGTCGTTTACCGTCAGCCCGACCAAGCAGTTCTATCATTGCTTCGGCTGCGGCGCGCACGGCACGGCGATCGGCTTCCTGATGGAGCATGCGGGGCTCACGTTCCCGGAAGCCGTGCAGGAGCTCGCGCAGTCGGTCGGGCTGACCGTGCCGCGCGAGCCGTCGATGCGCGGCGGCGGCGGTGGGGGCGGCGGCGACTATCCGGCGCCCGTGTCGAAATCGGTCGCGACCGCGCTGTCCGACGTGATGTCCGCCGCGTGCGACTACTACCGCAAGCAATTGCGTGGCGCGACCGTCGCGATCCAGTACCTGAAGAACCGGGGCCTGACCGGCGAGATCGCCGCGCGCTTCGGGCTCGGCTATGCGCCGGACGGCTGGCAGAACCTCGAAACGGCGTTCCCGGACTACCGCGACGACTCGCTCGTCGAATCGGGGCTCGTGATCGTCAGCGAGAAAACCGACGCGCAGGGCGTGGCGCGACGCTACGACCGGTTCCGCGAGCGGATCATGTTCCCGATCCGCAACGTGAAGGGGCAGGTGATCGGGTTCGGCGGACGCGTGCTCGGCAGCGGCGAGCCGAAGTACCTGAATTCGCCGGAAACGCCGCTGTTCAACAAGGGCAGCGAACTGTACGGGCTGTTCGAGGCGCGCCTCGCGATCCGCGAGCGCAAGTACGTGCTGGTCGTCGAAGGCTACATGGACGTCGTCGCGCTCGCCCAGCTCGGCTTCCCGAACGCGGTCGCGACGCTCGGCACGGCATGCACGCCGATCCACGTGCAGAAGTTGCTGCGCCAGACCGACACGGTCATTTTCAGCTTCGACGGCGACTCGGCCGGCCGGCGCGCGGCGCGCCGCGCGCTCGAAGCGTGCCTGCCGCATGCGGCGGACAACCGGACGATCCGATTCCTTTTCCTGCCGGCCGAGCACGATCCGGACAGCTATGTACGCGAATTCGGTGCGGACGCGTTCTCCGAGCAGGTCGAGCGCGCGATGCCGCTGTCGCAATTTCTGTTGAACGAAGCAATTGCGGGCAAGGCGCTCGATCAGCCGGAAGGTCGCGCGAAGGCGCTGTTCGACGCGAAGCCGCTGTTGCAGGCGCTGCCGGCAAACGCGTTGCGCGCGCAGATCATGCACATGTTCGCCGACCGTCTCGATATCCCGTTCGAGGAAGTCGCGGGATTGTCGGACGTCGATGCACGCATCACGGCGCCGCCGCGCCAGGCGCCCGCGCGCAGCGAGCGGCGGCGCGTGACGGACAGCGAAAAGCGCGCGTTGCGTACGCTCGTGATGCATCCGCGGATCGCGTCGCAGCTCGACGACGAACAGCTTGCGACCCTGCGCGCGCTGCCGCGGATCGGCGAGCTGTTCGCCGAAGTCGTCGAGCATGCGCGTGCGCTGGGTGACGGCGCGGAGTTCCGGCTGCTGTCCGATGTCCTGCGGACCTCCTCGAACGGCGCGACTTACGAGGAGATCTTCCGCGAAATTCTGGACTATGATGAAAACGTCCGCGATTTGCTGTTACAGAATCCGGAAGACGAGACGGTGCCCGAGCGGCAGCGTGAACAGGAACGGATCGCGGGGGAGGAACTGCAGGCCGCGGTGCTCAAGATGCGCTATGACGCCTGCTGCGACCGGCTCGATCGGCTGGCGCGGCAATCGACCTTCACACCCGAGGAACTGGCCGAATTGACGGAATTGAACCAGCAGCGAACCGACATGAAACGTCGGCTCGGGCTGTAGGCGGCCGGGGCGCTGAGAGAGGGCGCACCAGCGTGCTATAATATAAGGTTTCCAGCGGTTTGTTTTCTAAGCAGAGGCGAGATTCGCGATGGCAAAGACGACAGGCGGAAAGAAAGCAGCAGGCAAGGGCTCGACGGAGCCGACCACCAAGGTCACAGCGGCCAAGTCTGCTTCTTCCACCAGGACAACGTCTTCAGCCACGTCAGCCCCTGCAGGAAAGAAAACCGCGGCCGGCACTGCTCAGGCTGCGCCGGCGCCGGCAGCCAGAACACGGGCTGCCGCCAGACCCGACTCCGGGCCGGCCCAGCCGGCGGCGAAGCGGGCAAGTGCGAAAAGCGCAAGGGACACGACTGCCGCCGCGGACGAAACGGCAGTACGTACTACTCATGCACCTACGGTTCAACCGGCTGTCGTCCAGCAGCCGCGAGTCGATATAGCCGGTACGGCGAACTCCATGACCAAAAAGCTGAACGAAGTATCCGTCGATGACGACGCAAATCAGAGCGACGAGCAGCCCGCAGCCGCGGCTGCCCCGGGCAAATCCAAGGTGCGCGATCGTCGCGCCAAGGAAAAGGCGCTGCTGAAGGAAGCGTTCGCGACGAGCACGCCCGGCACGGCCGAGGAGCTCGAAGAGCGCCGCGTGAAACTGCGCGCGCTGATCAAGCTCGGCAAGGAGCGCGGCTTCCTCACGTATGCCGAAATCAACGACCATCTGCCGGACAACTTCACCGAGACCGAAGCCCTCGAAGGCATCATCGGCACGTTCAACGACATGGGCGTGGCGGTTTACGAGCAGGCTCCGGACGCGGAAACGCTGCTCCTGAACGACAACGCGCCGGCCGCGTCGTCGGACGATGAAGTCGAGGAAGAAGCGGAAGTCGCGCTGTCGACCGTCGATTCGGAATTCGGCCGCACGACCGATCCGGTCCGGATGTACATGCGCGAGATGGGCACGGTCGAGCTGCTCACGCGCGAAGGCGAAATCGAGATCGCGAAGCGGATCGAGGACGGCCTGCGCCACATGGTGATGGCGATTTCCGCGTGCCCGACGACGATCGCCGACATCCTCGCGATGGCCGAGCGCGTCGCGAACGAAGAGATCCGCGTCGACGAGCTCGTCGACGGCCTGCTCGATCCGAATGCTTCGGACTCCGCCGATACGGACGGTTTCTCCGCGAAGGAAGCGGAAGCGATCGAGAACGAGGACGAGGAAGCCGAAGAAGAAGAGGAAGAAGAGGAAGAGGAGGAAGACGACGGTGCCGCTCAGGCGTCGGCCAATGCCGCCCAGCTCGAAGCCCTCAAGCGCGCCTCGCTCGACAAGTTCTCGCAGATCAGCGAGTGGTTCGACAAGATGCGCCGCGCATTCGAGAAGGAAGGCTACAAGTCGAAGTCCTACCTGAAGGCGCAGGAAACGATCCAGACCGAACTGATGACGATCCGCTTCACCGCGCGTACCGTCGAGCGTCTGTGCGACACGCTGCGTGCGCAAGTGGACGAAGTGCGTCAGGTCGAGCGTCAGATCCTGCACATCGTCGTCGACAAGTGCGGCATGCCGCGTTCGGAATTCATCGCGCGCTTCCCCGGCAGCGAGACGGATCTCGACTGGGCCGAGAAGATCGCGGCCGAAGGCCACGCGTACAGCGCGGTCCTGTCGCGTAACGTTCCGGCGATCCGCGAGCAGCAGCAGCGTCTGATCGACCTGCAGGCGCGCGTCGTGCTGCCGCTGAAGGACCTGAAGGAAACCAACCGCCAGATGGCGGCCGGCGAACTGAAGGCGCGTCAGGCGAAGCGTGAAATGACCGAGGCGAACCTGCGTCTCGTGATCTCGATCGCGAAGAAGTACACGAACCGCGGCCTGCAGTTCCTCGACCTGATCCAGGAAGGCAACATCGGCCTGATGAAGGCGGTGGACAAGTTCGAATACCGTCGCGGCTACAAGTTCTCGACCTATGCGACGTGGTGGATCCGCCAGGCCATCACGCGTTCGATCGCGGACCAGGCGCGCACGATCCGTATTCCGGTTCACATGATCGAAACGATCAACAAGATGAACCGCATCTCGCGGCAGATCCTGCAGGAAACCGGTCTCGAGCCGGATCCGGCAACGCTCGCCGAGAAGATGGAGATGCCGGAAGACAAGATCCGCAAGATCATGAAGATCGCGAAGGAGCCGATCTCGATGGAAACGCCGATCGGTGACGACGACGATTCCCATCTCGGCGACTTCATCGAGGACAACAACACGGTCGCGCCGGCGGATGCCGCGCTGCATGCAAGCATGCGCGACGTCGTGAAGGACGTGCTCGATTCGCTGACGCCGCGTGAGGCGAAGGTGCTGCGGATGCGCTTCGGTATCGAGATGAGCACCGATCACACGCTCGAGGAAGTCGGCAAGCAGTTCGACGTCACCCGCGAGCGGATCCGTCAGATCGAGGCCAAGGCGCTGCGCAAGCTGCGTCACCCGAGCCGTTCCGACAAGCTGAAGTCGTTCCTCGAAGGGAACTGATTTCCAGCGTCTCACTTGCGAACGCCGCCGGTATCCGCGTGATGCCGGTGGCGTTTGTCCTCTTTAGCGGCTTTGTTGTTACAATGCCGGCCCGGCTTCGTTGCCGGGGTGGCGTGTAGCACAGGTTGCTTCCCGTCTGGGCCCCTAGCTCATGCTTGGTTAGAGCAGCGAACTCATAATTCGTTGGTGCCGGGTTCGACTCCCGGGGGGCCCACCAGATTCGCTTCCAGGGTTATCCGGGGAAGTCTGTGCCGTTGAGCATAAGTTGTCCACCTGGACACGTTATGCCTTATTTCCCGATTATGACGCCTCGGATGCCGGTCATGGTCTCACGGGGCATCCGGGTTGAACGACTGCGCCGGCGACTGATCGACCGGCACGCAGCAGTTGCTCGAAGATGGCCGTCTGCGCGCGTCGACTTTCGGAGGGCGGTGGCCCGGCCGTCGTCTGCGCTCAAAAAGGCGCACGCCTATCCATAACAGAGTCGCGATATACACGAGCGACGAGAGTCCCAGTTCTGTCGACGGTGCATCCCTGCGCGGCTTCCTCAAGACAGTGCAGAACCTCGAGTGCATGACTACCGCAGGCATCGCGGTCTACTACTCGATTTCCTGAGGGGATGGGAAGGTTGAGCTGTGGCGTTCGTCAATGCAGTCAACGGACATATCGATCTGTCCCATATTCAGTGTCCGCGTAGCGTCGCGCGGATCGTGCCGCATGCCAATCGCAATGCAGCCTCGGTAGGCGGCGTGTCGGCGAGGCCGTCGAGTACCGTGAAATCGTGAATCGTGCCGAGGCAGCGAACCGCGCTTACCCGAACCCCGGCGAGCATCAGCTTGCGGGCGTAGGCTTCGCCGTCGTCACGTGCGACATCGTTTTCGGCTGTGACGATCAGCGCGGGAGGCAGGTCTTCGAGGTCCGTGTAACTCGCGTTTAGCGGCATTGCGATTATTTCGCCGAGGTTTTCTGACGAAAAGCGCGTCCGTGCGTGCATGCGCCCGGTGTGTGGGGTCAAGCCGGGACCGTCGGCGTATTTCGCTGCCGAGGCGCCCGCCGGGCTTGTGGAAAGCGTCGGACACAGCATGACCTGAAGCGCGATACGGGGGCCACGGCGCGCCTTGACGAGCAGCGCGAGGGTGGCGGCGAGATGACCGCCCGTGCCTTCGCCTGCGACGATAAGGGTGCCTGCGTCGAGATTCAATGCGCGTGCGTGCTCGTGCAGATGGACGAGCGCGGTGAATGCCTGCTCGTTTTGGGTCTGAAAGCACGCAGCGGGTGCCGAGGTGTAATCGACGAGCACGACGGCCGCCTCGGCGTCGGTGGCAATCCTGCGCGCGAGCCGGTTGTCGCTTTGGCCACCCGCGAAGCTCACGCTGCCCGGCAGGAAGAGCACGGCGGGCAGCGGAGTGGGCGCCGCCTGCGGCGGTCGTACGATCCGTATCGTGAAGCCCGGATCCGCAGCGCCAGCTTTCAGCGCGATTTCTTCGGCGTGGATCGCATCCGTAGCATCGCCGTTTGCCCATTCGCGCAGACGCGCTGCCGGAACCCCTGCCTCAGTGGCATGGTCGAGGAACGATTGCGTTTCCGCATCGAGGACCGGATACGAGTCTGCGGATCTGATCAGGCCCGGTGCGGCGTCTTCGGGCGGACGGGCAGACGTGAAATCATCCATGGGGCAGTTTCCGATGAGTAAGGCTTGCTTGTCGATCCGGCACCGTTGGCCGTCGACAGAACAAATTTTCATCGGATTCCCGCACGAGCCACAGTTAAGCGTTGCTAAGAGGCGTTAAGCCCGTGTCCAGCAAAGCGTTCAGGCTAGTGACGCACGCTTCGAGCCGATTTACCGTCGCTTCAGGTCTGCACACCGCGCATTGCCGCAGCCTCCTGCAAATGCACCTGTAACCACGACGGCGTGTTCCCCCGTCCAGCTTCGATCAATGCGTTTGCGCTCCCTGCGTCGCCAGCGCGCGCGAACACTTCGAGTTGCATCGGGGTTGCGCCGTCCGGCGTGACAGGTCTCCCTTCGTGAATGGCCTCGAAGCCCTCGCCCCATTTGTCCCAATACGCGAGACCGCGCCGGCGCGTGCGCTCGCGAAGCCGTGCGGTCCATTCGCGCGCGAGCGCCACTTCACCTTCCCATGTCGCGACGGCGATCGAGCCGATCGCGAGCCCATAACAGACGGTCAGATCGTGATCGATCGCCAGCGCCTCCGTCGCGCAGTCGCGCGCGAGCGCCATCGCCGCGTCGGTCTCGCCTTGCAGCCACAGAATGCGCATCAGAATGGAAATCGCAGCGATATGCGCGTCGACCTGCGCGTGATTCGCGTGCGTCGCGCGCACCGGGTCCTTGTCGCGAGCCATCACCCCTTCGATCAGCGCCCGCGCGATATCGTGGTCCCCGAGGAAGTGATGTGACAACGCGCACATCCGCTCGCCGGTTTGCGTCGTCGCAAAATCGCCCGTCCGCGCGGCGGCAGCGCGAAACGCACGCGCATGTTCGAGGCTTTCCGCATACGCGCCCGCGAGCGTCCGATGCGCCCACACGCCCCACAGCGTGCGCAATGCGAGCCGGTCGTCGCCGAGGCGCTGCGCGGCGGCCTGTGCGGCGTCGAACGCGTTCGCCATGTCCGCCGTCGGCCCACGCGTGTGCCACAGCGCGTGACCGTACGCGGCGAGCAGCTCGATATACTGCTCCTTACCCGCCAGATCCGAGTTTTCCGCCGCGGCGATCGCGCGCTCGGCCATCCCGAGGAACTCGTGAGGGAGCGAAAGATGGAACCACAGCGGCGCCGTCGCGATGAGCAGGTCGATCGCGAGCTTCGGCTCGCCATCCTGGCCGGCTGCCCAATCAAAAGCGGCTCGCACGTCGTCGATTCGCTGGCTGTGAATCGCGAGCCACTGACGCGGCGCCTTGCCTTCCCACGCCGCCACGGGGTCGGCAAAGATCGCACAGCAGTACAACGCATGACGGCGGCGCGCTTCATCGAGTTCGTCCGCCTCTTCAAGTCGCATATATGCGTAATGGCGCGTCGTGTCGAGCAGTCGATAGGGATGGTCCGAATCGTCGATTACGCAGGCGATCAGCGACTTGGCGATCAGGCCAGTGACGGCGTCGAAGGCGGCGAGGTCATCGACGTCGCCACTGGCCGCGACAGCCGCAGCGGCATCTATGCCGAAGGCAGCCCGCATGACTGAGAGGCGGCGCAGCACCTGGCGCTCCTCCGGCCGGAGCAATTCATAGCTCCAGTCGAGCGTCGCGCGCAGCGTCTGCTGGCGCGGAAGTGCCGTGCGGCGGCCCTGCGTGAGTAGCGCGAAGCGGTCGTCGAGCCGCGCTGCAATCGAATGCACGTCCATCAAGCCGACGCGCGCCGCCGCAAACTCGATCGCGAGCGGGATACCGTCGAGCCGTCGG
Organism: Burkholderia sp. BCC1985; assembly: GCF_905339915.1. Lineage (NCBI taxonomy): Bacteria > Pseudomonadati > Pseudomonadota > Betaproteobacteria > Burkholderiales > Burkholderiaceae > Burkholderia > Burkholderia sp. BCC1985. The sequence goes on from NZ_CAJPGY010000005.1 coordinate 106,263, forward strand.
CAAATATCGATCACGGGGCCCAGATTCGCCTCGCTCAACGCAAACCGGTCATTGGCGGCGCGTGCGCGGTCGTGAAACAGGGCGATCGCCGGGAACTGCACGGCGTCGTGGAGGCTCACGCCTGCGTCAGTGTCGGGCGACGGCAACGCGGCGAGGCGATGGACGGATTCGCCTTCCGCGCGCAGCGGCTCGCGGCTCGTGACCAGCAAATGCACGCCGGACGCGCCTTGCAGCAGTTGCTCGGCGAGTACGGCAACGGCATCGATCAGATGCTCGCAGTTATCCAGCACCAGCAGCACCGGCGACGCCCCAAGCGCCTGGACAAGATCGGGCACCGGATCGCCGCTCGGGACGGCAACACCTAGCGCCGACGCGATCGTACTGGCCGCGCTCGCGGCCGCGGAAACCGGCGCGAAATTGACGAACACGGCGCGCATGCCGGTGCGCTGGGCGAAGCGATGCGCGACAGCGACGGCCACGGTCGTCTTGCCCATGCCTCCCGGGCCAGCGATGGTGAGCAAGCGTCGCTCGGGCAAGTGGTCAGTCAGACCTGCGATGACGTCCTCGCGGCCTATCACGCGAGCGAGCGTGACCGGCAGACTGCGTGAACCGCTTTCGGACCCGGTGGAAGGCTGCACTGCGTGCGGATGAGGCCGTGGTGCGGCAGGGTCCGCTGCTTCGGCCCGGGTAACGGGCGCGGCGAAACGATAGCCGCGTCCGGTCTCGTTGACGATGTAACGCACACCGTCCGGTCCGTCGCCGAGCACCTTGCGCAGCGCCGACAGATGCACGCGCAGCGCGCCTTCCTCGACGACGTTGTCCACCCAGACGCTGTCGCACAGATTGCGCGTCGAGACCAGCGCGCCCGCATGCTCGACAAGTACGACGAGAATGTCGAGCGCGCGGCTGCCGATTTTCAGCGGCGTCCCGTCCTTGAGCAGGACTCGTTGCGGGAATTGCAGCGTAAAAGGGCCGAACGCGAGGCTGTAAGGAGCGGTCATCGAGAGCGTCATCGCGCGGGTTGAGTGTCGGCCAATACGGTGCGCTGGTCGCGCACACTGACGCAAAAACAGCCAATCATTGCGCAGAAGCGCAGTACGCGCCCTTAAAAGATCTTAAAAAAACCGCTTTGTTCCAGCCGACGAAGCTTGGCACGGATCCGGGCGCCGACTTAGCAACGCTTAACAAGTCGTAACTGGCCCGATGCGCGTCTCCCCGCCAACATTGCTCCATGCAAGCCAATCAATGATCGGAGGTCGATATGGAGCGTCTGAAAGCGCTGGAGGTATTCAAGGCAGTGGCGGACCACGGCAGTTTCACGCGGGCGGCGGACGCCACGAATATTGGCGTACCGTCGGTGAGCCGCGCGGTGCAGGATCTTGAAACGATGCTCGGTGTGCAGCTCTTCAACCGGACCACGCGCCGCGTCGCGTTGACCACGGCGGGCCATGCGGTACTCGAGCGCGTCACGGGCGTCCTGTCCTCCTATGAAGACCTCGCGCGTACCGGCAGCGACGAAGCCGGCGATTGCGCGGGTAACGTCCGCATCGAGGTGCCGGCAATCTTCGATACCGCCCGCCTCACTTCCGTCCTGGTCCGCTTCATGCGCGCCTGGCCGAAAGTACGGGTCGACGTACGGCGCGTCGACCACCTGGCCGACACGCTCGGCGATCTTGCAGACCTCGCAATCGTCGTCGGTCGCTCGGCGCCGTCGTCGTGCATCGCGCGAGCACTCGCGGACGTGCCTTTCGGGCTCTATGCGAGTCCTGCCTGGCTCGAACGGACCAACGATCTCGCTCACCCGCTCGATGTGCCTGCCGAGGCTTGCCTCGCGACGGGGGCACAGCATTCGGTGTGGACGGTCAGCCATGAAGCATCCGGGGAGTGTGTGTCGCTTGCCCCGCGCGCGGCGCTGCGCACGAATTGTCCTCATGCGCTTCTCGCGGCGGCCGTCGACGGCGAGGGGGTAGCAATCCTGCCCAACCAGCTCGCACAAGCGGCGCTCAATCGCGGCGAACTCGTGTGCGTGCTCGATGCGTGGCAGGTGGCGCCACTGGAAGCCTGCCTCGTCTACCGGTCCAGACGCAATCTCCCCGCGCGGGTGCGCAGATTGACCGATTATTTGCTCGACGCCTTCGGCGAGCAGCGCGACGAGGTTGGCGCAATGGTGGCTGTACCGAACATTACTCAGATTGCAGCGACGCAGGCGACGCTAACGCCGTGCGCAGCTTGATGAATATCTTGCTTATACGAATGCAGGGGAAACAACGAAATGATGGTTGATTTTGCTGGATGTCTGCTGGACGTGTCGTCGCGGTATCTCGGACTCGCGACCAAGAACCGGACGGTAGTGGCTGACGTCGACGCCGGATCAGGACACGCAACGCGTGTGAGCGATTCACGTTGGCACGGGTTGCAGTGGTTTCCCAACTCGGTGGCGAATGTCTCTACGGCAGACGCTACAGTTGAGAGCAGTGTGCTAGACGCTCCTCCAATGATGTCGGCGCGGTAAGTAGTGCGTCAGTCGAATTGGGAAGATATGCGGCAGCCAAGACCGAGAGTACAAAACCGGATGGGATCCCCGACAATAGGCGATTGCGCAGATATCGGTGATGAAGAGATCGCGTCATTCTTCACAACTGCTACGACCTAGGCATAAAGTCGTCGGCGCCCCATAGTCGAAGTCATGTTGAGTGGTGTAATAGGGCTCAGTAGCAGTTTGTAAGGTCGTAAATGACTGGTCGGCGTACGAAAAACGCAGCTCGTCGGACGTGACTTGTCGGCGGGCGCCGTTCCATACCTCAGCGAGCTCGAGGTTATGGCGTCTGGTTGGTTCTTCGCGGAGCACCAGCCTCCCGGCGGTATGCCATGGAAATCGTGAGGTCGATGTCGAATACCCGGTGCCGGTATGCTCTCAACATCCCAGCGGGTCGTTTTCTTCGGTCTGTGAATCCAGCCACGCTCGCGCCCCGGCGTCTCTTCTCGCTCGGTACTCTTGTACGGAAGCGAGGTCGATGTCGAACTGACCAGAAGGGTTTCTCGGCAAAACTTCCATCAGTTTCCCGTGGGCGAGCAGCATGTTGATATGAGCGCAACTCACGAAGAGATACTTTGCTGCTTCTTCAACGGTCATGGTGAACGCATTTACGATCGATTATTCAATTCAGGCCGTTCGTCGCCGGTCGCAATGGCTGGCTGTTCGCGAAGTTACCACCGTCGTGACTGCCGACGACTATGCGGTGCTCATGCCATGGATCTAGAAATAACCTACGGATTTCGTCGTTTGATTAAGCTCGCACCAGCGCTTCCATACATAGTCCGCATTGTCTGACCAACCGGGCTCCCCGATGAGCTGATAAATGCGGCCGGAGCGCATCTCGCCGCGTCAACTCTCAAGGTCGAACGTAACGACCTCAGAGCTGGCGCGTCCTGTGCGGTCTCGGTTGTCTGCGCCGACAAAATGTCGAGTCCCGTCCGATGTTTCCAAGATTCTCCAGCGCGATCGCGAGACCCCCGGCTCGTCAATTACGGGGGCGATTCTCCAAATAGGCATGAGCATCTCCTGTTCGCCGCTGAGGGCCTGGCGGGAAGACGTCGTCTCCCACACTGGCGGCACGTCATTCATGGTATTCGAATTCGCGTCGCGTTAAAGTTAAAAACTGGATTATTTTATTGGTAATTTTTCGGACGGGATATGCTTTATATTTAACTGATTGGTCGATTTATGGTTTTTTGAGGAAAATGTGATTGCAGGTGGTGACATAATGTGTGGACCGCTTATTCTTTATCTCGAGGACGAGTTATGCTTAACGGCACAGCGGTGCAACCGACCTCGATTGGACGCGAAAAGCCGGCCCGGTGGGCCGGCTTTTTCGTTTCTGGGCTTCAACGCGCCGGATCCGGGCAATCCATGGCTCCGGACTACCCGAACGGGTAGGGACCGTTCGTGTTCCCCATCCCTAAACTGCCTTCCTGAAGATTTCGCGGCGAGCGATCGCTTGTCTGCGTATTCGACGACAGACCGGTGCGCATCGAAGCGGGCCATCGGCATCCGCAGGCGAGCTCGACGCACTCGCTACCACCTATAATCCGAGCAAGCGCGCCTTCTTGTACGGCACGGTCGCTCACCTGGACAACAGCAAGAACGGTAACTTCCCGGTGTTTGCGACGGCGCGCGATTCCAGCTTCCAGCTCGCCGACCCGTCCGAACATGGACGAAGGGCAAACCGGCGCGTACGTCGGGATGATGCACGTCTTCTAAAGCAACAGGCCGTTTCGCGGAGCGTTTTCCGCACAGCCGGCCACTGCGGGCACAGCGCAGTGGCTGGACGACTCGCCGGTGTTCGCGCGGGCGAGCCTCGCCACAGGCATCGCGTGACAAGCGATGCTGGCGCCGTCCTCAAAAGAAGGTTGAGATCATCATGACCAGATCAAGCGATTCATCATCGCCCGGGTTCATCGGCGTCGTAACGCTCCTGTTTATCGCGCTTACATCGCTCTTTCTGCTGATAGGCGGCGCGTACCTGCTCTCGCTCGGTGGCTCGGCGTATTACGTCGTGACCGGCGTCGTGCTGCTGGCAGTCACGTGGCTGCTATATCGCCGCAGTCCCACTGCGCTCGTGCTCTACGCGCTCGTGCTCGTGGGCACTGCCATCTGGTCGATCTGGGAGTCGGGTCCCGACTTCTGGGCGCTCGCGCCGCGCTCGGGGGTGCTCGTCGTGTTCGGCGTGTGGTTGCTGCTGCTCGTGAGCTGGCGTCTCGAAGTACCGCGCAAGCTCGGCGTGCAGTCGCTCGTCGGCGCGCTGGTGATCTGGGCGGGGGTGCTCGTGTATGCCTGCTTCAACGATCCGCAGACGGTCAATGGCATGATGGCTTCGTCTGTCGGTTCGCCCGCCGCGAACGCCAACGGCATCGACGCCTCGGACTGGCCCGCGTACGGCCGCACTCAGGAAGGCACGCGCTACGCGCCGCTGCAGCAGATCACGCGGGACAACGTGAAGAACCTGCAGGTGGCCTGGACGTTCCGCACGAACGACATGAAAGGCCCGAACGATCCGGGTGAAATCACCGACGAAGTCACGCCTATCAAGATCGGCAATCTGCTCTACCTGTGCTCGCCGCACCAGAAGCTCTTCGCGCTCGACGCGCAGAGCGGCGCGCTCAAGTGGACCTTCGATCCGAAGCTCAAGACCGATCCGTCGTTCCAGCACGTGACTTGCCGCGGCGTGTCGTATGTCGATCTGACTGCGAGTGCCGATGTATCGGCAACGGCTGCTCCGGCTAGCGACGCTGCTGCTTCGGCGCCGCAGGCCGCCGCACCGGCAAGCGACGCAGCCGTATCGGCCACGGGGGCGTGCTCGCGCCGTATCTACCTGCCGGTCAACGACGGCCACCTGTACGCGCTCGACGCACTGACAGGCGAGCGCTGCGCGGGCTTCGGCAGCAATGGCGACCTCGATCTCCAGCATGCCATGCCGGTCACCACGCCGGGTATGTACGAGCCCACTTCGCCGCCGGTCGTCACCAGCAAGGTGATCGTCGTAGCGGGCGCGGTGGAAGACAACTTCTCGAACCGGGAACCGTCGGGCGTGATCCGTGGTTACGACGTGCGCACGGGCCAGCTCGTGTGGGCGTTCGATCCGGGCGCGAGTGATCCGAACCATATCCCGGGCCCGGACGAGCACTACACCTGGAACTCGCCGAACTCATGGGCGCCCGCCGCCTACGACGCGAAGCTCGATATCGTCTATCTGCCGATGGGCGTGCGTACGCCGGACATTTGGGGCGGCGACCGTACACCGGAGATGGAGCGATATGCAAGCGGCTTGCTCGCGCTGCACGCGTCGACGGGCAAGCTGGCCTGGTTCTACCAGACCGCTCACCATGATCTGTGGGACATGGACATGCCGTCGCAGCCGACGCTCGCCGACATCACGACCAAGGACGGCAAGACCGTGCCGGTCGTGTACGGGCCGGCCAAGACCGGCAACCTGTTCGTGCTCGACCGCCGCACCGGCGAAACCGTCGTGCCGGCTCCGGAACTGCCGGTGCCGCAAGGCGCCGCGCCTGGCGACCGTACCTCGCCGACGCAGCCGTTCTCCGAACTCACGTTCCGTCCGAAGAACCTGCTCACGGACAAGGACATGTGGGGCGCGACGATGTACGACCAGTTGGTCTGCCGCGTGATGTTCCACAAGCTGCGGTATGAGGGCACCTTCACGCCGCCGTCGCTGCAAGGCACGCTGGTGTTCCCGGGCAACCTGGGCATGTTCGAGTGGGGCGGCATTGCGCTCGACACCGATCGTCAGATCGCCATCGCCAACCCGATTGCGCTGCCGTTCGTGTCGCGTCTGATCCCACGCGGTCCGGGCAACCCGATCGAACCGGCATCGGGTGCCAAGGGGAGCGGTACGGAATCGGGTATCCAGCCGCAGTACGGCGTGCCGTTTGGCGTGACGCTGAACCCGTTCCTCTCGCCGCTTGGCCTGCCCTGCAAGCAACCGGCATGGGGCTACATCGCCGGTATCGATCTGAAGACCAACGAGATCGTCTGGAAGAAGCGTATCGGCACGGTGCGTGACAGCTCGCCGATCCCGCTGCCGTTCAAGATGGGGATGCCGATGCTGGGCGGCCCGATGATCACGGCCGGTGGTGTGGCGTTCATCGGCGCAACGGCGGACAACTACATCCGCGCGTTCGACGTGAACGACGGCAAGCAACTCTGGGAAGCCCGCCTGCCGGCAGGCGGCCAGGCCACGCCGATGAGCTACTCGATCAACGGCAAGCAGTACGTCGTGATCGCCGCAGGCGGCCACGGCTCCTTCGGCACGAAGCTCGGCGATTACGTGATCGCTTACGCGCTGCCGAACTAACACGCGTTGCTGTTCGCACCGAGCGCCGGACAGAGGTATCGAGCCTCGCGGCGCACGGTGCGATCCCCGAAACGGCATGCGTGGCATGCCGTTTTTTTGCCTGCTTTCTGGCGACTCTTTTGCCTTCGGCAAAATCTCGAAACCCGCGACGCCGCAAGGCCTCGCGGGTTTTTCTTTTGCGCGCCGCCTGAACGTGGCGAACGTGTCGAACGTGTTCACGTCCGCGTCGCATGTCGTATCGCCGCCACCGGGAAACACGGAGCGCGTGCCGTCCCGATGTCAATCGAAGTATGCTGTGGCGCGACCGGCGCGCGCGCTCGGGATTCGTCCAGCGCGCGGACCGGGGATCCGCGCCGCGCCCCGTCCGGCAGCCAGAACAAACACAAACAGACTTCGCCCGACCGTGGGGTGGCCATCATGATCATGTTGCGTTCGTGGAGTGCGATTCTTGCGTTGCTGATGCTTGCCGCGTGCGCCAGCCTGCCGTCGCAGGCTGATCGTGCGCCGACGCATGCGTTCTCCGATACCGAAAACACGCGCCTCGGCGCGGCGTTCCGCCAGCAGGCCGCCACCCATCCTGGGCAGGATGCGTTTCATCTGCTGCGCGACCCGGTCGATGCGCTCGATGCGCGCGTGCTGCTCGCCGATCGCGCGGACCGCTCGCTGGACCTTCAGTACTACATCTGGCACGACGACCTGACCGGACACGAGCTCGCGGATGCGATCATCCGCGCGGCCGATCGCGGGGTCCGCGTGCGCGCGCTGCTCGACGATCTCGGGACGAACGCGGACGACCGCAAGCTGCTCGAGATCAGCTCGCATCCGAACATCGAGATCCGGCTCTTCAATCCGGTCGCCACGCGCCACTTCAAGAAGATCGGCACGGTGCTCGAGTTCTCGCGGGTCAACCGGCGCATGCACAACAAGGCGATGATCGCGGACAACCAGGCGGCGATCGTCGGCGGCCGCAATATCGGCGACGAGTACTTCGGCGCGTCGTCGATGCTGGAGTTCGGCGATCTCGACGTGGTCGTGCACGGCCCGGTCGTGAACGACATCTCGACCGAATTCGATACGTTCTGGAATTCGCCGTATGCATATCCGGTCGATGCGCTGGTCGGGCACGACGCGGCGCCCGGCGGCCTCGACCGGGAGCGCGAACGATTGCGCGATTACCTGCGCGCGATGGAGGACAATCCGTACGTGCTCGAGGCGCGGCAAAGGCTCGACCAGATCGTGCACGGGCAGGGGACCGAGCTGTCGTGGGGGCGCGCGACGGTCCTGTACGACGATCCGGCGAAGATCGCACGCTCGCCGAAGGACAGCGACGGGCACCTGATGCCGCAACTGCGCGCACTCGCGCTGCGGCCCGAGCAGGAGCTGCTGATCGTGTCGCCGTACTTCGTGCCGGGCAAGGACATGGTCGAACGGCTGCGTGCGCTCACGGCGCGCGGCGTCCGAGTGACGATCCTGACCAACTCGCTCGCATCGACCGACGTCGCGGCCGTGCACGCGGGTTACCGGCGCTATCGGCGCGATCTCGTCGAGGCCGGCGTGCGGCTTTACGAGCGGCGCCCGTCCGGCGACAAGAGCATCTCGAAGCGGGTCATCATCGGCTCGTCGCGTGCGTCGCTGCATGCAAAGACGTATGTGTTCGATCGCAAGAGCATCTTCATCGGATCGATGAATCTCGACCCGCGTTCGCTGAACCTCAATACCGAGATCGGCGTTTACTGCGAGAGCCCGGCGATTGCATCCGAAGTCGCGGCGGACCTGGAGCCGCGGCTCGATCGAATCGCGTGGCGAGTCGAAGCGAGGACCGATCCGGGCGGGAAGGGGCGCCTCAAGTGGATTCAGACCGACGCGGACGGGAAGGTGACCGAACTCGATCACGAACCGGAAGTGTCGGCGGCGCGGCGCATGGAAGTGTGGTTTCTCGGCTTGTTTCCGATCGAATCGCAGCTGTGATTTCGCCTGCGCGCGACAGCCGCGGGCGACGTGTGCCGACGGTCGTCGTCGATCGGGACGCGCCGCGTGCACTGTCGCCGACACGGTTCCGGGCGCGCGAAATGACCCGCACCCGGAACCGCACCGCTCATCGCACGATCAGCGCGCGAAATCCGCCGTGCTCTGGATGAACGCGTTCAGCTTCGAGATGTTCACGCTGCCGAAGCCCGTCGTCGCATCCCAGCCGGCCTTCGCCTTGTAGCCGTACGTGCCGCTGCCGTTGTTGCCGGACGTCACGTCGTGCAGCAGCGCCGCATTGCTCGGAAAGTACTTGTAGATGCTCGACGCCGGGAACCCGAGCGCGTTGTTGTTCGCCGATTGCAGCCGCGCCCAGATGCCGGTGAAGATCGGCGCGGCGAGGCTCGTGCCGCCTTCGTTGTTCAGGTAGCCCGAGCCCCACAGCGTGTCGGACGTCTGGCCGTTCACCACGAGGATCGCACCGGTGCGCAGGTCGGCGTCGAAGCCGACGTCCGGCAGCGCGCGCTTGGTCGACCCGGTGAGGCTCGACGATTGCCACGCGGGCGCGGCTTCGTACTTGCTGTAGCCGCCGCCCGTCGACCACACGGTGCCCGGCTGCCAGCTCGGATCGTTCCAGACGATTTCGCTGTTGTACGCATTGGTCGACGTGTTGGTGAACAGCGTCGTGCCGCCCACCGCGATTACGTACGGCGACGTCGCGGGCTCGCTCACGGTGTAGGTCGAGCGCGACGGCGTGCCGCTCGCGCATTCGTACGCACCGTGGTCGCCGGCCGACACGGAGAAGGTCTGCCCCTGCGCGACGGCCTGCTTGAAGATCGTGTCGTCGGTCGCTTGCGAGCCGGTGCTGTACGAGGACGATTCGCACACGCCGAGCGACACGTTGATGACTTTCGCGACATTGTCGCTGACCGCCTTGTTGTACGCGGCGGTGATTGCCGTGAGCGTCATCGACGGTGCCACGTAGAACACGACCTGCTTCACGCTGCCGCCGGCGGCGCCGACGATCGACTGGCTGTCGAGGTTCCATTCGACGGTGCCGGATGTATCGGTGTACGAACTGCCTGACGGACCCGTCGGCACGACGCTGCTGCTGATCGTGCCGAGGCCGTTGTTCGCGGCGAACGTGTTGAGGTCGCTGACGGTCTGCGACAGGTCGCCTTCGGCGATGATGCCGACCGTGGTCTGCGAGGCCGTCGGCGTGCCGTCGCCGCCGTAGAGCGACGAGAATTCCGTCGGGTTGTGCGGCACCGCGGATGCGCCCGCGGGGATCGTCAGGTTGCTGGTGTTGCCTTGCGGCTTGCTGCCCGCGCCGGTGTGCATGAGTTCGACGTTCTGCAGACCCAGCACCGCGCCGACGATGCCGCCGATCGTGTTCGGCACCTGCGCGGCATCGGTGTTCGCGTAGACGCTGCGGCCGTTGCGCGTGAAGCGCTTGAGCGTCGTGCGGAACGCTGACTTGATCGTTGCCGCGGTGCCGGAGGCGGACACGAGCAGGCGGTTCGGCGCAACCACGATGTTGACGAAGCCGGCCTGGCGCAGGTGCGCGACGACGGAGGCGACCTGCTGGTCGGTCGGCGCGTACTGCGCGGCGAACTGCGCCGGCGTGAGGAACTGCTTGTAGTGCGGCGAGCCGGGCGTATGCAGGTCGTGCAGGTACTGGTCGAGTTGCGCTTCGTTGCGCAGGTTCAGCCCGAGCACGATGTCGACCGATTCGCCGGGCGCCATCTCGGTGGCAGCCGCGGCAGCGGCGGCGGTGCTGGCCGCCGGCGCGCCGGCGGTACTGCTGCTTTCACCTTGCTGGACGAGCGGCAGGAAGCCCTTGGTGCGCGTTTCCGTCCAGCCGGCGGCCGGTGCGGCATGGACGCTCGCCATGCCGAACGAAGCGGCTGCCGCGGCGGCGAAGGCGAGCTTGACGATGCGGATGTGCTTTTGTTTCTTGTCTGCAACCTGATTCATGTTGAATTACCCCTCCGGTTGAACATCGAACGGCGCGAACAACAACGGTCGACAGCGGCGCGGATCGTGCGCCGCCGATATCCGCCGCGCTCGCGCGGATGGCGCGGACGCGACGGGGCCTTTCGCCCGGTCCGCAAGGGTGGTGATCCTCCGGGGGCGAAATGCTGGAATGCTCGGCAATGGAGGCGCTGCGCCGCGAAGCAGGGCGGCCGCGCCAGCGGGTTTGATGCAGGCGGGATGACTAGAGCAACAGTTTCGGTGTCCTGCTCATTCGGTTCGATCCTTCGGCCCGCTGCCGGACGGCAGCTGCCCAATCAATTGCATCGGGATGTTGCATGCGCCAACGGAAGAAGAGGCGGTCGGCGGCGAGAACTTCGGTGCGGCGCAAGCGCAATGCGTCGAGCGGAATCGATTGCGTGGTGGACAATTCGTCAGATTGCTTGAATCGGACGGTATCAAGAACGAAAGTTCGATGTCAAACTTTTTCTGATTATATGAAACAAAATTAAATTGAATAAGCTGAAATGATTTTGAAAAATTGCGGGGTATTTTGTAATTTTCAAAGACGATTTCGGATGTAATGACGGATCGGAGCGCCGGATAATTGACGATTCCATTCGTAATGAGCGAATGGTTGTGGAGGAAACATTCGAGCCGTAGACACCGGCTGAGCCGGTCATGCGTCGCGCAGCGCGCTCGCCGGCGAATGCGTAACGCAATCCGGTCTGCCATCCGCACGGAAACTTCAACGGCGCTCCCGTCGCCGAAGCTCGAGCTTCGGCGTGTCGTGCCGCTCGACGGCCTGCAGGTCGTCGACGAGCCGGAACAGGCCGTCGATACAGTGCAGCAGGCGTTCGTCCGGCGCGTCGCCGCTTGCCGACGCAAGTGTCTTGATCTCGTCGAGCCGCGCTTCGAGTTCCGCAAGCGGCGCGCGCACGATGCGGTCCGCATCGGCGGGCGAGATCGTTTCGAAGGTAGTCGCGTGCTTGAGGCGAACGGTCATGGCATTGAAGTCCTCGATGAATTGCGACATGGCGCTCGGGCAACCGTCGCGGTAAGCCGCGCGCACCGAAAGATCGTCGGCGACGATCCGGCCGGCAGCGTGCGCGGCGACGAGCGGGATGCCGGCGCGACGCGGGCCGCGCCGGCGAACGCAGCGAAGTGCGTTCGGCGCGCGAAGAAAACCGCCGCGCGTTGAGCGCGGCTATCCGTCGTTCGATGGCGCGCGCACGGCGCGACCGGCGGTGGTCGCGCCAGCGGCATCCGTACGATCAGTCCGGCTTGCGCGCCGGCGCAACGGGCGGTGGCGGTTCGGCGTCCGGCGTGCCGGCGGCGTGGTCGCTGTTCTCATCGTTCTCGGGCGCAACGGGCCGCGAACCGTCGTCATACGCGACGAGGCTGCGCTGCGGATTCGCGATCCGGATTCCGCGTTCGCGGAACAGCACCGCGATGCGCCGATTGAATTCGCGCTGCACGCCCCAGCGCGCCGAGTCCTTGCACTGGATCTGTCCTGCCAGCGCGATCGCCGCGCCGTCGACCTGGTCGATGCCCCAGTAGCTGAAGTCCGACAGGATGCCGTCCTTGTAATCCGGATCGTCGCGCAACGCGGCGCCGATCTCCTTCAGCGTCGCGATCGCGCGATCGATGTCCTGACCGTAGGCGATGCTGACCTTGACGGCCGCGTTGCCGAGCCCGCGATTCGTATTGTTGACGGTCGTCACCGAGCTGAACGGGATCGTGTACAGCGATCCGTCGCCCGCGCGCAGCCGCACGGTGCGGATCGACAGGTATTCGACCGTGCCCGATACGCCGGCGAGCGTGACCCAGTCGCCCACCTGCATCGCATTCTCCATCAGCAGGAAGATCCCTGTGATGAAGTCCTGCACGAGCTTCTGCGAGCCGAAGCCGAGCGCGACGCCGAAGATGCTGGCGCCGGCGAGCAGCGGACCGATGTTCACGCCGATTTCGCTGAGGCCGGTCAGCACGACGACGAGCGCGATCATGATGAACAGCAGCGAACGCAGCATCGGCAGCAGCGTGCGCAAGCGCGCCGCGCGCACGAGGTTGCCTTCGCGTGTCCACTGCTGCAGGCGGCGCTCGATCGCGATGTTCGCGGCTTCCCAGACGATCAGCGCGACGACGGCTGCAATCGCGATCGTGATCAGCGCCGACGCGAGCCGATGGCCGATCGTGCCGGTCGCGAACGCGTGGAAGATCGGCACGCCCCAGGTCTGCAGCAGCAGCACGACGGTCACGACGGCGATCGCCGCCGACACGACCTGGCGCACCAGCGGGTAATAGCGGTACGCGTGCAGGTGGACGAGCGTGCGGTCGTCGTCGCGGCGCTGGAACACCCGCCCGAGCGCGCCGAACACGACGATCGACACGATCCGCATGCCGATCATCACGGCGATCGAGCGGCCGCCGAGCGTGATCAGCACGCGGTAGCCGTTGTGGACGTCGAGCGCCCACACGAACCACAACGCCATCACGACGAACACGGACACGGGCGCCCACGCGTCGGCGAGCGCATTGCCGACCATCGCGAAGGCCGGCCGATCCTCGCCGGCCGCGCGGATGCGCGCGGCGACCGGCTGGCGGCACCGGAGGATCAGCGCCGAGATCATCAAGTGGCCGACGAGCGCGACCGCCTTCAGCAGCGCGACGTGACCGGCGTCGCTGAGGCCGAAGCTCGCGGCGATCTCGACCGCGGCCGTGCTGGCGCCGACGACCATCACGATCCGCGCGATCGAGCGCTGCGCGAACGCGGCCCATGCGTCGCTGATGTGCAGCAGCCGCAGCTGCCGCGCGTCGGGCTGGAAGAACAGCCGGCTGACGATCGTCACGAGGCGGCAGATCACGTAGATGTCGATCAGCGATTCGAGTGCCGTTTGGGTCGGCGTGCCGGCGCCGTCGAGGACCGACATCGTCAGGCTCGCGATGCCGACGAATACCAGCAGCGGTATCACCCGCAGTGCGAGGCTGACCAGCGCGCGCGGCATCCGGCGCAGCAGCGTGGTGTGGCGCCGCGCATGGCCGCGACCTTGCGACGACGTATCGGGCGTGCCGGTGCCGTCGGCGCGGGCAGCGGCGGCGGCCGGTTCCGGCGTCGAAGTGCGGTCGCCGGGACCGGGCGGTTCGGGTTCAGGTGAATCGGCGTTGGCATCTGCATTGGCATCGGCATCGGCATCGGCATCGGCATCGGCATCGGCCCGGTGCGACGATCCGGTGCGGCGCGCGCTCAGCGCGGCCAGCGCGCGCCGCAGCAGCCGCTTCGCGAACCATTCGACGGCGAGTGCGGGCACGAGCACGGCGAGGATGATCAAGATCGCGCGCGTGAGATCGGTACGTTGGTCGGCGCGTACGAGCCGCTCGTGCCACCAGTTGCCGACCGAGCCGACGTCGAGCAGCGAGCGCAGCGATTCGTTCAGCGCGCCGCCGATTTCACCGGCCCAGTGCGATCCCTGCCGCACGAGCATCGACGCGAGCCCGTTCGTCGTGAGTGCAGCCGGAGCGGTGCCAGCCGATGCTGCGCTGGCCGGCGCCGCGGCGCTCGCCGCAAGCGCGGGCGTGCTCAGCACGCCGACGGCCGCGATCGCGCGCAACGTCGTTTCGACCTGCTGGCGCTCGCGCGGGTTTTGCAGGACGGAGAGGGCCTGCTGCGCCTGCTGCGGCGTCAGCGCGGGCACGGCGCCGGAGGCGGCCGAGGCGGCGGCCGGGGCAGGGGCGGCCGCGTGGGCGGCCGATACGACGGCGGCGAGCAGCCAGCCGAGCAGGAAATATCGCATGGGTAGGCGTGCGGGCGCGCATCGGAACGCGGCCCGCCGGTCTGGACGATGGACGGAAGTTAACATGATTGCCATCGGAACCGGATAGTTCCATCGACGAATATTCGAATCGGGCATGCGGCAGGCGGTGCGGGCGTTTGCGCGCTGCCGTGCGGTTCCTTTCGCGTGGCGGTGTCTCGCGCCGGCCGTTCACGATCCGTGATGCGGGCAGGTCGTCGGGTGTTGGCATGCGGTCCCGCCGCAAGCGAAAGCGCAGGATCGGGAACGAAACGTGCTCGCCGGTGATTCGATGGGTGGCCAACCGTGGCTTCGACTATGGGCTATGGGTGGATAATTCCGGATTCCTGATGAATCAACCCTGATCGTCGTGAAAGACCGGCAATACATGCTCGGCGATTTCCTCGATGACCTCGCGCACGGGCCGGTCCGAGCCGGGATTCAGCGTGACGTGGTGCGTGCCGGCTGCCCGCATGTCCCGCAGGATGTCGATGAGCGCATTCCGACCGGTCGCATAGCCGAGCGGCAGCGCGGTGGGCGGTGCATCGCGATTCGCATCGAGATCGAGCCGCATCGATACGCCGAACGCGCGAAAGCCCGGCGGTGCAAGCCGGTCGACGGCCGCGCGCCACATCGAATAACGCGCGCGCTGCGTGTCCGGGTCGCGATGATAGGTCATCCAGCCGATCGCGTTCCGTGCGATCCAGTCGACGCTCTGTCCGCCGGAGCCGACGGCAAGCATCGGCACCGCGTCGTCGCCGCGCGGCAGCAGCGTGAACTCGGGCGCGTCGGGTGGCGTCTCGTCGGGCAGCACACGGGACGGCACGCCGAGCGCGGCCGCGACGATGTCCCAATGCCGGCGATACCGGTCGCGCCGCGTTTGCGCGTCGACGCCGAACGCCGCATATTCGGGCGGCCGGTCGCCGGAGCCGAGGCCGAGGAGGAAGCGCCCGCCGGACAGCGTCGCGACCGACAGCGCGCCTTTCGCGATATGCAGCGGATGACGCAGCGGCAGCACGATCGCGCCGCTGGCAAGCACGATCCGGCGCGTGCGCGACGCGAGCGCGCCGAGCAGCACCCACGGATCGAGATGCCCGACCGGGTCGGGATAATCGGCGCTGTTGAGCGGCACGTCGCGAACCCACAGTGCGCGAAAGCCGAGCGAATCGGCCAGCGCCGCGAGTTCGAACTGCTCGTTGAAATCCGCGACGGTATGGCCGCTGCGCAGCAGCGGCAGCGTCAGGCCGATCGACAGCCGCTCGGCCGAGAAAACGCGCCGCGCGACGTCGGCGCGGCCGGAGGCGGGCAGGGTCATGTCCATTCCTTGGAGACGAGGCGAAGCCGGTGCGCGCGCCGCACCGTGTCCGAATGCTAACGTGTTTGCGCGCCGCTTGCGGCGCGCGGCGGCATCGGCGGTATTGGCATGATCGGCACCTTCGGTCATCCGGCAATCAATCGGCATGAACGTACGTCAGCGCGTGGTGGCCGGTCTTGCGGCGAGCAGCGTGCTGTCCGTGGTTGCAGGTGGTGCTCACAGGTTAGACGAGCGCGTTCGACCATGCATGCGCGGCCAGGGTCGCGCGACTGTAAGCGGATCGTCGGCATCGAACCGACGCAAACGCGCCGCCGGCGCACGCGTCACATGCGTGCAACACCGGCGTCGCGTCCGGTGCGATCGATCGCGCGGGCCGTTTCCCCTCGTTTCACTTTCGAAACGTTCGCGCCTGTCTGTCGTCGTGCGATTTGCATCGGGGTCGTTTCACGGCCCGCGCGGCCTTGCACGGCGAAGCATGGTGCGCTCCTTGCATGTCTGTATGCGCCGTGAGCGCGATCGCCGGGCGCAGCAAGGGCCCGGCCGTCGCTTCAGTAGGTCGGACGCATCGAAGACGGGGACAAGAGAATGAGAACAGACCGAATCGCAACGTGCCATGTTGCAAACATGAATCGCCGACCTGCCCGTGATTTCGCGTCGCCGTTGATTACGGCGACATGAGCGCGCGGCTTTTCGCTTCATCCGGACCCATCCGGTTCGTTCCGAACGACGACGTGCAGGTATGACGCACGAGGCCGACCCGTGCCGGTCGGCCGTCGGGGATGAACCGCCGGTGCGCGCGGATGGGCGACCATGACTTCCGGATCGTCATGCCGGCGCGCGAAACGCAGGCGCGCCGCACGCGAAGCATGCGTGCGTGTGCCGTGCGCCGTGCCGCGCGGCGATCCTCGCAAACATCAGGGCAATTTCAGGAATTCGAAGGTGTAGTCCCGGGGAAGGTCTGCCGGCGGCGCTGCGGCGGATCCGACGACATTGTGCTGTCAGTTGATCCACTACCCCGATGGATCAATTGTTGATGCGCCCATCGCCATGTGGTCGATGGGCGTCTTTTTTTGCGGCGCCGGTGTCGCGCGCGGACCGCCGGCCGGATCGCGCGGCGTTCTGTATCATGTGCTGGCGCGCCGGCCGCTCGGCCGGCCACCGCGCCCGATCACGCGCCGCCAACATGAACGACATCACCTTGCCCGACCCCTCATCCGCCAGCATCGAACCGGCCGCGCTCGATGCGTTGCACGCGTTCGTCGAGCGCTATCCGCGGCTGCTCGTGCTGACCGGTGCGGGCATCAGCACGGATTCCGGCATTCCCGGCTATCGCGACCGCAACGGTCAATGGATGCGCTCGCCGCCGATCCAGCTCCACGAATTCCTCGGTTCCGACGCTGCGCGCCGCCGCTACTGGGCGCGCAGCATGATCGGCTGGCCCGTGGTGGGCCGTGCGCAGCCGAACCGCTCGCATGTCGCGCTCGCGCGGCTCGGCGGCACCGGCCGGATCGAGCGCCTCGTCACGCAGAACGTCGACGGGCTGCACCAGCGCGCAGGCAGCGGCGACGTGATCGAACTGCATGGCGGCATCAACGGCGTCACGTGCCTCGACTGCGGCGCGCATCACGCGCGCGCGACGATCCAGGCCGTGCTCGAAACGGACAACCCCGAGCTGCTCGGCGCGCACGCGGAACCCGCCGCCGACGGCGACGCGCATCTCGAATGGGCCGCGCTCGACACGTTCCGCATTCCTGCCTGCCCGGCCTGCGGCGGGCTGCTGAAGCCGGCGGTGGTGTTCTTCGGCGAGAACGTGCCGCGCGAGCGCGTCGCGCTGGCGTCGCAGGCGCTCGATGCGGCCGATGCGCTGCTCGTCGTCGGCTCGTCGCTGATGGTGTATTCCGGCTACCGGTTCTGCGTGTGGGCCCAGGCGCAGAACAAGCCCGTCGCCGCGCTGAACCTCGGCCATACGCGCGCCGATCCGATGCTGACGCTGAAGGTCGAGGCGCGTTGCGCGCCCGCGCTCGACGCGCTGAACGCGCGGCTGGGCGTCGCCGGCAGCGCGCCGGAGCACGCATCGTGACCGGGCCGACGTCTTCGTCCGATCCGTCCGCGCGGCTGTCGGCGCCGGCGGCCGAGCGCAATCGCGGGCCGATCCTCGACGTGTTGCGTCGCGTGCTGCCGGCTACCGGCGACGTGCTCGAGATCGCGAGCGGCACCGGGCAGCATGCGGTCCATTTCGCGCAGGCGCTGCCGGGGCTGCGCTGGCAGCCGAGCGATCCCGACGCGCACGCGCGCCGCTCGATCGCCGCGTGGGTCGCGCATGCCGGCCTCGCGAACCTGGCCGAGCCGCTGGCATTCGACGTGCGCGACGCGTCGTGGCCGGCCGCGGCGTTCGACGCGATCGTCTGCATCAACATGATCCACATCTCGCCGTGGGCCTGCACCGACGCGCTGTTCGCCGGCGCGTCGCGCGTGCTGCGTCCGGGCGGCGTGCTGTTCCTGTACGGCCCGTATCGCCGCGCAGGCCGGCACACGGCGCCGTCCAACGAGGCGTTCGACCAGCAGTTGCGCAGCCGCGATCCGTCGTGGGGCGTGCGCGATCTCGAGGCGGTCGTCGCGCTCGGCCTCGACCGCGGGCTCGACTGCATCGAGGTCGTCGACATGCCGGCGAACAACCTGAGCGTCGTGTTCCGGCGCCTGCCGCACGCGGAGCAATGACACGCAAGCGCGCATCGCGGCCGGGTTTCCACTATCCTTTCGCCTGTGCGCGCGGCCCGGCTCGGGTCGCGCCCCGTTTTTTCCGGAGAATTGACTAATGGGCAAACAAGCAATCGGTGTGATCGGGCTGGCGGTGATGGGCCGCAATCTCGCACTCAATATCGAGAGCCGCGGTTACGCGGTGTCGGTGTACAACCGCAGCCGCGAGAAAACCGACGAACTGATCGCCGAATTCCCCGGCCGCAATCTGGTGCCGACCTATACGCTCGAGGAGTTCGTCGCGTCGCTCGAGACGCCGCGCCGGATCCTGATGATGGTGAAGGCGGGCGAAGCGACCGATGCGACGATCGCATCGCTCAAGCCGCTGCTCGAGAAGGGCGACGTGCTGATCGACGGCGGCAATACGCACTTCACGGACACGATCCGCCGCAACCAGGAGCTCGCGCAATCGGGCCTGCATTTCATCGGCACCGGCGTGTCGGGCGGCGAAGAGGGCGCGCTGCGCGGCCCGTCGATCATGCCCGGCGGCCAGCGCGACGCGTACGACCTGGTCGAGCCGATCCTCAAGCAGATCGCCGCGAAGGCGCCGTCTGACGGCGAGCCGTGCGTCGCGTACATGGGGCCGGACGGCGCGGGCCACTACGTGAAGATGGTCCACAACGGCATCGAATACGGCGACATGCAGCTGATCGCCGAGAGCTATGCGGTGCTGAAGGACGTCGCGGGCCTGACCAACGACGAACTCGGCGCGGTCTACACCGAATGGAACCAGGGCGAGCTCGACAGCTACCTGATCGAGATCACGTCGAAGATCTTCGGCAAGAAGGACGAAGAAACCGGCAAGCACCTCGTCGACGTGATCCTCGATCGCGCCGCGCAGAAGGGCACCGGCAAGTGGACCAGCCAGAACGCGCTGGACCTGGGCGTGCCGCTGCCGCTGATCACCGAGTCGGTGTTCGCGCGCGTGCTGTCGTCGCTGAAGACCGAGCGCGTCGCGGCCAGCAAGATCCTGTCGGGCCCGGCCGCCGCGCTATTCGACGGCGATCGTGCCGCGTTCGTCGAAGCCGTGCGCCGCGCGCTGTACCTGAGCAAGGTGATCTCGTACGCGCAGGGCTTCGCGCAACTGCGCACGGCATCCGAAGAGTACGGCTGGAACCTCGATCTCGGGACGATCGCGAAGATCTTCCGCGCGGGCTGCATCATCCGCGCGCGTTTCCTGCAGAAGATCACGGACGCGTACGCGAAGGATCCGGCGCTCGCGAACCTGCTGCTCGACCCGTACTTCAAGGACATCGCCGCGAATTACCAGGCGTCGCTGCGCGACGTGGTGGTGGCCGCGGTGAAGGCAGGCGTGCCGGTGCCGGCGTTCGCGTCGGCGGTCGCGTACTTCGACAGCTACCGTTCCGAGCGGCTGCCGGCGAACCTTGTGCAGGCGCAGCGCGACTTCTTCGGCGCCCACACGTTCGAGCGTACCGACAAGCCGGGCAGCTTCCACGCGAACTGGTCGTAACCGGCAGGCGAGGCCGGTATTGTTGCGAAATTCTATTCTTTGAGTAGGGTTTTTCGTTCCCGGATCCCGCAATTGTTGGTTCCGAGGAAACAGTGTTTTCGCTCTTTCATGGTTTTCCCTAGGTGATCTCGGGGCTAAACTTTGTTCCATCGCTGCAGACATGGTGTGTGCGGCGGAGCAAAAAAATCCCGGAGGTAATCATGAAATCGCTGATCGCAACGTTCGCTGCAGCTGCCGTCCTCGCCGTTCCCGCCGTCTCGTTCGCCCAACAGAACGCCCCCGTCACCCGTGCGCAGGTGAAGGCCGAACTGGCCCAGCTGCAACAGGCCGGCTACAAGCTGGGCAGCGACCGTACCGACTACCCGGCAAGCATCCAGGCAGCTGAAGCCCGCGTGAACCCGCAACAGAACGTCGCTGCTGCCGATACGAGCGGCTACGGTGCGCAACCGGCCGCCCAGCAAGAATCGGGCGCCCCGGCCGCTGCCAAGACCGGCTGGCAGGTCAAGCGCGTGTCGGACGGTGCACCGGTCTACAAGGGTCGTTGATCGTCATCGATCGCCGGCCGCATGGGCGGCCTGATCTGACCCCCGCGCAGTACACACAGCCCATCGTTCCGAATCACGGAACGACGGGCTGTTTTTCATTGGCGGCGCCCGCCGCGTCAGTGCAGCGGCCGCGGGCCGCGGCCGATGTCCCGGAACAGCGCGTCGCCCGGTTCCAGCGCCTGCAGCCATGCTTGGTCGTAGCCGCTCAGCGTGTCGAGCGCGTCGCGCAGCCGCTCGATTGCGAGTACCGGCAGCTCGACGCTGTGCCGGGTAGCGCCGCTCAGGTGCGCGACGCTCGCCAGCTGGACGAGGGCGTCCGCGGCTTCGGCGACGTCCGTCGCGAACAGCAGGTGCCGGTTGAGCAGTTCGACGAGGCCGCTGGAACCGGCGAAATCCTCGGCGTTGAGCTGCACGGACAGAAACGTCGCATTGTTCATGGTTTTCTCCTCGTTATCGCTGGAACGTGCGGTGCTCCTCCGAGTATAGGAGGCGGCCGGCAGCGGCGCGGCGCTCATGGGCGCGATACGGCTGCCCGCCGCGGGACGGGACGGCCGGCCCGAAGTCCGCGGGACACCCTGCGCGGCGTGGCGCGCAGCCCGCCGGCACCCGTTCGTGGCGCCGCAAGATTGTTGCCGGCCGGGGCGCCTGCCGCGGTCCTGACCGCGACAAATGGTATCTTTGCCGGGTCGGGACGACGCAGAAATGGCGCGAAAAAGGGGCCGGTGAGCCCTTTCGCGTCGACGTCCCGCGGTGGAAACTGACGGCCGCGAGAGCGGTCGGATACTGGTTGGTCCGGCCGTTCGGCCGGACATCGTGCGTCGCACGCCGGAGGGCGGTGGGCGGCGCAACGACGCAAATCCGGGAGGACCCTTGAGAAAAACGATTCCGATCCACGATGCGCTGGCGCGCTGGTTACCGCAGGCGGCGTTCGTCGCCGCGGCCGCCGCGCTGACGGGCTGTACGATGACGCCGTGGACCGACAGCTGGCAGCCGGTGCGGCAGTCGACGCCGGCGTCGGTTGCCACGCCGGGCGTGATCGCCGGCTATTACCGCGTGAATCCAGGCGACACGCTCGCCGGCATCGCCGCCGCCTACGGGCAGCGCGTGCAGGACCTGGCCGGCTGGAACCACATGTCGCCGAATGACGCCGTGTATCCCGGCCAGGTGCTGCGCGTCGCGCCGCCGCCTGCGGCGACGTCGCTCGGGCAGCCGTCCGCGGGGGCCGCGCAGCCGGGCTCGCTGGCATGGCCGGCCACGGGCATCGTCGCGACGCCGTTCTCGGCCGGCAAGACGCGCGGCATCGTGATCGCTGCGTCGGGGCCCGACCGTTCGGTGCGGGCCGCGGCCAACGGGCGGGTGGTGTACGCCGGCTCCGGCGTCAAGGCGTATGGCCCGCTCGTGATCCTGAAGCACGACAACGGGCTCATCACGGCCTACGGGCACAATGGCAGGCTGCTCGTCAACGAAGGCGACGCGGTGCGCGCGGGCCAGCCGGTCGCCGAGATGGGCACCGACGCGAGCGGCCGCGCGACGTTCGAGTTCGAAGTCCGGCAGAACGGCAAGGTCGTCGACCCGATGAACTTCCTGCCGCGCAACGGCGGCTGACGCGCCGCTTCACGACGTGTGCGCCGTGCGGCGCACACGCTCCCGCCTTCACCCTTCCTCGAGCGCCGCGGCGTCGGACTGCCTCGCATGATTGCCGAGCCAGCGGATGCCCAGCGCGAGCCCTGCCGCGCCGAGCGCGATCAGCGAGCACTGGATCGCGACCGGCAGGTAGCCGTGCGGCCGCGGATCGACGAACGGATAGGGATACCAGTTCTCCAGCGCGCCGCGCACGAGCGTATAGCCGAGATAGATGACCGGAAAGCCGAGCCACGCGACCGCGCTGCGCCACGGGATCGGCGAGCGCGGCTCCACGTACAGCCAGTCGCACAGCACCACGAGCGGCACGATCCGGTGCAGGACCCAGTTGTTGAGGGCCGGCGTGACGTGGCGCAGCGCATCGAGCCGTGCGAGCAGCAGTTCGTAGACGATCGCGGTGATCAGCACGTAGAGCACGGCGGCGCCGCGCATCGATTCGTAGCGGGCCGAGCCGGGACGCGTGATGCGCGACAGCCCCGCGACCAGCATGGCCGCTGCATACAGGCTGCTCAGTTGGGTGAAGTAGCTGAGGTAGTTGCCGAGATGGAAGGCCGGCAAGCCCCAGTTGCCGGCGACGCTGTGCAGCGTGGTGGACACCGCGAGCAACGCGGCGATCAGCCGGTAGGCCGCAACGAAGATCGCTTTGCTCATGATGCCCGCGCAACGTCGCACCAAAGCTTCATCGTGCCACAGCCGCGCACACGCGCGATGCGGATTTTCCATATGGCGGCACCGTGGAACGGGCCGCGCGGATTCGTCGGATATTTGATCCGGTCGCACAACGCCGGCCACGCGCGAGGCTACAATCGGGGCAGCCGCCGGGCCCCGGCCAGCCCGGCACTGGCCTCCCCGCATACCACACGAGAAACACGAGACAACGCATGAAAAACATCCTCGCGAAACAGACGCGCTACAGCGCGCCCGCAATTTTCTTCCACTGGGTCATCTTCCTGCTGGTGGCACTCGCCTACCTGGCCATCGAGATTCGCGGACCGAAAGGCAGCGACAGCCGCGTGTTCTGGATGAACGTGCACTTGCTGGCAGGCACGTTCGTGCTCGTGCTGTCGGTGCTGCGCGTGCTGTGGCGGATGGTCAGCCGCGTGCCGGAGCCGATTCCGCAGGCGACGCTGCTCAAGTGGCTGTCGATGCTCGCCCATGTCGCGCTGTATGTCTTCATCATCGCGCAGCCGCTGCTCGGCATCATGCTCGTCAACATGGGCGGCAAGCCCGTGTCGCTCGACTGGATCGGCGTGTCGTTCACGCTGTTCGGCCCCGACAAGGCGCTGCGGCCGACGATCAAGGAAGCGCACGAACTGATCGGCAACGCGTTCTACTTCGTGATCGGCCTGCATGCGCTGGCCGCGCTTTACCACCACTTCATCCGGCGCGACGACGTGCTGCGACGCATGGCGCCGTGATCGCCGCGCGCTGAAGCCGCGCAGCATCCGGGGGCGCATGGTTGTTGACGCAACCATGCGCCCCCGATCCGTTTACCCCGATGCGCGGCTGGCCATCGCGGCGAACATTCTGTAACATCTCGGCTGTTTTTACGTTCCGCTTACGCATCGCCGCGCATGCTGCACCGACATCGTCACCTGACCGCCTGGCTCGGCGTGTTCGCGATCTGGCTCGCGATCGCGGCGCCGCTGGTGTCGCAGTGGCGCATCGCGCAGGCGGCGACCCCCGACGCAATCGTCTGTAGTGCAGAGCATGGTGCGCACCGTGCGCCCGATGCAGGCCACGCGCACGATTACGCGCGGCATCTCGATGCGTGCGGCTACTGCGGCTTCTTCGCGCACAGTCCAGCGATCGGCGGCGCGGCCGCCGTATCGTTCGCCTTCGTCCCCGCTCATGCCGTTTCCGCCGCCGCGCCGCATGCCGTCGCGGCGCGCGCCGACCGCTACCCGCGCGCATATCCACGCGCACCGCCCGAGCGCGCCTGACGCGCTGCCTTCCGTTTCTTTCATCGCCGATATCCGTGCGGTCCGTCGAGGCCGCGTGGAGGGCGTCACTCGGGCTTTCGATCATGACCATGCTTTCCTTGCGCGCGCCGAGGGTGTCGCGCCATTCCCGTGTGCGGCGCGTGCCGCGCATGCTGAAACTCACCGTTCCCGCGCTCGCCGTCGGCGCGATGACCGCGGCGGCGGCCGCGACCGAATCCGCACGTGCGTCCGGGGCGCCGACGGACGACGCGGCCACGCTGCTGCCGCCCGTCGAAGTCGTTGCGTCGCCGCTGACGACGCCGCTCGTCGTCGTCACGGATCCGAAGACGCCGCGCCAGCCGCTGCCGGCGAGCGACGGCGCGGACTACCTGAAGACGATTCCCGGCTTCACGTCGATCCGCAGCGGCGGGACGAACGGCGACCCCGTGCTGCGCGGGATGTTCGGTTCGCGGCTGAACATGCTCGCGAACGGGATGCCGACGCTCGGCGCCTGCCCGAACCGGATGGACGCGCCGACCTCGTATATCGCGCCGGAAAGCTATGACAAGGTCACGGTCGTGAAGGGCCCGCAGACCGTGCTGTACGGCCCCGGCGCCTCGGCCGGCACCGTGCTGTTCGAACGCGTGACGCCGCGTTTCGAGCGTCCCGGCATGCGGTTCGACGGCAGCGTGGTCGGCGGCTCGTTCGGCCGCAACGACCAGAACGTCGACGTGACGGCCGGCACGCCGGACGTCTACGGCCGCGTGACCGCGAATCACGCGCATGCGCAGGACTACGACGACGGCAACGGCAATACCGTGCCGTCGCAATGGGACAAGTGGAACGCCGACGCGGCGCTCGGCTGGACCCCCGACGATCACACACGCGTCGAGCTGACGGCGGGCACCGGCGACGGCTATGCGCGCTACGCCGGGCGCGGGATGGACGGCGCGCATTTCCGCCGCGAGACGTTCGGCCTGTCGTTCGACAAGCGGCATCTCGGCGACGTGCTCGACCGGATCGAGGCGCGCGTGTACTACAACGAAGCCGACCACGTGATGGACAACTATACGTTGCGGCAGCCCGACCCGACCAGCAGCATGCCGATGCGGATGGCATCCGAGGTGCGGCGCCGCACGCTCGGCGCGCGGGCGGCGGCGACCTTCCGTTTCGGTGACGACTTCAAGCTCGTGACCGGCGTCGACGCGCAGTCGAACCGGCTCGACGCGCGCTCGGCGATGGGGCGGCAGAACTACGGCGACCAGCCGTGGGATGCGCAGGCGACGATGTGGAACGCCGGTGCGTTCGGCGAGCTGACGTGGTATGCGAGCGATGCGTCGCGCGTGATCGGCGGCGCGCGGGTCGACTACGCGAGCGCGCGCGACAAGCGTGCGACGACGAGCGGGATGATGGCGAGCAAGCCGAATCCGACTTTCGACGACGATCGCGCGCGCGTGCTGCCGAGCGGATTCGTGCGTTACGAGCGCGATCTCGCGTCGCTGCCGGTCACGTGGTACGCGGGGATCGGCCATGCGCAACGCTATCCCGACTACTGGGAGCTGTTCTCCGCGAAGCGCGGGCCCGCCGGCTCGATCAACGCGTTCTCGGCAGTGCAGCCGGAGAAGACCACGCAGCTCGACATCGGCGCGCAGTACAAGAGCGACCGGTTCGATGCATGGGTGTCGGCCTACGCGGGATATGTACAGGACTACATCCTGTTCAACTACGCGGCCGGGATGATGGGAACGACCACGCAGGCAAGCAACGTCAACGCGCAGATCATGGGCGGCGAAGCCGGCGTGTCGTGGCGGCCGGTCGCGCCGCTGCGCGTCGAGACGTCGCTCGCGTATGCGTGGGGGCGCAACGCGACGAGTGGCGATCCGCTGCCGCAGATGCCGCCGCTCGAGGCGCGCTTCGGGCTCGAGTACACGCGCGGCGCATGGTCGGCCGGCGGGCTGTGGCGGGTCGTTGCACCGCAGCATCGCTATGCGATGAACGAGGGCAACGTGGTCGGCAAGGACTTCGGCCCGAGCGCCGGCTTCGGCGTGCTGTCGCTGCATGCGCAGTACAACGTCAGCAAGAAGGTGCAGATCTCGATCGGCGTCGACAACGTGCTGGACAAGGCCTACACCGAGCACCTGAACCTCGCCGGCAACGCGGGCTTCGGCTATCCGGCGAACGCGCCGGTAATGGAGCCGGGGCGCACGGCATGGGTGCGCGTGAGCGCGAAACTGTGACGTGCGGCGCGCGTGTGCGATGCAGCATGCGTGCGCGTGAATGCAGCCCCCGCCCGAACGGGCAGGGCGCGTCAACCGATTAGAGAACCGTATCTAGTCAGGGCGCAAACGTTCGCGACTCGTGATTCACTCCCGCATTCGATGCACACGGTACCCGCGACCGTTCGCGACGTGCCGTGCGCGTCGATCCGATCTCATTCGCACCGGCAGCACAATAATCAGGAGAACATGCATGGCCAGATCGATGCGTTCTAGGATGGTGGCAGGGGCAGTGGCATGCGCGATGAGCGTCGCGCCGTTCGCGGGGACGACCGCGGTGATGACGCTCGCGACGACGCACGCGGCGATGGCGGCAACCGCGCCGGCGGACAATTACGCGGCGACGCGTTACCCGATCATCCTCGTGCACGGGCTCACCGGCACCGACAAGTACGCGGGCGTGCTCGAGTACTGGTACGGCATCCAGGAGGACCTGCAGCAGCACGGCGCGACCGTGTACGTCGCGAACCTGTCGGGGTTCCAGAGCGACGACGGGCCGAACGGGCGCGGCGAACAGCTGCTCGCTTACGTGAAGACGGTGCTTGCCGCGACCGGCGCGACCAAGGTGAACCTGGTCGGTCACAGCCAGGGCGGCCTCACGTCGCGCTATGTCGCGGCCGTCGCGCCCGATCTCGTCGCGTCGGTCACGACGATCGGCACGCCGCATCGCGGCTCGGAGTTCGCCGATTTCGTGCAGGGCGCGCTCGCCTACGATCCGACCGGATTGTCGTCGTCGGTGATCGCCGCGTTCGTCAATGTGTTCGGCATCCTGACGAGCAGCAGCAACAACACGAACCAGGACGCGCTCGCTGCACTGAAGACGCTGACGACCGCCCAGGCCGCCGCGTACAACCGGAATTACCCGAGTGCCGGCCTCGGCGCGCCCGGCAGTTGCCAGACGGGCGCGCCGACGGAGACCGTCGGCGGCAATACGCACCTGCTGTATTCGTGGGCCGGCACGGCGGTCCAGCCGACCGTTTCCGCATTTGGCGTCACCGGCGCGACGGATACCAGCACGATCCCGGTGATCGATCCGGCGAATGCGCTCGACCTGTCGACACTCGCATTGTTCGGCACGGGCACGGTGATGATCAATCGCGGCTCAGGCCAGAACGACGGACTCGTGTCGAAGTGCAGCGCGCTGTACGGGAAGGTGCTGGGCACGAGCTACAAGTGGAACCATCTCGACGAGATCAACCAGTTGCTCGGCGTGCGCGGTGCGTATGCGGAAGATCCGGTCGCGGTGATCCGCACGCATGCGAACCGGCTGCAGCTCGCGGGCGTGTGATCGATGACGACACATGAAGGACGCGCGCCGCTCGCGCGGCGCGTCGTGGTCTACGGCGCGGTGGGGCTGGTGGCGATCGCCGGCGTCGCGATCTGGACCGGTACGGCATCGCATCGCGGCGCCGACGCGACGCATGCGTCGGCGGATGCCGCAGCCCTCGGCGGCGTGAACGCCGCGCCGTCGCAGCCCGCATTGCCGGCGAGCGCTGGCCTGCCGCCGCCGCTCGCCGGCTCCAGTGCGCCGCGGCTGCCGCTCGACACCGGCGGCCACCTCGCGAAGTCGCGCGCGGTGCGCGATTTCTTCGACTACTGCCTGACCGCGCGGAGCGACTTGAGCGCGCCCGCGCTCGATGCGCTCGTCGTGCGCGAGATCGCCGCCCAGCTCGACGGCACGGTCGCGCAATCCGAGGCGCTCGATGTCTGGCATCGATACCGCGCGTATCTCGACGCGCTCGCGAAGCTGCCGGAGGCGGGTGCGGTCAACAAGTCCGATCTCGGCGCGCTGCAACTCGCGCTCGACCAGCGCGCGTCGATCGCGTATCGGACGCTCGGCGACTGGAGCCAGCCGTTCTTCGGCACCGAGCAGTGGCGGCAGCGCTACGATCTCGCGCGGCTGAAGATTACGCAGGACCCTGCGCTGACGGAGGCGCAAAAGGCGGAGCGGCTCGCGGCGCTCGCGCAGCAGATGCCGGCCGACGAACGCGCGGCACGGCAGAAGGCCGACCGGCAGGAAGCCGCGCTCGACCAGATCGCGCAATTACGGAAGAGCGGGGCGACGCCCGATGCGATGCGCGCGCAACTGACGCAGACACTCGGCCCGGAAGCCGCCGCGCGCGTCGCGCAGATGCAGCAGGAGGACGCGTCGTGGCAGAGCCGCTACGCCGACTATGCGGCGCAGCGTGCGCAGATCGGCGCGGCCGGATTGTCGCCGCAGGATCGCGACGCGCAGATCGCCGCGCTGCGTCAGCGCATGTTCACGAAGCCCGGCGAAGCGCTGCGCGCGGCGTCGCTCGACCGCGGCGCGGCTGCCGCGCAGTAATGCGCGCAATCGCGCACGCGCTCATGCCGCGCGCGTGAAGCGCCGCGGCAGATGCCGTTCGATGGTGGCCGCGAGCGTGTCGAACGCGGGGCCGATGCGTTCGTGCGCGACGCACGCGTAGCCGAGCAGCAGCCCGCGCCGCGCGGTGTCCAGGCTGCTGTAGTAGCTGGTCAGCGGGCGCACGATCACGCCCGCGTCGAACGCGCTTTGCGTGACCGCGCGATCGTCGCACGTGTCGGGCAGGCCGAGCACCAGATGGAGACCCGCCTCGTCGCCCATCACGGGCAGCGCGTCGCCGAAGCGCGCATGGATCGCATCGATCAGCAACTGCCGGCGCTCGCCGTACAGCGTGCGCATCCGCCTGACGTGCGAAGTCAGGTGCCCGTCCATGATGAACTCCGCGAGCACGGCCTGCTGCATCAGCTGGCCCTCGCGATACAGCTCCGACAGCCCGGTGCGGAACGTGTCGACCAGATGCTCCGGCACGACCATGTAGCCCATCCGCAGGCCCGGGAACAGCATCTTGCCGAGGCTGCCGACGTAGATCACGCGGCCGCCGTCGTCGAGCCCCTGCAGCGACGCGAGCGGGCGGCTGCCGTAGCGGAATTCGCTGTCGTAGTCGTCCTCGATGATCCAGCAGCGGTGCTGGCGTGCGTACTCGAGCAGCATCCGGCGGCGCGCGAGGCTCATCACCATCCCGAGCGGATACTGATGCGACGGCGTGACGAGCACGAGCCGCGGCGGATGCTGCATGTCGCCCGCGCTCGGATCGAGGCCTTCCTGGTCGACCGGCACCGGCGTGAGCGCGAGGCCGGTCGCCTGCAGCACGCTGCGCACGCCCCAGTAGCACGGTTCCTCGACCCACGCGCGATCGCCGATGTCGGACAGCAGCCGCACCGCGAGGTCGATCGACTGGTGGATGCCGGTCGTGATGATCACCTGGTCCGGCGTGCATTTGACCGAGCGCGCGACGCGCAGGTAGTCGGCGAGCGCGCGGCGCAGCGGCCGGTAGCCGCCGCCCGGCGCATAGGTCAGCAATTCGGGATTCGCTTCCTTCCACAGGCGCGCCTGCAGGCGGCTCCAGGTGCGGCTCGGGAATTCCGACACGTCCGGCACGCCCGGCATGAACGCGCCCCACTGGCGCCGCGACACGCCCGCGTGCTCGATCAGCTGCCGGCCGCGCATCGACAGACCGCCTTGTGCGTCCTGCTGCAGCGCCGCATCGGCATCGGACGGCGGCGGTGCGGCGGCGCCCGGCACGCGGATCGCGGCCGCGTCCGGCCGCGTGTCGGCCACGTAGGTGCCGCTGCCGGTCGTCGTCAGCACATAGCCTTCGGCCGTCAGCTGGTCGTACACGTGCAGCACGGTATTGCGCGCGATCGACAGGTCTGCCGCGAGCGTGCGCGAACTCGGCAGCTTTGTGCCTGGCCCTAATTCTCCGGTGAGAATGGCCTGCTGCATCAGTTGCAGCAGTTGCCGGTACATCGGCTCGGACGAGCCGCGGTCGAGACGGGCCGAGAGCCAGTCGGCCAGGATCACGGTATCCAAAGTGGTCCTACTAGGAATATTGAAATGGTTCCCTAGTATAGAACCGTGCGCGCCGTATAGTGGCTCGCATCTCAAAAACGTTTGTCGCGCAGCAAGGGGACAGCCACGATGAAGTCCGATGATGTGATCGTCAGCTTTCGCGGCGTGCGGAAGACCTACGACGGCGAGACGCTGGTCGTCAAATCGCTCGACCTCGATATCCACCGAGGGGAATTCCTGACGCTGCTCGGGCCGTCCGGCTCGGGCAAGACCACCTGCCTGATGATGCTGGCGGGCTTCGAGTTCCCGACGGGCGGCGAGATCCGCCTCGACGGGGAACTGCTGAACACCGTGCCGCCGCACAAGCGCAATATCGGCATGGTGTTCCAGAACTACGCGCTGTTTCCGCACCTGACGGTCGAGCAGAACGTCGCGTATCCGCTGACGGTGCGCAAGCTCGCGGCCGCCGAGCGCGCGGAGCGCGTCGCGCACGCGCTGAAGATGGTGCAGATGGAGCGTTTCGCGAAGCGCTATCCGGCGCAGCTGTCGGGCGGCCAGCAGCAGCGCATCGCGCTCGCGCGTGCCCTCGTGTTCGAGCCGAAGCTGGTGCTGATGGACGAGCCGCTCGGCGCGCTCGACAAGCAGTTGCGCGAACACATGCAGTACGAACTGAAGGCGCTGCACGAGAAGCTCGGCGTGACCTTCGTGTACGTGACGCACGACCAGGGCGAGGCGCTGACGATGTCCGATCGCGTCGCCGTGTTCGACAAGGGCATCGTGCAGCAGCTCGATACCGTCGACCGCCTGTACGAATCGCCGTGCAACGAATTCGTCGCGAACTTCATCGGCGACAGCAACCGGCTGCGCGGCACCATCGCGCGCGTCGACGGCGAATTCTGCGAATTCCGGCTGGACGACGGCACGCAGCTCGTCGGGCGCCGCATCGGCGACGCGGCCGAAGGCGCGCCGGCCGTCGCGTGCATCCGCCCCGAACGCATGAGCCTCGCGAATGGGCACATGAACGGCAGCACCGCCAACCGCGTCACCGGCGAGGCGCGCAGCCTCATCTATTTCGGCGATCACGTGCGCATGCGCTGCGCGCTGCCGGGCCAGGACGAATGCTTCGTGAAGGTGCCGCTCGGCACGGGCGCGCTCGACGCGTTCTCGCCCGGCGCGCCGGTATCGCTCGCATTCGCGCCCGAGCACCTGCGCGTGTTCGCCTGACACTGGGTTTTCCCGCTTTATCGCTGCACGTCGTCAACAACAACTGCCCACTTCCACCACGAGAGGAGAGGAACCATCATGAACGGAGCAAGCACTACCGCGCGTCGCACCGCGCTCGCACTGGCGCTCGCCGTCGTCGGCGCATCGGCCACGGCGGCCGAACTCACGGTCGTCAACTTCGGCGGCGCGAACGGCGACGCACAGAAGGCCGCATTCAACCAGCCGTTCGAGAAGGCGACCGGCAACAAGGTCACGGCCGTCGAGTACAACGGCGAGCAGGCGAAAGTGAAGGCGATGGTCGAGGCGAAGCACGTCAACTGGGACGTGGTCGAAGTCGAGTCGGGCGACCTGAACCGCGGCTGCGACGAAGGGCTGTACGAGAAGCTCGACTGGTCGAAGATCGCGAAGAAGTCCGACCTGATTCCGGAATCGCCGCAGGTGTGCGGCGTCGGTTTCTTCGTGTGGTCGACCGCGCTGTCGTACAACGCCGACAAGCTGAAGACCGCGCCGACCGGCTGGGCCGATTTCTGGAACGTGAAGAAATTCCCCGGCAAGCGCGGGATGCGCAAGGGCGCGCGCTACAACCTCGAGTTCGCGCTGATGGCCGACGGCGTTTCGACGAAGGACGTATACAAGGTGCTCGGCACGAAGGCCGGCCAGGATCGCGCGTTCAAGAAGCTCGACGAACTGAAGCCGTACATCCAGTGGTGGGAAGCGGGCGCGCAGCCGCCGCAGTTCCTCGTGGCCGGCGACGTCGTGATGTCGACCGCGTACAACGGCCGCATCGACGCAGCGCAGAAGGAAGGCAAGAACCTGAAGGTCGTGTGGAACGGCAGCATCTACGACCTCGACTACTGGGCGATTCCGAAGGGCTCCCCGAACAAGGCGCTGGCCGAACAGTACATCGCGTACACGCTGACGCCGAAGCCGCAGCAAGAGTATGCGCATCACATCGCGTACGGCCCCGCGAACGTCGCGGCGATCAAGTCGCTCGACGCGAAGACGCTCGCGAACCTGCCGAACTCGCCGGCCAACGGCAAGAACGCGGTGCTGGAGGACATCGGCTTCTGGACCGACCACAGCGACGAGCTCGAGCAGCGCTTCGCCGCGTGGGCGACGAAGTAACCGCTACTCAGGTGTCCTGATGCAACCTGCCGCGCGGCGCGTCGAACGCGTCGCGCGGCATTCCGCCGGATCGAGCCCGGCCGGAGAGAACCGTTGAACACGATGACGATCGCTCCTTCCTCGCCGTCGACAGCCGCGCTCAAGCGCGAGCTGAAGGCCGCCGAGGCCCGCAAGCGCACGATGGCGTTGCTGCTGATCGCGCCGCTCGCGATCTTCCTGCTGCTCATCTTCGTCGTGCCGATCGGCACGCTGCTCACGCGCGCGGTGCAGAACCCGGAGATCGCGACCGCGCTGCCGAACACGGTGGCCGCGCTGTCGGGCTGGGACCGCAAGACACCGCCGGCCGATGCCGCGTATGCCGCACTCGCGGCCGACATGACGAAGGTCGCCGACAGCGAGGCGATGGGCGCGCTCGCGCGGCGCCTGAACACTGAGATTCCCGGCTACCGCTCGCTCGTCGCGAAGACGGCGCGCGCGATGCCGCTGAAGGGCGAGGAGGGCGCAGGCACCGCGGCGCTGACACCCGCGCAGACCCGCGCGAAGCTGATCGACCTCGATTCGCGCTGGGGCGAGCCCGCGTACTGGCAGGCGATCGCGAAGAACGGCAGCCAGGTGTCGCCGTTCTACCTGCTCGCCGCGCTCGACCACAAGCAGGACGGCTTCGGCCAGATCGTGCGGGCCGATCCCGACCAGTCGATCTATCTGGCGATCTTCGGCCGCACGTTCGTGATCGGCGTCGCGGTCACGCTGTTCGCGCTGCTGCTCGGCTATCCGCTCGCGTACTGGATCTCGACGCTGTCCGAGCGCCGCGCGAACCTCGTGATGATCCTCGTGCTGATTCCGTTCTGGACCTCGGTGCTGGTGCGCGTCGCCGCATGGATCGTGCTGCTGCAGAGCGAGGGGCTGATCAACACCGCGCTGATCGGCGCCGGGCTGATCTCGCATCCGCTGACGCTGCTGTTCAACCGCGTCGGCGTGTACATCTCGATGACGCACATCCTGCTGCCGTTCATGATCCTGCCGCTGTACAGCGTGATGAAGTCGATCCCGCCGACTTACCAGCGCGCGGCCGTGTCGCTCGGCAGCCATCCGTTCGCCGCGTTCTGGCGCGTGTACGTGCCGCAGACCTATCCGGGCGTCGGCGCGGGCGCGCTGCTCGTGTTCATCCTCGCGATCGGCTACTACATCACGCCCGCGCTGCTCGGCGGGCCGAACGACCAGATGGTCAGCTACTACGTCGCGTACTTCACGAACGTGACGATCAACTGGGGCATGGCGTGCGCGCTCGGCGGGCTGCTGCTCGCGGCGACGCTGGTGCTGTATGCGGTGTACGGGCGCTTCACGCGCACCAACGTGAGCCTCGGCTGAGCGCCGGGGACAGGAAAATGGGAAGGGGAAGCCGACCATGAAACTCGCCAGGCCGCTGTTCGCGCCGCACATGTCGTTCGCCGAGCGCGCGTGGTACGTCGCGTTGCGCGTGCTCGTCGTGCTGACGCTGCTGTACCTGATCCTGCCGGTGCTCGCGATCGTGCCGCTGTCGTTTTCGTCGAGCACGTTCCTCGTCTATCCGATTCCGGGCTTCTCGACGCGCTGGTACGAGAACCTGATCGCATCCGACGAGTGGCGGATGGCCGCGAAGAACAGCTTCATCGTCGCGCCGTCGGCGACCGTCGTCGCGACCGTGCTCGGCACGCTCGCCGCGATCGGCCTCACGAAGGCGGACTTCCGCGGCAAGGGGCTGCTGATGGCCGTGCTGCTGTCGCCGATGATCGTGCCGGTCGTCGTGGTCGGCGTCGGCATGTACCTGTTCTTCGCGCCGCTCGGGCTCGCGAACACCTACACCGGCCTGATCGCCGCGCACGCGGCGCTCGGCGTGCCGTTCGTCGTGACGACCGTGGCCGCGACGCTGCAGGGCTTCAACCAGAACCTGGTGCGCGCGAGCCTGTCGCTCGGCGCGAACCCCGTCACGACGTTCTTCCGCGTGACGCTGCCGGTGATCGCGCCGGGCGTGATGTCGGGCGCGCTGTTCGCGTTCGCGACGTCGTTCGACGAAGTCGTCGTCACGCTGTTCCTCGCGGGCGCGGACCAGACGACGCTGCCGCGCCAGATGTTCACCGGCATTCGCGAGAACATCAGCCCGACGATCGCCGCGCTCGCGACGATCCTGATCATCTTCTCGACGAGCCTGCTGCTCGCGCTCGAATGGCTGCGCGGCCGCAACGCGCGGCGCGCGGTGTCGTAACGGCGGGCGGACGCGTGACGTTGCGTCGGCCGCCGGGCCGGCGATCGTTGCGTTCTCAACGAAGCCGCGCGCCTGACCGGGCGCGGCGAAGCTTTCGTTTCGCTGACTGACGAAGCGGTTGCCTGCACGTTCGATGCGGCTCTGCAACAATACGGCTCGTGGTGCCGCGCGTTCCGTTGCCGTCGCACGCACGGAGCGCCCGTTGCCGCGCCGCTCAATCCGCGACGCCGCGCGTCGCTCGTCAGTCAGCCGAGCCTCATCTTGTCCGAATTCGCATCCCCCGCCGGCACCCGGGAGCCGGCCGTCAACTGGCGCGCGATGTCCGCCGTGCTGCTGGCCGTCGCGCTCGCGACGCTCGACACCGCGATCGCGAACACCGCGCTGCCCGCGATCGCCGCCGACCTGCACGCGTCGCCGGCCGCATCGGTGTGGATCATCAACGCGTACCAGCTCGCGATGGTCGCGACGCTGCTGCCGTTCGCGTCGCTCGGCGACATCGTCGGCCACAAGCGCGTGTATGTCGGCGGCCTCGCGGTATTCACGCTCGCGTCGCTCGGCTGCTCGCTCGCGGCGACGCTGCCGCAGCTGACGGCGGCGCGGATCGTGCAGGGCTTCGGCGCGAGCGCGATCATGAGCGTGAACGTCGCGCTGATCCGCAACCTGTTTCCCGCGCACCGGCTCGGGCGCGGCGTCGGCTTCAACGCGCTCGTCGTCGGCGTGTCGTTCGCGGTGGGGCCGACGATCGCGTCGCTGATCCTGTCGCTGGCCGCATGGCCGTGGCTGTTCGCGGTGAACGTGCCGCTCGGCGTGCTCGCGCTTGCCGTGGCGATTCCGTCGCTGCCGCAGACGGCGCGG
The DNA here is from genome assembly GCF_905339915.1 of Burkholderia sp. BCC1985. Lineage (NCBI taxonomy): Bacteria > Pseudomonadati > Pseudomonadota > Betaproteobacteria > Burkholderiales > Burkholderiaceae > Burkholderia > Burkholderia sp. BCC1985. The sequence continues at coordinate 142,088 of NZ_CAJPGY010000005.1, forward strand.
GGCAAGCACGCGTTCGATCCGCTCGCCGCGCTGTTCAACGTGATCACGTTCGCGTCGCTGATCTTCGCGCTCGGAGAATTCGCGCAGCGCGGGCCGCTGTCCGTCGTGTTCGCGGCCGCGGCGGTCGCGCTCGCGTTCGGCTGGCTGCTGATCCGCCGCCAGGCCGGGCACCCGGCGCCGATGCTGCCGGTCGACCTGTTTCGCCGGCCCGTGTTCACGCTGTCCGCGCTGACGGCCGTGTGCGCGTTTGCCGCGCAGGGGCTCGCGTTCGTGTCGCTGCCGTTCTACTTCGAAACCGTCCTGCATCGCGACGCGGTCGAGACCGGCTTCCTGATGACGCCGTGGTCGGCGATCGTCGCGCTCGCCGCGCCGATCGCGGGCCGCTTGTCCGACCGTTATCCGCCCGGATTGCTCGGTGCGATCGGACTCGCGTTGCTGAGCGCGGGGATGGTGTCGCTCGCCGCATTGCCGGCAGCGCCGAGCGTCGTCGACATCGGCTGGCGGATGATGCTGTGCGGCGCGGGTTTCGGCTTCTTCCAGTCGCCGAACCTGAAGGCGCTGATGTCGAGCGCGCCGCCCGAGCGCAGCGGCGGTGCGAGCGGGATCATCGCGACCGCGCGGCTGATCGGGCAGGCGACCGGCGCGGCGCTCGTCGCGCTGTCGTTCGGTGTCGCGGGGCGTCACGGGCCGACGCTCGCGCTGATGCTCGGGGCGGGTTTTGCCGGGGCGGCGAGCATGGCGAGCGGGCTGCGGCTCTTCGCGCCATCGCATCGGGCCGGCGCGCCGGTTGCCTCGGTCGCGACGGCAGCGACGACAGCGACGAACGAGCAGGCGACGGAGTAGGGCTCCGCGCCCGCCCGCTGCCCGAATCTTTCCCGGCCGGTGCGCGGCGAACGACCGCCGCGCACCGGCCTTCGCGTCAGGCTCAGAAGCCGCCCGTCTGGATCAGCTTGTTGAGGTTCGCGATGTTCAGGCTGCCGAAGCCGGTCGTCAGATCCCAGCCGGTGCCTGCTCTGTAGCCATACCCCTGATAGCCGTTGTTCCCTGACACGACGTCATAGCGTACGAGCGACGGGTTCGACGGGATGTCCGCATAGAACTTCGCAGCCGGGAAACCGAGGCCGGTGCCGTTCGCCGCGAGCAGACGCGCCCAGAAGCCGGTGAAGATCGGCGCGGCGAGGCTCGTGCCGCCGATCTGCTGCAACTGGCCGTAGTTGTAGATGTACGCGCCCGTGCTTTGCGCGGCATCGAACGATACGTCGGGCAACTGACGATTGCTGCCCGATTGCCACGCCGGCGCCGGCAGCACCGTGCTGACGCCGCCGCCCGTCGCCCACAGCTTGCCGTTGCCGTCGAGGCCTTCGTTCCACACCGTTTCGTTCGAGAACGCACCCGCCGACGTGGTGTACAGCGTCGTGCCGCCGATCGCGAGCACGTGCGGCGACGCGGCCGGCCACGACACCGTGTAGTTCGCGCCGTCCGGATAGCCGCGGTTGTTGCACTCGTACACGCCTTCGTCGCCCGACGACACCGAGAACGTCTGACCCTGCGCGGCAGCCGTCGTGAAGATCTGCTCTTCGGCGTCGATCGTGCCGTCCGCGTTCGCGTCGGTCTCGCACCAGCCGAGCGACACGTTGATCACCTTCGCGGTGTTGTCCGACACCGCGCGGTTGAACGCCTGCGTGAGCCCCGTGTTGCCGGCGGCGTTCAGGTCCGCCATGTAGAACACGAGCTTGCCGACCTGGCCGCCGGCCGAGCCGACGATCGACTGGCTGTCGAGATCCCATTCACCCTGGCCGTCCTGGTCGTCGCTGTAGCTGCCGGTCGTGCCGGTGCCGTTGGTCTTCACGGTCTGGGTTGCGACCGTGCCGTAGCCGTTGCTCGACGTGAACTGCTTCAGGTCTTGCAGCGTCTGCGATACGCCGCCGATCGTGATGATGCCGACGCTCACGCCTGCCGCGGTCGGCACGCCGGTCGCGTTGTAGAGGCCCGGGAATTCCTTCGGATAGTGGCCGGTGGCCGTGCCGGCCGCGAGCGCCTGCGGCTTCGCGACGTTGCCGATGCGCAGCATCGGCCGTGCGCGCGCGACGTTCTGCAGCCCGAGCACCGAGCCGACGACGTCGCCGAGCGCGCGCGGCACCTGCGCGGTCGACGCGTTCGCGAAGCCCGAGCGGCCCGCGTACTCGAAGTGCACGAGCGACGTGTTGAACGCGGTCTTCACCGTGCCGGCCGTGCCGCGCGCGGACACCAGCAGCCGGTTCGGCGCGACCTCGATGTTCACGAAGCCGCTCTTGCGCAGATAGTCGACGACCGATTTCACTTGCGCGTCGGTCGGCGCGTAGCTGGCGAGGAACTGTTCGTGCGTCAGGTACTGGCGGTAATGCGCGTTGCCGGGCCGGTTCACGTCGTGCGCGAGCTGCTTGAGCTGCGCGGCGTTGCGCAGCTTCAGGCTGACGACGATGTCGGCCGTTTCGCCGGCCGCGAGTTCGAGCGAAGGTGCGGCGCTGCGCGCCATCAATTGCGGGCCGGTCAGAAAGGCCTTCGTGTGGGTGTCGACCCAGTCCGTCGCCGCATGTGCCGCGCCGGCGGCGAGCACGAGCGGCCACGCGCACGCGAGGCGGCGCGGCGACGGAAGGGGAAGGGCAAACCAGGCGTTCCTTTTCATCGGGAGTCCTTTTTAGGAGAGACGACGTTGCTGGAAGCCCCGGCCCTTGTGGGGCCGCGAGCGGTGACGAGCGTAGGGCGTCGGTGCCGTTCAGGTAGCTGCCAGTTTCCATAGCTGTCAGTTCTGACATCGGCGTGCTCGCGTGCCGGCGATGCGTCGGTCGTGCATGCGGCAGCGGCCCGCGGCAAAGGGAACCGGTTCGCCACGTGCCGCGCACCGGTCGCTGGCGTTTGCGCGCACGACTCGTTCGTCGTGGCAGCGGAATGCGCGCGATTGCAGAGCGAAGGGCCGTGTGCGAACGGCGCTTTCGATCGCGCGTGAACGCATTGCGCGTTGCAATATGTGGTCAGGCGTTGCCGCGCGGCGGGCGCGATGACGTACGAATGCGCGAATGCACGAAAACGGAACCCGTCGATCGCGCGCGTTTCCCGAACTGTGGAACGACGTGGTGGCGAGTCTTGCAGCATGCTTTCGGTTGGAGCGTCCGGCGAGCGGATTAGAGGAAACGCTCGAATCGGACGGTGGCGCTGCCTCGACGCGCGCGTGATGTTCTTCGCAAGCCGATTCGCCGCCATTCCGTCCGTTCCGGCGAACGTCCCCGCTGCAGGATCGCCTGATGCTTCCTGCGAAATCGCTCCTTGACGTGCATCGATACGTGGATATTCTTGAATCCATAACTATCGGGTTATGAATCAAGCCATGCAAAACGTCCCCGACATGCTGTTCAGGACGCTCGCCGATCCGACCCGCCGCGCGCTCTTCGAGCGGCTGTGCGAGGAGGGCGAGCTGACGGTTGCCGCGCTGACGGCGCACGCAGGCGTGACGCAGCCGGCGGTATCGAAGCATCTGGGGGTACTGAAGCAGGCCGGGCTCGTGAGCGACCGCCACGAAGGCCGGCAGACGCACTACAGCGCGCAGCCGCAAGCGCTGACTCCGTTGATCGACTGGACCAGCCAGATGGCAGGCTTCTGGCAGAACCGGTTCGACGCGCTCGAAGATCTGCTCAAGAGGATGGATCAGTCATGAACCAGGCCACCACTGACACACGCACCGTCGTCGTCGAACGGGAACTGTCGCATCCGCCGGAGAAGGTCTGGCGTGCGCTCACGCAACCGCATCTGATCGAGGCATGGCTGATGCAGAGCGATTTCGAGCCCGTCGCGGGCCGCGCGTTCAGCTTCCGCGCGGACTGGGGTTCGGTCGACTGCACGTTGCTGACGATCGAGCCGCAGCGCGTGCTGTCCTACACGTGGGCCGCGTACGGACTGGAAAGCGTCGTCACCTGGACGCTCACGCCGACGCCGGTCGGCACGCTGTTGCGGATGGAGCAGGCCGGTTTCCGCGCGGATCAGGAGCAGGCGTACCGCGGTGCGCAGCACGGCTGGACGCAGTTCTTCGCGTCGCTCGAGCGGGTGCTCGCGCGCCCCGATGACGACCAGGAGGGCCGTGCATGAGCGCCTCCGACCTGGAACCGTCGGCCCGCATCGACGCGCTGATCGCAGGCATCGCCGACTGGCGCGGCAAGACGTTCGCCGAGCTGCGCGAGACGATCGTCGCCGCCGACGAAGGCATCGTCGAGGAATGGAAATGGATGGGCAGCCCGGTGTGGTCGTGCGACGGGATGATCGCGGTCGCGAACGCGCACAAGGGCAAGGTGAAGCTCACGTTCATGCATGGCGCGCACCTGCCCGATCCCGACGGGCTGTTCAATGCGGGCCTTGAAGGCAATGCGCGGCGTGCGATCGATTTCCTCGAAGGCGACAAGCTCGACAAACGGGCGCTGAAGCGTCTCGTTCGCGCGGCGATTGACTACAACCGCGCGCACCTGAAGAAGAACGCGCGGCCGGCCGCAGGCGGCAGGACGCGCGCCGACAAGGCCGCATGACGCACCGGCGCGCCGGCACACCGCCGCGCAGGCAAAAAAAGCCCGACACGAGGTCGGGCTTCCAAATCGGCCGCAACCGCCGCGAGGCGGCTGCGGCACCTGCAAAAGCAGGACGCTTACGCTGCGAGCAGCGAGCGCAGCACGAACGGCAGGATCCCGCCGTGCTTGTAGTAGTCGACTTCGATCGGCGTATCGATGCGCAGCAGCACCGGCACGCGGGTCGTTTCGCCGTTCTTGCGGTGAATCACGAGCGTGACGTCCTGCTGCGGCTTGAAGTCGTCGCCGAGGCCTTCGATGTCGTAGGTCTCTTCGCCGGTGATGCCGAGCGACTGGATGCTGTCCGCGCCCTTGAACTGCAGCGGCAGCACACCCATGCCGACCAGGTTCGAGCGGTGGATCCGCTCGAAGCTGCGTGCGATCACGGCCTTCACGCCGAGCAGTTGCGTGCCCTTCGCGGCCCAGTCGCGCGACGAGCCCGTGCCGTACTCTTCGCCCGCGAACACGACGGTCGGCGTGTCGGCGTCGACGTACTTCATCGCCGCATCGTAGATCGACAGCTGTTCGCCGCTCGGCTGGTGAATCGTCAGGCCGCCTTCGACGCGCGTGCCGTCCGCCTTCGCCGGGATCATCAGGTTCTTGATCCGGACGTTCGCGAACGTGCCGCGCATCATCACGTCGTGGTTGCCGCGGCGCGAACCGTAGCTGTTGAAGTCGGCCTTCTGCACGCCGTTCTCCTTCAGCCACTTGCCTGCCGGCGAGTCTTCCTTGATCGAGCCTGCCGGGCTGATGTGGTCGGTCGTGACCGAGTCACCGAAGATGCCCAGCGCGCGCGCACCCTTGACCGTCGGGATCGAATCGGCCGGCTCCATCGAGAAGTCGTTGCCGAAGAACGGCGGCTCCGCGATGTAGGTCGACTTCGGCCAGTCGTAGACCTGGCCCGTCTCGCCCTCGATCTTGCTCCAGAGGTCGCCCTTCTTGGTCAGCTTCGAGTAGTTGTCCTCGAACTTCTTCGGGTCGAGCGCGAACTTGAGCAGCGCGTGGATTTCCTCGCTCGTCGGCCAGATGTCGCCGAGGTAGATGTCGTAGCCGTCCTTGCCCTTGCCGACCGGCTCGGTCATCAGGTCGCGCGTGATGTTGCCGGCGATCGCGTAGGCGACGACCAGCGGCGGCGACGCGAGGAAGTTCGCGCGGATGTTCGGGTGGATGCGCGCTTCGAAGTTACGGTTGCCCGACAGCACGGCTGCCGCGACGATGTCGTTCTTCGTGATCGCTTCGTTCAGTTCCGGCGTCAGGTCGCCCGCGTTGCCGATACAGGTCGTGCAGCCGTAGGCGGCGACTTCGAAGCCGAGCTTCGCGAGGTAGGGCAGCAGGCCCGTCTTCGTCAGGTATTCGGTGACGATGCGCGATCCCGGCGCGAGCGAGGTCTTGATGTGCGGTGCGACGGTCAGGCCGGCTTCGACGGCCTTCTTCGCGAGCAGGCCGGCAGCCAGCAGCACGCTCGGGTTCGACGTGTTCGTGCACGACGTGATCGCGGCGATCAGCACGTCGCCGTTCTTCACGTCGACGCCGTTGCTCGTCGTGTACTGCGCGTTCAGGTCGTCCGCCTTCTTCGCGAAGCCGTTTTCCGCGACCGGCTTCGAGAACAGCTCGGTGAACGTCGACTTGACGTTGCCGATCTCGATGCGGTCCTGCGGGCGCTTCGGGCCGGCCAGCGACGGGGCGACGGTTGCAAGATCCAGCGTGACCGTCTTCGTGTAGTCGATGTCGCCGGCCTTCGGAATGCCGAACAGCTTCTGCGCCTTGAAGTAGTTCTCGAACGCGGCGATTTCCGCCTTCGTGCGGCCCGTGCCTTCGAAGTATTCGATGGTCTTTTCGTCGACCGGGAAGAAGCCCATCGTCGCGCCGTATTCCGGCGCCATGTTGCCGATCGTCGCGCGGTCCGGCAGCGACAGCGACTTCGTGCCTTCGCCGAAGAACTCGACGAACTTGCCGACGACCTTTTCCTTGCGCAGCATTTCGGTGATCGTCAGCACCAGGTCGGTGGCCGTCACGCCTTCGCGCAGCTTGCCCTTCAGCTCGACGCCGACGACGTCCGGCGTCAGGAAGTACACCGGCTGGCCGAGCATGCCGGCTTCGGCCTCGATGCCGCCCACGCCCCAGCCGACCACGCCGATGCCGTTGATCATCGTCGTGTGGCTGTCCGTGCCGACGAGGGTATCCGGGTAGTACACGGTGTCGCCGCCGTCCGTCTTCTTGTGGACGCCGCGCGCGAGATATTCGAGGTTCACCTGGTGGACGATGCCGACGCCCGGCGGCACGACCTTGAACGTGTCGAACGCCTGCATGCCCCACTTCATGAACTGGTAGCGCTCGTTGTTGCGCTGGAATTCCAGCTTCATGTTCAGGTCGAGCGCGTCCTTCTGGCGGAAGTAGTCGATCTGGACCGAGTGGTCGACGACGAGATCGACCGGGACCAGCGGCTCGATCTTCTTCGGATTCTTGCCCGAACGCTCCGCGACGCCGCGCATGGCCGCGATGTCGGCGAGCAGCGGCACGCCCGTGAAGTCCTGCAGCACGACGCGCGACACCACGAACGGAATCTCGTCGACGCGCTTCGCGGTCGGCTGCCAGTTCGCGAGCTGCTCGATGTGTTCTTCGGTGATCTTCTTGCCGTCGTAGTTGCGCAGCACGGACTCGAGCACGATACGGATCGACACCGGGAGGCGCTCGATCTTCGTCTTCAGTTCCTTGCCGAGCTGCGGCAGCGAGTAGAACTTGCCTTTGCCGGAACCGCTGTCGAATTCCTTGAGGGTCTTGTGGAGATTGTGGGCCATGGTGATTTTCCTGGGTTTAAGGCTAGGAAACAAAGAGTCCTGTAGATGACGGCTATATCACATACAAGTCGACGTACTCATCGACCGGCATCGCTTCGAGCTTTGCCTGGTCCAGCGACACGTCGAGAATCGCTTGTTGCTGCTTTGCCGGGAAACGGCGGGCGAGGTTGGTCCGGAACTTCTCGACCAGGAGCGGGATGCCGTCCGCACGGCGTCGCTGATGGCCGATCGGGTATTCGACCGCTACTTCGGCAAGCGTGGACCCGTCCGCGAATTCGATCGTCAGCGCATTCGCGATCGACCGCTTGGCCGGGTCATGGTAATCCTTCGTGAACTGCGGATCCTCGACGCACACGGTTTTCGCGCGCAGCGCGTCGATGCGCGGATCGGCGGCGACCGCGTCTTCGTAATCGGCCGCGGTCAGCCGGCCGAACAGCAGCGGCACGGCGACCATGTACTGGATGCAGTGGTCGCGATCGGCCGGATTGGCGAGCGGGCCCTGCTTGTCGATGATGCGGATCGCGGCCGCGTGCGTGCGGATCGTGATCCGGCTGATCTCGTCGGTCGTGCGGCCCGCCGCGGCGAGCTGCGCGTGCAGCTGCAGCGCGGCCTCGGCGGCCGTCTGCGCATGGAATTCGGCGGGGAACGCGATCTTGAACAGCACGTTCTCCATCACGTACGTGCCGTACGGGCGCTGGAAACGGAACGGCTTGCCGTCGAACAGCACGTCGTAGAAGCCCCAGGTTTTGGCGGTGAGCGCCGACGGGTAGCCCATTTCACCCGTTTTCGCGATCAGCGCGAGGCGCACCGCGCGGGACGTCGCGTCGCCGGCCGCCCACGACTTGCGCGAACCGGTGTTCGGCGCGTGGCGGTAGGTGCGCAGCGCGTGGCCGTCGACGAATGCGTTGGACACGGCGTTGATCAGCTCGTCGCGCGTGAGCCCGAGCAGGCGGCCGACGACGGCCGTCGACGCCACTTTCACGAGCAGCACGTGGTCGAGCCCGACTGCGTTGAATGAATTCTCGAGTGCGAGGCAGCCCTGGATCTCGTGGGCCTGGATCATCGCGACGAGCACGTCGCGCATGGCAAGCGGCTTCCTGCCGGCCGCGACGGCCGTGCGGGACAGCCAGTCGGCCGTCGCCAGGATTCCGCCGAGGTTGTCGGACGGATGACCCCATTCGGCGGCGAGCCAGGTGTCGTTGAAGTCCAGCCAGCGGATCATCGCGCCGAGGTCGAAAGCGGCCTGGACGGGATCGAGCTGGAAGGACGTGCCGGGCACCTTCGCGCCGTTCGGCACGATCGTGCCGGGCACGACGGGGCCGAGCAGCTTGGTGCAGGCCGGGTAGGACAGCGCCTCGAGTCCGCATCCGAGCGTGTCGATCAGGCAATGACGCGCCGTCTCCAGCGCGAGCGCGCTGTCGATGCCGGTGTTCAGCACGTAGTCGACGATATCGACGAGTACCGTATCCGGAGCGGGGCGGACGTTGGAGACCGAGGCGGACATCGAGGAGCTCGGGAGAGCGCGCTTAGTTCGTTGCCGGCTTCAGCTCGTTCGATTGCGTCGGAGCCGGCGTGCCTTGCGCCATTTCCGGCGTCACGCATTCGTCGGCGAGACGCTCGCCGCCGTTCGCGTCGCTGAACAGCATCGCCTTGCTCGGGATCACGACCAGCTTGAAGCCTGCTGCCGGATCATAGAACGTGTCGGCGCCCGTCGTCGTGGCCTGACGCGGCAGCTTGTAGTTCTTCTTCGCCCAGTGAACCGTGACGACCTGGTCACGCTTCATGTCGCCGGCGAGGTCGAACGACAGGCCGTCCTTGCACGCCCACTTGACCGCGCCGTCCGGTACCGGATCGACCTTGGCCGCGGCACGCGCCTGCGCCTTCTTGCTGCGCGGAACGATGCGCTTGGCCGGCGCCGGGCGCTTGGCCGTCTTCTTCGCAGTCGTCGCCGTATCCTGGGCGAACGCGCTCGGAGCCGACACCAGCATCGTGGCGGACAAGGCGCCGATGGCGGTAGCGATCAGGAGTTTCTTCATGGAGTCAGAACCTTTCGATAATCAGTTGACAAGGGCCGGCAGCTGACACCGCCGGCCGGTTTGAAACTGCACGCGCCCCGGAAGCGCGCAGCGGCCGCTATTTTCACCTATTTGGCCGCGCACATATCAGGTTTTCGGGCTCCGTTACGTTTTTTGTCGTTTCGCCAACCCGTCTCGGGTTCGCGCCCCGGTGATTCGATGAAATTCGTGTGTCGGGCGCGCGCTCACCGCGCGTCTCCGGCGGCCGGGCCGAACAGCGGCGCGGCCTCGGCCGGCACCGGCTGGCCGGTCGCCCGCGCGCGGCGCAGCACCGACCAGTAATAGCGGTAGCTCGCGCGATCGTGCAGTGTATCGCCGTGGCGCGTCGGGCCCCAGTCGGCGGCCTGCGCCGCCAGCAGGATCTCGGCGGCCAGCGCGACTTCATCGGTGCGCGGCGCGAACGCGTCGACGATCGGGCGGATCTGCGCGGGATGGATGCTCCACATCCGCGTGAACGCGAACTCGTCGCGCGCGCGGCGCGCGTCGCCGGCGACGACGGCCATGTCGCGCACTTCCGTCGTCACGTTGTGCGACGGCGTCTTGCCGTGCGCGTGGCAGGCGGCGGCGATTTCCAGCTTCGCGCGGCGCACGAGCGGATGGTCGAACTGGCCGGGCGAGCGCATCGCCGCATCGGGAATCGCGCCGTGATGCGCGGACACGAAGTCCATCAGCCCGAAGCTCAGCGTGCCGACCAGCGGCAGCGCGGCGAGCGCGGCCGCCTGGGCGAGCGCGCCGTGCGTCTCGACCAGCACGTCCACCGGAATCGGCTGCGCGAGGCCGAGCTCGCGGCGCGTGCCTTCGATGAACGCGACCATCTCGGCCGCGTCGGCGGCGCTCGCGATTTTCGGCAGCGTGACGTAGGCCGGCGCGCGCGCGGCGCGCAGCACGATGCGCACGTCGTCGCGCCAGTGGGGATGGGAAAAGTCGTGGATGCGGACGCCGACCCGCCCGAAGCGGTTCTCGGCGCCGCCGAGGCATTCGGCGACGAGCTGCGCGTGCGCGGCTTCCTGGCCGACGGCCGCGCCGTCCTCGCAGTCGAGCGTGATGTCGAACACGGGGCCGAGTTCGGCCTGGAGCGCGAGCGACTTGCGCATCAGCTTCTCGCTGCCCGCGTAGTGATCGCAGCAGGGCAGGATCGCGGGCGGGGACGCCCCGTCGTACAGCACTTGTGCAGGAGTGAGCGCGGACATCTCTTCTACGTCAAGGAAGCGGGCAACGTGGAGAAAATCGGATTCGGGCACGTTCTGGGCCGCGCGCTGGGCGCCTGGAGCGGCAAAACGTGCCCGGATCGGATCGGGCGGCGGGGCCGGCTGCAGCCCCGCCGCCCGTGCCGTGGCCGGCCCGCCCGGAGGCGGCCCGACCATGCAGCCTGCTTAGTTCTTCAGCAGGTGGGCGACGCCGTCGCGCTCTTCGAGCAGCTCGGCCAGCGTGCCGTCCATCTTCTCGCGCGAGAACGCGTCGATTTCGAGGCCTTCGACGCGCTTGTACTCGCCGTTTTCGCACGTGACCGGCACGCCGTAGATGATGTCTTCGGGGATGCCGTACGAGCCGTCCGACGGGATGCCCATCGTGACCCACTTGCCGTTCGTGCCGAGGACCCAGTCACGCACGTGGTCGATCGCCGCGTTGGCTGCCGACGCCGCCGACGACAGGCCGCGCGCTTCGATGATCGCCGCGCCGCGCTTGCCGACGGTCGGGATGAACGTGTCGCGGTTCCACACGTCGTCGTTGATCAGCTTCAGCAGCGACTCGCCTTCGACGGTCGCGAAGCGGAAGTCGGGGTACATCGTCGGCGAGTGGTTGCCCCACACGGCGAGCTTCTCGATCGACGCGACCGGCTTGCCCGACTTGGCGGCGAGCTGCGACAGCGCGCGGTTGTGGTCGAGGCGCAGCATCGCCGTGAAGTTCTTCTTCGGCAGATCCGGTGCCGACTTCATCGCGATGTATGCGTTGGTGTTCGCCGGGTTGCCGACGACCAGCACCTTCACGTCGCGGCTCGCGACTTCGTTCAGCGCAGCGCCCTGGACCGTGAAGATCTCGGCGTTCGCCGACAGCAGGTCCTTGCGCTCCATGCCCTTCGAGCGCGGACGTGCACCGACCAGTAGCGCGACGTCTGCGTCCTTGAATGCAACCTTCGGATCGTCGGTGATCACGACGCCCGCGAGCAGCGGGAACGCGCAATCGTCGAGTTCCATCACGACGCCTTTGACGGCGGCTTGGGCTTGCGGGAGGTCGAGCAGTTGCAGGATGACCGGCTGGTCCTTGCCGAGCAGGTCGCCGTTCGCGATGCGGAACAGCAGGGAGTAAGCGATTTGACCTGCGGCGCCGGTGACGGCAACGCGCTTTGCGGGCTTAGCCATTGAAAATCTCCAGGACGGGTGAAGCGGTGGACGCTAGGCAAAACGCCATTCTATGCGCGTTACGCGTAGCGTTGCATTGAAGCAGGGCGGAGGATTCGCGAAAGGCAGACGCGGTGAACCTGGAGACGGCCGTGGCACGTAGCCGGGGACGCATTTTGCACCCGCGAACCCTTGCTCGCCCCGGAGTGTAGGAGCCGATGGACCCAAAGTCAAACGGTATCATATGTCTTATATAAGACAGATGTTTTGCGGAATTTGAGTGGACGGAAAAGCGCGGTTTGTGATGAAATGCGCGCCATGACATCGAACCAGGCGAACAACGCGAATCCGACCGGCGCAGGCGGCCCAGGGCAGCCGGGCGCGGGCGATTCCGTGCCGGCGCCTGCGCCGGCCGCTTCGCCGTCGCCGACATTCAGTCCGTTATACCAGCAGATCAAGTCATTGATCACGCAAAGTCTCGAATCCGGTGAATGGAAGCCGGGCGAGATCATCCCGAGCGAAGTGGAGCTGGCTGCCCGTTACAAGGTCAGCCAGGGCACCGTTCGCAAGGCGATCGACGAGCTGGCCGCGGAAAACCTCGTGGTCCGGCGGCAAGGCAAGGGTACTTTTGTTGCGACGCACAATGAGGATCGCGCGCAGTTCCGCTTCCTGCGGCTGCTGGCTGACGACGGCGCCGAGCATCCGCACGTGAGCCGCCTGCTCGAATGCCGGCGCCTGCGCGCGCCGGCCGAGATCGCGCGGCAGCTCGACCTGAAGCCGGCCGATCCGGTCGTGCAGGTGCGTCGCCTGCTGGAGTTCGAGAACGAAGTGACGGTGCTCGACGAGATCTGGCTGCCGGGCGCGATGTTCCGCGGGCTCACGTTCGAGCGGCTGAGCGAGTACAAGGGCCCGCTCTACGCGATGTTCGAGACGGAATTCGGCACGCGGATGATCCGCGCGACGGAGAAGATCCGCGCGGTGGCGGCGGAGCCGGCGGTGGCCGACCTGCTGCACGTGCCGGCGGGTTTTCCGTTGCTGTCGGTCGAGCGCGTGTCCTATACATACGGAGACCGGCCGGTGGAAGTGCGGCGCGGCTGGTATGTCACAACCGGGTATTACTATCAGAATGACTTGAGCTGACGACGGATCGGCACAAGCAGCGTGCACGCGGGTTTCGCATTTTCGCGTAGCACGTTTCGGGCCGCCTTTATTCCCGTTCGCGTAATGATCCAGAGCAGACTTTCGCTGCAGCGCGATATAAAAAGGCGCTAAAATCGCGGATTAGTGTGACAACATAGTAGGGGTCTAGCATGACTGACGCAGTAAGAAAGCCGAGGCCGGAATACCGGAACATCGGAATCGCCGACATCACCTTGAAATATCGCATGCCGCTGGCGGCGACATTGTCGATTCTCCACCGAGTCAGCGGCGCGCTGCTGTTCCTGTTCCTGCCGTTCCTGCTGTTCCTCTTCGACCAGAGTCTCACCTCCGAGCTCAGCTTCGAAGTCTTCAAGGCTTTCCTCTCCAACATCGTCGTCAAGCTGATCGTCCTCGCGCTGTCCTGGGCGTTCCTCCACCATTTCTGCGCCGGCATTCGCCACCTGCTGATGGACGTCAACCACGACGCCGTCTCGAAGGAAGGCGGCAAGCGGACGGCCGTCGTCGTCTTTGTCGTCTCGATCGCGCTGACGATCGCCATGGCACTCAAACTGTTCGGAGCATTCTAAGAAAATGGCAGCCAATAACCGAATCGGCTCGAAGCGCCTCGTCGTCGGCGCTCACTACGGCCTGCGCGACTGGCTCGCGCAGCGCGTCACCGCCACGATCATGGCGGTCTACACGGTCATTCTGCTCGTCCTGTTCTTCGGAGCGCATGACTTCTCGTACGAAGGCTGGGCATCGATCTTCTCCGCGCAATGGATGAAGCTCGCGACCTTCGTGACGCTGCTTTCCCTCTTCTACCACGCATGGGTCGGCGTGCGCGACATCTGGATGGACTACGTGAAGCCCGTCGGTGTGCGCCTGCTGCTGCAATCGCTGACCATCGTCTGGCTGCTCGCATGTGCGGGCTACGCCGCGCAGATTCTCTGGAGAGTGTAAAGAATGGCTGCAATCAAAACTTCCCTGCCGCGCCGCAAGTTCGACGTGGTGATCGTCGGCGCGGGCGGCTCGGGCTTGCGCGCAGCGCTGCAACTGTCGCGCGCGGGCCTGTCGGTCGGCGTGCTGTCGAAGGTGTTCCCGACCCGTTCGCACACGGTGGCCGCACAGGGCGGCATCGGCGCGTCGCTCGGCAACATGAGCGAAGACAACTGGCACTTCCACTTCTACGACACGATCAAGGGTTCCGACTGGCTCGGCGACCAGGACGCGATCGAGTTCATGTGCCGCGAAGCACCGAACGTCGTGTACGAACTGGAACACTTCGGCATGCCGTTCGACCGTAACGCGGACGGCACGATCTACCAGCGTCCGTTCGGCGGCCACACCGCGAACTACGGCGAGAAGCCGGTCCAGCGCGCATGCGCGGCCGCCGACCGTACCGGTCACGCGCTGCTGCACACGCTGTACCAGCAGAACGTCGAAGCGAAGACGCAGTTCTTCGTCGAATGGATGGCGCTCGACCTGATCCGCGACGCGGACGGCGACGTGCTCGGCGTGACGGCCCTCGAGATGGAGACGGGCGACGTCTACATCATGGAAGGCAAGACGACGCTGTTCGCGACGGGCGGCGCAGGCCGGATCTTCGCGGCATCGACGAACGCGTTCATCAACACCGGCGACGGCCTCGGCATGGCTGCCCGCTCGGGCATCGCGCTGCAGGACATGGAATTCTGGCAGTTCCACCCGACCGGCGTGGCCGGCGCGGGCGTGCTGATCACCGAAGGCGTGCGCGGCGAAGGCGGTATCCTGCGCAATGCGAACGGCGAGCGCTTCATGGAACGCTACGCACCGACGCTGAAGGACCTGGCGCCGCGTGACTTCGTGTCGCGTTCGATGGACCAGGAAATCAAGGAAGGCCGCGGCGTGGGTCCGAACAAGGATCACGTGCTGCTCGACCTGTCGCACATCGGCGCCGAGACGATCATGAAGCGTCTGCCGTCGATCCGCGAAATCGCGCTGAAGTTCGCGAACGTCGACGCGATCAAGGAACCGATCCCGGTCGTCCCGACGATCCACTACCAGATGGGCGGCATCCCGACCAACATCCACGGTCAGGTCGTCGGCACGTCGCGCGGCCACAAGGATCCGGTCAACGGCTTCTACGCAGTGGGCGAGTGCTCGTGCGTGTCCGTGCACGGCGCGAACCGCCTCGGCACGAACTCGCTGCTGGACCTCGTGGTATTCGGCCGTGCGGCCGGCAACCACATCGTCGAGCACGTGAAGAACCAGAAGGAACACAAGCCGCTGCCGGCCGATGCAGGCGAATTCTCGCTGGCGCGTCTGAACAAGCTCGACAAGTCGAGCTCGGGCGAGTACACGCAGGACGTCGCGAACGACATCCGCGCGACGATGCAGAAGCACGCAGGCGTGTTCCGCACGTCGGCGCTGCTGAAGGAAGGCGTCGACCAGATGGCCGGCCTGAAGGCCCGCGTGGAAAACATCCACCTGAAGGACAAGTCGAAGGTGTTCAACACCGCGCGCGTCGAAGCGCTCGAGCTGGAGAACCTGATCGAAGTCGCCCGCGCGACGATGGTGTCGGCGGAAGCGCGCAAGGAAAGCCGCGGCGCGCACGCGCACAGCGATTACGAACACCGCGACGACGACAACTGGCTGCGCCACACGCTGTGGTACAGCGAAGGCGATCGCCTCGACTACAAGCCGGTTCAAATGAAGCCGCTGACGGTCGACTCCGTGCCGCCGAAGCCGCGCACGTTCTAAGCCGAGTCAAAGGAATCCGAAATGGCAAAACGCATTTTTGAAGTCTACCGCTACGATCCGGACAAGGACGCGGCACCGCGCATGCAGACGTACGAGCTCGAGATCCAGCATGAGCGCATGCTGCTCGACGCACTGGTCAAGCTGAAGGCCGTCGACGAGACGCTGTCGTTCCGCCGTTCGTGCCGCGAAGGCGTGTGCGGTTCGGACGCGATGAACATCAACGGCAAGAACGGTCTCGCGTGCCTGACGAACCTGAACGACCTGCCGCAGAAGATCGTGCTGCGTCCGCTGCCGGGCCTGCCCGTCGTGCGCGACCTGATCGTCGACATGACGCACTTCTTCAACCAGTATCACTCGATCAAGCCGTACCTGATCAACGACGCGCCGCCGCCGGAGAAGGAACGTCTCCAGTCGCCGGAAGAACGCGACGAGCTCGACGGCGTGTACGAGTGCATTCTGTGCGCGAGCTGCTCGACGTCGTGCCCGAGCTTCTGGTGGAACCCGGACAAGTTCGTCGGCCCGGCCGGCCTGCTGCAGGCTTACCGCTTCATCGCGGATAGCCGCGACACCGCCACCGGCGAGCGTCTCGACAACCTGGAAGACCCGTACCGTCTGTTCCGTTGCCACACGATCATGAACTGCGTCGACGTTTGCCCGAAGGGCCTGAACCCGACGAAGGCGATCGGCAAGATCAAGGAACTGATGGTTCGCCGCGCGGTTTAAAGTTTGATGAGCGACGAATCGCATCAATCCGACCCGCACCGTCGCGCGCGCCTTCGCTGGCGCGCGCGGCGGGGTCTGCTGGAAAACGACATCGTATTCGAGCGTTTCTTCAGCAGATACGAGCATGACCTCACCGATGCAGACGTAGGCGCGTTGTCGCGCCTGCTCGATCTGAGCGACAACGACCTGATGGACTTGCTCCTCGCGCGCAAGGAACCAGAGGGCGACCTAGACAGCCAGGACATTCACCGGCTGTTGGAGATGCTGCGCAACGTGTAACGCCAAGGTGTAACGCGCTGTGCCCGTTATCGAATCCCGTTTCTATTTTCGATTGAGGATGTGCCATGACTCCGTCTGATGTTAAAGCCACGCTATCGTTCAGCGACAACTCGCCGAGCGTCGAACTGCCGATCTACAAGGGCACGATGGGCCCGGACGTGATCGACATCCGCAAGCTGTACGGCCAGACCGGCAAGTTCACGTACGACCCGGGCTTCATGTCGACGGCAGCTTGTAATTCGGCGATCACGTACATCGACGGCGACAAGGGCGAACTGCTGTACCGCGGCTACCCGATCGACAACCTCGCGCAGAACGCCGACTTCCTCGAGTCCTGCTACCTGCTGCTGAAGGGCGAGCTGCCGAACGCGGCGCAAAAGAAGGAATTCGTCGACACCGTCACGAAGCACACGATGGTGCACGAGCAGATGCACTTCTTCTTCCGTGGCTTCCGCCGCGACGCGCACCCGATGGCGATCCTGGTCGCCGCGGTCGGCGCGCTGTCCGCGTTCTACCACGACTCGCTCGACATCAACGACCCGCGTCACCGCGAAGTGTCGGCGATCCGCATGATCGCGAAGCTGCCGACGCTCGTCGCGATGGCGTACAAGTACAGCATCGGCCAGCCGTTCGTGTATCCGAAGAACTCGCTGTCGTACAGCGCGAACTTCATGCACATGATGTTCTCGAACCCGTGCGAAGAGTACAAGGTCAACGACGTGCTCGTCCGCGCACTCGACCGCATCCTGATCCTGCACGCCGATCACGAGCAGAACGCATCGACGTCGACGGTCCGCCTGGCCGGCTCGTCGGGCGCGAACCCGTTCGCGTGTATCGCGGCCGGTATCGCGTGTCTGTGGGGCCCGGCGCACGGTGGTGCGAACGAAGCCGCGCTGAACATGCTCGAGCAGATCGGTTCGCCGGACAACATCCCCGAATTCATCAAGCAGGTGAAGGACAAGAATTCGGGCGTGAAGCTGATGGGCTTCGGTCACCGCGTGTACAAGAACTACGACCCGCGTGCGAAGCTGATGCGCGAAACGTGCTACGAAGTGCTGAACGAACTCGGCCTGCACGACGACCCGCTGTTCAAGCTCGCGATGCAGCTCGAGAAGATCGCGCTGGAAGACGAATACTTCGTGTCGCGCAAGCTGTACCCGAACGTCGACTTCTACTCGGGTATCGTCCAGCGCGCGCTGGGCATCCCGACGTCGATGTTCACGTGTATCTTCGCGATGGCACGTACGGTTGGCTGGATCGCACAGTGGAACGAAATGATCGCGGATCCGGAACAGAAGATCGGCCGTCCGCGTCAGCTGTTCATCGGCGACACGCCGCGCGAAGCGAAGCCGATCAACGCACGTTAAGTCGTGCGCGGCGCGAACGGCCGCAAGGCCGCTCGCGTCCGGCAACCGCAACGCCCCGACACCCCGGTGGGACATCCCGCCGGGGTGTTTTCATTTGCGCGGCCGACGCTGGCCCGAGCCGGCGCGGCGTTCCAGCGACGGCGGGCGTGTGTCGAGCGGCGGCGAGTCGGTGCCGGTGTCGCTGTCGGGCGCGTGGCCGTGTTGCGCGAAGAACTGCCGGTATGCGCCGGGCGTCATCCCGCGCGCGGCGAGGAACTGGCGGTTGAAGTTCGCGGCGTTCGGAATGCCGCAGCGCGCGGCGACCGTCGCGATCGGCCAGTCGGTGCCGACCAGATGGCGGCACGCATGCGCGAGCCGCAGCCGCTGCATGTAGCGGCCGACGCTTTCGCCGAGGTGCCGTACGAACAACCGCTGCAGCGTGCGTTCGGACATGTGCGCGACGGTCGCGAGCGCATCGACGCGCAGCGGCTCGTGGAACTGCCGGTCGATCGCGTCGAGCACGCGATCGAGCCGCTCGGCTTCGGGCGCGGCGGCGTTCGCGGACGGCGACGCTGCATCGGGTTGATCGTAGGCCTGCGCGGTGGCGAGCGGTTCGCCGCCGGCGTCCGCGAGATCGGCGAGCGTGTCGAGTGCGGCCGCGAGGCGAATGCGCGGCGAAGGGTCGAGCAACTGCGGCAGCCGCGCGCGCATCGCACGGGCCGTATCGGCGTCGAATGCGAGGCCGGGCGCCGCGCGCCGCAGCAGCGAGCGCAGCGGCGCGTACTCGGGGCAGCAGTCGGCCACGCGTCGTGCCCAGTCACCGTCGAACCAGACGACGAGCGCGACTTCCGGCGCCGCGCGATCGATGCGCGCATTCGACGACCACGTATGCGGCAGGTTGGGCGGCACGAGCACCAGATCGTCGTCCGCATAGCGCGCGACGTGGTCGCCGATGAAGCGCTGGCCGCGGCTGTTCAGCGTCAGCGTCAGTTCGTACTCGGGATGACGGTGCCATTCGAACGGAATCCGTGCGAGCTGGCGGTGGTACACGCGGATCGAACAGCCGGGGGCGAACGTCACGTGCTCGTACTGCGGTTTCATCGCGGCCTCCGGGCGAGGGCGGGCAGCGCGCCGTGGCATGATCGTGATTGATCGTCACGACGGAGCGATGCCATGTTTTCACATGTTTGCGTGGGCGTCAGCGATACCGCGCGCGCGTACGACTTCTACGCGCCGCTGTTCGCGGAACTCGGGCTGCGGCTGAAGTTCAGCGAGCCGGACGGCTGGTCGGGCTGGATGCCGGCCGACACCGACCGGCCGCTGTTCTTCCTCGGCCGGCCGCTCGACGGCCGCGCGCCCGAACCCGGCAACGGCCATACGATCGCATTCGACGCGCCGACCCGCGCGCAGGTCGACCGCTGCCACGCGCTCGCGCTGCAGCAGGGCGGCACCTGCGAAGGGCCGCCGGGCCTGCGGCCGCACTATCACCCCGACTACTACGGCGCGTATTTCCGCGACCCGGACGGCAACAAGCTGTGCGTGGTCTGCCATCGTCCGGAGTAGCGAGCGGTTTGTCAGGATTGTATCGATAGTTGGCCGGATAGTGTCGATGGCGGCGATGCGTCCGCCGTACGCTGAATGCTCATCACCACACGATTCAGCGAGGAGACGACGATGCACCTGACGATTGACGATCTGCCGGTTGCGATCCGCACGGCGAAAAGGGCGCTGCGTGCCGATCTGCCCGGTTACGCGGCCACGTTCCGCGAACTGGAGGGCGATATCGCGCGGCAGGTCGACGCGATCCGTCGCGCGTACGCGCACGGCCGCGACGTGATCCCGGTGTTGCGATTCGCGGATATCGCGAACGGCACCGTCGATCCGCAGGCGATCGCCGCGATCCGCACGCACGGCGCCGCGGTGATCCGCGGCGTGTTCGACGCGCAGCAGGCGCGCGACTGGAACGACGAGATCGGCGCCTATCTGGATGCGAACCGCTTCGCCGAGCGGCTGCATGCACGCGCCGAGGACCGCTACTTCGGCAATCTCGCATCGGGCAAGCCGCAGATCTACGGCGTCTACTGGTCGAAGCCGCAGGTGGCCGCGCGGCAGTCGCCGGCCCTCACGCAGGCGCGCGTGTTCCTGAACCGCCTGTGGCGTCATGCGGACGCCGCGCGCAGGCATTTCGACCCGGACCAGGTGCCGGCCTACGCCGACCGGATCCGCCGCCGGCCGCCGGGTTCGACGTCGCTCGGGCTGTCGCCGCATGTCGACGGCGGCTCCGTCGAACGCTGGCTCGGCGCGAATTTCCGGCAGGTCTATCGTCACGTGCTGGCCGGCCGCTGGCGCGCTTACGATCCGTTCGACGCGGCGTTCCGCCCCGACGTCGAGGAGATCCCGTCGCCGGCCGTGTGCTCGATGTTCCGCACGTTCCAGGGCTGGACCGCGCTGACGCCGCAAGGGCCCGGCGACGGCACCCTGCAGCTGATTCCGGTCGCGAACGCGATGGCGTATGTCGTGCTGCGCGCGCTGCAGGACGACGTCGCCGACGACGACCTGTGCGGCGCGCGTCCGGGCCGCGCGCTGTCGATCCTGCCCGCATGGCACGCGCCGCTGCTCGACGCGCTGGTGCCGATCCCGCACATGGAGCCGGGCGACGCGGTGTTCTGGCACGGCGACGTCGTGCATGCGGTCGAGGATGCGCATCGCGGCAGCGGCGACAGCAACGTGATGTATATCGCCGCCGCGCCCGGGTGCGCGAAGAACGACGCGTACCTGCAGCGCCAGCGGCTCGCGTTCCTGCGCGGCGACAGCCCGCCGGATTTCCCGGCCGATCATTTCGAGGTCGACTTCGACGGACGCGGCGGCGAGGGCGATCTCACGCCGCTGGGCTGTGCGCAAATGGGGTTCGCGCCCGTCGGCGCATGACGGACGCGCCGCATGCATCGGCCGCATCCGCACCGCGCGGAACGGCCGTTTGCACCGCGCCCGGCGGCTGTCTGCCGAATCCGCTGCATCCCGCCTGCAATTCGACGCGATCGGCTGCGGGCGCGCCCGAATTCGACGCGAATTGCGCAATTTGGCTTCCGATAATGGTCCGGACACAACGCAGCTGCCCCGTGCGTCGCACGGGGGCAGCGTGACCATGGAGGAGTCGATGCAATTCACGCAAGCGATCGTTCGCCGTCCCGCGCCGTCCTGCGGCGCGGGTCTCACCACCGCCGCGCTCGGCGCGCCCGACTACGACAAGACGCTCACGCAGTTCCACGCGTACTGCGACGCGCTGCGCGGGCTCGGCGTCGAGCTGACCGAGCTGCCGCCGCTGGACGCGTTTCCCGATTCGCACTTCGTCGAGGACGTCGCCGTCGTCACGCCCGAATTCGCGGTGATCACGCGTCCCGGCGCACCCGCGCGGCGCGGCGAGACGGTGCACATCGAAGCGGCGCTCGCCGCGCATCGCGACCTGCTGCCGATGCAGGAAGGCCGTCTCGACGGCGGCGACGTGATGCAGGTCGGCAAGCGCTTCTACATCGGCCTGACGGGCCGCACCGATGCCGAAGGCATCGCCGCGTTCGAGTCGCTGGTGGCGCGCTACGGTTATTCGGTCGTCGCGGTGCCGGTCGGCGCGGGGCTGCATCTGAAATCGGTCGTCAACGCGCTCGGCGACGACACGCTGCTCGTGACCGAGGCGCTGGCCGCGCATCCGGCGTTCGCCGACTATCGCCGCATCGCGATCTCGGCCGCCGACGAATACGCCGGCAACACGCTGCGCGTGAACGGCACGCTGATCACGCCGGCCGGCTATCCGCGCGTGCACGACGCGATTCAGTCGCTCGGGATGCCGCTGCACGTGATCGACACGAGCGAGTTCCGCAAGATGGACGGCGGCCTGACCTGCCTGTCGCTGCGGTTCTAGCCGATTGGCGCGCGGCCGCTTCGGCCGGATAATGTGGCCCCCGCGCGGAACCGGAGGAGACGCTCCGCGCACCAGCCACGACCCGACCGGAGCGAACGCGGATGACCGACAAGAAGATGCAGCTCGACAAGATCGATCTCCGGATCCTCGACATCCTGCGTACCGACGGGCGGATTTCCTACCGAAAGCTGTCCGAGCTCGTGAACCTTACGCCGCGGCCCTGCCAGGCGCGCGTGGAGCGGCTCGAGGCGCTCGGCGTGATCGAAGGCTACCGCGCGGTGATCAAGGCGCCGCGCGCGACCAAGCCGATCGTCGTGATCGCGCAGATCGTGCTGGCCGACCACGGGCGTTCGCAGGCGCCGTTCGAGGACGAGATGCGGGCCAATCCGGCCGTGCTCGATTGCTGGCTCGTCAGCGGCACGTTCGATTTTCTCGTGCGGCTCGCGTGCGAGGATCTCGACGAATACCGGCGGATCGCGAACGCGTGGCTGGAAAGCCCGCGGTTCCGGATCGAGAAGATCGTGACGACGGCCGAGCTGCAGGCGATCAAGCGCAGCGTCGTCTGACGCGGCCGTGCGCGTCCGGGCCGCCGGCATCGGACGCGCGACCCGGCGGCAGGACCATTTTTTGACGCGAATAACCGGGCCGATCGATTGGTATTCCGAATCAATTCGAGCGGCCCGAATCCAACAGGGTGAACACTATGGATGCTTTGCAAGCGGCAGCGCAGACGGCCGCGCCGTCCGGAACGGCGCTCAAGCGCCGGCTGCAGAGCCGCCACATCGCGATGATCGCGATCGGCGGCTCGATCGGCACGGGGCTGTTCGTCGCGTCGGGCGCGTCGGTCGCGCAGGCGGGGCCGGGCGGGGCGATCGCCGCGTATATCGCGATCGGACTGATGGTCTACTTCGTCGTCACCGGGCTCGGCGAGATGGCCGCGCTGATGCCGGTGTCGGGCTCGTTCGCGATCTACGGCGAGAAGTACGTCGACGAAGGCTTCGGCGTCGCGCTCGGCTGGACCTACTGGTACAGCTGGGCCGTGACGATCGCGATCGAGCTGGTCGCCGCGCAGATCGTGATGCGCTACTGGTTTCCGGCGGTGCCGGGCGTGTGGTGGGGCGCCGGGTTCCTGGTGCTGATCTTCCTGCTGAACACGCTGTCCGTGCGCGGTTTCGGGGAATCCGAATACTGGTTCTCGCTGATCAAGGTCGTCACCGTGATCGCGTTCATCGCGGCGGGCTTGCTGATCGCGGCCGGCCTGCTCGGCAACGGGCAGCCGGTCGGCTGGCGCAACTTCAGGACCGGCGACGCGCCGTTCGTCGGCGGCGTGCATGCGATGATGAGCGTCGCGCTGATCGCCGGCTTCTCGTTCCTCGGCACCGAGCTGGTCGGGATCACGGCGGGCGAATCGGAAAACCCGCGCAAGACGATCCCGCGTGCGGTGAAGCAGATCTTCTGGCGGATCATGCTGTTCTACGTGCTCGCGATCTTCGTGATCGGCCTGCTGGTGCCGTACACCGATCCGAACCTGCTCAAGAGCGACGTGACCGATATCGGCGTCAGCCCGTTCACGCTCGTGTTCAGCCATGCGGGCTTTCCGCTCGCCGCGGGCGCGATGAACCTCGTGATCCTGACGGCCGTGCTGTCGGCCGGTAACTCGGGCACGTATGCGGCCACGCGGATGCTGTACAACCTCGCGGCGGAAGGCCGTGCGCCCGCGATGTTCGCGACGCTGTCGCCGGGCGGCGTGCCGCGCAACGCGCTGTACGCGACGATGGCGGTGGGCGGGCTGTGCTTCCTCACGTCGCTGACCAACAACCAGAGCATCTATCTGTGGCTGCTCAATACGGTCGGCATCACCGGCTTCATCGCGTGGCTCGGCATCGCCGTCTGCCATTACCGGTTCCGCAAGGGCTTTCTGAAACAGGGCTACCGGCTCGAGCAGCTGCCGTATCGCGCGAAGTGGTTCCCGCTCGGGCCGCTGTTCGCGATCGCGATCTGCATCGTGATCTCGCTCGGGCAGGATTACCAGGCGTTCTTCGCCGCCCGCGTCGACTGGATGGAAGTGCTGTCGATCTATGTGTGGATCCCGCTGTTCGTCGCGATCTGGTGGGCGTATCGCCGCGTGCGCAAGAGCCGGCTCGTGCGCTACGAGGAGATGGAGATCGGGCCGTGGCTCACGCGCTCGGTCGAGGCCGTCGATGCGGCGGTCGCGCGGCACGGTCAACCGCACTGAGCGTGACGCGGCGCATGCGCGGCGACGGGGCCGGCTCGCGCAACGCGGCCGGCTCCGGTGAAGCAGGCGTGACGACGCGCAGCGGCAGCACGCGTTCAGCGCGCGTGCTGCCGCTGCGCCTTCATGAAATCCACCCACGCGGGAGGCGTGGCGCCACTACTTGTCCAGCTCCGGGTAGTGCCGGAAGATGCCCATGTCGTTGAACGGGATGCGGCGCTCCGACTCGAGATAACGCGCGACGGGCGGATGCGCCGCGACGCGGTCGTGCAGCCCGACGAGCCCCGCGACCTTGCGTTCCTCGCGCTTCATCGCCTTCGGGAACGCGTAGCGCAGGCCTTCGATCAGCTGGAAGATCGACAGATCCACGTAACTGAGCGCGCTGCCGGCGATGTGCCCGCCTTTGTGCGGATTCTGCGCGAGCACGCGATCGAAGTAGCCGAGGAATTTCGGCAGCCGGTGTTCGAGAAAATCGGCCGCGCGCTCGGCGGCTTCGGCCTTCTGGTCCTCGTAGAAAAGGCCGCTGCCGATCGGGTGATGCGTGTCGTGGATCTCGGTGACGAAATCGGCGACGGTCAACTGAAGCTGATGCACCCACAGCCGGCCGGCTTCGTCGTCGGGCGCGAGCCCCAGCCGCGCGCCGAGAAACAGCAGGATGTTCGCGGCCTGCCCGACGACCACGTCGCCGGCCTTCAGGAACGGCGGCGCGAACGGCACGCATTCGGCCTTCGTGCTGTCCATCAGCCGCATCATCGCCGACACGCCCATGCCGCGCCCCGATTCGCGCGCGACGTCGACGTAGTCGGCCTCGGCCGCTTCGAGCGCGAGCCGTACGTATTCGCCGCGGCCCTGGATTTCGGGCCAGTAATAGAGTTCGTATCGCATGCAGTGCTCCTGTCCGGTCGATGCGTCGGGCGATGCCAGCATCGTGATGGCGGGAAGGGCGGTCGCGCGCCGCCCGTTGCGAATAGACAGTCTAGGAGATCGTGCGGGAAGTGCGGTGCTTGCCGCGCGTCACGCACCGCGCTCGTCGCGCTCGCCGCCTTCCGGGCCGTAGAAGAACACCCAGGTCGAGAAGTCGTCGGAGAAGCCGGCGAAGCGGTGCGCCGCGAATGCGGGGACGAACAGCACGTCGCCCGTCGCGACGCCGCATTCGCGCCCGTCCACGATGAACCGCGACGTGCCGGCGGCGATCACGTAGACCTCGTCGCGCGTGTGCGGCGTCTGCAGATCCTCGCCGCGCGGCCGGTACAGCTCGATGTCGAGCGTGCCGTGTCGAAACAGCGTGGTGAACAGCGTGCCTTCATCGTCGAGGCGGGCGAGCGATTCGTTGATGCCGAGCTTCATCGTCGTGGGCTCCGGGGTGCGGATCGTGGGAACGAGGGCATGCGCGTTGCACCATCGTAGCGCGAAATCCGCAGCTCGGCCGGCGGTGTGCGACCCTGCCTGCGAATCGCGTCGCGCGCCATCGATGAAACGGCGGCACCACGATCTCACCACTGATGAAACGAATCGGTCCGCCGGTGAAACGGCGCGGCGATCGTCGGCATGTGTGCGACAGCTTCACCGCAATTTAATAAACGCGCACTACGATCGCGCATCGTCAATCGACGGAGCGTCGTGCTGCGTTTCACGCTTCGACGCTGCCGCCCGTCGCGGATCTCCGCGATTCGCCAGATTGCCATTTCCCGTGACCCCGCGAATTGCACCGCCGCGCCATGCCGCCGCATGCGATTCGCATTGTTTCGCATTTCTTATGAATTCGAATGCATCGACTGCTTCACGCAGAAAATTCCTTGCCGCCGCACCCGGCATCGCAGCGGCGCCGCTGTTGAGCGCATGCGGTGGCGACGACGTCGCGTCGGCGCCGCTCACCGATGCGGCGCTGGCCGCGCAGATGTCCGCGAAGCTGAACGCGCAGCTCGGCGATGCGGCGACGGTCGACGCGATCCTTCCCGCGCTGACCGATGTTGGCTTCACCTGGGACCTGCCGACGGTGCCGGCCGCGCAGATCGGCGCGATCGTCGCGTACAGCTTCGGCAATCGCCCGAACGCCGCGAGCGGCAACACGTCGAGCACGGGCGGCAACCAGTCCGCGCTGCCCGATCCGGGGCCCGTCAACGAAGCGCTCGCGGACGTCGTATACCGCATCCGCCAGCTGAAGCCGGTCAAGGTCTACGCGCAGTGGGAAATCGCGCGCTTTCTCGTGTCGAAATACGGGATGGGCGCCGACGTGCTGTCGTCGGTCGAACCGGTGATCGCGAGCGACGGCACGATCGTGTACCTGAGCACGGCCGGCGTCGCGGCCGAGGCGGTTACGCGTGCGGGCGGTGCGGCTGCGATGGGCACCGTCGCGGTGGTCGGCCATCGCGACCATGCGAAGCGCTGCATCCAGACCTCGCAGCAGGCCGGCATGAAGGCGGCCGCCGTCGCCGAGGTGCCGCTCCCGACCGTGTACGACCCGCAATCGGGCCAGCCGTGGACGCGCAACCGCAGCCTCTACCTCGTGCACGACATGTATGCGCAGATGCTGAGCCGCGCGATCGCCGCGACGATGCAGGCGTTTCCGAAGGGCTGACGCCTGCCGCTCTCCACTCGAATCTCATGACCATGACGACCCGCCGCCATTTCCTCGCTTCCTCTTCGCTGCTCGCTGCATCGTGCGCCGCCGTCGCGCCCGCGCGCGCGAGCGGTGCTCCCGTGTCCGATGCGGAACTCCAGCGCCAGATGCTCGGCAAGCTGACCGACGAACTGAACGATCGCGCGACCGCGGCCGACGAGACCGGCTACCTGCTCGACACGTTGTTCTCATGGACGCCGCCGGGCGTCGATGCGGCCGCCATCAACACGATCGCCGCGTTCGGCTTCGGCAGCCGCGCGGGCGCGTCCGGTGCCGCGCCCGTCCCGGGCCCGGTGAACGAGGCGATCGCCGATGCGGTGTTCCAGCTTCGGCAAAAGGCCGCGGCGCCGATTTACGCGCAGCAGGAGGTCGCGAGCGTGCTCGCGTCGAAATACGGGCTGACGGCCGGCGTGACGTCGATCGCGACGCGGGCACCGGCCGCCGGCAGCCCGATCCCGACCCCCGACGGCGTCGTCGCCGCGATCGTCCGACAGGCCGGCTCGGCCGCGGCGCTCGGCAAGGTCGGCATCGTCACGCATCGGGATCAGGCGTCGCTCGCCGTGCGCGTGTCGAGCGCCGCGGGGATGCAGGCCGCGGTGCCGGCCGGGCTGACGCTGCCGGTGTTCTACGACGCCGCCGCGCAATTGCCCGCATTGCGGCGTCGCGATCTCTACCTGCTGAGCAGCGCGGGCGTGCAGCTCGGCATGCTGCGGCTCGCGCTGATCAACCGCGAATACCCGAACGGCTGACGTTCCCCGTTTGGCTGGTAATGCCGATACAGGTATTGGCACTACCAGCCAAACCACTGTTTTTAATGGGTTTTTTCGCGCCGCGCCCGCGCCGCGGCGCGTTCTGCGTGGCATAATCGACCGCATCCGCAAGGCTTGTAGTCACAACGACCCCGCATACCCATGGCACAGACTCTCTACGACAAACTGTGGAATACCCACGTCGTCCACACCGAGGACGACGGCACGGCATTGCTCTACATCGACCGTCAGCTGCTGCACGAAGTCACGAGCCCGCAGGCGTTCGAAGGGCTGAACGTCGCGCACCGCCCGGTGTGGCGCATCAGCGCGAACCTGGCCGTGTCGGACCACAACGTCCCGACCACGGATCGCAGCCACGGCATCGCCGATCCGGTCTCGAAGCTGCAGGTCGACACGCTCGACGCGAACTGCGATGCGTTCGGCATCACGCAGTTCAAGATGAACGACGTGCGTCAGGGCATCGTGCACATCATCGGGCCGGAGCAGGGCGCGACGCTGCCGGGCATGACGATCGTCTGCGGCGACTCGCACACGTCGACGCACGGCGCGTTCGGCGCGCTCGCGCACGGCATCGGCACGTCGGAAGTCGAGCACGTGCTCGCGACGCAAACCTTGCTGCAGAAAAAGAGCAAGAACATGCTCGTGAAGGTCGAGGGCACGCTGCCGCGCGGCTGTACCGCGAAGGACATCGTGCTCGCGATCATCGGCAAGATCGGCACGGCCGGCGGCACGGGCTACGCGATCGAATTCGGCGGCTCGACGATCCGCGCGCTGACGATGGAAGGCCGGATGACCGTCTGCAACATGGCGATCGAAGCCGGCGCGCGCGCGGGCATGGTCGCCGTCGACGACACGACGATCGACTACCTGAAGGGTCGTCCGTTCGTGCCGACCGGCGCGGAATGGAACCAGGCCGTCGAGTACTGGCGCGAATTCAAGTCGGACGAAGGCGCGCAGTTCGACCGCGTCGTCGAGCTGAACGCGGCCGAGATCGTCCCGCAGGTCACGTGGGGCACGTCGCCGGAAATGGTCACGTCGATCGACGGTCGCGTGCCGGACCCCGAGCGCGAGAAGGATCCGGTCAAGCGCGACGCGATGGAGCGCGCGCTGGCCTACATGGCGCTCGAGCCGAACACGCCGATCGAGTCGATCAAGGTCGACAAGATCTTCATCGGTTCGTGCACGAACGCGCGCATCGAAGATATCCGCGCAGCCGCCTACGTCGTGAAGAAGCTGAACCGCCGCATCGCGTCGAACGTGCGGCTCGCGATGGTCGTGCCGGGCTCGGGCCTCGTGAAGGCGCAGGCCGAGCGCGAAGGGCTCGATAAGGTGTTCACGGATGCGGGCTTCGAATGGCGCGAGCCGGGCTGCTCGATGTGCCTCGCGATGAACGCCGACCGGCTCGAGCCGGGCGAGCGCTGCGCGTCGACGTCGAACCGCAACTTCGAAGGCCGGCAAGGCGCGGGCGGTCGCACGCACCTCGTGAGCCCCGCGATGGCGGCGGCGGCGGCGATCGAAGGCCATTTCGTCGACATTCGCCAGCTGGGGTAACGCGTGACGGCATCGAAGCTCATCGCGCGGCTGGTGGCCGCGCTGGCGCTCGCGGGGCTGGGCTTCGGCCTCGCGGGCTGCAATACCGTCCGAGGCTTCGGCCAGGACGTCAACGCCGCCGGCAATGCGCTGCAGCGCGCCGCGGACTGACGCCCACCGAGAATTTGTCGATGTGCGCCGGCTGAATGCCGGCCCTCCAACCGGATAGACGGATCATGGAAAAATTCACTGTACATACCGGCGTCGTGGCGCCGCTCGATCGCGAGAACGTCGACACCGACGCGATCATCCCGAAGCAGTTCCTGAAGTCGATCAAGCGCACGGGCTTCGGTCCGAACGCGTTCGACGAATGGCGTTACCTCGACCACGGCGAGCCGGGCCAGGACAACTCGAAGCGCCCGCTGAACCCGGACTTCGTGCTGAACCAGCCGCGCTACCAGGGTGCATCGGTGCTGCTGGCACGCAAGAACTTCGGCTGCGGCAGCTCGCGCGAGCACGCGCCGTGGGCGCTGCAGCAGTACGGCTTCCGCGCGATCATCGCGCCGAGCTTCGCCGACATCTTCTTCAACAACTGCTACAAGAACGGGCTGTTGCCGATCGTGCTGACCGAGCAGCAGGTCGATCACCTGTTCAACGACACGTATGCGTTCAACGGCTATCAGCTGACGATCGACCTCGATGCGCAGGTCGTGCGCACGGGCGACGGCCGCGAGTATGCGTTCGACATCACCGCGTTCCGCAAGTACTGCCTGCTGAACGGTTTCGACGACATCGGCCTGACGCTGCGTCACGCGGACAAGATCCGCCAGTTCGAAGCCGAGCGGCTCGCGAAGCAGCCGTGGCTCAACAACAAGCTGGTCGGCTGAGATTGCCTTCGGGCGGGCGCGCGTGACGTGCGCCCGCCGACCTGCCACCCATACCTATCCAGTCAGGAATAACGCATGAAGATTGCAGTGCTGCCCGGCGACGGCATCGGTCCGGAAATCGTCAACGAAGCGGTCAAGGTGCTGAACGCCCTCGACGAGAAGTTCGAGCTCGAGCAGGCGCCGGTCGGCGGCGCGGGCTACGAGGCGAGCGGTCATCCGTTGCCGGACGCGACGCTGAAACTCGCGAAGGAAGCGGACGCGATCCTGTTCGGCTCGGTCGGCGACTGGAAGTACGACTCGCTCGAGCGCGCGCTGCGCCCCGAGCAGGCGATCCTCGGGCTGCGCAAGCATCTCGAGCTGTTCGCGAACTTCCGTCCGGCGATCTGCTATCCGCAGCTCGTCGATGCGTCGCCGCTGAAGCCGGAACTGGTCGCGGGCCTCGACATCCTGATCGTGCGCGAACTGAACGGCGACATCTACTTCGGCCAGCCGCGCGGCGTGCGCGCGGCACCGGACGGCCCGTTCGCCGGCGCGCGCGAAGGCTTCGACACGATGCGCTACTCGGAACCGGAAGTGCGCCGCATCGCGCACGTCGCGTTCCAGGCCGCGCAAAAGCGCGCGAAGAAGCTGCTGTCGGTCGACAAGTCGAACGTGCTGGAGACGTCGCAGTTCTGGCGCGACATCATGATCGACGTGTCGAAGGAATACGCGGACGTCGAGCTGTCGCACATGTACGTCGACAACGCGGCGATGCAGCTCGCGAAGGCGCCGAAGCAGTTCGACGTGATCGTGACCGGCAACATGTTCGGCGACATCCTGTCGGATGAGGCGTCGATGCTGACGGGCTCGATCGGCATGCTGCCGTCGGCGTCGCTCGACAAGAACAACAAGGGTCTGTACGAGCCGTCGCACGGTTCGGCGCCGGACATCGCGGGCAAGGGCATCGCGAATCCGCTGGCGACGATCCTGTCGGCCGCGATGCTGCTGCGCTACTCGCTGAATCGCGCGGAGCAGGCCGATCGCATCGAGCGCGCCGTGAAAACGGTGCTCGAACAAGGCTATCGCACCGGCGACATCGCGACGCCGGGCTGCCAGCAGGTCGGCACGGCGGCGATGGGCGACGCGGTGGTCGCGGCGCTGTAAGCGCGCAGCAAGGCAACGGGCAGTCAAGATGGAAAAGGGCGCGAACCGGCCGCGAAATCGGCCGGTTCGCGCGCGGTTGGCCGTTGTGCGGGCAACCGGCTTTGTGTAGACTCGAACGATGGCGCTGATTTCCCTGATCTCCCCGGTCCTGAAACTCCACGGCAACACTGCCCGTGCGGGTGCGCGCGCCATCGTCATCACGAAAACCATTACCACGAAAACGATCATTAAACGCTGATCGCCGTCGTGCCCGCCTGTTTCCCCGCGCGGTCACGCGGGGACGGAAATGGCGGGGAAGCTCCATTCAAGCAAAGGGTTAGTCATGAACGTAGGTCTCGTAGGTTGGCGCGGCATGGTCGGCAGCGTGCTGATGCAGCGCATGCAGGAAGAAGGTGATTTCGACCTGATCGAACCGGTGTTTTTCAGCACCAGCAACACGGGCGGCAAGGCGCCGTCGTTCGCGAAAAACGAGACTACGCTCAAGGACGCGACCAACGTCGACGAGCTGAAGAAGTGCGACGTGATCATCACGTGCCAGGGCGGCGACTACACGAACGACGTGTTCCCGAAGCTGCGCGCGGCCGGCTGGAACGGCTACTGGATCGATGCGGCCTCGTCGCTGCGGATGAACGACGACGCGGTCATCATCCTCGATCCGGTCAACCTCGACGTGATCAAGGACGCGCTCGTCAAGGGCACGAAGAACTTCGTCGGCGGCAACTGCACGGTCAGCCTGATGCTGATGGCGCTCGGCGGCCTGTTCCGCGAGAACCTCGTCGACTGGATGACGGCGATGACCTACCAGGCCGCATCGGGCGCGGGCGCGCAGAACATGCGTGAACTGCTGTCGCAGATGGGCACGCTGCACGGTTCGGTGCAGGAACAACTCGCCGATCCGGCTTCCGCGATTCTCGACATCGACCGCCGCGTGCTCGCGACGATGAACAGCGACGCGATGCCGACGAGCCACTTCGGCGTGCCGCTCGCCGGCTCGCTGATCCCGTGGATCGACAAGGATCTCGGCAACGGGATGTCGAAGGAAGAGTGGAAGGGCGGCGCGGAAACCAACAAGATCCTCGGCAAGCCGGCCATGGGCGAGCCGGGTTCGATCCCGGTCGACGGCCTGTGCGTGCGGATCGGCGCGATGCGCTGCCACTCGCAGGCGCTGACGATCAAGCTGAAGAAGGACGTCCCGCTCGACGAAATCAACGGCATCCTCGCGTCGGCGAACGACTGGGTGAAGGTCGTGCCGAACGAGCGCGAAGCGTCGATGCGCGACCTGTCGCCGGCGAAGATCACCGGCACGCTGACGGTGCCGGTCGGTCGCCTGCGCAAGCTCGCGATGGGTGGCGAATACCTGTCGGCGTTCACGGTCGGCGACCAGCTGCTGTGGGGCGCGGCCGAGCCGCTGCGCCGCATGCTGCGCATCCTGCTCGACAAGTAAGTCGGGCCGCGCCGCGCGCGGTGCGCGCGTGACGCGAAACGCCTGCCAGCCCTTCGCGGGGCGGCAGGCGTTTTTTTTGTCCGGCGTCAGGTCTTGTGCGGACCGCCCATTGCGCGAAAGTCCCGAACCGCTCGCGCGGCCGGGGCTTTTCCTGCATCGCCATCCTTTGGCACGAGAAATCGATGCGACGCGAAGTACAAGGAGGGGCCGAATTCGTTCCGGAACCCGATGCCGTCGTCCGGTTTTTCATCGATTGATGATCCTCTTTTGACAAAACCGGCGCGTGCGATTCAGTGCCCGGATCGGCGATGCCTTCGCGCGATTCGCGCACCGACGGCCCGACGCGGTCGGCCGTAAGGTCGCGGCGCAGGCGCGGACGGCCGCATCCGCAGGCGACGAATTCGGCCGGAACGCGATCGTGTGAAGTAAACTATGCGGTTACGACGCGCAGAGCCGCCCAAAGCGTCGCGTTCTGCGCGACGCTTTTGCATTTCTGCGGCGACTTTATTGACGCTTCCCTACGCGAATCCGAGCCGCGCCCGCGCGCGGCGATAGAGCCTACGATGTCCCGAATTTCCTTGTTTCCGCGTCAGTCCCGTCTGGCGCGCGCCCTGCGTGGCGCGCTGGCGATCCTGGCGCTCGGCGCGGCCGCTTCGGCCTGGGCGGCCGGTTCCGGCGAGCTGCCGGCGTCCGCCGCCGGCGGTGCCGCGCCGCTCAACGTGACGGTCCAGCCGGGCCAATCGTTGAACGACCTCGCGAAAGCCGCGACGCAATCGCACGATCCGGGCGTGCTCGCGCGCGCCGGCCGCGCGCTGTTCGACGCCAATCCGCAGGCGTTCATGAAGCACGACCCGAGCCGCCTGAAAGTCGGCGCGACGCTGACGGTGCCGGCGCTCGATGCGACCGGCGCGGCGCTCGTGCCGGCTGCTGCGTCGGGGGCATCGGCTGCGTCCGCGCCGGTTGCCGCGTCGGGCACGGCGGCGGTCGCGCAGCATGGCGCGTCCGCGCCGCATCCGGGGTCGGCCGTGCAAACCGCGCCGGCCGTATCGGCCGCGCATACGGCGCCGGTCAGCGGGGCGAGCGTCACGGTCGCAGCCGGGGCAGCGGCAGGCGAGTCGGCTTCGAGCGGCGCGTCCGCCGCGCACGGCGCGTCCGCCGCGCACGGCGCGTCGACGGTCGAATCCGTCCAGTCGCCAGCGGCTGCGGCCGGCGCAAGCGGGCCGCACGTGTGGAACGGCGCGATCCAGTCCGCACCGTCGTCAGCGAGCGAAGCCGTGATGCAGTCCGGACCGGGCGGTGCAGCTCAAGGGATGCACGAACCGTCTGCAGCAGCGCCCGTCGCGGGTGCGTCGCAGCCGCGGCCGTCGAGCCTGCAGCAATTGCTCGCGCTGAAGAACCGCGTGCTGATGGAACTGCAGAAGCACGGGATCGGGAAGCCGGCCGCCACGAACAACGTTGCACCGGCGCCGGCGCCCGCTGCGCCGCGTCCCGCTGCGAACGGCACGAACGGCGCGAACGGCGCGAACGGCACGAACGGCACGAACGGCACGAACGGCACGAACGGCACGAACGGCACGAACGGCACGAACGGCACGAACGGCGCGAACGGCGCGAACGGCGCGAATGATGCGGCGGCGTCAGCTGCCGCGTCGTCGTCGGCTGCGAGCGAAGCGGCGTCCGGCGTGGCCGCGAGTGCGGTGCAGCCGGCATCGGCGCCCGTGCAGCCGGCCGTGCCGGCGGCGACCACTGTGCCTGCACGCGGTTCGGAACAGATCGACTGGCGTCCGGCCGCCGCGGCCGGCGCCGCCGTGGTCGTGCTGGCGGCCGGTTTTGCGTGGCGCAAGCGCCGGAAAGCGCGGCCGACCGACGAAACCGCACCGGCATCCGGCGGGACGGCTGTTGCCGACGACGATGCATCTTCGTCGCCGGTCGCATCCACCGAGCCAGTGCCGCCGATTCTCCCCGAGACGCCGTTGGCCCGCGACGCGGCCGCCGATCTGAGTCTGGTCACGGCCGCCGCCGCAGCGGCGGAGACGTTCGAGACGCACGAACCCGAAATCCCGTCGCCGTCGGAAACGGCGAAGCCGCACGACGTTCAGGCGGAAGTATCGTCCGCGCACGTCGCACCCGACAGCGACGCAACGCCGGCCCCGCACGACGAGAAGCCTGTCGCGGAACCGGCCGCGGACGAGCCGCTCGTCACGCCCGCCGCACCCGCGACGAACGACGCCCAGCACGCAGCGCTGATGCAGAACGCGATCAGCGCGCTCAACAGCCTCGACATGCCGCTGCCGCCGCGTACGGCCGATGAGCCGCCCGCACGCGAAGGGCAAGCCGAAGGTGTGCAAATCGCAACTAACGGTCAATCGGCCACACACCCGCCAGTTGGCGCGACCGATCCGTCCCCGGAACATCCGGCCGACCACGACGACGAGTTCGACTGGGATCCGGACGCGGCAACGCCTGCCTCTCACGCGGGCGGTGCCGCCGCGCCGTCGTCGCTGCCGCCGCTCGGCGTCGCGCAGTTCGGCGCGCTGAAGCTCGATTTCGATCTCGACCTGCCGTCCGCGCCGGGTGCCGCGCTGCCCGCGCTGACGCCGGAGGAACTCGCCCGCATCGCGCGCAACAAGCTGGATCTCGCGTCGGAGTACGTGCAACTGGGCGATCTGTCCGGCGCGCGCACGCTGCTGCAGGAAGTGGTCGACGCGAACGACGCCGCCACGCGCGACGATGCGCGTGCGCTGCTCGCGAAACTCGCGGAAGAGGCGTGATGCGGATCGCGCTCGGGATTCAGTACGACGGCGCCGCGTTCTGCGGCTGGCAGGCGCAGCCGCACGGCAAGACCGTGCAGGATGCGCTCGAGCGTGCACTCGGCGCGTTCGCATGCGTGCCGCTGCACACGACGGTCGCGGGGCGGACCGACACGGGCGTGCACGGGCTCGGACAGGTCGTGCATTTCGATACGGCGCTCGATCGCGCGGATTTCTCGTGGGTGCGCGGCACCAACGCATTTCTGCCGCCGACCGTGTCCGTGCAGTGGGCGAAGCCGATGCCGGACGCGTTCCACGCGCGTTTCTCGGCGTTCGAACGCACGTACTACTATGCGCTGTACGTGCATCCCGTGCGCTCGCCGATGCTGGCCGGCCGCGCGGGCTGGATCCACACGCCGCTCGACGACGACGCGATGCGCGCGGCCGCCGCGCATCTGATCGGCGAGCACGACTTCTCGTCGTTCCGGTCGTCGGAATGCCAGTCGAAGACGCCGGTCAAACACCTGTACCAGATCGACGTGCGGCGCGCGGGCCACTTCATTCATTTCCGCTTCCGCGCGAACGCGTTCCTGCACCACATGGTGCGCAACCTGATGGGCTGCCTCGTCGCGGTGGGGCGCGGCCGCTATCCGGCCGACTGGCTCGCCGACGTGCTGGCCGGGCGCGATCGCAATCTCGCGGCGCCCACGTTCATGGCCGACGGGCTGTACCTTGCCCATGTCGGCTACCCGGCGGAATTCGCCGTCCCGCCCGCGCAGCTCGGCAGCGTGCCGTGGAGCAGCGTCTGGGCCGATCTGGATCCACAACCATGACGGATCACGCCGTATCTTCTTCGACCTCCGCCGCGGCCGGCCTCGCGCCGCGCACGCGCATCAAGCTGTGCGGCCTGTCGCGTCCCGAGGACGTGCTGCATGCCGCCGCGCTCGGCGCCGACGCGATCGGCCTCGTGTTCTATCCGAAGAGCCCGCGCGCGGTGTCGATCGCGCAGGCGGCCGAACTCGCGAGCCTCGCGCCGCCGTTCGTGTCGGTGGTCGGGCTGTTCGTGAACGCGACCGAAGCCGAGATCGAGGCGGTCGTGCGCGACGTGCCGCTCACGATGCTGCAACTGCACGGCGACGAGACGCCCGAGCAGTGCGACGCCCTCGGCCGCGCGGCGCGCCTGCCGTGGTTGCGCGCAGTGCGCGTCGGCCCCTCGACGCAGCCGGCCGATTTGGTAGAATCGGCTCTTCATTATTCGAAAGCGCGCGGCCTCCTGTTCGACACCCTGGTGCCGGATTACGGCGGTAGCGGCAAGGTCTTCGATTGGTCACTTATTCCCGCAGAGCTCGCGCATCGGGCCGTTTTGAGTGGTGGCTTGAACGCGCAAAACGTCGGTGATGCGATCCGCCAGTTGCGTCCGTTTGCTGTCGATGTCTCGAGTGGCATCGAAGTGGAGGGCGCGAAGGGCGTGAAGGATCATGCCCGAATGGCGGCGTTCGTACGCGCGGTGCGCGAAGCGGACGCCGGGTGATGCAAGAAGGTGCGGCCCCGACAGCGGGCGCACCGACCGATCGAGAGTGACACCATGTACAACCTTCCTGATGATCGCGGCCACTTCGGCCCGTATGGCGGCGTGTTCGTCGCCGAAACGCTGATTCACGCGCTGGACGAACTGCGCACGGCGTATGAAAAATTCCGGAACGACCCCGATTTCGTCGCGGAGTACGAGCGCGAACTGAAGTACTTCGTCGGCCGTCCGTCGCCGATCTATCACGCGCAGCGCTGGAGCGAGACGCTCGGCGGCGCGCAGATCTACCTGAAGCGCGAGGACCTGAACCACACCGGCGCGCACAAGATCAACAACGTGATCGGCCAGGCGCTGCTCGCGAAGCGGATGGGCAAGAAGCGCGTGATCGCCGAGACCGGCGCCGGCCAGCACGGCGTCGCGACCGCGACGATCTGCGCGCGCTTCGGCATGGAGTGCATCGTCTACATGGGCGCCGAGGACGTGCGCCGCCAGGCCGCGAACGTCTACCGGATGAAGCTGCTCGGCGCGACGGTCGTGCCGGTCGAATCGGGTTCGCGCACGCTGAAGGACGCGCTGAACGAAGCGATGCGCGACTGGGTCACGAACATCGAAAGCACGTTCTACATCATCGGCACGGTGGCGGGCCCGCACCCGTATCCGGCGATGGTGCGTGACTTCCAGCGCGTGATCGGCGACGAGTGCAAGGTGCAGATGCCGGAACTCGCCGGCCGGCAGCCGGACGCGGTGATTGCGTGCGTCGGCGGCGGCTCGAACGCGATGGGCATCTTCTATCCGTACATCGACGATGCTTCCGTGCAGCTGATCGGCGTCGAAGCGGCCGGCGACGGCCTCGACACCGGCCGTCACGCGGCGTCGCTGATCGCCGGCAGCCCCGGCGTGCTGCACGGCAACCGCACGTACCTGCTGCAGGACGACAACGGCCAGATCATCGAGACGCATTCGGTGTCGGCCGGCCTCGACTATCCGGGCGTCGGCCCCGAGCACGCATGGCTGAAGGACAGCGGCCGCGCGCAGTACGTGCCGATCACCGACGACGAGGCGCTGAAGGCGTTCCACGACTGCTGCCGGATCGAGGGGATCATCCCCGCGCTCGAGTCGAGCCACGCGATCGCGTACGGCGTGAAGCTCGCGCCGACGCTGCCGAAGGACAAGATCCTGCTCGTCAACCTGTCGGGCCGCGGCGACAAGGACATGCACACGGTCGCCGAGCGATCGGGCATCGCGCTCTGACCCCGACCGATGCGTGACCTGATCGAACAACCGGGCGGCGGCGCCGCGAGCGAAGCGGAGGCGGTGCAGCCTGCCGTCGCCGTGCCGCGCGCACGGCCGTCCGGGATCGAGCTGCACAACCGCGATTTCATGACCGAAGCCGCGCGCCTGCCGGATGCGTCGATCGACCTGATCGTCGCCGATCCGCCGTACGGGCTCGGCAAGGACTACGGCAACGACTCGGACAAGCGTTCGGGCGACGATTTCCTCGCGTGGACGCGCGAGTGGCTCGAGCTCGCGATTCCGAAGCTCAAGCCGAGCGGGTCGATGTACATCTTCTGCACGTGGCAGTACGCGCCGGAAATCTTCAGCTTCCTGAAGACGAGGCTCACGATGGTCAACGAGATCATCTGGGACCGGCGCGTGCCGAGCATGGGCGGCACGACGCGCCGTTTCACGTCGGTGCACGACAACATCGGCTTTTTCGCGGTTTCCAAAGCGTATTACTTCGATCTCGATCCGGTCCGCATCCCGTACGACGCCGACACGAAGAAGGCCCGCTCGCGCAAGCTGTTCGAAGGCAGCAAGTGGCTGGAGATGGGCTACAACCCGAAGGACGTCTGGTCGGTCTCGCGCCTGCACCGGCAGCACGCGGAGCGCGTCGATCATCCGACCCAGAAGCCGCTGGAAATCATCGAGCGGATGGTGCTCGCAAGCTGCCCGCCGGGCGGCCGCGTGCTCGATCCGTTCATGGGCAGCGGCACGACCGCGGTGGCCTGCGCACGGCAGGGGCGCGACTTCGTCGGCTACGAGATCAACGAAAGTTATTGCGCGATCGCGCACGAGCGCGTGAGCGCGCTCGTCGCGCCGGCGTGCGCGTGAGTCGCGCCGCCGAGTCGCCGATCGCATCAAGGAAAATTGCCATGTCCTCCCGTATCCAGCAGACCTTCGCCGCACTCGCCGAACAAGGCCGCAAGGGCCTGATCCCGTTCATCACGGCCGGCGACCCCGATCCCGCGAAGACCGTCGAATTCATGCACGCGCTCGCCGAAGGCGGCGCCGACGTGATCGAGCTCGGCGTGCCGTTCTCGGACCCGATGGCCGACGGCCCCGTGATCCAGCGCTCGTCGGAACGCGCGCTCGCGCGCGGCGTCACGCTCAAGAGCGTGCTCGCCGACGTGAAGCGCTTCCGCGAGACCGACCAGAAAACCCCCGTCGTGCTGATGGGCTATGCGAACCCGATCGAGCGGATGGGCGTCGACGCGTTCGCGGCCGAAGCGCAGGCGGCCGGCGTCGACGGCGTGCTCGTCGTCGACTATCCGCCCGAGGAAGCGGGCGTGTTCGCCGAGAAAATGCGTGCCGCGCAGATCGATCCGATCTTCCTGCTCGCGCCGACGTCGACCGACGAACGCATCGCCGACGTGGGCAAGATCGCGAGCGGCTACGTGTACTACGTGTCGCTCAAGGGCGTGACCGGCGCCGGAAATCTGGATGTTTCGAGCATTGCGGGTAAAATCCCGGCCATCAAGTCGCGCGTGCCGGTTCCGGTGGGCGTCGGCTTCGGCATCCGCGACGCCGAAACGGCGCGCGCGGTGGCCGAAGTGTCGGACGCCGTCGTGATCGGCAGCCGCCTGGTGCAGCTGCTCGAGAGCGCCGCGCCGGAGGGCGCCGCCGCCGCGCTGAAGACTTTCATCGCCGAGCTGCGCGCCGCCCTGGACGGCGCCGGCAACACGGCGCGATAAACACAACACAGGAAGCGGGAACGGGCCGGTCGGCCCGCCCCGCCACGGAACAGGAAACCATACGATGAGCTGGCTCGACAAACTGTTGCCGCCGAAGATCAAGCAGACCGACCCGAAAAGCCGCAAGGGCATTCCGGAAGGCCTGTGGGTCAAGTGCCCGTCCTGCGAGGCCGTGCTGTACCGCAACGACGTGGACGCGAACCTGCACGTGTGCCCGAAGTGCGATCACCACATGCGCATCGGCGCGCGCGAGCGCCTCGACGGGCTGCTGGATCCGGAAGGCCGCTATGAAATCGGCCAGGAAATCGTGCCGGTCGACTCGCTGAAGTTCAAGGACAGCCGCAAGTACCCCGATCGTCTGAAGGAAGCGATGGACGAGACGGGCGAGACCGACGCGATGGTCGTGATGGGCGGTGCGATCCACACGCTGCCCGTCGTCGCGGCCTGCTTCGAGTTCTCGTTCATGGGCGGCTCGATGGGCTCGGTCGTCGGCGAGCGCTTCGCGCGCGGCGCGCAGAACGCGCTGGAGCAGCAGGTGCCGTTCATCTGCTTTACCGCTTCGGGCGGCGCCCGGATGCAGGAAAGCCTGCTGTCGCTGATGCAGATGGCCAAGACCACCGCGATGCTGACCAAGCTGGCCGAAGCCAAGCTGCCGTTCATTTCGGTGCTGACCGACCCGACGATGGGCGGCGTGTCGGCGAGCTTCGCGTTCCTCGGCGACGTCGTGATCGCCGAGCCGAAGGCGCTGATCGGCTTCGCCGGCCCGCGCGTGATCGAGCAGACGGTTCGCGAAAAGCTGCCGGAAGGCTTCCAGCGCGCGGAATTCCTGCTGAAGACGGGCGCGATCGACATGATCGTCGATCGCCGCAAGATGCGCGACGAGATCGCGCAACTGCTCGCGCTGCTGCAGCGACAGCCGGCCGACGCGCTGGCCTGATTGGCGCGGCGTTGTGAACTGCGCGCGTCGCCCGGCTGAACCGCCGGGCGGCGCGTTTCGTTTTTTGGCGTAGTGGCGGTACCGATTCAGATTTGATCCGATGAGCACTTTTCCCACTCTCGACGCGTGGCTTTCGCATCTCGAACGCGCGCACCCGGTCGGCATCGACATGGGCCTCACCCGCATCGGGCAGGTCAAGGCGGCGTTGCAACTCGAATTCGCGTGCCCCGTGATCACGGTCGGCGGCACGAACGGCAAGGGTTCGACCTGCGCGTTCCTCGAGGCGATCCTCGTTCACGCGGGCTACAAGGTCGGCTGCCACACGTCGCCGCACCTGCTCGAATTCGGCGAGCGTGCGCGCGTGAACGGCCAGCAGGTCAGCGACGCCGAGCTGCTGCCGCACTTCGAAGCCGTCGAAGCGGCGCGCACGTCGCTGCCGGAGCCGGTGTCGCTCACGTACTTCGAATTCACGACGCTCGCGATCCTGCACCTGTTCGCGTCGCGCGGGCTCGATGCGGTGATCCTCGAAGTCGGGCTCGGCGGCCGGCTCGATGCGGTCAACATCATCGATGCCGATTGCGCGATCGTCACGAGCATCGACATCGACCATACCGAATACCTCGGCGACACGCGCGAGAAGATCGCGTTCGAGAAGGCGGGGATCTTCCGCGCGGGCAAGCCGGCGATCTGCGGCGATCCCGCGGTGCCGAACACGCTGGTCGAGCATGCCGAAGCGATCGGCGCCGACCTGTGGCTGGTCGGCCGCGATTTCCGCTACGAAGCGCAGCCGGGCGCGGAGCGCCAGCAATGGAGCTACCTCGGCCGCGAAAAGCGCTATCCGGCGCTCGCGTACCCGGCGCTGCGCGGTGCGAACCAGCTGATCAATGCATCGGCCGCGCTGGCCGCGCTCGAGGCGCTGCGCCCGGTGCTGCCGGTGTCCGCGCAGGACATCCGGCTCGGGCTCGCGAACGTCGAGCTGCCGGGGCGCTTCCAGGTGCTGCCGGGCAAGCCGGCGATCGTGCTGGACGTCGCGCACAACCCGCATGCGGCGGCCGTGCTCGAGCAGAATCTGGGCAACATGGGCTTCTTTCCGTACACGTACGCGGTGTTCGGTGCGATGCACGACAAGGACATCGACGGCGTGCTGCGGCACCTGAAGGGCGAGATCGACCACTGGTGCGTGACCGACCTGCCGCTGCCGCGCGCGGCGAGCGCGGAGCAGCTCGAAGCCGCGCTGCGCAAGGCCGGCGTGGAGGACGGGGCCGATTCGAGCGTGACGCGGTACGCGTCGCCCGCCGAAGCGTTTCGCGATGCACTAAAAAGAGCATCCGAGAATGATAGAATCGTGGTTTTCGGCAGTTTCCATACGGTGGCGGGTGTGATGGCCTACCGGAAATCGCAGCAACACTGACTGAAGGGCAGTTTCGGACTCAGCCATTCATGGGAATTTTCTCGTTCGGCAAGAAAGACGACGACGCGCCCCCGCGGCGCGGCGGTCGTACCGGGGCCTCCCGGAACGTGCGCACGGAGCGCACTGAACGCGTCGAGCGGCGCACGCGCCGCACCGAGCGTCCGGAATCGGACGCGCTGCTCCTCGATCCGACCCTTCCTGAAAAGCAACGCGCCCGCCGGCGCCTCGTCGGCGCGATCGCGCTCGTCGTCGCCGCGGTGATCGTGCTGCCGATGGTGCTCGATTCGCACCCGAAGCCGGTGACGGACGACATCGCGATCGACATTCCGAACCGGCCCGCACATCAGGCGGTCGCGCCGCGTGACGACGACGCGTCCGACGTGCAGGCGGGCGTCGCGCACGACGAGCCGCCGGCCTCCGACGCCGCGGTGGCGGCCGTTCCGGCCCCCGCGGAGAAGGACACGGCCAAGCCGGCCGCGAAGCCCGAACCCTCGACGACCACGGCGAGCGTGACGCCGCCGAAGCCCGCTGCGAAGCCGGCCGCGGCCGCACCCGCGCCGAAGCCGGCCGCGCCGAAGCCGGCGCCCGCGGCGGTCGCGAACGCCGACGCCGCGGCCGACAGCGGCGATGCGTCGTCGCCTGCGTCGCCGGCCGGTGCGCGCTTCGCGGTGCAGCTCGGCTCGTTCAAGGACGACGCAACGGCCCGTTCGTGGGCCACCAAGTTGAAATCGGCGGGCGTGCCCGCATATGTCGAGCATCGCAAGCAGGCGGACGGCAGCACGGCTAGCCAGCTGCGTGCCGGCCCGTTTGCGGATCGCGCGGCGGCGTCCGCCGCGATCGCGAAGGTGCGCGAAGCCGGACTCACGCAGTAACGTGCGATGCTGACGGCTTTCGACTACGCTGTATTGGCGGTGATCGCGTTGTCTGCGCTGCGTGGCGCGTGGCGCGGTTTCGTCTCCGAGATTTTCGGGCTGATCGGCTGGATCGCGGCGATCGCGATCGCCGCCCGCTATGTCGGACTGGTCGTGCCGTATATCCCGGCGAACTGGCCGGGCGGCGCGCTGACGCAGTGGGTGATCGCGTTCGCGCTGATCGTGATCGGCGTCGTGTTCGTCGCGGGTGTCGCGAACGCGCTGTTGTCGCGGATCGCGCAGGCGACGGGCCTCGGCGGGGTCGATCGCTCGCTGGGCATGATGTTCGGGCTCGTCCGCGGCTGCGTGCTGGTGGTGCTGCTGGTCGCGGCGGCCGGGCTGACCGAATTGCCCAAACAGGATTTCTGGCGCAATGCGCTATTGCGTCCTTTCGCCGAACAGGGCGTGCACGAGCTGAAGCAGCTCCTGCCCGACGGCATGGCCCAGTATGTACGCGTGTGACGACGCGGCCGGGCAGGACGGAACCGATTTTGTCATCTTGAAGGACATGCCATGTGCGGCATCGTAGGTGTTATCTCCCAAGCCCCCGTCAATCAGCTGATCTATGACAGCCTGCTGCTGCTGCAGCATCGCGGTCAGGACGCAGCGGGCATCGCGACGGCGGACGGCAGCAATTTCCACATGTACAAGGCGAACGGCATGGTGCGCGACGTGTTCCGCACGCGCAACATGCGCAGCCTGCCCGGCACCTTCGGCATCGGCCAGGTCCGCTATCCGACGGCCGGCTCGGCGTCGAGCGAAGCCGAGGCGCAGCCGTTCTACGTGAACGCGCCGTTCGGGATCATCCTCGCGCACAACGGCAACCTGACGAACTGGGAACAGCTGAAGGACGAGATGTTCCGGATCGACCGCCGGCACATCAACACCAATTCCGACAGCGAAGTGCTGCTCAACGTGTTCGCGCACGAGCTGCAGCTGTCGACGACGGGCCTCGAACTCGATCCGGCCGCGCTGTTCAAGGCGGTCGAGGGCGTGCATCGCCGCCTGCAGGGCTCGTACGCGATCGTGTCGCTGATCGCCGGCTACGGCCTGGTCGCGTTCCGTGATCCGTTCGGCATCCGCCCGCTCTGCATCGGCAAGCTCGAGACCGAACACGGCACCGAATGGATGGTCGCGTCGGAGTCGGTGGCGGTCGAAGGCATCGGCTTCGAATTCGTGCGCGACGTGCAGCCGGGCGAAGCGATCTTCATCGACAAGGCCGGCAACTTCCACAGCCAGCAGTGCGCG
Organism: Burkholderia sp. BCC1985; assembly: GCF_905339915.1. Lineage (NCBI taxonomy): Bacteria > Pseudomonadati > Pseudomonadota > Betaproteobacteria > Burkholderiales > Burkholderiaceae > Burkholderia > Burkholderia sp. BCC1985. The sequence goes on from NZ_CAJPGY010000005.1 coordinate 186,413, forward strand.
GAGAACCCGACGCTGAATCCGTGCATGTTCGAATACGTGTATCTTGCACGTCCGGATTCGTGCCTCGACGGCGTGCCGGTCTACAACGTGCGCCTGCGCATGGGCGACTACCTCGCCGAGAAGATCAAGCGCGAGCTGCCGAACGTGCCGATCGACGTCGTGATGCCGATTCCCGATTCGTCGCGTCCGGCTGCGATGCAGGTCGCCGCGAAGCTCGGCGTCGAGTATCGCGAAGGCTTCTTCAAGAACCGCTACGTCGGCCGTACCTTCATCATGCCGGGCCAGGCCGTGCGCAAGAAGTCGGTGCGCCAGAAGCTCAATGCGATGAGCATCGAGTTCAAGGACAAGCACGTGCTGATCGTCGACGATTCGATCGTGCGCGGCACGACCTCGCACGAAATCGTGCAGATGGCGCGCGATGCGGGCGCGAAGTCGGTGATCTTCGCGTCGGCGGCGCCGCCCGTGAAGTTCCCGAACGTGTACGGCATCGACATGCCGACGCGCGGCGAGCTGGTCGCACACGGCCGCACGGACGAGGAAGTCGCGAAGATCATCGGTGCCGACCACCTGATCTATCAGGACGTCGACGACCTGCGCCGCGCGGTGCGCGACATCAACCCGAAGCTCGAGGGCTTCGAGGCGTCGTGCTTCGACGGCAACTACATCACCGGCGCCGTGACGCCCGAGTACCTCGATGCGATCGAGCGCGCCCGTCTCGCACCGGCGTCGCAGGCCGATCGCGACACGGCAGGCGACACCGCGCGTTCGCAGATGAACCTGCAGCTGTCGGTCGAGTGATGCCGGCGCACGCTTCGGATGAAGCGTGATAGGATGTGGCCTTGCGTCGATTTGATTCAGCTTGCGGACGCGGGGCGACTTCCCAAAACAGCTAAAGCGAAGGCCGGCGGCAGCCGGCCCGAGTCGATCGCTGTCGTACCGCACCGAAGCCCGCTGATGCCGACGCATAGCGGGCTTTTTGTTTTGGCCTGATTTTGTGGCTGGGCGCGCGCCCGATGCACGACCGTCGGCGCGACCCTCGAATACGGATAACGGAACATGGACGACTCCCTCAACTTCGACACGCTCGCCGTGCGCGCGGGCACGCTGCGCAGCAGCGACTTCAACGAGCACTCGGAAGCGCTGTTCCTCACGTCGAGCTTTTGCTTCACGAGCGCGGCCGAGGCAGCCGAGCGCTTCGCGAATTCGGAAGACTACTTCACCTATTCGCGCTTCACGAACCCGACCGTCACCATGTTCCAGGATCGTCTCGCCGCGCTCGAAGGCGGCGAGGCCTGCATCGCGACGGCGTCGGGCATGGCCGCGATCATGTCGGTCGTGATGTCCGCGCTGCAGGCGGGCGATCACCTCGTCAGCTCGCGCAGCCTGTTCGGCTCGACGCTCGGGATGTTCTCGCAGATCTTCAGCAAGTTCGGCATCACGACGACCTTCGTCGATCCGACCGACCTGAACGCCTGGCAGGAAGCGGTGCGGCCCGAGACGAAGATGTTCTTCCTCGAAACGCCGTCGAACCCGCTGACCGAACTCGCCGACATCGAGGCGATCGGCAAGATCGCGAAGGCCGCGAATGCGCTGTTCGTCGTCGACAACTGTTTCTGCAGCCCGGTGCTGCAGCAGCCGCTGAAGCTCGGCGCGGACGTCGTGATGCACTCGGCGACGAAGTTCCTCGACGGCCAGGGCCGCGTGCTCGGCGGCGCGCTGGTCGGCTCGAAGGAATTCATCATGGGCAAGGTGTTCCCGTTCGTGCGCAGCGCGGGCCCGACGCTGTCGGCGTTCAACGCGTGGGTGCTGCTGAAGGGGATGGAGACGCTGTCGCTGCGCGTCGAGAAGCAGTCGGCGAACGCGCTGGAAATCGCGCGCTGGCTCGATTCGCATCCTGCGGTCAAGCGCGTGTTCTATCCGGGGCTCGAATCGCATCCGCAGCACGAACTCGCGAAGCGTCAGCAGAAGGCGGGCGGCGCGATCGTATCGTTCGAGCTGAAGGGCGACACGCCGGAGCAGCAGCGCGCGAACGCGTGGCGCGTGATCGACAGCACGAAGCTGGTCTCGATCACCGGCAACCTCGGCGACACGCGCACGACGATCACGCATCCGGCGACGACGACGCACGCGCGCATCACGCCCGAAGCGCGTGCGGCCGCGGGGATCACCGAAGGGCTGATCCGCCTCGCGGTCGGCCTGGAAAACGCGGGCGACCTGCGCAACGATCTCGCGCGCGGCCTCGAGGGCTGAGCGCGGCGGCACTGATTTCAGGGCCGGCATGACGACGGGCCGCTCGACATGAACTGCACCCCAAAAGTTGGACTAGATCCAATCTTTGGGGTGCAGTTCAGGACGGCCCGTTTTCTTTTCAGTCGGCGACGAACGCGTGTTGCGTTGCCGGAATCAGCCGGCCCGCGCGTCGCGCATCGCGTCCATCATCCAGCGCAAGGTTTCGTCGAGCGGCGTCACGGGCAGCTCGCCCACCGCGCGCCGCAGCTTGTCGCGCGACCCGCTCAGGCTCTTTACTTCGTTATGCCGAACGAAGCGCGGATCGATCGTCACGTCGATCACGTAACCGGCGATTCGCGACAGCATCGCCAGCACTTCCTTCAGCGAATACGCGCGCTCCGAGCAGATGTTGAACGTCTCGCCGGCCGGCGCGGCTTCGAGCAGCTTCAGATAGGCGGCTGTCACGTCGCGCACGTCGGAGAAATCGCGGCTCACGTCGAGATTGCCGAGCGAGATGCGCGGCGCGTTGCGCGCATAGTGCGATACCAGCTTCGGCAGCAGATAGGCATCGTCCTGGCCGACGCCCGTGTAATTGAACGGCCGCGCGATCACGATCGGCAGGCGGTCGGCCCACAGCTTCGCCGCGTATTCCATCGCGAGCTTGCTGACCGCGTAGTCGTTCGCGGGCGCGGGCGCGACGCTTTCGTCGAGCACGCCGGCCGTCGAATTGCCGTAGATGTTCGCGCTGCTGGCGAGCAGCACCGCCGACGGGCGGCGGTCGAGGCCCGCGAGCGCGGCCAGCAGGTTGCGCGTGCCGACGATGTTGACCGCGTAGGTCTGCGACGGCTCGTCCTGCGCGACGTGCGCGCGCGCGGCGAGGTGCACGACCGCATCGGGCCGCGCATCGGCGAGCGCCGCACGGGTCGCGTCTGCATCGAGCAGGTCGACCGGCAGCAGCGTGCAGTGGGCGAGCGCCGGATCGTCGGGCCGCGCCGCGCCGGGCGCCACGGTGCCCCACACGTCGTAGCCGGCCGCAGCGAGCCGCTGCGCCATGTAGCGGCCGGTGAAGCCCGCCAGGCCCGTGACGAACGCCCGGCGCGACGGGCGCCTGGCTTCAGTACGTGTCATGGTGCCGGTTCCGCGTCAGATCCGCTTCGACCATCATCTGGCAGAGCTGTTCGAGCGTCGTCTCCGGCGCCCAGCCCAGCTTGGCTTTCGCTTTGTCGGCGGAGCCGATCAGCAGGTCGACTTCGGCAGGGCGGTAGAACTTCGGATTCACTTCGACGAGCACGTCGCCGTTCGATGCGTCGAGGCCGCGTTCCTGCTCGCCCTTGCCGGTCCATTCGATCTGGTAGCCGGCGGCCGCGAACGCCATCTGCACGAAGTCGCGCACGGTCTCGGTGCGGTTGGTCGCGAGCACGTAGGTGTCGGGCTCGTCGGCCTGCAGCATCCGCCACATCCCTTCGACGTATTCGAGCGCGAAGCCCCAGTCGCGCTTCGCGTCGAGATTGCCGAGCTCGAGCCGGGTCGCCTTGCCGAGCTTGATCTTCGCGACGGTGTCGGTGATCTTGCGCGTGACGAACTCGCGGCCGCGCAGCGGCGATTCGTGATTGAACAGGATGCCGCTGCAGCCGAACAGGTCGTAGGACTCGCGGTAGTTCACGGTCATCCAGTGCGCGTACAGCTTCGCGACGCCGTACGGGCTGCGCGGGTAGAACGCGGTGGTTTCCGTCTGCGGGATCGCCTGCACCTTGCCGAACATCTCGGACGTCGACGCCTGGTAGAAGCGCGTCTTCGGGCTCACCACGCGGATCGCCTCGAGCAGGTTCAGCGGGCCGACGCCCGTGACCTCGGCGGTCGTCGCCGGCTGGTCGAACGACACGCCGACGAAGCTCTGCGCGGCCAGGTTGTACAGCTCGTCGGGCTGCGTGCGTTCGAGCAGCCGCAGGCTGGAGCCGGCATCCGTCAGGTCGTGCTCGACGAGCGACAGGTTCGGGTGCGTGTCGACGCCGAGCTCGGCGATGCGCCAGAAGTTGACCGAGCTGGTGCGGCGGTAGGTGCCCGTGACTTCGTAGCCCTTGTCGAGCAGCAGCTTGGTCAGGTAGGCGCCGTCCTGCCCGGTGATCCCCGTGATGATGGCCTTCTTGCGAGTTTGGCTCATGGCAATGTCCTGGTCGAAACGATGGATTGAGAAAGTCAGGCGGTCGTGCGCGCGGCGGCGGGTACCGTGCTGTGCGCGGGGCCGCGGGTCAGGCGCCGCTCGAAGCCGTACCAGCTCACGGTGGCGTATACGAGCGTGATGGCCAGCGCGAGCGCGGCCGTGACGAAGCGGTTCAGGTGCAGCGGCCACAGCGCGTACAGCACGCTCAGGTGAATCAGGTAGACGGTGTAGCTGACGGTGCCGACGTACACGAGCAGCGGGTTCGTCAGCACGCGCTGCACGACGCCGCGTCCGCGCAGCGCGATCACGACGATCGACGTGCACAGCAGCAGCGAGATGCTGTAGAGCGCGGCGTTCGACAGCGGCGTGTTCGCGGCGCGGAAACGCGGGAACGACAGGTGCAGCCAGCCGAGGATCGCGAGCGACACGAGTGCGCCGACGATCGCGAGCGGATAGAACGGCTCCAGCGCGCGCCGGTCGCGGCGCAGCACGATCGCGAGCAGCGCGCCAGCGGCGAGCAGGTCCATCCGGAACGGCGTCAGGTAGTAGATCGGCCAGAACGAATCGAACCACGGCGTCGCGATCGCGCGCAGCACGGGCGCCGCGACGATCAGCGCGGCGGCGATCCACAGCAGCGCGCGCTCCGAACACCACAGCACGACGAACGGCCAGAAGATGTAGAACTGCTCCTCGACGGCGAGCGACCACAGCACGTTCAGGCTGTCGTGGCCGATGCTGCCGAGCGACAGCCCGATGTTGGTCGAGAAGAACGCGAACCACGGCCAGTGCGGCAGCCAGCTCGCGCCGAACAGCAGCGTCGACACGACCAGCAGCAGCACGTACGGCGGCAGGATCCGGCGCACGCGGCGCGCGTAGAAGTGGCTGAAGTACGACTGTCCGCGCGCCTTGCGCTCGAGCAGGATGCCGGTGATCAGCAGGCCGCTCAGCACGAAGAACAGGTCGACACCCATCCACAGCGGCGCCTTCAGCGCGTGTTGCAGGAACACGGCGCCGACGGCGATCGCGCGCAGCCCGTCGAGCTGCACGATGCGGCCGTGTTGCGGCGGGGCGAGGTCGGCGGTGCGCGAGATGCCCGTCATCGCGCCACTCCTTCGCGACGCGCGGCCGATGCCGACGCGCGCCGCGTATTCGATGCGTGAACGTAATGCATGCGTTTAAAGGAAATATTGATTCGAAATCGATTCTAGGGAAAAGAAATCGGCAAAAAAACGCATGTCATTTATTCGGCTGAAAACATTCAAATGCCGATCGTTTCAATCGCGAGATGAAAGATTTGCAGGCCAGGTAGCCCGTCGGACGGGCCGGAGCGGAATTTTCTACGGATCGTCGCGTGAAAGGCGGTCGTTATTTCCGCTTCGCAGGGGCTATTCCGGACGATTCCGGTTCAATATTTCAGGTGGAAACATCCCCAAATATTTCCAAATTTCTTGTGATTATTTTTGCTTGTAACCTGCCTCGCGACGTTTGAAACCCACACGCGACAGGTCATCCAGGCACGCAGCACGCCGCGGGCGCCGGTCGCTTTTGCATCGAGTCTGGAGAGCGCATTGCGACGTCTGATTCTGGTTGGCATGACGGTATGCGCGGCGCTGTCCGCGAGCGCCGCACCGGCTGAAACCGTGTTGCCCGCGACCACGTCGTGGATCGGCAACACGTTCGGTTATGGCGACGGCAGCTGGACGCAGATCGACATTCGCGCGATCGCGGTGACGCCCGACGGCAAGGTGTATACGAACGCGCCGTGGGACGAGAGCGGCGCCGAGGCGAGCGTCTACCAGGACGGGAAAATGCTCGGCTTCGCCGGCGGCACGCATGGCTGGGGCAATCTCGGCGGCAACGCGGTCGCGGTGAACGGCAAGTATGCGTACGTCGCGATCGGCGTCGGCAACGAGCGCGGCCATCTGCAGTCGCCCGGCATCTGGCCGGACAAGGGCAAGCAGTGGTACGGCATTTCGCGGCGCACGATCGGCGACATGAAGCAGCCCGCGCCGTTCCGCGCGGCGCCGCAGGTCGCGCCCGGCGGGCGCGCCGATGCCGGCCGGGCGCGGATGGCCGCGAGCTTCATGGTGATGAACGAGGTGGCGGCACCGGCGCGGTCGGAGGTCGGTGAGCTGAAGGCGGAAGTGGGCGGCCTCGCGGCCGACGACAAGACGTTGTTCGCGACGAATCCTTCGCATGACGAAGTCGACGTGTACGACGCCGAAACGATGCAGAAGAAGGGCACGTGGAGTGCGCATGAGCCGGGCCGCATCGCGCTCGCCGGCGACGGCACGCTGTGGCTGCTCACCGATACGCTCAATCGGCCCGCGCACCTCGTGCACGTGCGCGCGGACGGCCGCAAGCTCGACGACGCGCCCGCGCTGCCCGAGGGGACCGATGCGGTGGACGTGGCGGTCGACGCGAAAGGGCGCGTGCTGGTCGCGGACAACGGCCCGCGCCAGCAGGTGCTGATTTTCTCGAAAGGCGGCAACGGCTATGCGCCGTCCGGCACGCTCGGCGAGCGCGGCGGGATCTTCGCGGGCCCGGTGCCGGGCCGCCCCGGGCCGCAACGTTTCAACGGGCTGACGGGTGTGGGCGTCGATCGCGCGGGCAACGTGTACGTGTCGATGAACGGCATCGGGCCGCGCCACGACACGATCGGGGCGGGGCTCGGCGCGGTGCTCGAGAGCTACACGCCGGACGGCAAGCTGCGCTGGCAGGTGCAGGGGCTGCTGTTCGTCGACGGCGCGTGGCTCGATCCCGCACGGCCGAACAGCGTGTACACGGGCAACAAGCGCTTCGAGCTCGACCTGTCGAAGCCGCCCGGCCAGGACTGGAAATACGCCGGCTTCCTGTCGAACCGCTTCAAGTATCCGGACGATCCCGTGTTCCACACGGACCAGTACCCCGGCATGCCGTTCGCGCGGCGCGTCGACGGCCGCACGTTCCTGTACCTGACCGACATGTACGCCGATCACCTGAAGATCTACCGCTTCGACGCGAAGCGCGACGGCGAGGTCGCGATTCCGTCGGGCCTGATCGCGGGCCGTGCGCGGCCGGTCGACAAGGTGCCGAACAAGCCGCCGGGCGGCGACTGGATCTGGCGCGACGCGAATGGCAACGGCCGGCTCGACGAGGACGAGTTCACGACCAACACGACCGGCAAGGCGAAGGCGGGCGGCTGGGGCTGGTGGGTCGACACGAAGGGCGACATCTGGCGCACGAGCGACGTGCGCGGGATTCATCGCTTCGGCTACGGCGGCGTCGACAAGGCCGGCAACCCGATCTATTCGTACGACAAGGTCACGACCTATCCGATGCCGCAGCCGTTCACGCAGCTGCGCCGCGCGATCTACGAGCCGCAGACGGACACGCTGTACGTGACGGGCTACACGGCCGACGCGCCGCCGCAGCCCGGCATCAACAAGGAAGTCGGCCGCGTGCTGGTGCGCTTCGACAAGTGGTCGAGCGGCTCGCCGGTGGTGCGCTACACGGTCGCGCTGCCGTGGCAGCTCGACGCTAAGCCGATCCTCGATCTGATCGGCATCACGGTCGAGGGCCGCTACATCTTCACGGTGGAACCGGTCGGGAAGATCCACGTGTACGACAAGGAAACCGGCAAGGAGGTCGGCGTGATGAGCCCGGGCGCCGAGGTCGGCAAGGCGTCGGGCTGGGTCGACGTGCCGTTCGGCATCAGCGCGTTCCGGCGCGAGAACGGCGAATACCTGGTGTTCGTCGAGGAAGACGCGCGCGGCAAGGTGCTGATGTATCGCTGGAAACCGTGACGGGCGGCGCACCGTCGTTGCAGTCGCCGTCACACAAGGCAGAAGCATGGACAAAGGCATACTCAAGAACGTTTCGATCAACTTCATCGGGCTGATCCTGCCGACCTTCGTGTCGCTGGTGACGGTGCCCGCGTATATCCACGCGCTGGGCGTCGAGCGCTACGGCGTCGTCAGCCTCGTGTGGACGCTGATCGGTTATTTCGGGATCCTCGATCTCGGGATGAGCATGGCCGCGCAGAACCACATCTCCAAGGCGCTCGCGAGCGGCGACGCCGACGAAAGCGCGCGCGTGTTCTGGAGCGCGTTCTGGCTGAATCTCGGCACCGGCGTCGTCGGCGGGCTGCTGATCTATTTCGGCGCGTTCATCTACACCGAGTACTTCACGAAGGTGTCGGCGGCGATGCAGCACGAGGTGTATCTCGCGCTGCCGTGGCTCGCGCTCGCGATTCCGCTCGCGAACGTGTCGTGGGTGTTCGCCGGCGCGATCAACGGCGCCGAACGGTTCGGCGTGTTCAACACGAACCAGACGATCGGCACGTTCCTGTTCCAGCTGCTGCCGCTCGGCGCCGCGTGGTGGATCGCGCCGAACCTGCAGACGGTGCTCGCCGCCGCGGTCGTCGCGCGGCTGATCGCGGCGGTGATGCTCGGTCACGCGAGCATCAAGGTGCTCGGGATCCGGCGCATCGACCCGCCGCAGTGGGGCACCGCGAAAGGGCTGTTCAACTTCGGCGGCTGGATGCTGATCGCGAGCATGGCGAGCATGGTCGCCGATACGCTCGATCGCGTGATGCTCGGCGCCGGCATGGGCGCGAAGTTCGTCACCTACTACACGGTTCCGCAGAACCTCGTCACGCGGCTGAACATGCTGCCGAACGCGCTGGTGCGCACGCTGTTCCCGCGCCTGTCGGCGGTCGGCCGCGATCACGCGGACACGCTCGCGCGCCAGTCGCTCGAATTCCTGAACGGCGTGTTCACGCCGGTCGGCATCGTCGCGATCTTCGCGCTCGCGCCGTTCCTCACGCTGTGGGTCGGCGCCGATCTCGCCGCGCATTCCGCGCCGGTCGGGCGCGTGCTGGTGATCAGCGTGTGGCTCGTCGGACAGGCGAGCGTCACGCGGATCCTGATCCAGTCGCAGGTCAACCCGGCGCGCGCCGCGTTCGCCGGGCTCATCGAGATGCCGTTCTTCGTCGGCGGCCTGTGGTTCGGCATTCATCACTTCGGGCTGATCGGCGCGGCGGTGGTCGTCGCGACCCGCGCGCTGGTCGACTACGGCGTGCTGCTGTACCTGTCGGCGATCCGGATGCGCGCGATCGTGCTCGACATGCTCGCGCATCTCGCCTTCCTGCTCGCGAGCCTGTTTCTCGCGCAAGCGTGGTCGGGGCTCGGCGAGTCGATCGGCCTCTGCGCGGTCGTGCTGGTGCTGAACCTGGCGTGGTCGTTCACGATGACGCCGGCCTTGCGGGCGCTGGTGCGTGACTTGTTCGTCCGTCTCAATGCGAGGAAAACCGTATGAATCGCGATCTGGCGGAACACGCCATCCTGAACCTCGCCACGGCCGATGCCGCCGCGGCCGAAGCCGGTGACGCCGCCACGCTGCGCCGGGGCAAACCGGCCGGGCAGGCGAGCGCACGCGATGCGTCGCGCCCGCTGCGCGTGGCGATCGTCCACGACTGGCTCGTCACGTACGCCGGCGCCGAGCGCGTGCTCGAACAGATCGTCGCGTGCTTTCCCGACGCGGACCTGTTCAGCCTCGTCGATTTTCTCGACGACCGCGCGTTCGTGCGCGGCAAGCCGGTGACGACCTCGTTCATCCAGAAGCTGCCGTTCGCACGCACCAAGTACCGCAGCTACCTGCCGCTGATGCCGCTCGCGATCGAGCAGCTCGACGTGTCGGACTACGACCTCGTGATCTCCAGCAGCCACGCGGTCGCGAAGGGTGTGCTGACCGGGCCGGACCAGATGCACATCAGCTACGTGCATTCGCCGATCCGCTACGCGTGGGACCTGCAGCACCAGTATCTGGAACAGTCGAACCTGACGCACGGGCCGAAGTCGCTGCTCGCGCGGATGATCCTGCATTACATCCGCAACTGGGATACGCGCACCGCGAACGCGGTGGACGGCTTCGTCGCGAACTCCGCGTTCATCGCGCGCCGCATCCGCAAGGTGTATCACCGCGACGCGGCGGTGATCTTCCCGCCGGTCGACGTGGACGGCTTCTCGCTGAACGAGGTGAAGGACGATTTCTACCTGACCGCGTCGCGGATGGTGCCGTACAAGAAGATCGACCTGATCGTCGAAGCGTTCTCGCGCACGCCGGAGCGCAAGCTCGTCGTGATCGGCGACGGCCCGGAGATGCAGAAGATCCGCGCGAAGGCCGGCCCGAACGTCGAGATCATGGGCTACCAGCCGTTCGCGGTGCTGCACGACCGGATGCGGCGCGCGAAGGCGTTCGTGTTCGCGGCCGAGGAGGATTTCGGGATTTCGGTGGTCGAGGCACAGGCGTGCGGCACGCCCGTGATCGCGTACGGCAAGGGCGGCGCGCTCGAGACCGTGCTCGAGCCGCGCTCGCACGCGCAGCCGACCGGGCTGTTCTTCGACGAACAGACGCCGCATGCGATCGTCGCGGCGGTCGACGATTTCGAGCGCGCGCCGCAGCGCTTCACGGCGCACGCGTGCCGCGCGAATGCGGAGCGCTTTTCCGCCGACACGTTCCGGCGGCGCTTTCTCGATTATGTGGAGACGGCGCTGCCCGGCTCGACCGCTCAGCGCGGCACGGCCGTCGCGCCGATGCCGGCCGCGCGCGGCCCGGCGACGCTCGTGCTGGACCAGAGCGGCGTGCTCGGCGGTGCGGAGCTGTCGCTGCTGGAGATCATGAAGCACATGCGCGCGAACGCCGATGTGCTGCTGTTCGACGACGGCCCGTTCCGCGCGGCGCTCGACGAAATCGGCGCGCGCGTCGACGTGCTCGACCAGGGCGCGCTCGCCGGGGTGCGCAAGCAGGGCGGCGTGTCGGCCGGCGCGTTGAAGCAGCTGGTCGCGCTCGTGCGCGACGTCGCGCGGCGCGCACGCCGCGCCGAGGTGATCTACGCGAACACGCAGCGCGCGATGGTGGTCGCCGCGCTGGCCGGGCGGCTCGCGCGCAAGCCGGTGGTCTGGCACCTGCGCGACATCGTCAGCGGCGACCATTTCGGCAGCAAGCAACTGATGGCGATCAAGTACTGCGCGCGGCTCGGCGTCACGCGCGTGATCGCGAACTCCGACGCGTCCGCGCAGGCATTTCGTGCGCTGACGGGCTTCACGCCGCAGCACGTCGACGTCGTGTTCAACGGCATTTCGGCCGAACCGTTCGACGCGCTGGACCATGCGAGCCAGGCCGCGCTGCGCGCGCGCTTCGGGCTGCCCGAGCACGCATGGCTGGTCGGCTCGTTCAGCCGTCTCGCGCACTGGAAGGGGCAGCACCTGCTGCTGGAGGCCGCGGCTCGCCATCCCGGCATGCACGTGGTGCTGGTCGGCGCGCCGCTGTTCGGCGAGGACGAATACGCGGCGCAGCTGCACGAGATCGTCGCGCGTCACGGGATGGACGACCGTGTCCATTTCCTCGGCTTCCAGCGCGACGTGGCCGCGTGCATGAAGGCGGTCGACGTGGTCGCGCATACGTCGATCACGCCGGAGCCGTTCGGGCGCGTGATCGTCGAGGGCATGCTTGCGCGGCGGCCGGTGGTCGCGGCCCGCGCGGGCGGGGTCGTCGAGATCATCGAGGACGGCGAAAACGGGCTGCTCTGCGAGCCGGGCAACGCGGCCGCGCTGGCCGACGCGCTGGGCAGGCTGCAGCGCGACGCCGCGCTGCGCGAGCGGCTCGTCGTGAGCGGGCGGTCGACCGCGGTGCGCCGGTTCGGCACCGAAACCTATGTGGCGCGGGTCGAGAAGATCCTCGCGGATACGGCGAAGGCTGCGAAGGCGAAGAAGCGGTAGGTGATTGGCGGCGGCATGTGAAGCGTGTCGTCGTGAACCGGCGGAACCGGGCCCCCATGCGGTGATGCGCTGCATGGGGGCTTTGCGCTTTGGGCGGGGCCGAGCCTGTCGCGCAGCGGGCACGCCGCACGTGACGAATCCGTAATCTGCGCAAAGCCGAGCGATTGCGTGAGCGTGAGCGGCGGAATGCGGGGCCGGCCCGGGTCGCGGGATGCGGGCTGCAACGACGATGCGCTCGGGCGGCGGAGCGATGCGTCGCAGCGGGCGTGAATCCGGCCGCCGCCGGGTTCGTAATCGCTTCGCGGGACGCCAGGAGCGGCGCCGTGTGGTCCTGCCGCGGATCGCGTGAGGGGTCGGGCGACGCGACCGCCGTTCAGCCGCCCAGGCGGCGCATGACGCCGCGGCTTGCGCACTTCGGTACGTCGTGCCCGCCGCGTCGCGACGCGCAAATGCATCCTCGCGCCGTCCTGCCCGTAAAAAAGCCCCCGCGCAGCCTGACGCCGGGCGGGGGCCGCGAGCGCGCGAACGGCGCCGTTCAGGCGGCCCGTTCGGGGGCCGGTGCGACGACGCGGGCGGTGCGGGTCGGCTTCAGGCTGGCCGCCCACATCATCGCCGGGCGTTCGAACAGCCGGTAGAACACGTAGGCGACCGGAATCGCGGCAGCCATGAACGCGATCGACGGCCAGATCGACAGTTGCAGTTCGGAGTGGAACAGCACCGAGCCGAGGCAGACGAACAGCGGCAGATGGATCAGGTACAGCGAGTAGCTGAAGTCGCCGAACCAGCCGAGCACGCGCAGCAGCGGCGTCGGGCGCGGCGGGCAGGCGAGCGCGCGGTACAGGAAGCACGCGAAGCCGGCCGCCCACAGCTGGAACGCGCCGTACTGGCCGAAATGGAACGCGCCGCAGCCTGCGGCCAGCAGCACGGCCGCCGCGAGGTACCACGCGCGCGACGGCACGGCGGCCGTGCCGCGCACCGGCTGCGCGCGCACGTCGGCGATCCACGCGCCGACGGTCCAGGACAGCCAGTACGACGTGAAGAACTGCAGGTCGTGCCGTTCGAGCAGCCACGCCGACGCGACGTTGACGAGCGCGACGGCCGCGACGATGGCCGGCATGCCGATGCGCCGGCGCAGTGCGAACAGCAGAGGGTAGATCGCGTAGAACTGCACTTCGAGCGACAGCGTCCACAGTGCGCCGTTCGACCCGTACGTGTAGCCGGCGACGCCTTGCAGCGAGAACAGGTTCACGAGGAACGCGGTGATGCCGACGTCGCGGATCTTGTGGCTGACCGGCGCGATCTGCAGGCTGACCGCGTCCATTGCGAGCGTGAACAGCAGCGCGGCGAGCAGCACCGGGTAGATGCGCGCGAAGCGGCGCGCCCAGAAGTTCGGCGCGTCGAGCCGGTACGCGGGGTTGGCCGCGAGCTTGAGCGCTGCATTGCGGTGGATGCAGTAGCCGCTGATCACGAAGAAGATCGGCACACCGGCGGAGCCCCATGCGAACGGGAAGGTCAGGTAGCCGGCGATCGCGCTCGGGCTCAGCGCATGACCGTAAGCGTGATGGAAGCTCTGCATGCCGACCCAGACGACCTGGCGGCAGTGGAAATAAGCGACGAGCAGCGCCGCGAACCCGCGCATCGCGTCGATCACGTGTTCCTTGTGGTCGGCGACGGGCGGCGCAGCCAAAGACGATCCGCTGAAAGCTTGCATGCGATTCGATTCCTTGCGACGGATGAAGGGGATGGTCCAATCGTAATGCGCAAGAATTCGCTCGAATCAATAAAAAAATCGCGCCGGGAAATAGTGCTATTTCAGATAGTGGTGTTATTCCGGTCTGAAAGCGGTTTCGACGCCGCCACAATTATTTGCCGATTTTTTTCTGATAGTTTGAAGCTCCAGTTGATTGATGCAAGGAGCGGCAAGATGGACATGCATTGGATCGCGAGCGCGGCAGTACTGCTGGTCATGGCCGTGCTGTCGGCGTACCGCGAGGCGCTGAAGAACGAGCCGATTCGCCCGGGGCTCGAGCGGGGCGGCGTCCCGTATATCGAGGAATTCGAATCGTAAGAATTTGTATCCGGAAAATCGGTAATTTGTTTCTGTATCGGTGCCGGGTTCGGCAATATCGACCGGATGCGCAGATTATCTCTTTTCCGAAAAACCTGGGCAATCGGTCCATATCGAAAATGAGCGGAGTGGAATTGGCCGTGCCGCCGGTTCTCGATATGCCGTTCGGAAAACAATCGCGCCACGTCGTCCAGCGACGCGGCGCAGTCAACGCAATCAGGATGCGAACATGTTGAAAGTCACCAAGGCCGTGTTCCCCGTCGCCGGTCTCGGCACGCGGTTCCTCCCGGCAACGAAGGCGAGCCCGAAGGAAATGCTGCCCGTCGTCGACAAGCCGCTGATCCAGTACGCGGTCGAGGAAGCGATCAACGCCGGTATCACCGAGATGATCTTCGTGACCGGGCGCAGCAAGCGCGCGATCGAGGATCACTTCGACAAGTCGTACGAGATCGAGGCCGAACTCGAGGCGCGCGGCAAGGAAAAGCTGCTCGAACTCGTGCGCGGCATCAAGCCGAGCCACGTGAACTGCTTCTACGTGCGCCAGCCGGAAGCGCTCGGCCTCGGCCATGCGGTGCTGTGCGCGGAGAAGCTCGTGCACGGCGAGCCGTTCGCGGTGATTCTCGCCGACGACCTGCTGCATGGCGAACAGCCGGTGCTCAAGCAGCTCGTCGACGTGTTCGACCACTATCACAGCTCGGTGATCGGGGTCGAGACGATCCCGCGCGAGGACAGCCGCTCGTACGGCGTCATCGAAGGCCGCGAGTGGGAAGAGGACATCATCAAGCTGTCGGGCATCATCGAGAAGCCGGCGCCGGAAGACGCGCCGTCGAACCTCGGCGTGGTCGGCCGCTACGTGTTCATGCCGACGATCTTCGATCACCTGCGCAAGCTCAAGCCGGGCGCGGGCGGCGAACTGCAGCTCACCGACGCCGTCCAGTCGCTGCTCGCGAACGAACAGGTCCTCGCGTATCGCTACTACGGCACGCGTTTCGATTGCGGCAGCAAGATCGGCTACCTCAAGGCGACCGTCGAACTCGCGCTCCAGCATCCGGAAGTGAGCCGCGAATTCGAGGCGTACCTGCGTACCTGCCTGCCCGCGCTGGCTGCTGTCGCATAAGCAGCCGCGCTGCTCCGCTGTTTCAGGTGGTGGTTGTTCCGTTGGCCCCGGCTGCCTTGTGCGCCGGGGCTTTTTTGCGTGCATTCGCCGCGCAGGCGTGGGGCGGCGGGTGATCGGCGGTGCTGAATCCGGGCGGCGTCGAACAGGTGCGTGCGCGACGATTCAGGTGCTCCGCTCAGCGCGGCGACGTGCCCGGCCGTGCGACGAAGTACCGGGCCAGCATCGCGGCGATCGGCTTCTTGAAGTCGAGCAGGCGTTTTTCCAGATAGCGCCACGACAGATGCGCGAGCAGCACGGCGAGCGCGAACTGCAGCAGTTCCGGCAGCACGTCCCGGGCGATTGCGGGCATCGGCACGCGCGCGAACAGCGTCGGCATCTCGCCGAGACGTGCCGGAATCAGGTTGTGGAACAGGTAGAAGCCGTAGCTGATCGTGCCGAGATAGACGAGCGGCGCCCAGTCGAGCAGTGCGACGGCCGGGTGGTCGGGTTCGGTGACGATCCACAGCATCAACGCGCCGAGCGACGCGGACAGGCCGAGATCCGTGAGCCCCGTGACGACGTCCGGCAGCGTCGTGAGCGCGGGCAGCGCGAGGAAGAACGCGACGCCGGCGGCGCCGAGCCAGCCGGGCGGAATGCGGCGGACGACGTCCTTGCCGCGATCGGCGAGCGCCATTGCGCCGACGCCGCCCAGCGCGATCAGCGCGAAATTCCACGGGGAAAACGCGTAGATCAGCACCGGCGATGCGTCGAGCGCGTAGAGCGCGAGATGCGCGAGCGCGCACAGCGCGACGGCCGCGACGCCGAGCGCGACGTGGCGCGCGGCCGGCACCGCGAGCAGCGTGAGCGGCGCGATCAAATAGAACTGCTGCTCGACCGCGAGGCTCCAGAAGTGCGACGTGGAGCCCGGCCAGCCGTCCTTGACGACGCCGATCCAGTAGTTCGACAGGAACGTGGCGTGCCACGCGAGCCCGAGATTGACGCCGCGCTGGTAGAACAGCGCGTGCGCGATCGCGAGCGCGGCGAGCAGCAGGTAGTAGACGGGAAAGATCCGCAGCGCGCGCTTCGCGAGGAACAGCGCCAGCGCATGGCGGCGCGTCATCGTGCCGCTCTCGATTGCCTGACGGTTGCGATGCAGTTCGCCGACGATCAGGAATCCGCTGATGAAGAAGAACGTCCACACACCGAGCTTGCCCACGTCGACAGCGAGGACGTGGCCCTTGTGGGACAGGAAAACGAGGATGACGGCGAGGGCTCGCAGGCCGTCGAGTCCTTTGACGTATCTGACTTCGCGCATGAAGGCATCCGGGGCACTGAGCGAGGTCAGTATAGGTGCGCAAATATCGAACGTAATTCGCGTTCGGACGCGTTTCGACGTATACGTGAAGGCGTTTTTCGTTGCTCGAGCGTCGGCGAAGTCGGTCGCGCGCAACAAAACCTGCGGGAAACCCCGCGAAAACGCATAAAAGTACTGCACGAAGCGTCACGGCGCTTGTAGAATCCGGCGTTGAAGCGCGCGCGTTGCACGCTTCGTGTATCCAACGACCACACCTGGTAGGAGAAACATGGCGACTTCCGCAAAAAAGGTGGCCAAGAAGGCTGCCGCACCGGCCACCAAGAAAGTGGCTGCCAAAAAGGCTGCGCCCGCGAAGAAAGTAGTGGCCAAGAAGGCTGTCGCGAAGGCAGCACCGGCCGCTCCGACGCCGCTGAAGGACAAGTTCACGAAGGCATCGCTCGCAACGCACATCGCTGAGCGTGCAGCTGTCGAAGTGAAGGCGGTCAAGGCAGTGCTCGTCGCGCTCGAGAACGTCGTGCTGGGCTCGGTCCACAAGAAGGGCGCAGGCGAGTTCACGCTGCCGGGTCTGCTGAAGATCACGGCGCAAGTCGTGCCGGCGAAGAAGAAGCGCTTCGGCAAGGATCCGTTCACGGGCGAAGAGCGCTGGTTCCCGGCAAAGCCGGCCAGCGTGCGCGTGAAGGCACGTGCGCTGAAGAAGCTGAAGGACGCGGCTGCGTAATGCCGCGTAACGGTCGCCGATTGCAGGTCGGCGGCCGTTGCGATGTCCGACGATCCCCGTACGCGAAAGCGTACGGGGATTTTTATTGCGCCGCGTAAATCGCGCGGCCGCTTCGGCATCGCACTGCGCGGATACGGCATGATATGACGCGCATCCTGTGTCGCGGGCCGCTTGCGCCGATGGCCGGATCGTCGTGTTCGTGCCGGCGCGCGGTCTTGCATCGCTGCGCATTGCGCGTGTGTCGCGCGAGTCATCGCGTGATGAACGCAGCGATCGTTCCCGTCGGGATCGCCGACCAGGCGACTGCCGCGTGTGCGGCGATCGAGCGGCATCCCGGCGCGATGCCGCAGGCGACGCATCGGTTCGGGTTCGGCTCGGCACGCGACGGCGCGCAGCGACATCGACCTGCGGGTGACGGTCGCCGCGTTCGTGCGCTACGCGCGACGGATTGTCGAAGCGATGCTGTCGAAGTAGCGTCGCACGAGCGCCCGCTGCCCGCGATTGCGTCGCGGCGCGATGCAATCCGGTGGACAACCGCGGTCGTGCGCGAACCGCGCGCGCTGCACATGCGTGCTGCCCGCGCGAAGGGCACGCAGCGTCCGTGACTTCGTCAGCCCGCCGTGCCGGCGTATGCGGCCTTCAGCGCGGCGACGTCGAACTTCGTCATCTGCATCATGGCAGCGGCCACGCGCGCCGCCTTGACCTCGTCGCGGTCGGCCATCATCGGAATCAATGCGTCGGGCACGATCTGCCACGAGACGCCGAAGCGGTCACGCAGCCAGCCGCAGCCGTCGGCCGTGCCGCCGTTGTCGAGCAGCGCGCTCCAGTAGCGGTCGAGTTCCGCCTGGTCGGCGCAACTGATCATCAGCGAGATCGCATGGTTGAACGTCTCGGTGCGCGGGTGGCTCATCGCGATGAACGGCTGCCCGAACAGCTCGAACTCGACCATCCGGGTGCCGCTGGTGCCGGCGACCGCCGTGACGCGCACGACGCGCGAGTCCGGGAAAATGCCCGCATAGAAGGCCGCGGCTTCTTCGGCTTCCGTCGAGTACCAGAGGAACGGCGTGATCTTCTGAATCGTCATGGAGCGTCTCCTGTCGGGTGTGTCGGTGAGGAACGGGGCAATCTGCGTGCCGCCATCGATACGACGGACGAAGGCCGTCGAAATCGACACGTCGAAGCATAGTGCTTCGCGTCGCGGTAGCGAAATCGGCAGGGTGGACACACATGCGTCCGTTGCGACGCCGGATCCTCCAGGCGCGCGTCAGCAGGAACATGGGAGCGCGGTGGTAGCCAGTGCGGCATGCGCCTGACCGGCCGTATGCCGCGGTCCGACAATGCAGGGTATCCGGATCCTCCGGACACGCTTCCGGCGCGCGACAGGCGGCCCAGGCGCCGCTCCCGGCCGGTTGCCGTACCCACGGGTGCCGGCCACGGTCGCCGCTCGCCACGGCGCCGCCGGCAACGGACGAAAAAAAACCAGCCACGGCCGAAACCGGTGACTGGTTTTGCAGTTCGGCGGCACGGCGTCGGAGACGCCGTGCACACCGGAAACGTACTTCTTAGAACTTGTGGCGAATGCCGAGTGCGACCAGTTCGGCCGAGCTCTTGCCGGCGAAGCCGTACGAAGCGATCGACGCTTGCGCGCTTTGCTGCACGCCGTCGACGAGCTGCGTGCCGCTCGCGTGCTGGTATGCGCCAACCAGGTAGATGTCCGTGCGCTTCGACAGCGAATAGTCCGCGCCGATGCCGACCTGGTGGTACTTCGCGCTCGTGTCGCCGGTTGCCTTCGTGTACGAGTAGCCGAGGCCCAGCAGCAGCGGCGGCGTGACCTGGTACGTCACGAACGCGCGGCCCGTGTTGTACTTTTCGGTCGAACCGAAGCCCGAGAATGCGTCCGGCTTGTACTGTGCGTTGCTGTAGCCGAGGCCGAACGTCACCGGGCCGAGTGCGTACTGGCCTGCGACTTGCGCGATCGCGATCGACTTCGCCGTTGCGTAACCCGAGTTGATCGGGCCGTCGAAGATCGCGTCGGACGTCGTCGAACCCCAGCCTGCGCGGCCGACAGCCGTCGTCGGCGACGGGTTGGCTGCGTAGAAGTAGCCTGCTGCAACGCCGACCGGGCCGTTGTTGTAGGCAGCTGCGACCGACCACGTCTGGCCCGAGCCCGTCTTGCCTGCGACGCCGCCGAGGGCGTACATGCCTTCGACCTGGAAGCCTGCCCAGACCGGCGACGTGTACTTGATTGCATTGCTGACGCGCAGCGAGTTGTCGTTGTTGTCGACGTCGCCCGGCGTTGCCATCACGCTGCCGAAGTAGTTGTCAGCCGTGACTGCCTGGACCAGGTCGACCAGCGGGTCGTACTGGCGGCCGAGCGTCAGCGTACCGTACTGGGCGCTCTCGAGGCCGACGTATGCCTGACGACCGAACATGCGACCGCCCTGGTTCAGGTGGCCCGTGCCCGGATCAAAACCGTTTTCCAACTGGAAGATCGCCTTCAGGCCACCGCCGAGGTCTTCAGCACCTTTCAGGCCCCAACGGCTGCCTTGCAGGTTGCCCGACAGCATTTGCCACGAGTTGTTGGCTTGGCCGTCGTTGCCGTGGACCCATGCGATCGACGTATCGATCACGCCGTACAGCGTCACGCTCGACTGAGCGTGAGCAGCGCCAGCGGCGCCCAGCAGGGCGAGCGAGAGGGTCGAGAGTGCGAGTTTCTTCATCGTTGAGTATCTCCACGCAAATGATTCGTCATTCATTATTTGTTGCGGATTGGAGAATAGCTCAGTGCCATACCTGCAAGAAAGCTTAAAAAATAAAGTGTCTCGAAAAGGTAACAGCGAGAAAAAGTCTATATATATCAAGCACATCAAGGACTGTTCCTCTTTTTGAAATAGTTGACAATTGCTGCGCCGCGATTGTTGCAGCGGTTGGTGCGTTCGGCGGCAGAGGGGCGCGTTTGGCCGGTTGGCGCACGGAAATCGACGCGTGCAAACGTTTGCCGTTGCAGGTCGCATCGCGCGCTGATGCAAAGAACGCATCAACGCGCGGCGGCCGGGTGGGTTGCGGAAGCGAAGGCAGTCGCGTAGGGCGACGATGCGGCGCGCGCGTCGCGCGGCCGCGCGGGAAAAAATACGTGGGGATTCAGTTGCCGCCTGAGCGATCGGCGGTGCGATCCGTCGGCGCGGCCGCAGCCGGGACGTTGCGGTTGCGGCGATGCGCATCGCCGCGCGCGGCCGCGAATTCCGCGCCGAGCAGCAGCACGGCCGCCGAGAAGTACAGCCACATCAGCAGGACCGCGAACGATCCGGCCGCGCCGAACGCACTGGCCGTGCCCGCGTGCGCGAGATACAACGCGAACAGTTTCTTGCCGCCGGAGAACAGGATCGCGGACACGATCCCGCCGATCGTCGCGTCGTGCCATGCGACGCGCGCATCGGGCAGGAACTTCATCAGCGCGGCGAACGCGCCCGCGAGCACCGCGATGCCGACGAAGAACTGCAACAGGTTGGTGATCGCGACATACGGTGAATCGCCGAGCAGCCAGGTGCCGATGAACGTGATCGCGGTATCGAGCACGAGCGACACGATCAGCAGGAACGCGACGCCGAGCACGAGCCCGAACGAAATGAGCCGCACGCGCACGAGCCCGAGCATGCTCGACCAGCGGCTTTCCGTACTCGGCCAGATCACGGAGAGCGCGGTGTTCAGCGACGCGAACGTCGCCGACGCGCCGATCGCGAGCGCGGCGAACGAGATCAGCGTCGCGATGCCGCCGCGCTGGCCCGCGCGATGCGCGTTCTGCACGATCGTCTGGATGCTGGCCGCCGCATCGTCGCCGATCAACTGGTGGGCCTGCTCGAACACCTGGCCGCGTGCGGCATCGTCGCCGTAGAACCAGCCGGCCACGGCGATCACCATCACGAGCGTCGGCGCGAGCGAGAACGCCGAGAAGAACGCGATGCTCGCGGCCATCGCCGAGCAGCGGTCGGAGGAGAAGCGCCTGAACGCGTTGAGTGCCCAGTTGGCCTGTTGTTGCGCGAGGCGGGTCGCCTCGGACGTGATCTGTCGTTTCATGACGGTTCGGTTGTGCGTTGAACGCAGGACATCGGTGGATCGGCAAATCGGTATTGATCCGACGAATCGATCATAGTTGCCTGAACTGTCTATAATTCCTTTCAGTTTCACCCCACCCCACAAAAACGCCGAGACCATCATGCTACAAATGTCCCGGCGCCAGTTCCTGAAGGTGACGGCCACGTCGCTTGCCGGATCGAGTCTTGCCCTGCTGGGCTTTTCTCCAACGGAAGCGCTCGCCGAGGTCCGACAGTACAAGCTGGCGCGCACAGTCGAAACGCGCAACACCTGTCCTTATTGTTCAGTGGGTTGCGGCATCCTGATGTACAGCCTCGGTGACGGCGCGAAGAATGCGCAGCCGAGCATCATCCATATCGAAGGCGATCCCGACCATCCCGTCAATCGCGGCACGCTGTGCCCGAAGGGTGCGAGCCTGATCGATTTCATCCACAGCCCGAACCGCCTGACGCACCCCGAGTATCGTGCGCCCGGCTCGGACAAGTGGGAACCCATCTCTTGGAACGACGCGCTCGACCGGATCGCGAAGCTGATGAAGGCCGACCGCGACGCGAACTTCGTCGAGACGGCGGAAGACGGCGCGAAGGTCAACCGCTGGCTGACCACCGGCATGCTGGCTGCGTCGGCGGGCAGCAACGAAGTCGGTTATCTCACGCACAAGACTGTCCGCAGTCTGGGGATGCTCGCATTCGACAATCAGGCGCGTGTCTGACATGGCCCGACGGTGGCAGGTCTTGCCCCGACGTTTGGCCGTGGAGCGATGACGAACCATTGGGTCGACATCAAGAACGCGGACGTGATTCTCGTGATGGGCGGCAATGCAGCCGAGGCCCATCCGTGCGGTTTCAAGTGGGTGACGGAGGCGAAGGCGCACCGCAAGGCGCGGCTGATCGTCGTCGACCCGCGCTTCACGCGTACGGCCTCGGTGGCCGACTACTACGCGCCGATCCGCACCGGCACCGACATCGTCTTCCTGGGCGGTGTGATCAACTATCTGCTGACGAACGACAAGATCCAGCATGAGTACGTGAAGAACTACACGGACTTCTCGTTCATCGTGCGCGAGGATTTCGCGTTCAACGACGGCATCTATTCCGGCTACGACGCCGAGAAGCACGCGTATCCGGACAAATCGAGCTGGGACTACGAGCAGGGCGACGACGGCTTCGCGAAGGTCGACCCGACGCTGCAGCATCCGCGCTGCGTGTACAACCTGCTGAAGCAGCACTACGCGCGCTATACGCCGGACATGGTCCAGCAGACCTGCGGCACGCCGAAGGAGAAATTCCTGAAGGTGTGCGAGATGCTCGCGACGACGGCCGTGCCAGGCCGCGCCGGCACGATCCTGTACGCGCTCGGCTGGACCCACCATTCGGTCGGCGCACAGATGATCCGCACCGGCGCGATGGTGCAGCTGCTGCTCGGCAACATCGGCATCGCCGGCGGCGGGATGAACGCGCTGCGCGGCCACTCGAACATCCAGGGCTTGACCGACCTCGGGCTGATGTCGAACCTGCTGCCGGGCTACATGACGCTGCCGATGCAGGCCGAGCAGGATTTCGACGCCTACATCAAGAAGCGCGTGCAACTGCCGCTGCGGCCGAACCAGCTGAGCTACTGGAAGAACTACAAGGCGTTCCACGTCAGCTTCATGAAGTCGTGGTGGGGCGACGCCGCGACCGCCGAGAACAACTGGGCCTACGACTACCTGCCGAAGCTCGACAAGCAGTACGACCTGCTGCAGGCGATCGAGCTGATGAATGCTGGCAAGATGAACGGCTACATCTGCCAGGGCTTCAACCCGCTCGCGGCGGCGCCGTCGAAGGTGAAGACGGCGGCCGGCCTCGCGAAGCTGAAGTGGCTCGTGATCATGGATCCGCTCGCGACCGAGACATCCGAGTTCTGGAAGCATCACGGCGACTACAACGACGTCGATGCGTCGAAGATCCAGACCGAGGTGTTCCGGCTGCCGACCACGTGCTTCGCGGAGGAAAACGGCTCGCTCGTCAGTTCGAGCCGCGTGCTGCAATGGCACTGGAAGGGCGCGGAGCCGCCGGGCGACGCGAAGAGCGACCTCGAGATCATGTCGGGGCTGTTCCTGCGCATGCGCAAGATGTATCAGGCGGACGGCGGCAAGTATCCGGACCCGATCGTGAACCTGACCTGGCCGTACGCGAACGCGGAAAGCCCGACGCCCGAAGAGCTCGCGATGGAGTTCAACGGCCGTGCGCTCGCCGACCTGCCCGACCCGAAGGATCCGGCCAAGACGCTCGTGAAGAAGGGCGAGCAGCTCGCCGCGTTCGCGCAGCTGAAGGACGACGGCACGACCGCGAGCGGCTGCTGGATCTTCTGCGGCGCCTGGACGCAGGCCGGCAACCAGATGGGGCGGCGCGACAACTCGGACCCGACCGGCATCGGCCAGACGCTGAACTGGGCGTGGGCCTGGCCGGCCAACCGGCGGATCCTGTACAACCGCGCATCGTGCGACGTCGCCGGCAAGCCGTTCGACCCGACCCGCAAGCTGATCGGCTGGAACGGCAGCGCGTGGAAGGGCCCCGACATTCCGGACTTCAAGGCGGACGAATCGCCCGAGAACGGGATGGGGCCGTTCATCATGAACCCGGAAGGCGTCGCGCGCTTCTTCGCCCGCGCGGGGATGAACGAAGGTCCGTTCCCCGAGCACTACGAACCGTTCGAGACGCCGCTCGCGGCGAACCCGCTGCACCCTGACAATCCGCAGGCGCTGAACAACCCGGCCGCCCGCGTGTTCCCGGACGACCGCGCGTCGTTCGGCAAGGCATCGGAGTTCCCGCACGTCGCGACGACGTACCGGCTGACCGAGCATTTCCACTACTGGACCAAGCATGCGCGGCTGAACTCGATCATCCAGCCCGAGCAATTCGTCGAGATCGGCGAAGACCTCGCGAAGGAAGTCGGCGTCGCGCACGGCGATCGCGTGAAGGTGTCGTCCAAGCGCGGCTACATCGTCGCGGTCGCGCTCGTCACGAAGCGGATCAAGCCGCTGACGATCGAGGGCAAGAAGGTCCAGACGGTCGGCGTCCCGTTGCACTGGGGCTTCAAGGGTCTGACGAAGCCCGGCTATCTCGCCAATACCCTGACTCCGTCCGTAGGCGACGGCAACTCGTACACACCGGAATTCAAGTCGTTCCTGGTGAAGGTCGAAAAGGCGTAAGGGGGAAGAGATGGCATTGCAATCGCTGGATATCAAGCGCGTCTCGGCCACCACGACGCCGCCGCCCACGGCGCGCGAACCGGTGACCGGGAGCGTCGCGAAGCTGATCGACGTATCGAAATGCATCGGCTGCAAGGCATGCCAGACGGCATGCATGGAGTGGAACGACCTGCGCGACGAGGTCGGCACCAACGTCGGCGTGTACGACAACCCGGCCGACCTGTCGGAGCACTCGTGGACGGTGATGCGCTTCGCCGAATACGAGAACCCGGCGGGCGACCTCGAGTGGCTGATCCGCAAGGACGGCTGCATGCACTGCGAGGATCCGGGCTGCCTGAAGGCGTGTCCGTCGCCGGGCGCGATCGTGCAGTACAACAATGGGATCGTCGATTTCCACGAGGAGAACTGCATCGGTTGCGGCTATTGCGTGACCGGCTGCCCGTTCAACGTGCCGCGGATCTCGAAGAAGGATCATCGCGCGTACAAGTGCACGCTCTGTTCCGACCGCGTCGCGGTCGGCCAGGAACCGGCCTGCGTGAAGACCTGCCCGACCGGCGCGATCGTGTTCGGCACCAAGGAGGACATGAAGCAGCACGCGGCCGAGCGGATCGAGGACCTGAAGGAGCGCGGCTTCGAGCATGCGGGGCTGTACGACCCGCAGGGCGTCGGCGGCACGCACGTGATGTACGTGCTGCACCACGCCGACAAACCGTCGCTGTACCACGGGCTGCCCGACAATCCGTCGATCAGCCCGATGGTGAGGCTGTGGAAGGGCATCGCGAAGCCGCTCGCGGTCGCCGGCCTCGCGCTGACCGCGCTGGCCGGGTTCTTCCACTACACGCGGGTCGGTCCGAACGAGGTCAGCGAGGAAGAGGAAGCCGCCGCCCGCGACGAGGCGCGACGCATCAAGGAGGACGCAAAATGAAGCACGACGACCCCAACCTGATCGTCCGCTACACGCCGAACGAGCGCACGAACCACTGGATCACCGCGATCACGTTCGTGCTGCTCGCGCTGTCCGGGCTCGCGCTGTTCCATCCGTCGATGTTCTGGCTCACCGCGCTGTTCGGCGGCGGCCAGTGGACGCGGATCCTGCATCCGTTCGTCGGTCTCGTGATGTTCGTGTCGTTCGCGATTCTCGTGGTGCGCTTCTGGCATCACAACACGCTCGACGCGGACGACCGCCAATGGCTGAAGCAGATCGGCGACGTGCTGACCAACCAGGAAGACAAGCTGCCGCCCGTCGGGCGCTATAACGCCGGACAGAAGCTGCTATTCTTCACGTTGGTGGCGTGCCTGCTGCTGCTCCTGCTGTCGGGGATCGTGATCTGGCGGCGCTACTTCTCGTTCTACTTCCCGATCGGGGTGATCCGCGCGGCCGCTGTCGTGCATGCCGTGGCGGCCTTCGTGCTGATCGCGAGCATCATCGTGCACATTTACGCGGCGTTGTGGGTGAAGGGCTCGATCGGGGCGATGGTGCGCGGCACCGTCACGCTGGGCTGGGCCCGCAAGCATCACCCGAAGTGGTTCCGTGAAAGCGTGAAATAACGCACTGGAGCGGGGCGGCTCGCCGATCGCGGCGGGCCGTTCCGTCAGCCGTCGGAATCGCCTGAAGCGCCGACCTGTCGGCGCTTGTTTATTTGGAAGACATTTTCGTGACACAACGCATTCTCGAACCGACCGAGATTTCGGCGCTCGATCATTCGGCCATTCCGCGCTTTCGCCTGCCGGAGCGCGGCACCGCGTTCGCCGCGCGTGCCGCCCGGCTGCGCAAGCTTGCCGACCTGAACCCGATCAGCGGCTACCTGCGGCTGATGGCGACCGTTGCCGACGCGCAGCACGCGACGCTGCAGGCGCTGGAACTGCCGATGCCGTCGCCCGAAGCGATCGCACGCGCGCAGCAGCATTCGATGCCCCTCGTGCCGGCGCTCGACGGCGAGCGCAACCCGCAGTGGCGGGCCGTGCTGTACGAACTGCTCGATCGCGTCGAAAGCGCCGGGCTCGTCAATCCGTCGCTCGCGAAGCTGCTCGACCGGCTGCGCCTGATGGCGCCCGCCGAACTCGACGCGCAGGCCGACGCGATCCTCGCGTTGCGCTTCGCCGAAGTCGACCCGGCCACCGCGCCGTTCCTGATGGCCGCGCTGCAGGTCGTCTGGACCGATCTCGCGACCCGCGTGGCACCGGCCGACGTCCCGTATCTCGACCAACCGGGGCTGTGCCCCGTGTGCGGCACGCATCCGGTCGCGAGCGTCGTGCGCGTCGGCGGCCAGTACCAGGGCTACCGTTTCCTGCAGTGCGGGCTGTGCACGACCGAGTGGCACATGGTGCGCACGAAATGTTCGCACTGCGATTCGACCAAGGGCATCGCCTACCACGGGATCGAAGGCGGCAGCGAAGCCGTCAAGGCCGAGTCGTGTGACGAATGCAAGACCTATCGCAAGATCGGCTACCAGGAGAAGGACTACGAGTTCGAGCCGCTGGCGGACGATCTCGCGAGCCTCACGCTCGACCTGCTGATGAACGAAGCCGGCTACCAGCGCAGTTCGCCGAACCCGCTGCTGTGGCCGGACATGTCGCGCGAAGCGGAATGACGGTACGGAGCCGGGGCGCGCGCGAGCGCCTGCGCCGGCTGCCTGCCGCGCATGGAATTGGAGCCACCATTACGTGACCGAACCGGGTTTGAATGAACTGAATGCCGTCCTCGCACGCGTGCCGTCGGTGGAGCGCGTGCTGACGTCGGCGCCGCTGCAGCCGCTGCTCGCCGACTATGGACGTACGCGCGTGCTGAACGCGGTGCGCGCCGAACTCGAACGCTGGCGCACCGCCGCGCAGCAGGATCCGCCGGCGGCCGGGCCGCTCGACGAGCCGCGCATCGCGGCGGCCGTCGCCCGCACGCTGGCCGCGCAGAGCGCGGGCACCGTGCGCGCGGTGTTCAACCTGACCGGCACCGTGCTGCACACGAATCTCGGGCGCGCGCTGTTGCCCGACGACGCGGTGCGCGCGGTGGTCGACGCGCTCACGCAACCCATCAACCTCGAATTCGACCTCGCCACCGGCCGTCGCGGCGACCGCGACGACCTGATCGACGATCTGCTGTGCGAACTGACCGGCGCGGAAGCCGCGACCGTCGTCAACAACAATGCCGCGGCCGTGTTGCTCGTGCTGTCGGCGCTTGCGCCGAAACGAGAAGTGATCGTGTCGCGCGGCGAACTCGTCGAGATCGGCGGCGCGTTCCGCATTCCCGACATCATGAGCCGTGCGGGTGCGAAACTGCGCGAGGTCGGCACCACCAACCGCACCCATCTGCGCGACTACGCGGACGCGATCGGTCCGCGCACGGCGATCCTGATGAAGGTGCACTGCAGCAACTACGCGATCAGCGGCTTCACCAAGGAAGTGACGCTGGCCGAACTCGCGCCGCTCGCGCGCGAGCACGGGCTGCCGGTGGCGGTCGACCTCGGCAGCGGCACGCTCGCCGATCTGTCGCAATGGGGCCTGCCGCACGAGACGACCGTGCAGGAAACCGTCGCGGCCGGCGCGAACCTCGTCACGTTCAGCGGCGACAAGCTGCTCGGCGGGCCGCAGGCCGGGCTGATCGTCGGCGATCGCGCGCTCGTCGCGAAGATCAAGAAACATCCGCTCAAGCGCGCGCTGCGCGTCGGCAAGCTGACGCTCGCCGCGCTCGAACCCGTGCTGCGGCTGTACCAGGCGCCGGAATTCCTGCGCGAGCGGCTCACCACGCTGCGTCTGCTGACGCGGCCGCAGCGCGAGATCGCAGAGGCCGCCGAGCGTGTGCGTCCGGCGTTGCAGGCCGCGCTCGGCGGCGGCTTCGACGTGCAGGTCGAGCCGATGTTCAGCCAGATCGGCAGCGGTGCGTTGCCGGTCGACCAGTTGCCGAGCGCCGGGCTTGTCGTGCGCACGCCGGACGGCAGGCGCGGCGGCCGTGCGCTCGCGCAGCTCGAGAAACGGTTGCGCGAATGGCCGCGCCCGGTGATCGGCCGCATCGCCGACAATGCGCTGCGGCTCGACCTGCGCTGCCTCGAAGCGGCGGACGAAGCGGCATTCGTCGCGCAATGCGCGCAGGTCGCGGGGCCGGCTGCATGATCGTCGGTACCGCGGGACACATCGATCACGGCAAGACGACGCTCGTGCGCGCGCTGACCGGCGTCGACACCGACCGCTTGAAGGAAGAGAAGGCGCGCGGCATCTCGATCGAGCTCGGCTATGCGTATACGCCGCTCGAGAACGGCGACGTGCTCGGCCTGATCGACGTGCCGGGCCACGAGAAGCTGATTCATACGATGGCGGCCGGTGCGAGCGGGATCGACTTCGCGCTGCTCGTGATCGCCGCCGACGACGGCGTGATGCCGCAGACCCGCGAGCACCTCGCGATCCTGCAACTGCTCGGCGTCGCGCATGGTGCTGTCGCGCTGACGAAGTGCGATCGGGTCGACGCCGCGCGCCTGTCGGCGGTGCGCGACGAGATCGCCGCGTGGCTGCACGGCTCGACGCTCGATGGCGCGCCGATCTTCGAGACCTGCGCGACGCGCGAGGACGATCCGGGCGTCGCCGCATTGAAGCGTCATCTCGCCGATGCGGCACTCGCGTGGCGTGCGCGCCGCGACGACGGCCTGTTCCGGCTCGCGGTCGATCGCGTGTTCACGCTCGCCGGGCAGGGGACCATCGTGACGGGCACCGCGTTCGCGGGCCGCGTGGCGACCGGCGACACGCTCGCGGTCGTGCGCACCGGCGGCGCGGCGCGCGTGCGCAGCATCCATGCGCAGAACCGGCCGGTCGACGCGGGCCGCGCGGGCGAGCGCTGCGCGTTGAACCTGGCCGGCGTCGACCGTGCGGACGTCGAGCGGGGCGACACCGTCGCGGATGCGCGGCTCGTCGCGACGTCGCCGCGTCTCGACGTCGAACTGACGCTGCTGGCCGATGCGGGGCTCACGCTGACGCACTGGGCGCCGGTGCACGTGCATCTCGGCACGCTGCATCGCGTCGCGCACGTCGCGCTGCTCGACGGCGATACGCTCGCGGCGGGCCACACGATGCGCGTGCAACTGGTGTTCGACGAACCGGTGTTCGCGCTGCCGGGCGATCGCTTCATCGTCCGCAATCCGCAGGCGACGCGCACCGTCGGCGGCGGTCGAGTGCTCGATCCGTTCGGTCCCGCCCGCAAGCGTCGCACGCCCGCGCGCCGCGCATGGCTCGACGCATTGGCCGCGTGGCTCGACGAAGGGCGGCTCGATGCGCTGCTCGCGCAGGCGCCGCTCGGTATCGCACGCGCGATGCTCACGCACCTGACGGGCTTCGCGCCCGACGTGCTGGCGTTGCCGGACGACGCACTGGCGATCGGCCAGCGCGAGCGCGCGTCGAACGACGGCACGGTGATCGCGCGGGTGCATTGGGACGCGCTGCAGGCGCGGGCGATCGATACGCTGCGCGCGTATCACGAACGCGTGCCGGACGAGCAGGGGCTCGATGCGGCGCGCCTGCGGCGGATGGCGGCGCCGCTCGTCGGCGATGCGCTGTGGCGTGCGTTGGTCGATGCGCTGGTGGACGGCGGGGAGGTGGTGCGAAGCGGGCCGTGGCTGCATCTGCCGTCGCATTCGGTGAGTTTCGATGCGCGCGAGGAAGCGCTGGCGCAGCAATTGCTGCCGCTGATTCATGCGGGGCGTTTCGATCCGCCGTGGGTCCGCGATCTGGCGCGCGACACGGGCGCGCAGGAGGAGGCCGTGCGCACGCTGCTGCGCAAGCTCGCGCGGCGCGGCGACGTGCATCAGGTCGTGCGCGACCTGTTCTATCACGCGGATGTCGTGCGCGAGCTGGCCGGGCTGGTCGCGCATCTCGCGCCGACGCGCGGCGGCGGGCTCGACGCGGCGACGTTTCGCGATGCGACGGGGCTCGGCCGCAAGCGCGCGATCCAGATTCTCGAGTTCTTCGATCGGGTTGGGTATACTCGCTTCCACCGCGATCTTCACTTCCTGCGGCCTGACAGCGGTTGGGTGGGTGTACAGGCGTAGGCGCTCGTTGTTCTTTGGTTTTTTTCCCCACGGAAGGCATTCGTATCCGGTGGTACGGCCGGGCTTCAAACCCGGTTGGGGGTGTCAGACACTCCCGGGTCGGTTCGACTCCGGCTGCCTTCCGCCATTCCGCCACCATGCCCGTCATGCAGCGACCATGAAAAAGGCCCGCAAAATACGCGGGCCTCGTGCAATCAGCAATTGCCTTTCTTCGCCTGTCCGGGCGGGCAGAACCCGTTCCCCGGCCCGCCCTGCGGTGCCACGACGACCGGCGGACCCGGCACGTATGCGACGCACCCGCTGAGCGCGCCGACCACGCTCGCCGCGGCGAGCAATGCGATAACCCCTTTCTTCACTTCGTTCTCCCGTTTATTGAGGAAAGGGCCGCGCGGCCCTTTCGATGATGCTGCCGACGCGTCAGAAGCTGAAATTGACGTTCGACTGGCTGGTCGTCGCGTTGACGTTCGTCGATTGCGTTGCGCCCGACGCTGCGTCCGCTTCGATCGTGTATTGTGCCGCGGCGGTCGGCGACGCGGCCAGCGCGACCGGCAGCGAGCCCGAGTACGTGCCGACGATCGGCGCGGCCGTGGGCACGTTGAGCGCATACGTACCCGTATCCAGATTCGCGTTGATCGACGTGATCTCGTACGCGTTCGCAGCGACGGTCTGCAACGCGCGCACGAACGCGTTGGCGCTTGCCGTCACCGTGCCGCCGACCGTGCTCATCGTCGATGCCGGCAGCGTGATCGGGGCAGTCGACGCCGACACGGCCGTGGTCGTGTTCACCACGACCGGGACCGAGCGGACGATGCCGGACGCGAAGTTGTTCTGCACGATCACGACGTCGTAGTTGCCTTGCGTCGAGCTCTGGATCAGCGGCGACAGCACGAATTTTCCGGTGTTGTCGGCAACCGTGCCGCGGACCACCTTGCCGCCTTGTTCCGCATACACGGTCGCGCCGGCTTCGGCCGAGGCGACATAGCCGGAGATCGCGCCGCTCACGACGGTCGGGATCGCGGTGACGACCGGCTTCAGCGCATACGTGCCGTTGCCGCGCTGGACGATCGACTTGCACGCGTTGAAGTCGAGCACGAGGTCGACGAGCGTGTTCGGCTGGACCGTGAAAGGCTGGATGATCTTGTAACCGCTTTGCGTCGCGCTCGGCGTCGCGAGCGCCTGTTCCGTGCCGCCCGTCGGGACGACCGAGTTCGCGAGGGTGTTGCCCTGGTTCGGCGCGAGAACGAGGCGAATCTGCTGATACTGGCCGGCCGGCAAGGCGGTCTGGCCGATATCGGCGAGCACGCCGTTGGTCAGCGACAGCAGGTCGATCTTCTGCGGTGTCGCCAGCGTGATGGTCGACCAGCCGGCGTCGTTATTGGAAGCATTCCCATTCGCATTGACGCGGACCTGAGAAACGGTCACGAATACGTGATCGAAGCCGCATGACGGTGCATCGGTCATCGCGACATGCAGCGTGCCGGTTTGCGGGCTGCCGCCATCGTCGCCGCCGCCGCATCCTGCGAGTGCGAACGGCACCGCTGCCGCGCATAGTGCGGCCTTCCAGAATGTGTTGTTCATTGTTTTGTCCCCCTTCGAGGTTATTGTGCGTGCAACGAAGCATAGCCGCGGGGAACGCCCACAGTATGAGCAGCTTTGAAACGAACCGTAAATCCTGCGTCGGAGCGTAAGAACCGCTGCCCGTCGATCGATATTCGCGACGCAATGGCAGGCAATAAGGCCCACAGCGAAGGAATCCTGTCCGGATCGATCGAGCAGGGCATGAGTCGCCGGGACACGGCATGTTCGCGATCGGCAAAAACTTGATCGGTGAAAGCACTAAATCCGCGCTGATTATTTCGCCGCTATAGTCGAATCACGAATGGTAGATGCGAGCGCCATGCGCCGCCGCCATTCAGGCAAAGACTGTAGACGGGTGCTGTATGAAAAACACAATCGAAAAGACCACCGGACCGGTGTGGGGTGTGGCGGCAGGCGTGTTTCTGGCTGTCGCAGGACTGAGTCTCGGCATCTTCCCGAAATCGCTGAACAGCACGGGAACCGTAAACGACTTCCTGGCGTCCGGCGTCGCGATGCTCGGTATCTTCCTCGCCGTCTATTCCACACACGAACTACGACGAAAGCGCCTGCACTGAGCGCCGGCACGCGCGCGCTCCGCAAAACGCCGCAAAGATGATCCCGGGCCGATCGACGGCTCAGGAATGCGCGCGTCCTTTTGCCTGGCCCGTATCGACCAGCAGATCGTCGACGAGGATTTCGCCGGCCGCGCGGCCTGCGCGCAACGCATTGCGGGTGTTGCGGAACAGGTGGCCGCCGTCGTCGGCGAGACGAATCGGTCCGAGCAGGCGCGGCACGCTGGCGGCCGAGCGCACCTGCACGACCGCGACGAACCCGAACCGCAGCGGGGCGGGCGGCGCGTGGTCGCGCGATTCGTCGAGCCGGAATTCGCAGCGGATATCGATTGTGTATCCGCGGTAGGTGTACGCACTGTTCATCTGCAGCTCGCTCGGAAGGGAACGCGGTGATGGACCGTGGGCGCATCATATCGGCTCGCGCGAGCCGGCGGGGGTGGGGTGTCTACCTACTCGAGGATTTCGTGCTCGTAGACGAGCTCGACGATGCGTTTCGTCGGGATGCTCGCGCGCAGTTCGTCGACGTTGTCGATGCGAAACCACTTGCACTTCTCGATCTCGTTGCTCGCCTGGGCCGTGTGCTCCGGGCCGACTTCGGCGAAGAACACGTGATGCACCTTCGCGAGCCCCGTGAACTGCATCGAATAGACCAGGTCCTGGCCGGTGATGCCGGTCTCTTCCTGCAGCTCCCGATGCGCGGCTTCGAGCGGCGTCTCGCCGCGCTTGATCGTGCCGCCGGGCAGCGCCCAGCGCGACGATGCGCGCGCGACGAGCAGGACCTGCCGTTCGCGGTAGCAGACGACGGTCGCGCGTTCCTTGACGGGAACCGCACTGGCTTCCGGCGCATTCGTGGAGATGGGGGCTTGAGGCATGAACCGATTCTAGCGAGAGTCGGGCGCCCGGCCAAGCCGGGCTCGTCGAGCGCGACGCGACCCGTCGGCCGGACCGCGTCGTCACGGAGTCCGTAGCGTTACTTCTGTTCCGGCAGGAACCAGTTCATCACGAGCGCGCAGATGCCGCCCGTCGCGACACCCGACTCCAGCACGTTCTTCAGTGCATGCGGCAGGCTGTTCAGGATGTCCGGCACTTGCGACACGCCGAGGCCGAGCGCGAGCGACACTGCGATGATCAGCAGCGCGCGGCGATCGAGCTGGACGCCGGACAGGATGTTGATGCCCGACGCGGCCACCGCGCCGAACATCACCATCGCCGCACCGCCGAGCACGGGCTCCGGCACGGCCTGCAGCGCGCCCGCGACGACCGGGAACAGGCCGAGCACCACGAGCATGCCCGCGATCCAGATGCCGACGTAGCGGCTCGCGACGCCGGTGATCTGGATCACGCCGTTGTTCTGCGCGAACACGGAGCTCGGGAACGTGTTGAACACGCCGGCCAGCAGCGAGTTCGCGCCGTTCACGAGCACGCCGCCCTTGATCCGCTGCATCCACACCGGCCCTTCGACCGGCTCCTTCGAGATCTTGCTGGTGGCGGTGACGTCGCCGATCGCTTCGAGCGACGTGACGAGGTAGATGATCAGCATCGGCACGAACAGCGACCATGAGAAGCCGATGCCGAAATGCAGCGGCGTCGGGACCTGGAACAGCGCGGCCTGGTGCACGCCGGTGAAGTCGAGGCGGCCGAGCACGGCAGCCGCGGCATAGCCGATCACGAGCGCGATCACGAGTGCGGTGCTGCGCACCCACACGATCGGCACGCGGTTCAGCAGGATGATGGTGCCGAGCACGAGGCACGACAGCGTCAGGTTCTGGGCGCTCGCGAACGTGCCGTTGGCCATCGCGCCGTAGCCGCCGCCCATGCTGATGAGGCCGACCTTGATCAGCGTGAGGCCGATCAGCAGCACGACGATGCCGGTGACGAGCGGCGTGATCAGGCGCTTCACGAACGGCAGGATGCGCGACACGCCCATCTCGACGAACGAACCGGCGATCACGACGCCGAAGATCGCGGCCATCACGGTCTCGACCGGCGTGCCTTGCTTGACCATCACGCTGCCGCCGGCGATCAGCGGGCCGACGAAGTTGAAGCTGGTGCCCTGCACGATCAGGAGGCCGGCGCCGAGCGGGCCGAAGCGCTTGCACTGCACGAAGGTCGCGATGCCGGAAATCACCAGCGACATCGATACGATAAGGGTCGTATCCCGGCTCGATACGCCGAGCGCCTGGCAGATCAGCAGGCCGGGCGTGACGATCGGCACGATGATCGCCAGCAGGTGCTGCAGCGCGGCGACGAAGGCGACCATCGGCGCGGGCCGGTCGTCGGGACCGTAGACGAGATCGTGCGACAGGTCTGCATCGTCGGCGCCGTGGGCGGCGGATCGGGCGTGGGAAGCGGGTTGCATGGCGAGCGGGCCGGACAAGGTGGAAAGTGCGGCATTTTAGCCGAAGGGCCCACCGGCGCCGCCCGGGGGCGATGCAATAGCCGGAATTCGGAAAGCGGTGCCGGATCCGTGATGTAGAGCGCGCGGGCATCGCCGGCAAGCTGGCCGACACCGATCCGGATCACCTGCTCGCCGCGCTGCAGGAGCGTATTGCCGGGCCGGTCCATGCGATCCGCGCCGCGTTGCCGCTGATGCCCGCGACCGGCTCGATCGTGCTCACCGGCGGACAGCTGGCGGACCGTCCGTCCGGGCAAGGCACGTCGGTCATTGCGGCCGCCGTGCGCGGCGTCGAAGCACTGGCGCAGTCGCTTGCGCTGGAGCTCAAGCCGATTCGCGTGAACGTCGTCGCGCCCGGTTTCGTCGACACGCCGCTGTACGACGCATTCGGCCCGGAAGCGCGCGACGCGATGCTCGGCCAGGCCGCGGCGGCGCTGCCCGGCGGACGCGTCGGTCGCGCCGACAAAGTCGGCGGAGCGATCGCGTTCCTGCTGGGCAACGGCTTCGTGAATGCCGAAATCCTGCATGTCGACGGGGGCGGCCGGCTGGTGTGACGCGCGGGCATTCGACGGCCCTGCCGTGAACCCTTCGCGCGAAGCATGCCGTCGCATGCATGACGCGTGCGCGGCGCAAGCGGCACCGATTCAATACAATGCGACGACGAGGCGTCGGCACCGTGTCGGGCCGCCGACTGCCGCCTTCGACGAGCGACCGCGCATGGTCGAATGACGCCCCGTCTTGACGGGCCGCTGGCGAATACGGAGCGCAGCATGAACGAACCTTACCTGCAGGTCATCGCCCATTTCTTCGCGAAACCCGGCAACGGCGACCGCGTGATCGAATTGCTCGCGGAACTCGCGCCGGCCACGCGGGCCGAGCCGAAGAACCTCGACTATGCGTACTTCCGCTCGCCGGTCGATCCCGACCACATCGTGATCCTCGAGCGTTACCGGGATGCCGACGGCCTCGACGTGCATCGGGATACGCCGCATTTCCAGCGGATCGCTGTCGGCGCGATCATTCCGTTGCTCGATCGCCGCGACGTGACGCGCTACATGGTGCAGCCGGACACCGGCACGGCGACGCCACCGGGAGGCACCCGATGAACCCGTTTCAATTCCGTACCGTGCCGACGCAGATCGTCGAATTCGGCGCCGCGCGCCGGCTCGGCGCGCTGTTGCGCGAACGCTTTCCGGCGCTCGCGCGGCTGTGCGTCGTCACCGACGCGTTCCTGCATCGCAGCGGCGTGCTCGCGCCCGCGCTGGAGAGCCTCGCCGCGCACGGCTGGCAGGTGACCGTGATCGACGACGTGATCGCCGATCCGCCCGAGCACGTCGTGCTCGAGGCGACCGCGCGGGCGGTGGCGGCCGATGCCGAGATCGTGCTCGGCCTCGGCGGCGGTTCGTCGATGGACGTCGCGAAGCTGATCGCGGTGCTCGCGCCGGGGCGGCAGGCGCTGGCCGACATGTACGGCGTCGACAAGGTTGCCACGTCCCGGCTGCCGCTCGTGCAGATGCCGACCACGGCCGGCACCGGCTCCGAAGTGACGGCCGTGTCGATCGTCACGGTCGGCGAGGCGCGCAAGATGGGCGTCGTGTCGCCGCAGCTGTTCGCGGACGTCGCGATCCTCGACGCCGAGCTGACGCTCGGGCTGCCGCGCGCGGCAACCGCCGCGACGGGCATCGACGCGATGGTGCACGCGATCGAAGCCTATACGTCGTCGCGGCTGAAGAATCCGGTGTCCGACATGCTGGCCGTGCACGCATTGACGCTGCTGTCGCGCAACCTGCTGAAGGCATGCGACGACGGCAACGATCGCCGCGCGCGCGAAGCGATGCTGGTCGGCGCGATGTTCGCCGGCCAGGCGTTCGCGAACGCGCCGGTCGCGGCCGTGCATGCGCTGGCCTATCCGGTCGGCGGCATGTTCCACGTGCCGCACGGGCTGTCGAACGCGCTCGTGCTGCCGCACGTGCTGCGCTTCAATGCGCCGGCTGCCGCGCCGCTGTATGCGGAACTCGCGGCGATCGTCGCGCCGTCGGCCGCGGGGAGCGACGAAGCGAGGACGCAGGCGCTGATCGACGAGATCGATCGCCTGATCGTCGCGACGGGCATTCCGCGCACGCTGCGCGAGGTCGGCATCGGTGAGGGCGACCTGCCGAGGATGGCGTCGGATGCGATGCTGCAGACGCGCCTGCTCGTGAACAATCCGCGCGAGGTGACGGAAGCCGACGCGCTGGCGATCTATCGGCAGGCGTGGTGACGCGGCGCGCGTGACTGCGTGGCGGCTGCACGGGCAACGACGCGACGGCGCCGGCAAACGCGTGGCCGCATGGAATCGAATCGGATCGAATCGACGGACGGGTTTCGAGGCGAGGCTTCGGTGATCCGGAAAGCAGACGGTGCCGCTCGGGCGGGTGCGCGCGCTCAGGGTTTGCTTCTGTCCAAAAGCGCCGGAATCTCCTTCTTCAGCAGATCGACGACGACCCGCACGCGCGGCGGCAGCGGCCGTTGCGCCTGGACCAGCGCGTTGAGCGCGAATGCGGGAATCGTGTATTGCGGCAGGATCTCGACGAGCTTGCCGTGCGCGAGCGCATGGGCGCAGGCCGGCGCCTGCACGACGCCGATGCCGCCGCCGGCCAGGATCGTGTCGAACATCGGGCGCCAGTGGCTCGTCGTCATCACCGTCTGGATCCGCGCGTATTCGAGCGTCTTGTCTTCACTCCGCAGCGGCAACTGCTCGTTCGCGAAGATGCCCTTGACGCGGATGAACGGGTGGTTCGCCAGATCGGCCTTCGTGTCGATCGGGCCGTGGCGGTCGAGATAGGCGGGCGCGGCCACGAGCACGCGGTCGACCTGGCCGAGCGGATGCGCGACGAATCCGCCGTCGTCGAGCTGGCCGAGGCGGATCGAGATGTCGACGCCTTCCGTGACCGGATCGACGATGTTGTCGTTCAGCACCAGGTCGATGTGCAGTTGCGGATACGCGGTGCGGATATGCATCAGCGCCTGCGGAATCACGACCTCGCCGAAGCATTGCGGCGCGGCGAGCCGGATCGTGCCGCCGAGCGTGTTTTCCGTTTTCGATACCGATGCGATCGACGCTTCGGCCGCTTCGAGCAGCGCCTTGCTGTGTTCGTAGAAAATGCGGCCTTCGTCGGTGCACGTGAGCGTACGTGCACTGCGCATCAGCAGACGTGTGCCGAGACGTTTTTCGAGCTTGTCGATGCGCTCGCTGACGGCCGGTTGGCCCATGTCCAGATCCCGTGCCGCGCCCGACATCGTGCCGCGCTCGACGACCCTCACGTAGATGCGCATCGTCGCCAGCAAATCCATGAAATCACGCCCCTTGTCCGGTTCGGGTGATGCCGAGCGGTGATGGTACCAAAGCAGGACCGGTACCGAAGGTGCGCGACGAGCCGATACTCGGTATCGGTACGAAGGCACGCGCCAGACAAAGGCCGTGAGATCATCGACGCCGTGAGCGAAAATCCGGCTCATGCGATCGACGGGAGCCGACATGACACAACGGGACGAAGCGGCGCGCACGCGCTGCGTCGCATGGCAGATCGCGCAGACCTGGCAGGCGGCCGAATGGTGCCGGCTCGCCGAGGCGCGTGCGGGCATCGACCTGTCGGGCGCGGTGGCGGGCGCGATCGACGGCACGCCGTTTCGCATCGACTATGCGATCGTATGCGGCGCCGACTGGCTGACGCGCTCGGTGCGCGTGACGTACTGGCTGGGCGCCGCGCCGCCCCGGCAACTCGCGATCGAATGCGACGCGGGGCACTGGACGATCGACGGCGGCGCAGCGCCGGCCCTCGCGGGCGCGACCGACATCGATCTCGGCTTCAGTCCGTCGACCAATACGCTGCCGATCCGGCGTCTCGGGCTGGCGGTCGGCGCATCGGCCGTCATTCATACCGCGTGGCTGCGTTTTCCGTCGTTCGAGATCGTGCGAGGCGAGCAGCGCTATGCGCGCACGGCGGAGCACGTGTACCGCTACGAGAGCGGCGCGTATGCGGCCGATATCGCGGTCGACGACGCGGGTCTCGTCACCGATTACGACGAATGGCGGCGGATCGGCGCGACGCGTTCGCCGTAACGCGTCGCGGCAGCGGTGCGTCAGCGCGCGTTGGCGACGGTCACCTTGCCGGGAATCAGCTTCAGCGTGCTGAACGCGTCGGCGATGCCCTGCTGGTACGCCAGCGTCGCATCGGAGACGGGCTGCACGCCGTAGCCGGCACGCTTGAGCGCGACTTCGAGCGTCGGCGCATCGAGGCCGACGAGCGGCGACAGTTGCGCGGCGACTTCCGGAACATGGTCGCGTCCCCAGCGATCGACCGCGTCGACTTCCTCGAGCAGCGTGCGCAGCACCTGCGGCTGCGCGGTCGCATACTTGCGCGCGGCGAGGTAGTACTGCGTGTTGCGCACGAGCCCGTCGCCGTCCGCGACCACGCGCGCGCCGAGCTGCCGTTCGGCCGCGGCCAGGTACGGATCCCAGATCACCCACGCGTCGACGTTGCGCTGCACGAACGCGGCGCGCGCGTCGGCGGGCGTCAGGTAGATCGGCTGGATGTCGGCATACGTGAGGCCCGCATGCTCCAGCGCCTTCACGAGCAGGTAGTGGACGTTCGAACCCTTGTTGAATGCGACCTTCTTGCCGCGCAGCTGCGCGACGGTGCGGATCGGCGAATCGGGCAGCACGACGATCGCCTCGCCGTGCGGCGCGGGCGGTTCGTTGCCGATATAGACGAAATCGACGCCCGCGGCCTGCGCGAAGATCGGCGGCGTTTCGCCGACCGTACCGACGTCGATCGCGCCGGCGTTCAGCCCCTCGAGCAATTGCGGACCGGCCGGGAATTCGAGCCACTGGACCGCCACGCCCTGGCTTGCGAGCCGCTTCTCGAGCGTGCCGCGCGCCTTGAGTATGACGAAGTTGCCGTATTTCTGGAAACCGATGCGCAGCCGCTTGTCGCTGCCCTGAGCCAGTGCAGGCATGCCCGCGAGCGGGCCGAGCGCGAGCCCGGCCAGTCCGGCGGCCGCGCCGTGCAGCCACTGGCGGCGGCGCGGGTTTGCCGGGGTCGTTTCAAGATCTGCGTGCGGTAAGTCGTTCATCGAGGCGTCCTGCTGGCGGGTTCACGGGTCGCGCGGGCTGGCGGCGCGACCGGCACGGGACGCAGCCGGATGCGGTCGATGCGCGCGACCGGCCGCGCCCGCGCCGGATGGACGACGATACGGCCGCGCGGGCCGGCGGCCAACCAACGAATCCGCATATGCAAATCAGCGGGCCGACAATACGTGAACGCCGCCGCGCTCAATCGGTGCCGAGCGGGCTTTCCTCGATCGCGTCGACACGGTCCGGATAGAACGCGAGGTGCGCGCGGATCGATTCGACGGCCGGGTTCGGATGCTCGTACGTCCACACCGCGTTGGTCGAGCGTTCGCCGCCGGCGGGAATCGAGTAGTACGCGCAATCGCCCTTGTACGGGCAGTACGTCGCATGGTCGGTGCGTTGCAGCAGCGCCATGTCGGCATCCTCGCGCGGAACGTACAGCACGGCCGGATAGCTGGCTTCGCGCAGCGCCAGCGCACGGCGCGTATCGGCGACGATCTTGCCGGCCACCTTGACCACGACGCGCGACGGGTGCGGTTCGATCGTGATCGGATGATCGGGGCCCGGCGACTTCACGGGACGAGAGGGCGTAGCGGGGTTGAGCGACATCGTGGGTCCTCCAGGAAGGGGCGGCGCGCCGGAACGCGTGCGCCGGGCGTATCCCCGCGCACCGCTGCCGGCGTTGACCAACCGATACGATGCGCCCATTCCGGAGAACCTGCAGGGGGCCGGAAGGACGGGTCGCGAACGGCGTCGATGCACGACGTGGGGCGGGCCGCTGCAGCGGCATTCGCACGCATGTCCCCGGTGCTCGCGCGGACGTTTCCATGCGGCGGCAGCGGGATGCATCCGCGGCGATAAGCAACGCGGAATTAATTGGTAAGCGATCGGCGGGCGGCGCGCGAAGATCGGCGGTCGTCATTCGCATGACAGTCCTTTCCTGACCGCCACCATGAAGATTCCATTCGTTTCATCGGCCGCGCATCGTGCGCGGCATACGTCCGTTGCCGTTGCAGTGCTGCGCGGCGTGGCCGCATCGCTGCTGCTCGCCGGCACGGTCACGCACGCGTTCGCGGCGCCGGCCGGCAAGACGCTCGTGTACTGCGCCGAAGGCAGCCCGGCCGGCTTCGATCCGGGCCAGCACACGACCAGCACCGATTTCGACGCGAGCACGTACACGGTCTACAACGGGCTCGTGCAGTTCAAGCGCGGCACGCTCGATCTCGTGCCATCGCTCGCGACGAGCTGGGACGTGTCGTCCGACCAGCGCGTCTACACGTTCCACCTGCGGCGCGGCGTGAAGTTCCAGACGACCGCGTGGTTCACGCCGACGCGTCCGTTCCAGGCGGACGACGTCGTGTTCACGTTCCGCCGGATGCTCGATCCCGACGATCCGTTCCGCAAGGCCTACCCGGTCAGTTTCCCGTACTTCAGCGACCTCGGGTTCGACCGCAACATCGAACGCATCGAAAAGCTCGACGACGATACGGTGCGCTTCGTGCTGAAGCAGCCCGACGTCGTGTTCGTGCGCAATCTCGCGATGGCGTTCGCGTCGATCCTGTCGGCCGAATATGCGTCGCAGTTGACGGCACGCCATCGCGAAGCCGACATCAACCAGCTCCCGGTCGGCACGGGGCCGTTCCAGCTGCGCGCGTACCAGAAGGACGCCGTGATCCGCTACGACGCGAATCCCGACTACTGGAAGCCGGACGACGTGAAGCTCGCGCATCTCGTGTTCGCGATCACGCCCGATCCGGCCGCGCGCCTGCAGAAGCTCACGGCCGGCGAGTGCCAGGTGTCGGTGTTCCCGCGGCCGGCCGATCTCGAGACGGTGCGGCGCGATCCGAAAATAACGCTGTTTTCGGGGACGGGCTTCAACGTCGGCTTCGTCGCGTACAACACGCAGCATCCGCCGCTCGATCGCGTCGACGTGCGGCGCGCGCTCGACATCGCGATCGACAAGACGGCGATCATCAAGACCGTGTTCAACGGCGACGCGACGATCGCGACGAACCCGATGCCGCCCGCGCAATGGTCGTACAACCCGCGCCTGAAGGATGCGCCGCGCGATCCGGCAGCCGCGAAGGCGCTGCTCGCGCAGGCGGGATTCCCGAACGGCTTCGACCTGACGCTGTGGGCGATGCCGGTGCAGCGCCCCTACAACCCGAACGCGCAGCTGATGGCGCAACTGATCCAGCAGGACTGGGCGAAGATCGGCGTGCGCGCGAAGATCGTCAGCTACGAGTGGGGCGAATACAATCGCCGCGCGAAACGCGACGGGCAGCACGACGCGATCCTGTACGGCTGGTCGGGCGACAACGGCGACCCCGACAACTGGCTCGGCACGCTGCTCGGCTGCGAGGCGGTGCACGGCAGCAATCTCGCGAAATGGTGCAACGCGGATTTCGAGCGGCTCGTCAGCGCGGCGCGCACGAACTCGGACGTCGCGAAACGCACGTCGCTCTACGAGCAGGCACAGGTCGTCTTCAAGGATCAGGTGCCGTTCACGCCGATCGCGACGTC
This sequence comes from Burkholderia sp. BCC1985, assembly GCF_905339915.1. Classification (NCBI taxonomy): domain Bacteria; kingdom Pseudomonadati; phylum Pseudomonadota; class Betaproteobacteria; order Burkholderiales; family Burkholderiaceae; genus Burkholderia; species Burkholderia sp. BCC1985. Next base: position 229,252 of record NZ_CAJPGY010000005.1, read on the forward strand.
GATCGTGTCGCTGCCGATCTCGAAGCGCGTGCACGGGCTGACGTTCTCGCCGCTCGGCGGGCACCGGTTCGACGGCGTGTGGCTGGATTGAGGCAGGAAGCCGGCGCGGGTGCGCCGGCTGTCGACACGGCGGTCAGTTCAGTGCGACCGCGGCCGCTGCCTCGACCGGCGAGCCCTCGAGCGCGACGGACGCCCGGCCGTCGGGGCCGACCGGCACGTCGCCGATGAGCGTCGTGCGGTAGAGCTGGCGATCGAAGTCGAGATCGAAGATGTCGACCGGCGCGAGATGCGCGGTCGCGCGGTTGTCCCAGAACGCGATGCTGCGCGGCTCCCACTTGAAGCGGATCGTGAATTCCGGCCGCGTCACGTGTTCCCACAGCAGTTCGAGCAGGGCCTGGCTCTCGCGCGGCGTCAGCCCGACGATCGACTTCAGGAAACTCGGGCTCACGTACAGCGCGCGTTCGCCGGTCTCCGGATGCACGCGCACCAGCGGATGCTCGGTCACGAGCGGGCGGCGCTCGACGGCTTCGTCGAATGCGCCGGTCGCGCGCGCACCGGGCGGCGGCGTGAAGCGATGGATGCCGCGCAAGCCGTCGACGAAGTCGCGCAGCGGTGCGGACAGCGTTTCATAGGCGCGCACGAGGTTGGTCCAGTGCGTGTCGCCGCCGTACGGCGGAATCGTCACGCCGCGCAGGATCGACGCCCACGGCGGATTGACGGCGGCCGTCACGTCGGTGTGCCAGCCCGTCCACGGCCGGCGTACCGGCTCGCCTTCGAAGCGCGTCGCCTTGCGATGCTTCGCGATCGAATAGACGGCCGGATGACCGTCGACGTGGCCGAACACCGGGTGGCCGACGGTCGGCTCGCCGAACTGCGCGGAGAACGCGACGTGCTGCTCGTGCGTGAGGAACTGCTCGCGGAAGAAGATCACGCGCCATTTCAGCAGCGCGGCGCGAATCGCGGCGATCTGCGGCGTGGTCAACGGCTGGGTGAGGTCGATGCCGCGGATCTCGGCGCCGATGTGGGCGGACAGCGGGATCACGTCGACCGGCTCGGCGGCGGGTACGGGTAGGGCGCTCATGCGACGCTCCTGGCGGAAGTGAACGGGGCGGACGGACGGCGACATCGTTGCGCATGCAAGCGTCGGCCCGGTGGCGGGAAGGTCATGGTCGGATCCTCCGGTCGGGAAGGCGGGAATGCAGGGTGGCGCCGGCACGGTGGCGACCGAAGCCGCCACCGTGCGGCGAACGTCATTGCAGCGTCGCGCCCGGCCCCTTCAGCACGACGCTGCGGCGGCCGTCGATGCCGACCGGCACGTCGCCGTGAACGGTCGCGCGACGCACGACGCGGCGCGCATCGCCGTAGTCGTTGATCGCGTAGTGCTGCGTCGCGCGGTTGTCCCAGATCGCGACGTCGCCTTGCTGCCAGTTCCAGCGCACGGTGTTCTCGAGGCGCGTCACGTGTTCGTGCAGCACCTGCAGCAGATGGGCGGAATCCTGCGACGACAGCCCCTTGATCTTCTGCACGAAGTGTCCGAGCACGAGCGTGCGCTCGCCGGTCTCCGGATGCACGCGCACGACCGGATGTTCGGTTTCGTAGACGGTCGACGTGAATACTTCGCGGTAGCGCTTCAGTTGCGTGTCGTCGGCATGCACGTGCGTCGACGCGTAGTCGTACGCGTTCGTGTGCACCGCCCACAGCGTGTCGGCGAGCGCGCGCAGCGACTCGGGAAGATGCGTGTATGCGGCCGCCGTGTTGGCCCACACGGTGTCGCCGCCGAACGGCGGAATCACGACCGCGCGCAGGATCGACACCTTCGGGTACGCGTCGACGAACGTCACGTCGGTGTGCCACGAATTGGCGCGCGCACCGTGCGCGGAATCGAGTTCGAGCAAGTGCGCGCTGCCGTCGACGGAGGGCACGGTCGGGTGGGCGACCGTCTCGCCGAAGCGGCGCGCGAAGGCTTCCTGCGCGGTGTCGTCGAGATGGCCCTGGTTGCGGAAGAACAGCACCTTGTGGCGCAGCAGCGCGGCCTGGATCGCGTCGAACGTCGCGTCGTCGAGCGTGCCGGACAGCCGGACTCCGGCGATTTCGGCGCCGATCCGGCCGGCGACCTGGCGAAGCTGAAGCGGGACAGCGGCCGTGCGCGGCGCGGCGGCGTGCGAAGCATGCGATGACGGGTGAGCGGCGTGCTGGACTTCGGACATCGGGAGTCTCCTGGGTCGGGTCGATCGAGTCTCCATTCAAGCAGGGACCGCGCGGAACCGGAACCGATGAATCGTCACAACCTTAGTGCGCGCCGTGATGATCGATATGTGTCGGCATGCTGAGCGTTTCGGGCACGGCATCGGGCCCGCCGCGTGAGCGCGTGAGCGCATCACCACGCGAGCCGCCATGCGCCGATCCGGTGCGCATCGAGCGCCTCGTCACGGTTTGCCCGGCTGCCGCTGCCGCCGTTGCCGGGCGGTTCGAGATCGTCGAAATCGGCGAGCACCGCGTCGCGCAGCCGCGCGAATTCCGGCGAGTCGCGCCGGCGCGGCCGCGGCAACGCGACGTCGAGGATGCGCTCGATGCGCCCGGGGCGCGGCGCCATCGTGACGACGCGATCGCCGAGATACACGGCTTCGTCGACGTCGTGCGTGACCAGCACCATCGTGATGCGTTCCTGTTCCCAGATGCGCAGCAGTTCGTTCTGCATCCGCGCGCGCGTCTGTGCATCGAGTGCGCCGAACGGTTCGTCGAGCAGCAGCACGCGCGGGCGATTCACGAGGCCGCGCGCGATCGCGACGCGTTGCGCCATGCCGCCCGACAGCTGGTTCGGGTACGCATGCTCGAAGCCGTTCAGCCCGACGAGCGCGATGTGCTCGGCTACCGCGCGCCGTTTGGCCGGTGCGTCGAGCGGCGCATTGCGCAGTGCTGCCTCGATGTTCTGAGCAACCGTCAGCCACGGGAACAGCCGGTGATCCTGGAACACGATCCCGCGCTGCAGCGACGTGTCGCGCACCGTTTCGTCGCCGGCGCGGATTTCGCCCGCGTAGTCGGTATCGAGCCCGGCGATCAGGCGCAGCAAAGTCGACTTGCCGCAGCCGCTCGCGCCGACGATCGTGACGAACTCGCCGGCACGCACGTGCAGCGACACGTCGTCGAGCACGGCGAGCGATGCGCCGCGTTGCGCATAGCGTTTGCTCACGTGGAGGATATCGAGCGAATCGGAAGCGAGAGTCGTCATGGCGGAAAGGGAAGCAACGGGAAGGAAGAGGGCGATCAGCGGCGCAGCTCGCCGCGCCGGGCCAGCACCTTGCGCTCGATCGCGCGCGCGACCGCGTTCAGCGCCCAGCCGGTCACGCCGACGACGATGATCCCGAACAGCACGAGATCCATCCGGAACTGCTCGCTGCCGTCGATCAGCGTGTTGCCGATCCCGGCGCCCGCGACGAGCAGGTACTCGGCGCCGAGCGTCGCGAGCCACGAGTAGATGAGGCCGAGATACAGCCCGGTGAAGATCGACGGCAGCGCGGCGGGCAGGATCACGTGGCGCACCAGCTGAAGCCGCGAATAACGCAGCGCGCGGGCCACGTCGACGTACGTGCGCGGTACCGCATGAATGCCGTCGCACGTATGCGCGGCGACCGGCAGCAGCGCGGCGAGCGACAGGAACACGACCTTGGCGACGTCGCCGAGGCCGAACCAGACGGAAATCAGCGGAATCCACGCGAACAGCGAGATCTGCTTGAACGTGTCGAAGCTCGGGCCGACCATGCGCGCGGCGACGCGCGACAGCCCGAGCGCGGTGCCGAGCAGCAGGCCGCCGGTCGCGCCGATCGCGAAGCCGCACGCTTCGCGCGCGAGCGATGCCGACAACGCACGCGCCAGCGCGCCGCTGGTTGTCTGGGTCCACGCGGTGTGCAGCACGTCGGCCGGGCCGACCAGCAACCCGCTCTTGACGAGGTGCGCGGACGAGACGGCCCACCAGAGCGCGAGCGTGGCAAGCGGCAGGACGAAACCGCGCCAGTCGGGCACGGGAAAGCGACGGGCGATCCTGACGGCGGGCGATGGGGCGTCCGATGCGGACGTGGCGTCAAGCGGCATGGGAGGAGAATCCTTGAATCGGGTTCAACCGCGGAATGCGGACGGCACGCCGCGGCGCAGCCGTGCTTCGAGCGCGTCGAGCAGCCGGTTGATCGCGAGGCCGACCGCGCCGACCACGATCACCGCCGCCATCACGAGATCGAGCTGGAACAGCTGGCGCCCGTACACGATCAGGTAGCCGAGCCCTTCCGACGACGCGACGAGTTCGACGACGACGAGCGCGAGCCACGATTTCGTGAATGCGAGCCGCACGCCGGTCGCGAGCGTCGGAATCGCGGCCGGCAGCACGACGTGGACGATGCGCTGGCGGCGCGTATAGCCGAACACGCGCGCGGCTTCATCGAGCGCGGGCGGCGCCTGGCGGAACCCCTGCAGCGTGCTCATCGTCACGGGGACGAGCGCCGCATGCGCGATCAGCAGGTACTTCAGCGGCTCGCCGACGCCGACGAGCAGCAGCAGGAACGGCAGCCAGCCGAGCACGGGAATCTGCACGAGCGCGTTGAAGCCGGGCAGCACGTAGGCTTCGAGTGTGCGCGACAGGCCGAGCGCCGCGCCGGTCGCGAAACCGAGCAGCGTGCCGGCCGCGAAGCCGACCAGCACGCGCTGCAGGCTGATCAGCGTGTGGCGCGCGAGATCGCCGCTGGCCGCGAGTTCGGCGAGCGAGTCGGCGACGTGCGCGGGCGGCGGCAGGATCTGCGGTGCGATCCAGCCGCGCGCGCTGCCGACGGTCCACAACACGAACAGCAGCGCGGGCAGCGCCCACGGCGCGAGCAGCCACGCCACGCGTTTCGCGGCCGCCGCGCGGGACGGCGCGGCGTGTGCGCGCGGGTCGGACGACGGAATCGGGATCGCGGTGTCGCTCATCGGGGCGGGTCCGGGTCAGGAGAGGGGCTTGCCGGCCGCGTCGTAGCGCGGCCAGTAGTGCTCGAGGTGCTGCGCGCGCAACGCGTTGTCGAGATACTTCGGCTCGAACCAGCCGTCGACGTCGACCGGCTGGCGGATCAGTTTCAGCTTCAGCGCGTCCTGCGCGACGGCCTTGTAGCGCGCGACGAGGAACGGATCGATCAGCGGCGACAGGCGGTCCTTCAGGCGCTGGTTCGCGTAGTCGGCCTGCCACGACGCATACGGCACGCCGCTTTTTTCCCACAGCCTGAACAGCGCATCGCGGTTCGCTTCGTCGGACGACCATTGCGCACCCTTGACCAGCGCGTTGACGACGCGTTGCACGATGTCCGGATGCGCGTGCTCGAAGTCGTCGAGCACGAGCAGGTGGGTCTGCCGCGTGTATTGCGGGCCGTCGTTCTGCGATTCGTAGATGATTTTCGCGAGGCCCGCGTCGCGCAGTTTGTACAACTGATAGTCGCCCACCGACGCGTCGATGCCCTTCGACGCGAGCGCGGCGAGCGAACTCGCGGAGTCGAGGTTGATCACGCGCAGGTCGCGTTCGCCGAGGCCGTTCTTCGCGAGCGCGTTGTCGGCGACGAGCTGCAGGTTCGTGCCGCGGAAGATCGACACGCGGCGGTCCTTCAGATCGGTGATCGAACGGATACCGGAGTCGGGCGGCACCGCGATCTTCACGCCCGAGCGTACGCTCGCGGCGAGCAGCAGGCGCGTCCTGATGCCGTTCGAGCGCGCGAGCACGGCCGGCAGGTCGCCCTGGTAGGCGAAGTCGAGCGCCTTGTTGGCGATCGCCTCGTTGACCGCCGGGCCCGCGCCCTTGAAGAACAGCCACTGCACCTTGATGCCGTCGGCCGCGAATTCCTTTTCGACGAGTTGCTGCAACTGCGCGGTGGCCGCGCTCGACCCGCCGAAGGTCGGCGGATCGCCGGTGCCCTGCTGGGCGACGCCGATGCGGATCGTGGCGGGCTTGTCGGCGTGCGCGGCGGCAGCGGGCAACGCGACGAGGGACGCGATCAGCAGCGATCGCAGCAGGCGCAGTGGAGACGGGAATCGGTCGATCATGGTGCGTCGGATGGTGAGGAGTCGAAATCGGGCCGGAGGGTGTCGAACCATTCTGGAGGACGCCTCGGGCGCGGGACAAGCAACGATTTGAACTATGCTTATCGCCGCGTTTCGGGTTGGCAAATCACGCGTGGCGCCGATTGGAAATGGCGAGACGGGGGAGCGCGGCGTGCGGATTGCGCACGCCGATCGGCGGCGAATCGAGCGTCGGTGACAGCGGCGCCAATCCGGATCGGGCAATGCGATCGGGTGCGCAAAATTTTCCGGATCATGCCGGCGCGCACGAAAAAGATGCCGGGAAACGCACGCGCGAGTTCGTTTCAAGGTCGGGCAGGTAAATCACGCGGCATATCGGAAAACTGAATAAAAATCATCGAATTGCAACGGCGTCGGCAACGATGCATCCCGGTATTAACATTCTTACTGCACGCCGCGCCGGGCTTGTTGCATCATGCTGAAAAGCGGCAAATGGCATGCGCGAATTTCATCGCTGAAGGGCGCCGCCCATAAATGCACTCTGACGCTAAATAATTTGAAATCGCCGAAAAAATTGTCTATACCCTAGACGAATCAGTGTGAATTGCATTGTGCCAATGCAGTTATGCAACAAGCGCGCGCATGTCGCGGCGGATTCCATTGCCGACCATCGCGCGTTGCAGCGATCGAATGGATTCCGGGGGATGCGCATGGCCCGACGACAGGGCTGCCGCATGAGTCATGAATGGGCGAAAACGCCGTGCGTGCCACCGAAGCAGCGCCGCTTCTTTTCACTCAACGGTCGATCACCGACCCCGTCACACGGAGGTTGTCATGCTGCAATACGTCAAGACCTTGCTGCGCGATGAACGCGGCGTCAGCTCGCTCGAGTACGCGGTTCTGGCCGGCATCGTCGTGGTCGCACTGGCGGCGGTCGGGGTGATCCTCAGCAGTACATCCGGCGGCTTGCCGGCCGTGTTCACCGCGCTGATCAACAAGGTCACGGCGCTGATCTGATCTCCTGAACCCGCGCGCCGCCGACGAACACACGGATCCGCAGCGGTACGACGTATCCAGCCGGGGCGCGCCGACGGACGGCTCTCCGATGCTCTTTCTCGTACAGTCGGCGGCGACGCTCGTGCTGGTGTCGCTCGCGACGCAGGATGTGCGCGCGCGGCACCTGTCCAATCGCGCGGTGCTGGCGTTCGCGATGCTGTATTTCGTTGCGGCGGCACTCGCGCGCGAAGGGCTCGCGCACGTCGCCGGTCACGTGGCGACCGCCGCGGCGATGCTGCTGCTGTTCGCCGGCCTGCGTCACGCGGGCTGGATCGCCGGCGGCGACGTGAAGCTCGCGGCGGCGGTATTCCTGTGGGCCGGCCCGGCGCTCGCGTTCCCGGTGTTGACGATCGTCGGTGCGAGCGGCGCCGCGTGCGGCGTCGCCGCGCTCGCGGCCGTCGCATGGCAGCGTCGCGCCGCGCCGGCGCGTACGATTGCGACGCGCGGCGTGCCGTACGGAATCGCGCTCGCGCTCGGCGGGGCGCTGGCCGTCTGGGCGCCGTTCCCTCACGCGGTTTCGCTTGCCTAGACCGGGGACGCACGCCGCCATGCCCAAACCCCTGAGAATGACCGTGCTGATCATCGCTGCCGCGATCGGCGCGTTCATCCTGCGCCAGCTGTATGTCGCCGCGTCGACGCCGCCGGTGCCCGGCGAAGCGGCCGAGGTGCGCGTGCGCGTCGCGGCGGCGGACCTGCCCGAAGGGCTGCTGCTGCGCGACAACGATCTCGCATGGAAGCGCATGCCGCGCACGCAGGTGCCGGCCGGTGCGTTCGTCGAGTCGCAACCGGGCGCGGACCTGAAAGGCGCGCTGCTGCGCAACCGTGTCGACGCCGGCGCGCCGATCCGTGCGGACAACGTGATTCCGGGCGCCGCGCCGGATTTTCTCGCGGCCGCGCTGCAGCCCGGCATGCGCGCGATCTCGGTGCCGGTCGACGATGTGTCGGGCAACGCGGGGCTGATCCAGCCGGGCGACTTCGTCGACGTGGTGCTCACGCAGGAGATCGGCGGCTCCGCGACGACGCCCGGCACGTTCGAAGCGGAGACGGTCGTGCGGCGCGCGCGCGTGCTCGCGGTCGGCTCGGAATTCCAGCGTGCGAAGACGCCTGCGAGTGCGCCGGACGTGCCGGCCCGCGCGCGCACGGTCACGCTCGAGGTCGCGCCGCGCACCGCGCAGGTCGTGCTGGTCGCGACGCGCCTCGGCTCGCTGTCGCTGTCGCTGCGCAGCTTCGCGACGAGCGATCGCCGGCAGGCGGCGGGCGGCGACGAAGCGGAGCCCGATACGCCGCCGGTGTGGGCCGGCGACGTGTCGCGCGCGGCGCGCCGCGCGCAGCTGGCGCCGCCCGCGAGAACGGACGCCGGCACGCGGCCGGCGCCGCAGGGCAATACGGTCGTGATCTATCGCGGCTCGTCGGTCGACGACGGGTCGCACGGCAGCGGCAGCGGCACCGGCACGCCGGGCCTGCCGCCGCTGCCGTCCGGCTGGTTGGGCACGCTGGTTGCGCCGGCGGCGCCCCCGGGCGGCAATGTCGCCGCGGATGCGACGGCGCAGGCGCCACGGATCGCGGCGCCGCAGTGAGCAGTGACGATTCGGGCCGGCCGCCCGGCGGCCGGCATTTGACGGGAACACGCATGGTGCGCATGGTTCGTTGGATGGCTTTCTGGTGCCTGGCCTGCATCGTCGCGCCGGGCGTCGCGCTCGCGCAGCGCGCGGGCGCGACGGACGCCGGCGCGGCGTTGTCGATCGCGACCGGCAAGGGCGAGATGCTGTCGCTGTCCGAACCCGCGACCGCGATGTTCGTCGCGGACCCGACCATCGCGGACATCCAGGTGCCGTCGCCGCGCACCGTGTTCGTGTTCGGCAAGAAGGCCGGCACCACCACGCTGATCGCGCTCGGCGCGAACCATCGGCCGATCCTGCGCCGCACGGTGATCGTGCAGGTCGACACCGCGTCGCTGCAGGCGGTGCTCGACAGCCGCTTTCCGCAATTGAAGCTGTCGGTGTCCGGCGCGCCGGGCTCGCTGATGGTGGCGGGCAAGGTGCCGAGCGCGGCCGACGCGGACGCCGTGATGCAGTCGCTCGCGCCTTACGTCAACGACAAGGAAAAGATCGTCAACCGGCTCACGCTGTCGCGCCCGATCCAGGTGAACCTGCGCGTGCGCGTGACCGAGGTGAGCCGCAACGTCACGCAGCAGCTCGGCATCAACTGGAGCTCGCTCGGCTCGGCCGGCAACTTCTTCGGCGGCTTGCTCAGCGGCCGCACGCTGTTCGATCCGACGACCAAGGTGTTCAACCTGTCGCCGACCGGTGCGTATTCGGTGCTCGGCGGTTTCCGCGCGGGGCGCTGGTCGATCGACGTCGTGCTCGACGCGCTCGATCAGGAAGGCCTGATCACGATGCTCGCGGAGCCGAATCTCACCGCGATGTCCGGCCAGACCGCGAGCTTTCTCGCGGGCGGCGAAATTCCGATCCCGGTCGCGCAGGCCGGCAACACCGGCGCGATCACAGTCGAGTTCAAGCCGTTCGGCGTGTCGCTCGACTTCACGCCGACCGTGCTCGCCGACAACCGGATCAGCCTGAAGGTGCGCCCGGAGGTGAGCGAGGTCGATTCGAACAACAGCGTGACGACCGGCAGCGTCAGGGTGCCGGGACTCTCGGTGCGGCGCGTCGAGACGACGGTCGAGCTGTCGAGCGGGCAGAGCTTCGCGATCGGCGGGCTGCTGCAGAGCCAGACGGCGGATACCGTGGCGCAGGTGCCGGGGCTCGGCCGGCTGCCGATCATCGGCCGGCTGTTTTCGTCGAAGAACTTCCAGGACAACAAGACCGAGGTCGTCGTGATCGTGACGCCGTACATCGTGCAGCCGACCGGCCCCGGCCAGCTCGAGCAGGCGCTCGACACCGTCGCGCGGCCGAGCAGCGATCTCGAGTTCGCGATCCAGCGCAATCTCGGGCTCGACCTGCTGACGGGCGACACGCCGCGCCTCGTCGGCGCCGCGGGCTTCGTGTACTGACCGGAGGAGCGCGCATGCGAGTTCGAACCATCGTCGCCGCCTTGCCGCCACTGGTGCTTGCGGGCTGCTTCTCGGCGCCGCCGCCGCTCAACCTGCCCGATGCGCGCGCGATCGGCTTCGACGGCGTGCACGCGGTGCCGCCCGACTGCGCGAAGCTGATGCAGCCGTCGCATCTCGTCGATGCGGGGTTCGGACGGCCCGGCGTGCCGTTCGGCTGCGCGACCTACACGAATCTCGCGACGATGCTCGCGCGGCCGGAAGACCTGGTCGCGCCCGTGCCGTACGGCGGCGCCGATGCGCAAGTCGCCGCCGACGCGGTGCGCCGCTACGTCGAGGATCGCGTGAAGCAGCCGGCTCCGGACAAGACGCTGACGACGACCGGCTCGTCCGGCCACTGACCCGCTCCCGATGCCCATCGCGATGCCGCCCATGAACGTCCTCGATCGCCAGAATGCCAAGCGCGCCGCCGCAGCCGGTGCGGCGGATCTCATCGCGGTCGTGTCCGATGCCGGCAGCGAAGACGTGATCCGCCGCGTCGCCCAGGACCTGTCGATCACGCGCGCCCACGTGCAGCCGGGCAACTGCGACGACGCGATCCGGCTGCTGCAGCAGCACGAGCGCTCGCCGCGCCAGCTGATCGTCGACGTGTCGGATTCGGTGCTGCCGGTGTCCGACCTGATGCGGCTCGCCGACGTGTGCGATCCGTCCGTGAGGGTGGTTGCGATCGGCACGCAGAACGACGTCGGGCTGTTCCGCAACCTGCTCGGCATCGGTGTGCAGGACTACATCGTGAAGCCGCTGACCGTCGAGTTGATGCGGCGCGCGTTGACCGCGACGGAATCGGTCGTGCAGGTGCGCACCGGCAAGATCGTCAGCTTCGTCGGCGCGCGCGGCGGCGTCGGCACGACGACGGTCGCGGTGAGTCTCGCGCGCTGCCTGGCGGGCGAGAAGCGCCGCCGCGTGGCATACGTCGACCTGAACCTGCACGGCGGCGGCGCGAACTCGCGGCTCGGGCTATCGAGCAACAACGGGCTGATCGAACTGCTGAACATGGAACAGCGTCCCGACGACGCGTTGTTCGACCGCATGTTCGTCACGAAGGGCGACCGCCTGCACGTGCTGTCGGCCGAACTGGCGTACGGCGACGACGCGCCGCTGCGCGACGATGCGATCGCGTCGCTCGTCGAGATGCTGAAGGACCGCTTCCATTACGTGCTGTTCGACGTGGGCAACCGCGCCGGCAAACTGTTCGAGGATGCGCTGACGGTGTCCGATCTCGTCTATATCGTCGCCGACCGCTCGGTGCATGCCGCGTACGAAGCCGCCCGGCTTGCGCGCTTCGTGAGGGAGCTGCCCGGCGAGCGGCTGCTGTCGATGATGCTGAACAACCCGCTCGAGCCGGTCAAGGGGCGCGTCGCGCAGGCCGACTTCGAGGACGCATTCGGCGGCGTGCGGCTGCGCGAGCTGCCGCACGAGCCGCAGACGCTCGCGGTCGCCGAGAACCTCGGCGAGCCGATCGAAGGCACGAAACGCCGCGGCTTCCTGGACGAGATCCGGCTGCTCGCGAACGGCATCACCGGCGAATCGATGGCCGTCGCGCAGCCGTGGTACGCGCGCTTCGTGAAATGGAGGAAAGGATCGTGACGTTCGGTACCCGCAAACGGCCGACGCCTGCGCCCGGGCCTGCGGCTACTCCTGCCGCGCCGCGCGACGACGCGACGGCACCGGTCCCGACAGCGAGCCAGGCGCCCGCGTCCGCGCGCGGGCTTGCGGTGGCCGATACCCACGAGGCGCTGATTCGTTCCGGCAAGTTCGACGCGATTCGCACCGCGGTGTTCTCGTCGATGAACATGTCGGCGGCGCTGATGAAGACGCGCGACGAAGTGCGCGCGGGCATCGAGCAGGTGGCCGCGCACACGGTCGAGCGCGAGCGCCTGAAGATCACGGCGGGCGAGCAGGTGCTGATCGTCGACGCGATCCTGAACGACATGTTCGGCGTCGGGCCGATCGAGCCGCTGCTCGCCGACGACACCGTCTCCGACATCCTCGTGAACGGCCCCGACCAGGTGTACGTCGAGCGCGCGGGCCGGCTCGAACTCACGCCGCTGAAGTTTCGCGACAACGCGCACGTGACGAGCGTCGCGCAGCGGATCGCGGCGGCGGTCGGGCGCCGCGTCGACGAGAGCAGCCCGATGGTCGACGCGCGGCTTGCCGACGGCAGCCGCGTGAACGTGGTCCTGCCGCCGATCGCGATGCGCGGCGCGTCGATCTCGATCCGCAAGTTCGCGAAGCGCGACATCACGCTCGCGCGGATGGCGCATCAGGGCAACATCTCGCACGGGATGCTGCAGGTGCTGAAGATCGCGTGCGCGTGCCGGCTGAACATCGTGATCTCGGGCGGCACCGGGTCGGGCAAGACGACGCTGCTCAACGCGCTGTCGCAACACATCGAGGAGCACGAACGGATCGTGACGATCGAGGATGCGGCCGAGCTGCAACTGCTGCAGCCGCACGTCGTCAGTCTCGAGACGCGGCCGGAGAATACGGAAGGGCTCGGCGGGATCTCGCAGCGCGACCTCGTGCGCAACGCGCTGCGGATGCGGCCCGACCGCATCATCCTCGGCGAAATCCGCGGCGCGGAAGCGTTCGACGTGCTGCAGGCGATGAATACCGGGCACGACGGCTCGATGACGACGATCCATGCGAACTCGCCGCGCGACGCGATCAGCCGGCTCGAAAGCATGGTGATGATGGCGAACGCGAACCTGCAGCTGCTGTCGATCCGGCGCCAGATCGCGAGCGCCGTGCACCTGTTCGTGCAGGTCGAGCGGATGCGCGACGGCGTGCGCCGCGTGACCCGGATCACCGAGATCGTCGGAATGGAAGGCGAGGTGGTGATCACGCAGGACCTGTTCGCGTTCCGCCAGGAGGGCGATACGACGCGGGACGTGGTGAAAGGCGTGTTCGAGGCGTCGTCGCTGCGGCCGGCGTTCGCGCCGCGCGCCGCGTACTACGGCGTCGAGGATGCGCTCTCCGAGGTCTTCCGGCAATGAGCGCCGCGGATCTGCTCGGGCTCGGCGCATTCGTCGTGATCCTCGCGGCGGGCCTCGCGCTGTCCGCGTGGCTGGACCGTGCGCGCCACACGCCGGAGCAGCGCATTCGCGAGCGGATGCGGCACCTTGCGCCGTCGCTGGCGGGTCGGGAAGCCGGTGCGGCCGCCGCACCCGGCATCGCGCTGTTCAACCTGCCGCGGCGGCAAAGCCGCGCGCGCGCGTGGCTGCAGCGCTACGTGACGCGCGTGCGCGCGGTTGGCGGCGAACGCGGGATGCGGATCGTCGTCGCCGGCACGATCGCCGGCGCGATTGCCGCGATCGTGGTGGTGCAACTCGTCGCGTTGCCGCACGCGCTCCATCCGCTGATCTACGTCGGGCTGCCACTGGTGGCGATGCGCGCCAGCTATCGCGCGCTGGTCGAGCGGTTCCGGCTGCGTTTTCTCGAAGCGTTCCCGGACGCGATCGACCTGATCGTGCGGGCGGTGCGCGCGGGCATTCCGGTCACGCAGGCGATCAGCACGGTGGGCGACAGCGCGGCGGAGCCGGTGCGCTCGACCTTTCGCTCGATGGGTGACAGCCTGCGCGTCGGCGCGGATCTGAAGGACGTGCTGACGCACGCGGCAGACCGGCTGATGATCGCGGATTTCTCGTTCTTCACCGTCTACCTGCTGCTGCAGCGCGAGACCGGCGGCAGCCTCGGCGAGACGCTCGACGAGCTGTCGAGCATCATCCGCACGCGCCGCGACATCCGCCTGAAAACGCGCGCGCTGACCGCCGAGGGGCGGATCACGACGAAGATCATTTCGGCGGTGCCGTTCGTGATGATCGGCGCGCTGTTCCTCGTGAACCGCGCGTACGTGATGCTGCTGTTCGACACGCATGCCGGACGCGTGATGCTGACGATCGCCGCGGTGCTGCTGACGATCGGACTGCTGACGATTCACAAGATCTCGAAACTGGATACCGCGCGATGACGATGTCGATGCTGGCCGCCCGCGGCCTCGAACTGTTGCTACTGCTCGCGTGCGTCGCGGCGGCGCTCGCGACGCCCGGCGGCGGCACGCGCCGGCGGATCGCGGAGCGCGTGCAGCAGGCGGCCGGGCAACGTCCGCTGTCGCTGGTGGCGGGGCGGCTGCAGCCGGGCGAGGTACGTCAGGACCTGACGCGGCGGCTCGCGCAACTCGGCGAGCGGTTGCCCGTGCTCGACCCGATGCAGCGTGTGAAGCTCGGGCTGCAGCTGACGCGCGCGGGCTTTCGCGAGCGGCGTGCGGTGTCCTCGATGATCGGCATCAAGCTGAGCTGCGGCGTGCTGCTCGCGGGCGTCGCGATCGTGTTCAGCCCGTACATTCCGCGCTTCGGCGAATACGTCGTGATCCGGGCGCTGGCGATGGTCGCCGCGTTCGTGATCGGCGTGATCGTGCCGGAATACGTGCTCGGCGCAATGATCCGGCGGCGTCGGCGGATCATCGCCGCGTGCTTTCCGGACGCCCTCGACCTGCTGGTGATCTGCACGATGGCCGGCAACAGCCTCGTATCGGGCGTGCGGCGCGTCGCGCGCGAACTCGAGCGCATCTGCCCGCCGCTCGCCGACGAGCTGACGGTATGCGCGGACGAGCTGACGCTGAGCGGCAACGTATCCGAAGCGCTCACGCATTTCGCGACGCGCGTCGACTTTGCGTCGGCGCGCTCGCTTGCCACGACGCTCACGCAATCGCAGCGCTTCGGCACGCCGATCACGCAGGCGTTGCGGACGCTGTCGCGCAGCGAGCGCACCGAGCAGATCGTCGCGCTCGAGGAGCAGGCCGCGAAGCTCGCGCCGAAGATCACGCTGCCGATGATGCTGTTCATCCTGCCGACGGTCGGCCTGATCGCGGCGGGCCCGGCGGCGATTCGCCTGCTCGAGGTGTTCAAATGACACGATCCGTGATCAGTGCGTTCGCATTCGCGGCGGTGTTGCCGGTGCTGGCCGGCGGCTGCGCGCCGGGCATCCAGACGCGGCCGGCGCTGTCGCACAAGAGCGACGACCCGCAGGCCGAACTGCGCATTGCCGACAGCGCGCTCGCCGGCGGCAACGTCGATCTCGCGTCGACGCTGTACGAGAAGGTGCTCGCCCGGCATCCCGATTCGCTCCCGGCGCGCCTCGGGTTGGGCGACGTCAGCTACCGCGCGGGCGATCTGGAGCGCGCGCGGATTCTCTACGAGCAGGCACGACAGCAGGCACCCGCGGAACCCGGGCCGCAGGTCGGGCTCGCGCGCGTCGCGTTGCGGCAGCGCCGGCTCGACGAGGCCGCCCAGCGCTACCGCGAGCTGCTGGCCGCGCAGCCGAGCCTGCCGCTCGCGGCGGAAGGTCTCGGTACGGTGCTCGACCTGCAGGGCCGCCATGAAGACGCGCAGGCCGTATACCGCGATGCGCTGCGCGTGCATCCGGATGCGCAGGGCTTGCGCGTCGACCTCGGGCTGTCGCTCGTGCTGAGCAACCGGCCGCGCGAAGGCGTGAACGTGCTGCTCGACGTGGCCGGGTTACCTGATGCGCCGTGGCAGGCGCGCCAGAACCTCGCGTTCGCGTATGGCGTGCTCGGCAACACCGATTCGGCGAAGAAGCTGTTGTCGGCGGATCTGCCCGCATCGGCGGTGGCCGACAATCTGCGCGTCTACGAGGCAGTGCGCGCGCAGCTTGCGGCGCGCCCGGCGCCCGCCGCCGCACGACCGTCGACGGGGGCCGCGCTCGACCCGCACGCGCTGCCGCCCGCCGCGGGGGCGGCAAGATGACACGCCAGGCGATGGGCGTCCGTCACGCGCGCGGCGTCGTATCCCTCGAGTTCGTGCTGATGCTGCCGTTCCTGCTGATGGTGCTGATCGGCATCATCGACACGAGCCTGCTGCTGTGCGACAAGGCCGTCATCACGAACGCGAGCCGCGAGGCCGCGCGCGCGGGCGTCGTGCTGCGCGTGCCGATGCTGACCCCGACACAGATCGCCAACGTCGCGTCGACCTACACGCAGAACAGCCTCATCACCGGCGGCACCGCGACGACGCCGACCATCACCGTGACGCAGGCGAACGGCACGACGGCCGGCACCGCGCTGACGGTCACGGTGACCTACACGTATTCGGGGCTGGTGCTGGGGTCGGCATTCAGCGCGCTGACCGGCCCGGTGACGATCTCGGCCAGCTCGGTGATGCTCTATGAATGACGCAGCCGGCACGCCATGCATCGGCGCCACGCGCGAGCGCGGCTCCGTCGCGCTGTTCTTCCTGCTGTTCCTGATTCCGCTGCTGTCGTTCGGCGCGCTGGCGATCGACATCGCGTGGGTGGCCACGGTGCGCAACCAGTTGCAGAACGCCGCCGACGCGGCCGCGCTCGCGGCGGCCGACGCGATGATGTCGCCCACGGGCGGCGCGCTGAACTGGTCGCAGGCCGCGCCGGCGGCGAACGGCGTGATCGCGCAGAATGCGGCGGCAGGCGCGCCGCTCGCGACCGGCACGGTGACGACCGGCTACTGGAACGTGACGCGCAACCCGGCATCGATGCAGCCGACGACCATCACGCCCGGCCAATACGACGTGCCGGCGGTTCAGGTGACCGTGTCGCGCGCGCCGGGCGTGAACGGCGGCTCGATTCCGCTGCTGCTCGGCGGGCTGCTCGGCATTCCGGGCGCGTCCGGCAGCGCGACCGCGATCGCGGTGCTCGCCGCGCCGGGCGGGGTGGCGGCGGGCGGGCTCTTTCCGGTCGCGATCGACCAGTGCGTGTACAACCAATACTGGAACACGCTGACCAACCAGCCGCTGATCAATCCGCTGACCAACCTGCCGTACGAATTCTCGATCACGAACGGCCAGACCTACGGCACGCTGTGCATGGGCGGCCAGTGGACGTCGTTCCAGTCGACCGCGAGCGACACGACGACGATGGGCGGCCTGATGGTGACCGGCAACCCGACGACGCTCAATATCGGCGACAGCATCTATCTCGCGACCGGCGTGAAGGCGACGCTCTACACGTCGGTGCCGGTCGGCACGACGGTCGTGCTGCCGGTCGTCACGCAGACGGCAAGCAGCACCTACGTGCCGATCGTCGCGTTCGCGGCGTTCCGTATCGACGTGTCGCTCGGCGGCACGTACAAGTACATCCAGGGGCACTTCGTCGCCGGCGTGAAGATGACCGGCGTCGCGACGGGCGTCGGGCCGTACTACGGGCTGTACGTGCCGCCGCGGCTCGCGTTGTGAGCGTCGTGCCGCGCGCGGCGCAGCAGCACGAGCAGCGCGAAGAGCGTCACGACCGGGCCGATCTGCGGCAGCAGCAGCCACGGGTTCAGGTATTCGGCGACCGGCAGCGCCCACATCAGCGCGATCGCGGCCTGTTCGCCGCGCAGCCAGCCGTCGCGCCAGCCGATCGACAGCATGCAGGCGATCGCGATGGCGAGCCACGCAAGTTCGTAGTGCCACACGTACGGGTTCGCCACGAGCGTCGCGACCGCCAGCACGGCGGCGCGCACGCGGGTATCGCGCGATTGCGTCCATGCGATGCACGCGGCGGCGATCGCGATTGCCGCAATACACGCTTGCGCGGCATAGGCGGCGCCGAGCGGCACGCCCGCAAGCCGGAACGCCGCGAACGGCGTCGGCGACGCGAGCCAGAACACGACACCGTGTTCGAGGACGATCGATCGCGCGAGTCCGGTGCTCGCGACGAACAGGCGCAGCGACTCGGTGCCGCAAATCAGGACGCTCAGCGCGACGAACGTGCCGGTGGCGAGCGCGGCCCATGCGATCGTGCGCCATGCGCGCACGGCGACCAGCACGAACGGGAACAGCAGCGCCATCTGCGGCTTGACCGACAGCAGGCCGATGCAGAGGCCCGCCCAGATCGGCCGCCGTTCGGCCCAGTGGACGGCCAGCGCCGCGCACGATGCGGTCAGGAACGCGTTTTGCCCGAGCGTCGCGGTGACGAACACGCAAGGCGCGGCGGCCAGCGCGAGTGGACCGACGCGCGATGCGCCCGGAATCGTGCCGAGACGCGAAACGCGCCACGCGACGAGGCCGAGCACGACGACGCCGATCGTGACGAACACCGGGTAACCGAGCGCGAAGGGCAGTAACGCCAGCGGTGTCACGAGCAGCAGATAGGTGGGCGGGTACAGCCACGGGGCGAAGACGTCGCGGCGAAGGTGCGTGAACAGCCCGGTCGTCAGCCGCGAGAAGGTTGAGAAGTCGTACGCCTGCGCCGGCGAGCCGTGCAGCATCACGTACGAGGCCGACCAGAACACCGAGAAGTCGGCACCGGGGCGTGCCCCGATGCTTCCGGATCCGTGACGAACGACGGTCGTCCAGATCGCGATGAACAGTGCGTCGAGCACGAGCATCAACACGCTGTACACGACGACGCGCCGCAGCGTGAGCCACGCGCGCACGGGCCGCTCCGCCGAGCGCATCGATTCGCGGGGAATGTCCAATTGCGGCGGTCCGGTTCTACTTGAACGACGCTTTGCGGGCGGCGACGCCGGCGACCGCCGGCATCGCTGCCCTGCGGCGGGCCGCGGGCGTGCGCTTCAGCGGAAACTGCAGCAGCTTCGATGCCGGCTGGGCGGCGGCATCGCGCTCGGCACGGTAGCGCCGCCTCACGAGATAGACGGGCCGCTGCTTGGACTCGTGATAGATCCGCCCGAGGTATTCGCCGATCACGCCGATGCCGATCAGCTGGATGCCGCCGACGAACAGCACGACGGAGATCAGCGACGGGTAGCCGTGCACCGGATTGCCGTACAGCAGCGTGCGCACCACGATGAAGGCGCCATACGCGAGCGACAGCATCGCGAACGTGAGACCGACGTAGGTCCACACGCGCAGCGGCACGGTGCTGAAGCTCGTGATGCCCTCGAGCGCGAAGTTCCAGCGTCGCCATCCGGAGAACTTCGAGCGGCCGCCGCTGCGCGGCGCACGCGTGTATTCGACGATCGCGGTGCGAAAGCCGACCCACGCGAACAGCCCCTTCATGAACCGCCGCCGCTCCGGCAACGCGCGCAGCGCTTCGACGACCTCGCGATCCATCAGGCGGAAATCGCCGACGTTTTCCGGCATTTCGACTTCGGACAGCGCATTGTGCACGCGATAGTAGAGCGCCGCCGCCGCGCGCTGCAGGTATGGGTCGCACATGCGGTCGGTGCGTTTCGCGGCGACGACCTCGGCACCGGCGCGCCAGTGTTCGATCATCGCGGGAATCAGGGCGGGAGGGTCCTGCAGGTCGGCGTCGATCAGGATCACCGCGGCGCCGGCGGCCTCGTCGAGGCCCGCGGTGAGCGCGGCTTCCTTGCCGAAGCGGCGTGTGAGATCCACGACGTGTACGCGCGCGTCGCGGGCGGCGATCGCGAGCAGCCGGTCGAGCGTGCGATCGCGGCTGCCGTCGTTGATGCAGACGATCTCGAAGCGGACCCCGGCGACCGACTCGAGAACGGGCAGCGTTTCGGCAAAGAACGCGTCGATCGTGTCTTCTTCGTCATGAAACGGCACGACGAGCGATATCAGCGGTTTCCTGGCGTGCGTGGACATGCTGCGGTCTCCCGAGAGATCCGGCCTGCGCTGCACCGTATGGTTCCGGTTGTCGTCCGCCGAACGGGCCCGGCCCGGTTCGGCGTGAATGCGGTTCCGGGATGCGTGCCCACCGCCGCCCGGACGATACGTGTTGCGTTCATTGTACGCAGGAATCGCCGATTCGTAACACGTATCGGCGGTTTCGCACGACGGGCGCGCTTGCCGGGCAACGCACCGGTCGCGGCGTGGCCGGCGCATCGCGCGCGGCAGCGCTAGGATGGCGTTTTCACGACCGCGGGAGGGCGCGATGCAGGTTCACGATCTGGTCGGTGCGCCGCTCGATTTCTGGGTGGCGATGGCGGAAGCACTCGGCGCGCCGCGCGTCGACGCCGCGGGATGCACGGTCCTGCGCGAACCGGGCGGCACGCCGGTGCCGTACGTGCCGTCGTCGTCGTGGGTAGACGGCGGGCCGCTCGTCGAGCGTTTGCCGTTCGGCGCGTTCGAGCGCGACGGCGGGCACGGTGCGTGGCGCGCGGTGCTGCATCGGGCAGTGCCGGCGGCCGGCGAGCGCTGCACGTTCAACCAGTCGGGCCCGACGCTGCTGGTCGCCGCGATGCGCACGCTGGTTGCGTCGACGTTCGGCGACGACGTGCCGGATCTCGACATGGCGAAGGCGCGTTGAACGCCCGCACAGGCGACGACGTGCAGCCGGTTACGCGGCCGGCAGGTTGCGCACCGCGATCGACGCGACGTCGACGCGCTTCGGCAGGATCGCGTCCGCGGCCGCGCGATCGGCGACGCGCTGCAGCACGTCGATGTCCGCGCCGGTGACGCCGCGCTGCGCGAGCGCCGCCCGGCGCGCGATGTCGGCGGCCGCCTCGCGCGGCAGGCGCGTGAGCGACGCATAGACGGTCGCGTAATCGGCGGGATGCCCGAGCGCCCACTGGCCGGCTCGGGTGAGCCGCGCGAGCACGTCCGACAGCGCCGCGCGCTTCGCGCGATCGTCGAGCGTGTCGACCGGCGACGTGAGGAACGCGAGCCCGGAATTGATCCCGCTGCCGTCGCGCACGATGCGCGCACCGCGCCGGACCACGTTGCCGTAATACGGATCGAAGGTCGCCCAGATACCGATCTGCTTCGCCTCAAATGCGGCGAACGCGTCGATCGGCAGCACGAAGCGCACGTCGACGTCGCCCGGCGCGAGGCCGTGTTCGCGCAGCGCGCCGTAGAGCTGGTATTGCGAGATGCTGCCGCGCGCCGACGACACGACGACGGTGCGCCCCTTCAGGTCGGCGACGGTGCGCACCGGCGAATCGGGCTGCACGACGATGCCGAGCGACGTCGGCGAGCCGACGCGCGTGGCCACGATCCGCAGCGCCGGATCGCCGAGCGCGGCCGTCAACACCGGCAGGTCGCCGGCCGGCGCGAGGTCGATCGCACCCGCGCGCTGTGCTTCGAACAGCGGCGCGGCGCCCTGGAAATTCGCCCAGCGAAACCGGTACGGCACGCCGTCGAGCACGCGCGCGGCTTCGGCCAGCGCGCGCAGGCCGCCGGCCTGGTCGCCGAGCACCAGCGTCACGTTGGACAGGTCGGGGCCGGCCGCGCGGACGGGCCGTGCGGCGGCGCCGGCAAGCGGTGCGGCGGCCAGGGCGGCCACGCGCAGCAGTGTGCGGCGGCGGGCCGGGGCGGAGGGCGAAGTCATCGGCGGCAGGTCCTCGGTGATCCGCGCGAGAGGCCGCGCGGCTGCCGGGCAGATTACGGAATCGGTTTCGCGCCGGCAAACATCGAATCGCGAAATGCTTATTCGCGCGTCCGTTATCGGCGGGACAGGCGCTAGCCCGCGGCAGGGACGGCGCGCAGGAACGCGCGTACCGCGGGTGCCTTCTCGAAGCGCCGGTGCGCGAGCGCGAGTTCGGACATGATCGGCTTGCCGGCGATCGGCCGGTACACGACGCCCGGCAACGACACGCAGTCGGCGAGCGCGTCCGGGATCACGGCGACCCAGCCGTTTACCGATACGCACGCGAGCACCGCGAGCAACCCGCCCGGCCGCGCGGCGATCACCGGCGCGAAGCGGCCGCGGCGCGCGACTTCGAGCGTGCCGCGCTCCTGTTCCGGCACGGCGAAGCGCGCGTCGGCGAGATCGGCGGCACGCACGGTGGTCATCGCCGCGTAACGCGAATCGGCCGGCACAGCCGCGACGAATACGTCGCGCTGCAGCGTGACGATCCGCAGCCCGCCCGGCAGCGGCAAAGGCGGGCGCACGTACGCGAGGTCGAGTCGGCCCGCGTCGAGCTGTTTCGCGACGTCGTCCATCGGCACCTCGCGCAGGTTCAACTCGATGCGCGGATGCGCGGCGCGGAACGCGCCGACCGTGCGCTGCAGCGTGCCCGAATAGACGGCCGACGACACGTAGCCGATCTCGATCCGGCCGAGTTCGCCGCGCTCGGCGAGCGTCGCGAGTTCGCGGCCGCGCTGCAGATGCTCGACCGCCGCGCGCGCCTCGGCGAGAAACGCAATGCCTGCCGCCGTCAGCGAAACCTCCCGGCGCGAGCGCTGGAACAGCCGCACGCCGAGCAGCCGCTCGGCTTCCTGGATCTGCCGCGTGAGCGCGGGCGGCGCCATGTTGAGCGCGTCGGCCGCGCGCGCGAAATGCAGGTGCTGCGCAACGCTCAGGAACGCGCGCACGTGACGGAATTCGAGCGGATTCATGATTGCAATTTTCGTTAATGAAACTGCATCGGTATGTCAATGACGGGTAATAGCGGGCAAGCCTAGCATACGGCTCGTTCCTCTCGTTCCGGAGCCGTCGATGTCCCAGTCTTCTCCCGCCCCGCGCGCAGGCGCGCCTGCCGTCGCGCGCACGGGCACCCGCCTGCCGGCCGCCGCGACGCTCGCGGTCGCGTCGGCGACATGCTCGTTGATCGTCCTCGACACGAACGTCGTCGCCGTGTCGCTGCCGAGCATCGCGCGCAGCTTCCATGCGAGTTTCGCCGACATCGAATGGGTCGTGAGCGCCTACATGACCGCGTTCGCCGCATGCCTGCTGCCGGCCGGCGGGCTGGCCGACCGCTTCGGGCGCAAGCGCATGCTCGGCGCGGGGCTCGCGCTTTTTTCGCTCGCGTCGCTCGGGTGCGGGATCGCGCCGTCGGCCGGCTGGCTGATCGCCGCGCGCGCGGCAAAGGGCGGCGGGGCCGCGCTGTTGCTGACGGCCGCGCTCGCGGTGATCGCGAACCGCTTTCCGGACGGACGCGAACGGGCGCGTGCATGGGCGATCTGGGGGATGTGCATGGGGATCGCGACGGCCGTCGCGCCGCTGGTCGGCGGCGCGATCACGCAGTGGATCGGCTGGCGCTGGGTGTTCCTGCTGAACCTGCCGGTGTGCGCGCTGCTCGCGGCCGGCGCGCGCGTCGCGATCGACGAGTCGCGCGATCCGCACGCGAAACGGGTGGATGCCGCCGGCAGCCTGCTGTTCGGCGCGGCGCTCGCCGGTGCGATCGCGGCGCTGATCGGCGCGCCGTCGCATGGCTGGCTGTCGACCGCGACGCTCGGCCGGTTCGCGCTGGCCGCCGCGCTGCTGGCCGCGTTCATCGGTGCGGAGCGCTGGCAGGCGCGGCCCATGATCGATCTGGCGTTGTTCCGCCAGCCGCGCTTCGTCGGCGCCGTGCTCGCGATGTTCGGCTATGCGGCGTGCGCGCAGGTGATGATGACGTTCCTGCCGCTGTACCTGCAGAACGCGTTCGGGATGTCCGCGATCGACGCGGGGCTCGGGATGCTGCCGTTCGCGTTCGCGATGATCGCCGGGCCCTCGCTCGGCGGCCTGCTCGCCGCGCGCGTATCGTCCGGCGGCGTGCTGGCGGGCGGGCTCGCACTGATCGGCGCGGGCAATCTCGCGACCGCGGCGCTGACGGCCGGCGGCGACTACCGGCTCGTCGCGCTCGGCATGTTCGTGACGGGCTGCGGCGCCGGCATCATGAACGGCGACACGCAGAAGGCGATCATGGCGTGCGTGCCGCCGGGCCGTACCGGGATGGCGTCGGGCATCAGCACGACCACGCGCTTCTCGGCGATCGTGACGGCCGTCGGCGTGCTCGGCGCGGTGCTGGCCGCCAGCACGCACGCGCACCTCGACCGGCTGCTGTCTGTCGCACCGGGCGTGCGCGCATTCGTCGACGCGCCGTTCATGTCGAGCCTGCTGGCCGGCGATCTCGCGCAGGCGCTCGCGCACGTGCCGCCGTCGGCCGCGCGCACGCTTGCCGATGCGGCACCCGCGGCCTTCGCGAGCGGATTCGCCGCGGCGCTGACGGTCAGCGGCGTGCTCGCGCTTGCCGTCGCCGTCATCGCATACAAGTTGCTTGCGCAACCGATGCGCGACGCGTGATGCGTGCGGCGGGCGTTCATGCCTCGCTCGTTGCACGCGACGATACGGAGCCGCCGGGCTTGCGCGTTCAGGTTGTCGTCGGCGATCGATTCAGCGCGACTTCGTCGTGACGCGATGAACGCGCGCCGCACGCGCGACACGCGGCCGTTGCGATGCACCGCAATGCGTCGCCTGCCGGCGGCGCGTGCGTCGGGTCGGTTCCGGCGCGGCTTCGGCGATCGGCACGTTCGCCCGCGCATCTGCATTCGCATTCGCGGCAACCGCCGCGACAGCCGGCCGCGTGGCCTCCGCGTCGAGCCAGCCGCGCGTCGCCTCCGCGATCAGCCCGCGCAGCCAGCGAACACCGTCGACGCAGGCGCCCGACTCATTCCACGTCATCCGGTACACGATCGCGGGCGGCTCGGCCGGCAGCGCCACCGCGCCGAGCGGCAGCAGCTTCGCGTAGTGGCGCGCGAGCCGGTACGTGGTGGTGAGGATCAGGTCGGAGCGCACGAGCGCATGCGCGGCGAGTTCGAAGTGCGGCAGCGTGACGACGATCCGCCGCTGCAGGCCGACGCGTTCGAGCTGCCGGTCGATCGCGCCGGACGCTTCGAGCCACGACGGTGTCGGGCACAGCTGCGCGGCTCGAGCGAATTCGGCGGCCGTCATCGCGCCGCGCCGTGCGAGCGGATGCGTGGCGCGCATCAGGCACACGACGCGATCGTCGAACAGGTCGTCCTGCCGGAACCGCGACAGGCGGGCAGGGCGGTTGTCGATCACGACGTCGAGCTCGCCGTCGGCGAGCGCGCGTTCGTCGTCGTAGCCGTCGCCGAGCGGATGGAACACGAGTTGCGCGTTCGGCGCGCGTTCGCGGAACAACGCGACGAGCTTCGGCACGAACAGCACGTTCAGGTAGTCGGGGCAACCGATCCGGTAGGTGCGCACCGACGTGCGCGCGTCGAAGGTCGGCTGCTGGATGCGGATGAAGTCGATCACGCGCAGCGCGTTGCGCAGCGGCTCGATCAGCCGCGCGCCGAACTCGGTCGGCACCATCCCGTAGCGGCTGCGCACCAGCAGCGGATCGCCGAGCAGCGTGCGCAGCCGCTTGAGCGCGGCGCTCGTCGCCGGTTGCGACATGTTCAGCCGCACGGCCGCGCGCGACACGGTGCGCTCGGTGAGCAGCACGAGCAGGATGCGCATCAGGCGCGCGTCCAGACCGTCGAGCGCACTCCTTGCGTCGGACGCATCGAGGGACAGGCCGTTCGGCGCCGGTGCGTCCCGCATGTCGCTACGCGTTCCCGCGGCCCGTCATTTGACGAAGGTGCCCGGCCAGCCGACGATCCGCTTCGGGCGCGGCGGCGCATAGGTGCGGACCTTCGACGTCTTCAGCTTCAGGCGCACCAGCGATTCCGCGAGCGCGACCGCGGCCGACACGCCGTCGACGACGGGCACGCCGGTGCATTCCTCGATCTGCCGGTCGAGGCCGGCCATCCCGCCGCAGCCGAGGCAGATCACTTCCGCGCGATCGTCCTTCACCGCGCGCGCGGCCTGGTCGACGATCGACTCGATCGCGCGGGCCGGGTTTTCCTCGAGCTCGAGCACCGCGAGACCGCTCGCGCGCACCGACGCGCAGCGCGCGTCGAGCCCGGCGAGCTTCAGGCGATCCTCGATCAGCGGCACCGTGCGGTCGAGCGTCGTGACGACCGAGTAGCGGTGGCCGAGCAGCATCGCGACGCTCGCGGCCGCTTCGGTGATGTCGACGACCGGCACCGTCAGCAGTTCCTGCAGCCCTTCGCGGCCGTGTTCGCCGTAGCCGGCCTGGATCACCGCGTCGTATGGCTCGTCGTAGCTCAACACGCGGTCCATCACGGCGATCGCCGCGAGGTAGCTCTCGAAATTGCCTTCGACCGATTCCGCGCCGAAGTGCGGCGTCAGCCCGACGATCTCCGTGCCCGGCGACGCGGCGGCCCGCGCCTGCGCGGCGATGGCGTCGGTGATCGACGCGGTCGTGTTGACGTTGACTACCAGGATTCTCATCGGTGCACTCCGTATGCTGCGTTCAGTGTCGGGCGCAGGCGACCGCGATGGGTTCGCCCGAGCGCTCGTCGTATTGCCGTTTGCGATCGGCCGTCAGCCAGTACACGCTGCCTGCGATGGCCGCGCCGAGCAGCCAGGAGAACGGCGTCATCGCGCTGAAGGCCGGCACGACGGCGAGCGTGATCGAGATCAGCGCGGACGGCACGAGCGCCGCGAGCGCCTTGCGGTTCACGCCGCGCGTGTAGAAATAGGCGCCGGTCGGTGCTTCGGTGTACAGATCGGGCACGTTCACGCGCTGCTTGCGCACGAGCCAGTAGTCGACCGTGATGATCCCGTACAGCGGGCCGAGCAGCGCGCCGAGGCCGGACAGGAAGTAGACGATCACGATCGGGCTGTTGTACAGGTTCCACGGCAGGATCAGCACCGCGACCGTCGCGCTGATCAGGCCCGCGCGGCGGAACGTCAGGCGGTGGGGCGCGAGGCTCGTCAGCACGAAGGCCGGCGCGACGAAATTCGCCATGATGTTCACCGCGACCGTCACGATCAGGAATGCGAGGCAACCGAGCACGAGGAACAGCTTGTTCGGCACCGTCGCGATGATTTCCGTCGGGCTGTGGATGATCTGGCCGTTCAGCTTGAACTGCGCGCCCGCGAGCACGAAGCTGATCGTCGCGAACACCAGGATGTTCACCGGCAGGCCCCAGAAGTTGCCGACCCGCACCGTCTTCGCGCTCGGCGACGCGCGCGCGAAATCGCAGAAGTTGAGCACCAGCGTGCCGTAGATCGCAAGCCACAGCGCGCCGCCCGCGAACACTTCGGTCCACATCTTCAGGCCGGTCATCGGCTTGCCGATCGACATCGCGAGATGGCCGCCGGTGCGGCTGAACATCCACGCGGCGAGCGACAGCGTCGTGATGAGGATGATCGGGCCGGCGAGCCCTTCGTACTTGCGGACCATCTCCATCCCGTAGGTGAGGATGCCGATCTGCACCAGCCAGATCGCGACGAACGTGACCCAGCCGAGCGTCGACAGCCCGCAGATCGCGTTCTGGTCGAACGCGGCGAGGCCCGGCCAGATCGCGGTGAGCAGCACGCGCAGCACGACCGACGCGAGATAGGTCTGGATTCCGAACCATGCGATCGCGATCACCGCGCGGATCATCGCGGGCAACAGCGCGCCGTAGATGCCGAAGCTCATCCGGCTGATCACCGGGAACGGCACGCCGGTCTTCTGGCCCATGTAGCCGGTGAGGTTCATGAAGCCGTACACCAGCGCCGCGCCGATCGCGAGCGACGCGAGCATCTGCCAGCCCGACAGGCCGAGCGCGAACAGCCCGATCGCGAACGAGTAGTTCGCGATGTTGTGCACGTCGTTGGTCCACAGCGCGAAGATGCTGTACCGGCCCCAGGTGCGGCCCTCCGCCTTGGTCGGCGCGAGGTCGGGGTTGTGCAGCCGGGGGCTCAGCGCGGGGTCGCGCGCGGCGGTACCGGTTCGATGCAATGCGTCGTCCGCGCCGAGCACGATGCCCGCGCGGTGGGTGGCTTCCAGTTGCACGCGTTGTCTCCTTCCATGTGCGGGGCGCGAACCGGCAGCGTGTGCACGCAGCGCAGGCCCGGCCGCCGTGGACGTGATGTCTCGGATTTGTTCGCGAGTATGGGTGGCCGTCGCGGCGATGGGAAATTAAATATTCGGCTGGGGGGCATTTGAAAAATGAATGGGGCTGGGTCGCCGGCGGTGGCGATGGAGGAGATTGACGGCACGCGCATTGCTCGCCACAGGTCTCCATCCAGTCGACATCAGCGGAGGTGTCATGCAGCGATATTCCATTCGTCACGTATCGCGGGTCGTCTTCGCCGGCATCCTGATTGCCGGCCTGGCGGTGGGTGCGGGTTGCCAGAAGAAGAGCGAAAGCGACACCACTACCGGCGGGAGCTCAACTGGCTCCACCAGCAGTATGGCGCCGGCGCCGTCCACCGCACCGTCGGGCATGCCGGGCAGCGGCACGGCCGGCAGCGGCATGACCGGCGGTCCGGCGAGCATGCCGGGCGCGGCGTCCGCGCCCGCGGGCGCAAGCGGCGGCTGACCGTCGGCGCGGGCGGCATGCGCGGGCCCGTCGCCCGCGTGCCGCCGGGACGGCTGTCGGCGCGGCACGCGTGTCGCAGGGCACGCGTGGGCGGCGCCGTGCGCGTGAAAGATTTGCAACGACCGTTGTAGCGATTCCCGGACCGGCGCCGGCTGCATCCCGCCGGCGCACGCCGTCCGGAACAGGAGGTGCGATGCACAACGCGGAATCGAACCCAACCCCGAAACAGCAGCGCGAACAGATCGCGAAGAGCCCGGTGCAGACGCCGGCGGCCGGCGACATGCCCGATGCGGCGACCCAGGCCGCCGAGGTCGCCGAAGCCGCCGAGGTCACGAAGCGGGCGCTGACCCCTGAGGCCGTCGCGGCGAAGACGCCGACCGGCCTGCCGCCGATCGATGTCGGCGCGCATGCGGTCGACAGCGGCGATCCGGTGCGTCGCGCCAGCGGCAGGATCGTGACGCTCGACAACGCGAACATGGCGATGACCGACAACACGGTCGACGTCGACGGCAAGGGCATGGAGGCGCGCAGCGGCGCGACCGAGTGGCACGACAACGTGGTCTATTCGAATGCGTCGCTCGACGACGCGGTCGAGACGCCCGACGAAGGGCTCGGTGGCATCGACAGCCGGCCGGGCGGCAACGTGCCGCAGATTGCGACGCGGCCGGGCTGGCGCGTCCGGCATGTCGGCGATGTCGATGTCGAGCACGGCGACGGTACGCGGGTCGAGCACGTGATCCGTCTCGAGCGGACCGACTGACGACGTAGCGAGGGCTGCCGGGCGGACCGCCGGCCGGCGGTCCGCCGAAGCCGTTATCCGTTATTGCGGGCCGAGTTCCTGTGCGGACGTGTCCGCATCGTTGCCCTGCGCGACGAGCACGTGAATGTCGTTCGGCGTCACGTCGCCGATGCCGCCCGCCGGAATCGTCACCAGCAGCCAGTCGGCGTTGTTGTTGATCGCGACCGGCGCGGTCTTCAGGATCGGCGCCTTGCTGCCGGCCGTCGTGACGATCACCTGGTAGGTTCCGCCGTTCAGGTAGATGGAATCCTGTGTGGATGCCGGCACGGCGTTCTGATACGCGGCGCCCGCCAGCGTCGGGCTTTGCGTGTTGATGTCGGTGCCCGGCGGCACGACGTACACGTCGACGTTCTGCGTGTTCGGCGACGCGTTGAAGCTGCGTACGCGCGCCTTGTCGGACAGCAGCTTCTTGTCGAACGGATCGTCGATCAGCGAAATCGCCGACGAGGTGCTCGGCAACGCGATGGTCGTGTAGTGGTGACCGTTCGCCGCGCCGAACGATTGCGACGCGACGGTCGTGGTCGTTCCCGATACGTCGTAACTGGCGGTCTGCGTGCCCGAATCGATGTCGTGATAACGGGTCACGCCCTTGTACGCGACACCCGACGCATCGAGCTTCGCGTTCAGGTAGTAGTCGAGATTCGGGCCGGCCGGCACCGCGTTGATGAAGCGCGCCTGCGGCTTCGAGATGCCGAGCACGGTGCCGACGTCGTTGCTGTCTCCGCCGCACGCCGTGAGTACGGAAATGACCGAGCACAGGGCCACTATCGTTCGTATGGATTTCATGTCGTCCTCTCGTTCAGGGGGAACCCTGCTTGCGATGCGGAATCGCCGCGCGAGGACTCGCGCGGTGTGCAGCGCCGGGTTGAAGGAAGGATTGCCGTCCGCCCCGGGGGGCGGGCGCGTTGATCTCGCAAACGACGTGCCTGCACGGCGGGACACGCGTACGCGCCGGTGTGGCGCGAAGCTGCGCGGGGAGGCAGTGGCATGCCGTGCGCGAACACGCGCGCGAGGTGACGTGTTTGTAAAAAGGCAGTGCGGCACGTCGCGAGGCGACCTGTGCGCGAGTGCGGCGCCCAGGAAAGCTGTTCAAGCCGTCAGCCGGGGGCGCTGCGACGAATACGGAAGGGCGAGAGGGGGCTTGCGCGCATATCGTTGGGCACGCATCGATACGCGGGGAGTCGTGCGAATTGTACGAATCGCGCGCGACGACCTCGGGTCGCCGCGCGCATGGAGCGCATCAGCGGTTCACGAGCTTTGCAGGATACGCGAGCGCGAGCGCGCATCCGACCAGCATGCATGCGGCGAAGCCGTACAGCCCCGCGCTTTGCGAATGGAACGTGTCGCGCAGCCAGCCGATGAAGTAGGTGCTGCCGAAGCCGCCGAGGTTCGCGATCGAGCACGCGAACGCGATCCCGCCGGCGGCGGCCGAGCCCTTCAGGAACGTGGACGGCAGCGCCCAGACGACCGGCATCGCGGCGGCCGCGCCCGCGTTGATCAGCGAGAACAGCAGCACGGTCGCGAGCGTGCCGTGCGACGACGCGGCGGCGAATGCGAGCGCGACGGCCGACACCAGGAACGGCACGACGATATGCCAGCGGCGCTCGCGAGCACGGTCGGAGCTCGCGCCGCAATACAGCGTCGCGAGCACGGCCGCGGCATTCGGGATCACCATCAGCCAGCCGATGTGATACGCGTCCTTCACGCCGGTGTCGCGCAGGATCGTCGGCAGCCAGAAGCTCACCGCATACAGCCCGAGCAGCACGCACAGGTCGATGAGGCCGAGTGCCCACACCTTCGGATCGGAGAACGCGCGGCCGAGCGCGTGGCTCTTGTTGCCGGACGGATCGGCATCGAGGTTCGCGCGCAGCGTGCGCTGCTCGTCCGCGTTCAGCCAGCGCGCGGTCTCGATGCTGTTGGGCAGCCAGCGCAGCACCGCGAAGCCGAGCAGCACCGACGGCAATGCCTCGAGCAGGAACAGCCACTGCCAGCCGCCGAGCCCGTGGGCGCCGTCGAATGCGCGCATGATCCAGCCGGAGATCGGGCTGCCGATCATGCTCGACAGCGGCAGCCCGACCATGAACAGCGCGACGATGTGTGCGCGGCGCGCATCGGGATACCACTGGGTCAGGTACAGCAGCACGCCGGGCAGGAAGCCGGCTTCGGCGGCACCGAGCAGGAAGCGCACGACGTAGAACTGCATCGGCGTATGCACGAACATCGTCGCGCCCGACAGCAGGCCCCACGTGATCATGATCCGTGCGATCCACAGCTTCGCGCCGACGCGCTGCAGCACCAGATTGCTCGGGACTTCGAACAGGATGTAGCCGGCGAAGAACAGGCCGGCGCCGAGCCCGTACACGGTGTCGCTGAACTTCAGCGCGTCGAGCATCTGCAGCTTCGCGAGCCCGATGTTGATGCGGTCGAGATAGGCCGCGAAATAGCACAGGCAGAACAGCGTGATCAGGCGCAGCGTGACCTTGCGGTAGAGCGCGCCGTGCAGCGTGTCGTCGGCGGAGACGGCGGCGCTCGGGTGTGCGGTAGACATGGGATTGCCCCTGTTCGAATGTGACGGATGAAGTGGGTGGCCGTTCGACGCGAGCGAAGGTTCGCCGCGCGCTGGAGTCTGTATAGCACGCCAATTACATAGCGTACACACTAGAAAATACGGAATCGCGCAGGCATGGAAATGAACGCATCGGGATAGATCGATAAGCCGGATAAGCCCCAAATTGTTCGGGGATTTATACGGGAATATGCACATACCAGCATGGTTTTTGCCCAGCCTATGGTATGCACGAAATTCGTGCGTATACGCTCAAAAGTGGAGTGTGTGCACGCCAGTGATTCGGCGTTCGGAGCGCGCGCGTCCGGCAGCCCGCCGGATCGCGCGAGCCGCGGGCGTTGCAGCGGCGATGTCCGCGAGCAGGCCGACATGGTCGAGCGCTTGTCGGGCGCGACGCGGGTCGGGCGCCACGAACCCTGACGCACCGCAACGAAGCAGCGGCCGCGTGACCGGATGCACCGATTTGAGGGTGTACACTGCTTGCCTTTCCCATTCATGCCGCGCGAGCCTTCATCTTCATGGCGTCTTCCAAGGATTCCTACGACTTTCACGACCAGGTCGGGCACCTGCTGCGCCGTGCCTATCAGCGGCACGTCGCGATCTTCCAGGAAGCGATCCCCGATTCGGACCTGACGGCCGCGCAGTTCGTCGCGCTGTGCGCGGTCAAGGAAAAGCAGGCGTGTTCGCTGAACGACATCGTGAAGGCGACCGCGATCGACCAGGCGACCATTCGCGGCGTCGTCGAGCGCTTGAAGACGCGCGCGCTGGTCGAGGTGCTGCCCGACCCGAACGACGGCCGCAAGCTGATCGTGCGCGCGACCGCGGCGGGCCTCGCGCTGATCGACCGCACGGTGCCGTTCGCGCGGCAGGTGACCGAGCGCACGTACGGGCCGCTCAATCCGGGCGAACGCGTCGCATTGCAGTATCTGCTGCGCAAGATGATGGAGGCCGACGGCGACGCGTGACGCGCGGCGCCGTCCGGCCCTCGATGCAAACCGGCCTCATGCGGCGCTTGCCGCGACACTCGCTTCGGTAGGCGGAAGCCGGCCAGCCTCGCGCAGCGCGGCGCGCACCGTCTCGGGCGTGAACGGCGGCGCGTAGAAGCGCACGCCGGTCGCATCGAACAGCGCATTCGCGACGGCGGCGGGCCCCGGCACCGACGCCGATTCGCCCGCGCCGAGCGGCGGTTCGCCTTGCCGCGGCATCAGCACCACGTCGACGTCCGGCACTTCGTCGAAAGTCAGGATCGGATAACTCGCCCATTCGCGCGACGCGACCTTGCCGTCGGCAAACCGCACGCGCTCCTTCAGCGTGCGGCTCAGTACCTGGATCACGTTGCCGTGGATCTGGTGGCGCACGCCGTCGGGGTTGATCATCGTGCCGGTGTCCTGGCCGACCGTCACGCGTTCGATGCGGATCTCGCCCGATACGCGATCGACGCTCAGGTCGACGATCCATGCGGACCAGGCCGCGCCGAAACCGGGGAAGCGGCTGTGGACGTAGCGTGCGTATGCGATACCGCGTCCGCGGACGACGCGCGCTGCTTGCGCTTCATTGCTGCGGTCCGCGTGCCGCGGCGTCCAGCCCGCGCGATCGGCGACGGCCTGCAGCAGTTCGGTCGCGCGCGTGTCCTTGAGATGGCGCAGCCGGAACGCGAGCGGATCGATGCCGGCCAGCGCCGCGCATTCGTCGACGAACGCGTCGTGCGCGAACGAGTTTGGCAATGCCGACACGCCGCGCAGCCACGAGGCGCGCACGAGCGGCGCGAGATCCTCGCAGACGAAGCGGCGGTTCGGGCTTTCATACGGCGACACGGCGGTGCGGTCGCCCATTTCGAACACGCGCGGTTCGGGCGCGATCGCGCCGGTCAGGAGCGTCGCGAGCAGCGGCGCGTCGTTCGACGGATAGCGCGTCGTGAAGTCGTAGCCGAGCAGGCGGCCGTCGCGCGTCACGGTGCCCGTCACCTGCATCAGCTGCCCGGCGCCCTTCGGTTCCCACAGATGCTCGTCCGCGCGCGACAGCTGCACGCGCACCGGGCGGCCGACCGCGCGCGACAGCAGCAGCGCGTCGCCGCAGACGTCGTCCGCGCCGTTGCGGCCGTAGCAGCCGGCCGCTTCCATCCGCACGATGTCGATATCGGCTTCGTCGCGCGCCACGAGCGTCGCGAGGTCGTAGCGCAGCGATACGGGGTTCTGGGTGCCGGACCATACGGTGATCCGGCCGTCGCCGGGTGCGCGATAGTCGGCGAGCGCGCACGACGGGCCGATCGAGCCGTGCATCTGGAACGGCCACGCATAGGTGCGCGACAGCGTGATCGTGCCGGGTTGCGCGCGTGCCGCGTCGACGTCGCCTTCGTCGAGCAGCAACCGGCGTTGCGCGGGCGCGGCGGCGATCGCGGCCGCGGGCGTGTCGAGCGGCGGCAGCGCGGGATGCGGGCGCCACGCGACGCGCAGCTGGCGTGCCGCGCGGATCGCGTGTTCCTCGCGTTCGGCGACGATGCCGACGAAGTCGCCGAGCGCGACGACCGCCACGAGCCCGGGCACGTCGGCGACCGACGCGCGATCGACGTCGACCAGCGACGTGCCGACGAACGCGCCGCTGTCGTGGCCCGCGTACGGCGGCCGCACGACGCGGCCGTGCAGCATGCCCGGCACGCGCATGTCGTGCACGAACGTGAGCTGGCCGGTGGCCTTCGCAGGCAGGTCGACGCGCGGCGACGACCGGCCGACGATCCGGTAGCGGGCGGGATCCTTGGTGCGGGCGTTCAGGTCGAGCGTGAGCGCGATGCGGCGCGCCGCGACGAGCGCGGCGAACGTTGCGGTGTGCCCGCCGGCGGGCGCGGCGATCGTCCCGTCGTCGATGCTCAGTTGCGCGGGGTCGACACCGAAGCGCTCGGCGGCCAGCGCCAGCAGCGCGTGGCGTGCCTGCGCGGCCGCGCAGCGCAGCGGCGTCGCGGAAATCTGGATCGTCGCGCTCGCGATGGTCGGACCCTGGTTCGGCGTCGCGGCCGTATCGCCGAGCACCATCGTCACGCGCGCGGCCGGCACGTCGAGCTCCTCCGCCACGATCTGCGCGAGCGACGTGCGGATGCCGGTGCCGAGGTCGACGTGGCCGTTGAACGCGAGGATGCGTCCGTCGTCGAGGATCGCGACGAACACCTCGGGCAGCGCCGGCACGTACGACGACAGGCTGCCCGGCTGGCCGGGCGCCGGCTTGGGCGGCGGCGCGGGCGGCCGGATCACGGTCAGGCCGCCGTCGCGCGCAAGCAGTTCGGAGCGGTTCACGGTTCAGGTGTCCTGTCGGGGAGGGCGCGACCGGCGGCCGGTCGCAGCGCCTGCGCCTGCGGCGCTGCTGCCGCGTGCCGCGCACGGGGCGACGGCCCGGGCGTGCGCGATGGCGCACGCGGTCAATCTAGGCCGCCAAAAGCGCAGCGTCAATCGCGCGCCGGCGCGGGCACGGCTGCCGTTCGTACCACCCGTGCCGCACCGCCCGCGATCGGCGCGGCGGCTCAGCGCGCGTGCACGGCATCGATCGCCGCGATCGCATCGTCGAGCGGCATCACGGCCGCGTATTTCTGCTGCATGTCGAACAGGTTCGCGTCGTGCGGCGCGATCGCGCGATCGCCGACGCAATCGGCGAGCACGAGCGGGCGGAACCCGTGCGACATCGCGTCGACCACGCTCGCGCGCACGCAGCCGCTCGTCACCGCGCCCGCGACGAGCAGCGTCTGCACCGCGCGCTGCGCGAGCCACGGCGCGAGCTGCGTGCCGAAGAACGCCGACGGCACGGTCTTGCGCACGACGAGTTCGCCGGCGGCGGGCGTGAGTTCGGGCACGATCGCGCTGTTCGGATGGTGCTCGGTCAGCGTCGCCATGCCGGGCACCTTCAGCGAGAACACGTTGTCGTCGCTGCCGTCGTCCGCGTACACGATGCGACTGTGCGCGACCGGCCAGCCGCGTGCGCGCGCGAGCGCGAGCGCCCGCGTCGTGCGCGCGATCGCCGGCGCGATGTTGCCGCCGCCGAACGTCGCGGGATCGGCGAAGCCGACCACGAAGTCGACGATCAGCAGTCCGATGTTGCCGTGCGGCGGCAGCGGCGTGCCGAAACCCTGCTGGCGGTAGACGTTGGCTTCGGCGTGGCGGGAAAGATCGGTCATGGTGTCGGGCACTCGTCGGTCAGGCGGGTTGGTCGGTCACGCGGCCTTCGCGCACGACGGTCTCGCCGTCGAGCTCGACCGTGCAGCGGCGCAGCGGGATGTCGATGTGGCAGGTGGTCGTGCGGGTGCCGCCGCCTTCGTTGTTCGGGCCGAGCGAGAACAGGAAGTTGCCTTCGAACGCTCGCGCATCCATCCCGATCGTCGCCTCGCGGTCGTACAGGCCGAGCGTCGACCAGCGCGCGCGCGGCTGCAGCCCCCAGCCGATGTGCGAGATCGCATAGCCTTCCGGGTCCGCGAAGGTTTCCATGTAGTCGCTCAGCAGGTCGGCATCGACGCCGCCTTCGATGCGCGTCGCATAGCCGCCTTCGACGGTCAGCGCGATCGGCTCGCTCACGTAATGTTTCTGCGGCAGCAGGATGTCGCCGCGATCGATCACGATCGTGCCGCGTGCGGTGCGGTCGTTCGGGAAGGTCAGCGCGAATCCGCTCGGCCAGTGGTCCCAGCGGCCCGGCGCGTCGACGAAGCCGTATTCGGCGGTCGGCGGGAAATCGCCGAGCGGGCACACGAGCGCCGTGCCGGCTGCGGAGGTCACGCGCATCTCGCGCGCGGCGGCGATTTTCTTCGCGGCGCCGAGCACGCGCGTGCGGTCGGCCAGTGTCGGCACCATCCGCACCAGCACTTCGGGCGGCTCGACCGCGAGCAGGATCTTCGTGCCGGATTTCAGGATGTCGTGCTGCTCGGGCGAGAACAGCAGCGTCATCAGGTCGAGCACGAGGTCGCTCTCGCGCAATGCGGCGATCGCGGCGCGGTTGCCGGTGAGCGGCGTCGTGCCGAGATACGCGAGCGGGTCGCGGCTGAACGCCTTCTCGCCGTTCACCGGCGGCAGGTCGAGCCGGTTGACGATCGCGCCCATCGATTGCGTCGCGATCAGCGCGCACGACAGCGTCTGCGGATGAGTGGCCGCGCTCGTCAGGATCGTGACGGTCTGGCCCGGTTCGAGGCGCGACAGCGTGAGCACCTGCTTCCACGCGTCGATCAGTTGATAGTCGCTGACTGGCATCGTCGGCTCCGGTAATGGCGTGAAGGGAAAGGGGGGGCGAAATCAGGCCGCGAGCGGCGCGCCGAGGAAGTTGCCGAACGCCGCGTAGAAGCCCGCCGCGTTGTCCCACGGGATCATGTGGCCGGCATCGGGCACGCGCACGTGCTGCATCGACGGCGTCGCACGCTGCAGTTCGGCGACGTCGTCGTCGCGCACCACGTCGCCGCGCTCGGCCGTGATCAGCAGTGACGGCACGGCCAGTTGCGCGGCATCCGCGTGGAAGTCGTCGGTGTGGAAGCCTTCGTACGACGTGCGCACCGCGCGCTCGTCGCAGGTATGCAGCCACTCGGCGCGCAGTTGCAGCTCGGCATCGGTCCAGGTCGGGCAGAACGCGCGCATCCCTTCGGCGTCGGTGCCGGCGCGCGCGAGCGCCATCGAGTCGATGTACCACGGCAGCTTGCCCGGGTAGTCGCGGCGGTTCGGGCCGGACACCGGCGGATCGACGAGCACGACCGATTCGAGCCCGCGGACGCCGCGCCGTGCCGCGCGCGCGGCGATCCGCGCGCCCATCGAATGGCCGACCAGGCTCGTGCGCGGCAGGCCGAGCGCGGCGACGAACGTCGCGATGTCGTCGGCTTGCGCATCGAGGCCGTAGTCGAGCGACGGCGACGCGTCGGACAGCCCGCGGCCGCGCACGTCGAGCACATAGGTGTCGAACGTCGCGCCGAACACCTCGCCGACGAAGCCCCACGTGATCGCGGGGCTCGTGATGCCGGGAATCAGCACGATCGCGGGGCGCGACGCGCGCGCGCCCGTGGCGCCGCCGTAGCGCAGGTAGTGCTGGCGGATGCCGTTGGCGCGGACGTTCGCGCCGTACAGGAAAGTCGAGGACATGGCGATGCTCCGAAGTAGCGGGGCGCTCAATACGCGCCGGACAGCAGCGCGCCGGCGCCGGGCACGATCGGTTCGAGATCGAGTTCGCGCAGCATCGCGTAGGTCGTCGCGATCGCGGCCGTGATCACGGGCTTGCCCGTCATCGCCTCGACCTTCGCGACGGCCGGCAGCGACGGCATCTGCACGCACGCGGACAGCACGATCGCATCGGCGTCCTGGTACGGCAGCGTCTTCACGATGTCGGGCAGGCGCGCCGGGTCGTGGCGGCCGACGTCGAGGTTGTCGGGGATCTCGAGCGCGCGATACGCGATCACGTCGTAGCCTTCGTTGCGGATGTAGTCGACCACGAGCTCGGTCAGCGGCAGCATGTACGGCGCGACCACCACGATGCGCTTCGCGCCGATCACCTTCAGCGCATCGACGAGCGCGCCCGCGCTCGTCAGCACCGGCGCCTGCGCGCCGTTGTCGGCCGTGTGCTTCGTGAGGCGCGCCTGCGACACGCGGTGATAGCCGTGGCCCATCGCCATGATCGCGACGAGGCACGCGTAGCCGAGCACGTCGACGCGCGCATCGCTCAGTTCCACCGCGCAGCGGTCGGACTCGGCGTCCATCGCCGCGAGTTCTTCCTTGACGACCTTCTTCATCCGCATCCGGCTCGAGTGATACGTGAAGCGCTCGGGCCGGATCGCCTCGCGCAACCGCAGCATCGCGGGAATCTCGGTTTCCATCGTCGTGTTGGAACTCGGCACGATCTGGCCGATGCGGTAGGTCTTGCTCATGACGGGAGGCTCCGTGTCGGTAAGGGTGGGGCGGCCCGCTGGCGCGGGATCGCCTGGTTTCGAGGAAAGTCTAGTGTGTACATTTGAAAATGACAATGGGTCAAAATGATTCCTTTCAGGCGTAGATCGTTTATTTTCGGATATATATGAGGTTTTATTGGTGTTTTCCCGGATGGGGTGGCCACCGGAAATAACCCCTTGTCTTGAGTAAATTGAGTGTGTACGCTACATAAACGCCATTCAATCCGCCCGTTCTCGTGCCGCGTCCGGCGCCGGGCTCACGATCAGGAGATCCGCATGAGCAAACCCCGTATCGCAATCATCGGCGCCGGTCTCGGCGGCACGGCCGCCGCGGCGCTGCTGCAGCGCGGCGGCTACGACGTCGCGCTGTACGAGCAGGCGCCGGCGTTCTCGCGCCTCGGCGCGGGCATCCATCTCGGCCCGAACGTGATGAAGATCATGCGGCGCATCGGCTGCGAGGACGCGCTGGAGACGATGGGTTCGCATCCGGATTGCTGGTACAGCCGCGACTGGCAGACGGCCGACGTACTGTCGCGGATTCCGCTCGGCGACTACGCGCGCAGGACCTACGGCGCGAGCTACCTGACCGTGCATCGCGGCGATTTCCACGCGCTGATGACGCAGGCGGTGACGCCCGGCACGATCCGCTTCGGCAAGCGGCTCGCGGCGGTGGAGGACACGGGTGACGCGGTGCGCCTGACGTTTGCCGACGGCAGCGTCGAGACGGCCGACATCGTGATCGGCGCGGACGGCGTGAACTCGCGGATCCGCGAGCATCTGCTCGGCGCGGAGCCGCCGCGCTATACGGGCTACGTCGCGCATCGCGCGGTGTTCCCGGCCTCGCTGCTCGGCAACAAGCCGTACGACATGTGCGTGAAATGGTGGTCGGAGGATCGCCACATGATGGTCTACTACGTGACGGAGAAGCGCGACGAGTACTACTACGTGACCGGCGTGCCGCAGGCCGAGTGGCCGGAAGGCGTGTCGATGGTCGACAGCAGCCGCGATGAAATGCGCGAGGCGTTCGCCGGCTTCCACGCCGACATCCAGCACCTGATCGACGTGTCGCCGTCGATCACGAAGTGGCCGCTGCTCGAGCGCGACCCGCTGCCGTTGTGGAGCCGCGGCCGTCTTGTGCTGCTCGGCGACGCATGCCATCCGATGAAGCCGCACATGGCGCAGGGCGCTGCGATGGCGATCGAGGATGCGGCGATGCTCGCGCGCTGCCTCGACGAAGTCGGCATCGGCGATTACGCGAGTGCGTTCGCGCTGTACGAGGCGAACCGCGCGGCACGCGCGTCGAAGGTGCAGCTCGTGTCGCACAACAACACGTGGCTGCGCACCAACGAGGATCCGTCGTGGGTGTTCGGCTACGACGTGTTCGACGTGCCGCTGGTGTCGCCGTCGCCGTCGCGCGGCAACGTGGCGGCCGTCGCCTGACGCGCATGCGGTGTCCGCGCCGGATGCCGCGCCGCCGTATCGGTGATCGATGCGGCGGTACGCATTTCGGCGTGTTATACGTGAGCGCTGCGCGCGACGCCGGCCCGTCGCGAGCCGGCGGCCGTGCCCGCTGCCGGCCCCAAGTCACGGCCTGCCGGCCCGCGCCCCGCATTCCGGATCCCTTCATGTCCCATCCCGCTTCCCCGTCGCGGCCGCTCGCGTTTCGCGTGAACGGCACGCCGCACACGTTCGACGCTGCCGCGCCCGACGCGCCGCTGCTGCTGGTCCTGCGCAACGACTGCGCGCTCAACGGCCCGAAGTATGGCTGCGGATTCGGGCAGTGCGGCGCGTGTACGGTGCTGGTCGATGCTCAGGCGACGCGCGCGTGCGTCGTGCCGGCCGCCGCCGCGCACGGGCGCGACGTGACGACGCTCGAAGGGCTCGGCTCGCGCGACGCGCCGCATCCGATCCAGCGCGCGTTCATCGACGAGCAGGCCGCGCAGTGCGGCTATTGCCTGAACGGAATGATCATGAGCACGAAGGCGCTGCTCGACCGTAATCCGTCGCCGGACGATGCGGCGATCCGAGACGCGCTGCGCTTCAATCTTTGTCGCTGCGGCACGCATCTGGAGATCATCCGCGCGGTGCATCGGGCCGCGCGCTATCTGCGGGACGACGGCGATGAAGCATGACCTGAGCGTGCCCGCGCAGCCCGAAGCCGATGCGAGCGATGTGCGGCGCGATGAAGCGGCGGCCGGTTCGGCGCGGCGTGCGGACGACGCGGCGCGCATGCACCGCGCGCGCTACGAATGGCCGATCGGCGATGCGCGTGCGCACGCGTCGTTCGAGCTCGAAACGCGGACCGCCGCCGATGGGCGGATGACGACGTGGCGCTATCGCGCGCGGGCCGGCACGACACCGGATGCGCGGCGCGCG
This sequence comes from Burkholderia sp. BCC1985, assembly GCF_905339915.1. Taxonomy (NCBI): domain Bacteria; kingdom Pseudomonadati; phylum Pseudomonadota; class Betaproteobacteria; order Burkholderiales; family Burkholderiaceae; genus Burkholderia; species Burkholderia sp. BCC1985. The sequence continues at coordinate 270,037 of NZ_CAJPGY010000005.1, forward strand.
GCGGCGCAGGGCGGGGCATCGGCTCGGTCGTCGCCGTTCGTCTATCGACATGCGCAGACGTCGATCGAAATGGCCGACGTCCACCACGCGATTCCCGGCCACGCGCACGCATTCGCGCGCGAGTCGTTCGTCGACGAACTGGCCGGTGCGCTGCGGCGCGATCCGGTCGCATTGCGCCTGCAGCATCTCGATGCGTCGCGCGATGCCGGGCCGCGCGAGATCATCCGGATGGTCAGCGAACGCGCGGCGTGGGGCGAACCGGCCACGGGCCGTGCCCATACAGCGGCGCAGGACCGCCTCAGTGGGCGCGGCTTTGCATTCGACGGTGCGGGCGTGCTCGAGGCGCCGTCCGCAGGCGAAAACCCGCACGCGGACGCGGGCCGCGACAACGACCGCGACAACCGTCGCGACAACAACCCGCACTGGTCCGCCTGGGTCGTCGATCTCGACGTCGATCGCGCGACGGGCGACGTCGCGGTGCGTCGCGTCGTCGCCGGGCAGGGCGCGGGCGAGCCCGGGCAGGCTTCGATGGCGGGCTTGCCCGCGTGGCAGATCGAGGCGGCGATTTCGCGCGTGATGGGCGCGCGGCTGTCCGCACGGCCGGCGCATGACGAGACCGGCGGCGATGTCGCGCCGGATGCGATCGCGCATGAACTCGTCGCGTTCGACGACGCAGAGCCGGGCGCCGGTCGCGCCCGGTCGCTGTCGGCATACGACGCGCAACGGATCGAACAGGCGGCCGCGCCGGCAGCGGCCGCGATCGCGAACGCGCTGTATGACGCGACGGGCGTGCGTTTTCGCGCGCCGCCGTTCGACGCCGCACGCATTCGCGACGCGCTGGCCCGGCCGGAGCCGGCCGATGTCGGCGAGCGCAGTTCCGGCGCGCCGCGCCGCGCGTCATCGTTATCGTCATCGCGCTGGCGCCGCTGGCTGGCCGGTGGCGGCGCGGGCGGGGTCGTCGGCGGGCTGATCGGGCTGGCCTGCGCGATCCTGCCGGGCCCGGCGCCGATCGCCCCGGTCGCACCCGGCGGCGCGGACGGCGCGATGTGGAGCGCGGCGACGCTCGAACGCGGCCGCCTGATCGCGCACGCCGGCGATTGCGCGGTCTGCCATACCGCGCCGGGCGGCGCGGTCAATGCGGGCGGTCTCGCGCTCGACACGCCGTTCGGCACGATCTACACGACCAACATCACGCCCGATCCGGAAACCGGCATCGGCGCATGGTCGTATCCGGCGTTCGCGCGCGCGATGCGCGAAGGCATCGCGCGCGACGGCTCGCATCTGTATCCGGCGTTTCCGTACACCGCGTTCGCGAAGCTGAGCGAGCCCGACCTGCTCGCGCTGTATGCATACCTGATGTCGCAGCCGCCGGTGAAGCATGCGCCGCCGAAGACGAAGCTGCCGTTCCCGCTCGACCAGCGGCGCCTCGTCGCCGGATGGAACTGGCTGTTTCACGACGCGCGGCCGTTCGTGCCGGATCCGGCGCACTCCGCGTCGTGGAATCGCGGCAAGTATCTGGTCGACGGCGCCGGGCACTGCGGCGCGTGCCATACGCCGCGCAACGCGCTCGGCGCGGAACGGGGCGGGCGCGCTTATCTGGCCGGCGGCGAGGCCGAGGGGTGGGTCGCGCCGCCGCTCGTCGCGTCGCCGGCGTCGCCGGTGCCGTGGACCGAAGGCGCGCTGTTCGACTACCTGCGCACGGGCTTCTCTGCGCAGCACGGCGTCGCGGCCGGGCCGATGGCGCCGGTCGTCGCGGGGCTCGCGGCGCTGCCCGAATCGGACGTCCGGGCGATCGCGCATTATCTGGCGTCGCTGTCGCCGCCCGTCGATGCCGCGGTGGCCGTCGACGCGGCGACCCGCCATGCACGCGGTGCGGAAGCGGTCGCGACGCTCGGCCTCGAGAGCGGCCGGCGCGCGTTCGATGCCGCGTGCGCGGTCTGTCACGCGGAGACGGGCGGGGTCGGGCATTTCGGCGTGCGTCCGCTGATGGGGCTCAACACGAGCGTCAGCCAGGCGGCGCCCGACAACCTGCTGCGCGTGCTGCACGACGGGATCGACCATCCGGCCACCGACGGGCTCGGCTACATGCCGGGCTTCCGCGACGCGTTCGACGACCGGCAGATGGCCGAGCTCGCCGCATACATCCGCGCGCGCTATGCGCCCGGCCAGCCGGCGTGGCGAAGCCTGGAGGAGGCCTCGGCGAGAATCCGGGCGCGTGCGCACTGACCGGCGCGCCGGCCGATGCCGGTCGCCGGGCAGAAACCGTGTGTCGGCCGGGAAGCCGGGAAAAGCGACACGCTGCGCAACGACGGGCGTGACGCGGGCCGTAAATCCTGCCGGCAGCGCCCATCGTTTAACCATTCGAAACAATGTGTTCACTGAAAAGGGCATGATCTCCGGCGATCGGGCAGGCATACTGTCGCCTATGTTGCTCAATGCCGTCGAATCGACGCGCGCTTGCCCCCCATGTCCATTGCTCTATCTTTTCGATCCCTGCGAGGGTTGACCATCGCGGCCGTTGCATGCTTGCTCGCCGCATGTTCGACCGCTTCCGACGTGACCACGACGTCGAATCCGAACGTCTTCACCGTGACGACGCGCACGCTCGGCGTGTCGACGACGTGGGCCGACGCCCATGCGAAAGCTGTCGACGAAGCGACCAACTACTGCACGCAGCGCGGCATGCGCGCGAGCCTGAAGCAGGAGTCGGTGACCGGCGGCCGCCGCGTCGACGCGCGCTCCGAACTCGCGTTCGAGTGCCATCCGACCTTCGAGACCGCGTCGAATCCGCGCGGATAAGCGCCGCGCCGCCCGCGCGGCCGTAACCTCCGCACCGCTCCGGATGTGAACCGACCCGCGATGCCGTTGACGGGCAGCGCGGGCCGTCGCACGTCCGCCGGCCGCGTTACGCGGGCTGCGCCTCGTACAGCTTCACGCACGCGGAGAAGTCGAGCGTGCCGAGCCCGTGCTGGCTCATCGACTGATAGAGCTGCTGCGCGAGCGCGCCCATCCACACCGGCTGCCGCGCGCTGCGCGCGGCTTCGGTCGCCAGCCCGAGATCCTTCAGCATCAGGTTCGCGGCGAAACCGCCCGAGTAGCCGCGCGCGGCGGGTGCCGCGTCGTTCACTCCCGGATACGGGTTGTAGCTGTCCGAGCTCCAGCAGCGGCCGGTCGACGTGTTGATGATGCCGGCCAGCACGGCCGGATCGATGCCGAGCGCGGCGCCGAGCGCCATCGCTTCGGCCACGCCCATCATCGAGATGCCGAGCAGCAGGTTGTTGCAGATCTTCGCGATCTGCCCGGTGCCCGTGCCGCCGCAGTGCACGACGTTCTTCCCCATGTCGAGCAGCACCGGGCGGATGCGCTCGAACAGCGCGCCTTGCGCGCCGACCATGAAGGTCAGCGTGCCGGCCTGCGCGCCGCCGGTGCCGCCCGACACCGGCGCGTCGGCGAGCGGGAAGTCGCGCTGTGCGGCGGCGTCGGCCACCGCGCGCACGGTGCCCGGATCGATCGTGCTGCAGTCGACGAGCGTTGCGCCGGCACGCGCGCCGGCCAGCACGCCGTCGTCGCCGAGGTAGACCGCGCGTACGTGCTGCGCGGCCGGCAGCATCGTGATCACCAGCGACGCGCGGGCGGCCGCGTCACGCGGCGACGCGGCCGCCGTCGCGCCCGCGCGCACCGCCGCGTCGACCGCGTTCGCGTCGAGGTCGAACACCGTCAGCGCGTGGCCGGCCTTGAGCAGGTTGGCGGCCATCGGGCCGCCCATGTTGCCGAGTCCGATGAATGCGATTTCCATGTGCGGGCTTCCTTGATCAGCGCAGCGCGATCGTCGTGTTCACGCCGCCGGCCGTCGCGTCGTCGTCGAACCAGCGCGCGGTGACCGTCTTCGTCTGCGTATAGAACTGCACGACCTGCTTGCCGTACGGGCCGAGATCGCCGAGCTTCGAGCCGCGCGAGCCGGTGAAGCTGAAGTAGGGGACCGGCACCGGGATCGGGATGTTGATGCCGACCTGGCCGATGTCGATCTCGCTCTGGAACTTGCGCGCGGCCGCGCCGCTCTGCGTGAACAGGCCGACGCCGTTGCCCATCGGGTTGTGGTTGACCAGCGCGATCGCGTCGTCGAGCGTGTCGGCTTCGAGCACGACCACCACCGGCCCGAAGATTTCTTCCTGATAGATCGACATGTCGGTCGTCACGTTCGAGAAGATCGTCGGGCCGACGAAGTTGCCCTGCTCGTAGCCGGGCACCTTCACGTCGCGGCCGTCGAGCAGCAGCGTCGCGCCTTCCTTCACGCCCGCATCGATCAGCGACAGGATGCGGGCCTTCGCCGCCTTCGACACGACCGGGCCGACGTCCGTGCCGGCTTCGGCGCCGGCGTTGACCTTCAGCGCCTTCGCCTTCTCGACCAGCTCGGGCAGCCAGTCGCGCGCCTGGCCGACCAGCACGACGACCGACGTCGCCATGCAGCGCTGGCCGGCCGCGCCGAAGCCTGCGCCGACGAGAGCGTTGATCGACTGCTCGCGGTGCGCATCGGGCAGCACGACCGCGTGGTTCTTCGCGCCCATCATCGACTGCACGCGCTTGCCGTGCTGGCTGCCGAGGTTGTACACGTGCGTGCCGACGCGCGTCGAGCCGACGAACGAGATCGCCTTGATGTCCGGATGCGTGCACAGACGGTCGACCACGGTCTTGCCGCCGTGCACGACGTTCAGCACGCCCTGCGGCACGCCGGCCTCGATCGCGAGTTCGACGAGCTGCATCGTCGACAGCGGATCCTGTTCGGACGGCTTCAGCACGAACGTGTTGCCGCACACGATCGCCATCGGGAACATCCACAGCGGGATCATGCCGGGGAAGTTGAACGGCGTGATGCCCGCGCACACGCCGATCGGCTGGCGCAGCGTGTAGGTGTCGACGCCGCCCGCGACGTTCTCCGCGAATTCGCCTTGCTGCAGCGTGCCGATCGAGCACGCATGCTCGACCACTTCGAGGCCGCGGAAGATGTCGCCCTGCGCGTCGGGCAGCGTCTTGCCCTGCTCGGCGGTCAGCGTGTGCGCGATCCGTTCGAGATTGCGGCGCACGAGGTCCTGGAACTTCAGCATGATGCGCAGCCGCGCGCCGATCGGCGTCGTCTTCCAGTTCTGGAACGCGCGCTGCGCGGACGCGATCGCGGCATCGACCTCGTCGAGCGTCGCGTACGGCACGCGGCCGATCACTTCCTGCGTCGCGGGGTTGACGATGTCGCCCCATTCGGCGCTTTGCGATTCGACGAACGCGCCGTCGATCAGCAGCTTGGCGGTGGGCAGGGCGAGGGTGGTCTGGGGAACTGCGGCGTTCATGGAACTCTCCGGGAAACGGTGATGCGAAGAAAAAACGTGGGCTGCGTCCGTCGCGCGTGCGGCCACGGCGGACGGCAGGTCGAACTGAAATCGGGGCGATGCGGATCGATGCAGGCCGATGCTTACGCACGCGCCGGACGCATCAACGCGGTACACGCGAGCGCGAACACGCCGAAGCCGACGAGGTACGCGATCACGTAGTGCGGCTGGCCGCCGCCGGCCTTGAGCAGCGACGTCGCGATCATCGGCGCGAAGCCGCCGCCGATCACGCCGGCGAGCTGCACCGACAGCGAGATGCCGCTGTAGCGGATTTCCGCCGGGAACTGCTGCGCGAACAGCAGCGACTCCGGCGCATACAGGATCGGGAACACGATGCCGAGGCCGAGCACGATCGCCCACCATGCGGTCGACGTCTGCTGCGTGCCGAGCATCAGGAAGAACGGCGCCGCGAACAGGCACATCAGCACGAGGCCGATCGCGAACATCCGGCGCTGGCCGATGCGGTCGCTGAGATGCCCGCACAGCGGCATCGTGACGAGCGACAACGCCGCGCCGGCCGTGATCGCGTGCAGCATCTCGGCCTTCGGCAGATGCAGCTGCTGCGTCGCATACGCGAGCGCGAACGTGACGACCATGTAGAACCAGGTGTTTTCCGCGGCGCGTGCGCCGACGATCGTCAGCACCTCGCGCGGATGGCGGCGCAGCGCGGCCGTCACCGGCGACTTCTCGGCCTTGCCCTGGCGCTGCATCTTCTCGAAGTCCGGCGACTCGGGCACCTTCGCGCGGATGAACCAGCCGAGGCCGACCAGCGCGATGCTCGCGAGGAACGGCACGCGCCAGCCCCACGACAGCATGTCGGCTTCCGGCAGCGCGGCTACCGCGGCCATCGCGACCGACGACAGGATCAGCCCGAGCCCGACGCCCGTCTGCGGCAGGCTGCCGAACAGCCCCTTGCGGCCCTTCGGCGCGTGTTCGACGGCCATCAGCACCGCGCCGCCCCATTCGCCGCCGACCGCCATCCCCTGCAGGAAGCGCATCGCGATCAGCAGCGCGGCGGCCCAGTAGCCGATGCGGTCGTACGACGGGATCAGCCCGATGATCATGCTCGGCACGCCCATCAGCAGCAGCGTGATCATCAGCATCGACTTGCGGCCGATGCGGTCGCCGAAGTGGCCGAACACGATGCCGCCCATCGGCCGGCCGATGAAGCCCACCGCGAACGTGCCGAACGCGGCGAGCGTGCCGACGACGGGGTCCAGCGACGGGAAGAAGATGCGGTTGAACACGAGCGCGGCCGCCGTGCCGTAGAGGAAGAAGTCGTACCACTCGATCGTGGTGCCGGCCATGCTGGCCCAGCCGGCCAGCAGGTAGTGCCGCGCGGTGCGGGCGGGCGCCGGCGTCGCGATGGCTGCATGCTCATCGAGGGTGGATCGCGTCTGCATGGTGTCTCCGTATTTATTGCCCGCGGCTCATGGTCCGCAGGTCACGGTCGAGTATAGTTATGCGCGGATCCATGATGTACCGACAAGAAAACCGGTTGGATGTGCATTTATGCATATCGGAACCCGGCCCCGAGACACCTGCCCTTTTTTCCCGCCGATGCGACACGCCACCGAGCCGGTTTCCGGCAACCTGAACTGGGACGACCTGCGCTTCTTCCTCGAAGTCGCCCGCACGCAGCGCGCGAGCGGGGCCGCGAAGCGGCTCGGGGTCGACTACACGACCGTCGCGCGGCGCATTCGCGCACTCGAGGCCGCGATGGGTACGCTTTTGTTCGACAAGTCTCGCTCGGGCGGCTTCACGCTGACCGCCGAGGGGCAGCGGCTCGTCGCGTATGCGGACGCGATGGAGACGACCGTGCAGTCCGCATGCGACCAGGTCGCGAACACTGGCGAGGCGCTGTCGGGCCACGTGCGGATCGGGTCGACCGAAGGGTTCGGCTGCTTTTTCCTCGCGCCGCAGCTCGCGCGGTTTCGCGTCGCGCACCCGCATGTGACGGTCGACCTGCTGCCGGTCCCGCATTTCGTCAACTTGCCGAAACGCGAGGCCGACCTCGCGATCACGCTCGAGCGGCCCGAACGCGGGCCTTACGTGGTCACGAAGCTGTGCGACTACCAGCTGCGGCTCTACGCGACGCGCGACTATCTGGCGAGTCATCCGCCGATCGCCTGCACCGACGATCTCGCGCGGCATGCGTTCATCAGTTACGTCGACGATCTCGCGTTCAGCAGCGAACTGCTGTACCTGGAGCGCGCGGTGCCCGGCGCGACGGCCGGGCTACGCACGACGAGCGTGATCGCGCAGGTGTTCGCGGCGCTGCAGGGCGGCGCGCTCGCGATCCTGCCGTGCTTCATGGCGGCCACGCAGCCGGCGCTGGTGCCGGTGCTGCCGGACGACGTGGTGGTCACACGGTGCTTCTGGCTGACGTGTCGCGAGGATCTGCGCAAGCTGCGGCGCGTGACGGCGCTGTGGGATTACCTGCGCGCGGCGGCGGACGCGAACCGGGCGTTGTTGATGGGGGAGTCGGAGCGGCTCCGGTTCGTCGGGGATCCGGAATAGCGGGGCTGGAGGCGGCGGTGATTTGCGCAGCGGGCGGGTCGGGGTTCACGCGCTTCCAGGTGCACCGCGTTGCGGCACACCCGCGGCGGCGTCACGCGAGCGCGGCGAAGGGGCCCGCCGCCAGGCAGCCGGCCGCCTGGGCGTGCCTAGGCGTAATAGATTCGCCCGACATCCGTGTCGCGTAATCGTCCGGTGCGTTCGGCGTTGTCGAGCGCATCGCCGAAATCGCGCGCGCACAGGTCCGGTCGGCCCAATGCAGTGAGGATGCGCGACACGCGCCACGCGGGCAGCCAGTCCGACCATGCAAGGCGCACGCCGATGAGCAGTGCCAGCATGACGCCCAATGCGAACGGTCCGCCGAGCAGCGTGAGAACGACGAGCGTCGGATCGGAAAATCCGCTGTCGCTGGTCCAGATGCCCAGTAGCATGAGCGGGATCAGGAAACAGGTCATGCCGATGAACATCCATTTCCACGCGAGCCAGAGCGTGTGCGTCAGCCCGGCCAACCCGGTGTCGCCGCACGTGTAATCCATGACCATGTGGCGCCGGTCCGGAGACGACAGCGCAAGCAGGCGGCCTCGGCGATCGACCACGGCAACAACGTCGTCGCCGGCGTCGAAGCACTGTCCGCCGAGGAAGCCGCGGTACGTGTTTCCGCCGATTTCGATTTCGACCGGGAGCTTCGCGAACAGGATCCTGCCGTTTTTCCCGACGGTGACGTAGGCGTTTTCCGATGCGAAGGTCTTGCTGCCGCGGATATTCGCATACGACCACGTCGCCGGATGCTCGACCTTGTCGGCCGCGGCGTTCAAGCTGGCCAGGGCGAGGTCTTCGTCGGCTTGCTGAAACACCAGCGCATTGGCGGCGGCACCGTTGCCGGTGAGCGCCGCGGCAATCGGCACCACATAGTGCGTGAACCGGTAGCCGAGCGATTTCTTCCGGGCTTCGGGATCGACGGGCGGCACCTGATGGCGCGCGGCGTCCTCCCGATCGGGACGCTCCAGAAAGCGCATCGCGGTGAGCTTGCCTGCTACCAGACGCAGGGATGACGACATAGGCCGGGGCTGAATGTGGTCGGAGTGCGGAGTCTAGCAGCCGGCACTCAACCCGGACAACCGAGCCGATCCGCGAGTTCGTTCAGGTCCTTGACGTCGAAGTCCCACGCGTCGTCGGCTTTCAGGTCGGTCGTCTGGTTCGGCCCGTGTTCGGTCGGCCGCAGCACGAACGCGGTCGCGAGCCCGAGTCGCCGCGCGGCGGCCAGATCGCCGTTGTGCGCGGCAACCAGGCACAGCTCGGCCGGCTCGAGACCGAGAATCTCGACCGCTTCGGTATAGACCCTCGGCGACGGCTTGTACGCGTGCGCGACTTCGGCGCCGAGGATCGCGTCCCACGGCAGGCCGCCGTGCTTCGCGACGTCGACCATCAGCCGGATATTGCCGTTCGACAGCGGCGCGATCACGTAGCGCCGCTTCAGCCGCTGCAGCGCCGAGACGGAGTCGGGCCACGGATCGAGCCGGTGCCACGCGAGGTTGAGCGCGTCGATCTCCGCGTCGGGCACGCCGTCGATCCCGTAGCGGTCGAGCGTGCGCACCAGGTTCTCGCGGTGCAGCACGTCGAGCCGCACGTAGCGCCTGCGCCCGCTGCGGATTTCCTCCATCGACGGCGCATATTCGCGGCGCCACGTATCGGCGAATTCGAACGGATCGCGATCCGGCGCATGGCGCGCCAGGAACGTGGCGGCTTCGCGCGCGACGCCGTTTCTCCAGTCGACGATCGTTCCGAACACGTCGAAAACGAGCGCCTTGATGTCGGCAGGGTTCGTCATGGGATTTTCGTGAAGGTCGGTCGAGGGGGGACGCGACGCGCGCCGAGGCGGCAGCGCGCGACGCCGGTTCGAATGACATTGAATCACGTATCCGCGAAGACGGCTGGCGGCGTCGCGGCGATGGCGGCGCGCGGTGCGGCATCGAGGGTGCATGAGGGCGAGGCGGAGCGGGGAAAACCGGTATCGCACCGCCCGTCACGGGCCTTCGGCCATGACCTTCGGCACATTCCTGCCCGCGTGCGCGGCGCCTACGCTGGGCAGGTCGCCGGTGCGTGCTGGCGGCGTTCCCCAACCAACCGACAAGGACATGCCATGCCGACCATTTCAGTCTACGGGTTCAATCCGGACGGCGGCCCGAGCGCGTTGAGCGCGCAAGCCACGCGCGACAACCTCAACGAGGACCATCCGACGTGGGCCGTGACGCTGGCCTACACCGCGAGCACCACGACGGCCGTCTTCACGTCGGCCACGGCGTCCGACGCGGATCTCAGGGCCGCGCTGGAGACGGCGTATCCGCCGGCAAGCTACCACGTGGTTTAGGTATCGCGGGCGCCCGCCCGGGCCGGCCCGGGCGGGGGTAGTTCATGTGGCGCAACGCGCGCCGGCGGCTGCGACGCGGGCCGGGTTCGCGCCGCAAGCGCGGCGCGTGCGGACGTGCGGCAATCAGCTCTTGTCGTACGAGAACTGGATGCCCGCGGTGCCGCCGGTTTCGATGAACAGGTTGATGAACGCGGGGACGGTC
>NZ_CAJPGY010000006.1:0-261540 GCF_905339915.1 Burkholderia sp. BCC1985
CGGCAGCGACGCGATGCGCAGCAGCCCGGTTCGGATGACCAATCCCTTGTGGAAACGGCGCTGGCCGGCCTTGCCTTCGCGGAACGCGCGGTACAGCCCGTCGGCCGCCGCGATCTCGTCGCGCGGCGCGCTGGTGCGCACCGACATGTAGCCCGTCGGCTGCCCGTCGCGCATCACCGGCACCGCGTTCGCGCGCACCCAGTAGTGATCGCCGTTCCTGCGGCGGTTCTTCACGAGCGCGGTCCACGGTTCGCCGTTCTTCAGCGTCGCCCACATGTCGGCGAACGCTTCTTTCGGCATGTCCGGGTGCCGCACGACGTTGTGCGGCTCGCCGACGAGTTCGTCGGTCGAGAAGCCGCTCACGTGCGCGAACGTCGTATTCGCGTATGTGATGATGCTGTCCGCATCGGTGGTCGACATCAGCGTGACGTCGTCGGGAAATTCGAATTCTTGTTGGGTGACAGGCTGGTTGTTGCGCATGCAGGGCTCCGAAAGGCGGATCCGGCTGCAGGATCCGCGCAGCGCGAAAATCACGCTCAGTAGCCGAAAAACGGTTTATCGCTTTACGACGGTCTCGTCCTTGCTGTCGGCACCCTCCGGAAAAACCTTAATCCGGAAGCGCATGAAAGATCGAATTCGGTCATCGGCATGATTTCGATCAAGTCATCCGGCGATAATCACGTCCGACGCTTTGCGAAAGTGAACCGATGCTTTATGGAATAACCCCTTGCAACGAGCCAATCTACGCAGCCGTTGCGCGCAGCGAAACGACTCTGCCTGATCTGCTCCATTCGACCGGCATTTGAACTCGATGAAAAAATCCCGGCTGCAATTGAATCGGCCGCCCCGGAATACGGCACGGCCTGCGCATGACGGCGATAGACACGATCAGGCCGCGCTTTTCCGCGATCGCGACACGATGCGCATTCCGCAAACGCACGACATGCGCGGCGACGCAGCAGGCACGCGGCCGCACCCACCCAACCACACGCAACGCGCTGCACACCGGACCACCGCATGACACGCCGCACCGCCACCGAACGCGACTCACTCTCGGCACGCCTGCTCACCCGCGACGAACTGCCGCTCGTCTGGACCATCGACCGGCGCGAGATCATCCATCATCTGTACGCGCTGCGCGACGGCGAACTGCAGCTCGTCCCCGACTTCTACGACGTGCGCGGCTGGCCCGACGGCGAAGCCGAGCACTACACGCCGATCCTGCTCGACTGCCACGATCGCGGCGGCTGGTGTCTCGGCATGTTCGACGGCGCGCGGCTGGTCGCGGCGGTCATCGTGGACGCCGATCCGCTCGGCCCGCGACGCGACATGCTGCAGCTGAAGTTCCTGCACGTAAGCCAGGACTGGCGCGGTTGCGGGCTCGGCGAGCATCTCTATCGCGCGGCCCGCGCGCAGGCACGGACGATGGGCGCCGCACGGCTCTACGTGTCCGCGACGCCGTCACAGCGCACGATCGACTTCTACCTGCGCCTCGGCTTCACCGTCAGCGCATCGCCCGACCCGGCGTTGTACGCGCTCGAGCCGGAGGACATCCATCTGGAAGCGCCGACGGCCTGACGCGCGCGAGCGCCACCCGCGCGCGACATTTCCGCGCGCCCGACACCGCCCGCACGGAGAACGACATTGCAGAACACGCCGCAGCCGCCGGTCACGCCGAAGATCCTCGTCAGCATGTGCGTGCTCGGCCACCCCGTCCGCTACAACGGCTCGGCGAAAACCGCCGCGCATGAAACGCTCGCACGGTGGCAGCGCGAAGGGCGCCTGGTGCCCGTGTGTCCGGAACTGGCAGGGGGATTGAGCGTGCCGCGTCCGCCCGCCGAGATCGCGGCAGGCGAATCGGGGCAACGCGTGCTGTCGGGTGCCGCGCGCATCGTCGACGTGCACGGCACCGACGTGACGGCCCCGTTCGTCGACGGCGCGCACGCCGCGCTCGCGCTGGCACGCGCGCACGACTGCCGCTTCGCGATCCTGGCGGACGGAAGTCCGTCGTGCGGAAGCAGCTTCATTTACGACGGGAGTTTTGCGGGCCGGCGGCATGCCGGCGCCGGTGTGACGGCGGCGTTGCTGCGCCAGCATGGCATCGAGGTGTTCGCGGACACCGAGATCGACGCGCTCGCGGCGCGCCTCGCGCGGCTATCACGAGGCTGAATGACGATGTGGCCGACACGACGATCTTCTCGTGCCGGCCACATCGTCCGGAAAGGTACGGCCAAGCGGCGCGCATTCCGCGCGCTTCGCCGCATCGCGCGATCAGACGCGTTCGATCGCGATCGCGATACCCTGGCCGACGCCGATGCACATCGTGCACAGTGCGAAGCGGCCGTTGGTGCGATGCAGCTGGTACATCGCGGTCGTCACGAGACGCGCACCCGACGCGCCGAGCGGATGGCCGAGCGCGATCGCGCCGCCGTTCGGGTTCACGCGCGGATCGTCGTCGGCGACGCCGAGCATGCGCAGCACCGCGAGACCCTGCGACGCGAATGCCTCGTTCAGCTCGATCACGTCGAACTGGTCGATCGTCATCCCGAGCCGCGCGAGCAGCTTCTGCGTGGCCGGCGCCGGGCCGATGCCCATCACGCGCGGCGCGACGCCGGCCGTCGCGATGCCGAGCACGCGCGCACGCGGCGTCAGGCCGAAGCGCTTCGCGGCTTCCGCGTTCGCGAGCAGCAGCGCGGCGGCGCCGTCGTTGACGCCCGACGCGTTGCCGGCCGTCACCGAGCCGTCCGGGCGCACGACGCCCTTCAGCTTCGCGAGCGTCTCGAGCGACGTTTCGCGCGGATGCTCGTCACGCGAAAAGACGACCGGATCGCCCTTCTTCTGCGGAATCGTGACCGGCACGATTTCCTCGGCGAGCGTGCCGTCCTGCTGCGCACGCGCGGCCTTCTGCTGGCTGCGCAGCGCGAACAGGTCCTGATCGGCGCGGCTGACGTTGTAGTCGACCGCGACGTTCTCGGCCGTCTCCGGCATCGAATCGACGCCATGCAGCTGTTTCATCAGCGGATTGACGAAGCGCCAGCCGATCGTCGTGTCGTAGATGTCGGCCTGGCGCGCAAACGCGCTGGCGGCCTTGCCCATCACGAACGGCGCGCGCGTCATGCTTTCGACGCCGCCGGCCACCATCAGCGCGGCCTCGCCCGACTTGATCGCGCGCGCGGCCACGCCGACCGCGTCCATCCCGGAACCGCACAGGCGGTTGATCGTCGAACCCGGCACGCCCTCCGGCAAACCCGCGAGCAGCGCGGACATGCGCGCGACGTTGCGGTTGTCCTCGCCGGCCTGGTTCGCGCAGCCGTAGATCACGTCGTCGATCGCCGTCCAGTCGACGTCGCGGTTGCGCTCGACTAGCGCCTTGAGCGGCACCGCGCCGAGGTCGTCGGCGCGCACGCCGGACAGCGCGCCGCCGTAGCGGCCGATCGGGGTACGAATCGCATCACACAGAAAAGCTTCGGTCATCAGTGTCTCCGGTCTCATGCAAGCTGGGAAGTGAGTGAAACGCGCCCCTTGCTTTGCCCGCCGGGATGCGCTTAAATGTTCTATATACGAACATAAGATCGTGTATCGAACGTTCAACGCATCATAGGGAGTGCGGGGACGACCTGTCAAGCGCCCGGTCCGCCGTGCGGTTGGCGTGTCAGGCCCCATGCGCTATCTTCTCGGCTGCACGACAATCCGACCGTTCATGACAACCGAAGACATCCAGACGAAACCGGGCGACTCCTATGTACAGTCGTTCGCGCGCGGCCTCGCGGTGATCCGCGCATTCGACGCCCAGCGCCCGGAGCAGACGCTCACCGAGGTCGCCTCGGCCACCGGGCTCACGCGCGCCGGCGCACGCCGGATCCTGCTGACGCTGCAGACGCTCGGCTACGTCGAGGCCGACGGCCGGCTGTTCCGGCTCACGCCGAAGATCCTCGAGCTCGGCTTCGCGTATCTCACGTCGATGCCGTTCTGGAATCTCGCCGATCCGGTGATGGAGCAGTTGTCCGCGCAGATCCACGAAAGCTGCTCGGCCGCCGTGCTCGACCGCACCGAGATCGTCTACGTGCTGCGCGTGCCGACCCGCAAGATCATGACGATCAACCTGTCGATCGGCAGCCGCCTGCCCGCGTACTGCACGTCGATGGGCCGCGTGCTGCTGTCCGCGCTCGACGACGCGGCGCTCGACGAAACGCTCGCGCAGAGCGGCATCCGAGCGCATACGCCGCGCACGATCACCGACATCGGCGAACTGAAGGCGACGATCGCACAGGTGCGTCAGCAAGGCTGGGCCGTGGTCGACCAGGAACTCGAAGTGGGCTTGATGTCGATCTCCGCGCCGATCCGCAACCGGCGCGGGCAGGTGATCGCCGCGATGAACATCAGCGGCAACGCGCAGCGGCACACCGCGAAGCAGATGGTGAAGGAGTTTCTCGGGCCGCTGCAGCAGGCCGCGCAGACGGTGTCGGAACTGGTCGCGCGGCGCGGGTGAGCGGTGACTTCGCGTGCCGGATCGGCAACACGATCATTCGCGGATAGCGCGGATATAAAGACGGGCGGCATAAGCCGCCCGCTCAACCCTCAGACTCTGCTTGCAACGCCCTTCTCTCGGAACGCGGAGCCCCCTCCGCATCGCCCAATTTAGGGATGCGGCACAGCCCCGTCAATTTGACGAAAACGAAATTGCATCGCGTCGCTTCGGACAGCGGCATCCCGCATCAGTCCATCGACTCGCGCGCCGTCTCGCGCAGCATCGCGACCGCGATCAGCGACAGCACCACGCAGGCGGCCACGTAGCCGGCCGGCGCGAGCTTGCTGCCCGTCGTCTTCACCAGCCAGGTCGCGATCAGCTGCGCGGTGCCGCCGAAGAGCGTCACCGCGAGCGCATACGCGATCGAGATGCCCGTCGCGCGTACGTGGCGCGGCAGCGATTCGCACATCAGCGCCATTTCGGATGCCGACCCGAGCGAATAGAACAGCAGCATCAGCGCGGTCAGCGGCAGGATCACCGACAGCGTCGGATGATGGTTCATCAGCCAGAACGCCGGGAACAGCAGCAGCACCAGCACGCCGCGCCCGACGAAGATCGGCAGGCGCCGGCTGCCGAGGCGGTCCGACAGCCAGCCGAACAGCGGACACGTCACCAGCATCACGCAGCCCGACGCGACGCCGACGAACATCGACAGCTTCATCGGCAGCCCGAGCGTATGGATCGCATAGGTCGGCATGTAGAAGGTCAGGATGTAGGTCGACACCGTGCCGCCCATCACCGTCAGCATCAGCAGCAGCACCGTGCGCGTGTGCTGCGAGAACAGTTCGCGCAGCACGCCGCGTTCGATCCCGTGATGGTTGTCGCCGGGCGCATCGTCCGCGAGCCGACGCCGCAAGTACATGCCCACCGGCGCGATCAGCACGCCCACGAGGAACGGCAGGCGCCAGCCCCAGCCCTCGAGCGCGTCCTTCGTCAGCGTGTTCGACAGCAGCGCCGCGAAGCCCGAACCCATCAGCGCCGCACCGCCCTGCGTCGCGAGCTGCCAGCTCGCGCGGAACGCGCGGTGCGACGTGCCGCCCTGCTCGATCAGCGTGGACGTCGCCGCGCCGAACTCGCCGCCCTGCGAGAAGCCCTGCATCAGCCGCGCGAAGACCACCAACAGCGGCGCGGCCACGCCGACCTGCGCGTAGGTCGGCGCGATCGCGATCAGGCCGGTGCCGAGCGCCATCAGCATGATGGTCAGGTTCAGCGCGGCCTTGCGGCCCTTGCGGTCCGCATAGACGCCGAGCACGACGCTGCCGAGCGGCCGCGTGAAGAAACCGGCGGCGAACGTCGCGACCGACAGCAAGAGCGACGTGGTCGGATCGCTCGACGGGAAGAACAGCTTGCCGATCAGCACCGCGAAAAAGCCGTACACGGTGAAATCGAAGAACTCCAGCCAGTTGCCGATCACGGCCGCCGCGATCGCGCCGCGCTTCGTGACGGCCGGCGCGCCATGCGCATCGGTTGCGGCGGCGCCCGTCGACGCAGGGTGCAGCGCGAGATGGTCTTTTTGCATCGTTCGTCTCTCCTCTCAATGCGGCCGGAAGCGCCGGCCGCTCGTCGCGTGCCGCCGCCGGGGTTACTGCCCGAGGTAACGCTCCACGAGGCGCGTCCAGAACGCCGCGCCGATCGGCAGGTTGCGATCGTTGAAGTCGTACTTCGGGTTGTGCACCATGCAGCCGTCCTCGCCTTCGCCGTTGCCGAGCCGCACGAACGAGCCGGGCCGCTGCTGCAGCATGAACGCGAAATCCTCGCTGCCCATCAGCAGGTCGGCCTGCTCGACCACATGCGCGTCGCCGACCAGTTCGCGCGCGACCTGCGCGGCGAAATCCGTTTCGGCATCCGTATTGACGACGACCGGATAGCCTTCGATGTACTCGACGTGCGCGGTCGCGCCATAGCTCGCGGCCTGCGACTCGGCGAGCTCGACGATGCGGCGCTTGAGCAGCGCGCGCACGTCGGGGCTGAACGAACGCACGCTGAGTTCGAGACGCGCGCCGTTCGGGATCACGTTGTTCGCGGTGCCCGCGTGCATCGAGCCGACCGTGACGACCGCCGGCTGCGACGGGTCGACGTTGCGCGCGACGATCGTCTGCAGCGCCATCACGATGCTGGCCGCGACGACCACCGGATCGACCGTCAGGTGCGGCCGCGCCGCGTGGCCGCCGACGCCCTCGATCGAGATGATCGCCTTGTCGCCGGCCGACATGAACGGGCCGCGCCGCGTGAGGAACACGCCGGGTGCCGCGCCCGGATGGTTGTGCATGCCGAACACCGCGTCGCACGGAAAGCGCTCGAACAGGCCGTCGTCGATCATCTTCTTCGCGCCGCTGTCGACGCCGTGCTCTTCCGCCGGCTGGAAATACAGGTGCACGGTGCCGGAGAAATTGCGCGTCTTCGCGAGGTGTTGCGCGGCACCGAGCAGCATCGTCGTGTGGCCGTCGTGGCCGCATGCGTGCATCTTGCCGTGCGTGCCGCTCGCATACGGCAGGCCGGTCGCCTCGAGGATCGGCAGCGCGTCCATGTCCGCGCGGATGCCGATGCTGCGCGTGCCGTCGCCCGCGCGCAGCGTGCCGACCACGCCCGTCTTGCCGACCCCGCGCGTCACCTGCCAGCCCCACTGCTCGAGCTTGTCCGCAACGAGCGCCGCCGTTTCGTGCTCCTCGTACGCGAGTTCCGGGTGGCGGTGAATGTGATGGCGGATCTCGCGCAGCCCGCCGGCGGCGGGCATCAGATCCTCGATTTCGGTGAATCGGGCGTCGGTGGTCATCAAGCGGCTCCTGCTGATCGTCAGCGTGTCAGCCGCACGCAAACGGTGCGTGCGGGAAAGCGAGCCACTATAGCGAGCCGATATCGGTTCAATAAGATGCGGAATTTTTCACCGCGATAAGCTTTATTAATCAGGGTTAACGCGGACAAAGGTCGCCGGCACGCGTTCGCCCGGCGCGATCGACACGCACGCTATTGATTTTTGAGACGAACGGTCTATTATTCGCCCATGGACGTTCGAACCGATCCGCCGCGCCGCCGCGGCAGGCCACCGAAGCAGCACGAAGACCTCGTCGCGACACGTGACATGCTGTTGCGCACCGGGCTGGAGGTGCTCACCGAAAAGGGCTTCTCGGCCACCGGCCTCGACGAGATCCTCGGGCGCGCCGGCGTGCCGAAGGGCTCGTTCTATCACTACTTCGACAGCAAGGAGGCGTTCGGCCTCGAGCTGATCGATCGCTACGCCGAGTTCTTCGCGCGCAAGCTGGACCGTCATTTCAGCGAGACTGAAGCAACGCCGCTGGCGCGCGTGCGCGCGTTCGTCGACGATGCGCGCGACGGCATGGCCCGCTACGAATACAGCCGAGGCTGCCTGATCGGCAACCTCGGCCAGGAAATGGGCGCGCTGCCCGAGCGTTTCCGCGCGCGCCTGCGTGAGACGTTCGAGGACTGGCAGCGCCGTCTGGCCGACTGCCTGGTCGCGGCACAGCAAGCCGGCGAACTGGCGGCCTCGGCCGATCCCGCCGAGCTGGCCGCGTTCTTCTGGATCGGCTGGGAAGGCGCCGTCCTGCGCGCGAAACTCGAACGCAGCGACGTGCCGCTCGCGCTGTTCGCACAGTTTTTCTTCAATGGATTGCCTCGCCGCTGAGTTTTTTTGCCATTAACTAGACGATCGGTCTAGAAAGGAGGACGGATGTTCCAGGGCATCGTGATCGACAAGGACGAGACCGGCCAGCACGCGCGGCTGCAGACGCTGGACGACGCGCAGCTGCCTGCGGGCAACGTGACGATCCGGGTCGGCTATTCGACGTTGAACTACAAGGACGGGCTCGCGATCACCGGCAAGAGCCCGGTGGTCCGCAAATTTCCGATGGTGCCGGGCATCGACCTCGTCGGCGAGGTCGAACACAGCACGCACCCGGACTACCGGGCAGGCGACCGCGTCGTGCTGAACGGCTGGGGCGTCGGCGAAACGCATTGGGGCGGCCTCGCGCAGAAGGCACGCGTCGACGGCGACTGGCTGGTGCCGCTGCCGTCCGCGTTTTCGCCGCAACAGGCGATGGCCATCGGCACGGCCGGCTACACCGCGATGCTGTGCGTGATGGCGCTGGAACGGCATGGCGTGCGCCCGGACGATGGCGAGATCGTGGTGACCGGCGCGGCCGGCGGCGTCGGCAGCGTCGCCACCGCCCTCCTCGCGCGGCTCGGGTATCGCGTCGTCGCCGTGACCGGCCGCCCGGCCGATGCCGACTATCTGCGCCAGCTCGGCGCGGTTGAGATCCTCGACCGTTCGCAGTTCGGCGCACCCGGCAAGCCGCTCGGCAAGGAACGCTGGGCCGGCGCGGTCGACGTCGCCGGCAGCCATGTGCTCGCCAACGTGTGTGCGACCACGCGCTATCGCGGCGTGGTGACGGCCTGCGGCCTGGCCGCCGGCATGGACTTCCCCGCGACCGTCGCGCCGTTCATCCTGCGCGGCGTGACGCTCGTCGGCATCGACAGCGTGATGTGCCCGCGCGCCGAGCGTCTGGAGGCATGGCGCAGGCTCGCGTCGGATCTCGATGTCGAGAAACTGGGCACCATCAGCCATCAGGTCGGCCTCGCAAATGTCATCCCGCTCGCCGAGGACCTGATCGGCGGCAAGGTGCGCGGCCGCATCGTCGTGGACGTCAACGCATGACGCCGGCGACGGCGACGCATCGTTTCATCCCCGGCCGGTGGCGCGCGCCTCGCGTTCGCCCGTGCCGCTTTATCCAGGAGACCTCATGACCGCTGCAGACCACGCGCCCGTCAGCCGCTTTCCGGTGCCCGCGCTCGAAGACCTGCCCGACGACATTCGCGAACGCATCGCGGCCGTCCAGGAAAAGTCGGGCTTCATCCCGAACGTGTTCCTCACGCTCGCGCATCGCCCGGACGAGTTTCGCGCGTTCATCGCGTATCACGACGCGCTGATGGACAAGCCGGGCAACCTCACCAAGGCCGAACGCGAAATGATCGTAGTGGCGACCAGCAGCGTGAACCAGTGCCAGTACTGCGTGATCGCGCACGGCGCGATCCTGCGCATCCGCGCGAAGGATCCGCTGATCGCCGACCAGGTCGCGACCAACTACCGCAAGGCCGATATCACCGCTCGACAGAAGGCGATGCTCGACTTCGCGATGAAGGTTTCGCAGACCGCGCACCAGGTGGGCGAAGCGGACTTCGACACGCTGAAGTCGCATGGTTTCACCGAAGAGGACGCGTGGGACATCGCGGCGATTTCGGCGTTCTTCGGGATGTCGAACCGCATCGCGAACGTGACGAACATGCGGCCGAACGCGGAGTTCTACGCGCTGGGGCGCTGAGGGCCGCCGGCAACGGCGATCGCCGTCGAAGACCGGGGCGTGCATGCGCCCGGTCTTCCTCCGGTCGCCGCGCGCAATTGGCATCTGCATCTGCATCTGCATCTGCATCTGCATCTGCGTCTGCAATCGGCAAGCGACGACGCGGCGCGACGCTCGCGCGAACCCGCGCCGCCCCGGCTCCCGCGCTTACCCGACCTGCTTCAACGCCTGCAGCCCATCCGGCAGCTTCGCGTCCGGGAACATCGTCGACAGCGTCGTATCGCGCCACCGCGCCGCCTCCTCTGCGCGCTGCGCTTCCGCCTGCTCGCACACGAACAGCGCATCGCCGCCGAGCAGCAAGCGCATCGGCACGTCGTCGCGACGCGACAGCTCGACGATCAGCGCCGCGATCCGCGCGGGATCGCCGACCTCGTGACCGCCATACGCGCCGAGCAATTCGAGCATCTTCCCGACCGACGGCTGATAGTCGGGCAGCAGGCCGTCGACCGCACGCTTCGCCTCCGAGGCCCATTCGGTGCGCATCCCGCCCGGCTCCAGCGTGCAGACGCGCACGCCGAACGGCGCGACTTCCTTCGACAGCACGTCGCTGAACCCGCCGACCGCCCACTTCGCGGCCTGATACGCGGACAGGCCAACCGTCGCCGTGCGCCCGCCGACCGACGACACCTGGAAGATGTGGCCCGCGCGCTGCGCGCGCATCGTCGGCAGCACCGCGCGCGTCAGGTTGACCACGCCGAACAGGTTCGTTTCGATCTGGTCGCGGAAGTCGTCGGCGCCCATCTGCTCGAACGGTGCCGTATGACCGTAGCCCGCGTTGTTCACCAGCACGTCGATGCGGCCGAACGCGTCGCGGGCCGCCGCCACCGCATGCTCCGCCGCCGCCGCGTCGGTCACGTCGAGTTCCATCGGCAGCAGCCGGTCGCCGTACCGTGCTTCCAGATCCGCGAGCCGCGCGGGATCGCGCGCGCCGGCCACCAGACGATCGCCCGCCGCCAGCACCGCTTCCGCGATCGAGCGCCCCAGGCCGCGTGCGGCCCCCGTTACCAGCCAGACTTTCGACATTTTTCCACTCCTCGACAAAGTTGAAACTTGAAAATGAATGATTACTCACTCATTAATATGGGCGATGAAACGGTCGTTTACACCGCGCCTCGCCCTGCCTGAAACCGCCTTCCATCGGTGCGGCAGCGCACGAAACCCAAGACGCCGCCGATCACCCGTCTTCAGCTTTCCGTCACGCCGATCGCCCGCTCACACCGCGTGCAACACGGCCCACAGCGCACGAAACCCGGCCTCGCGGTACGCATCGGCCAACGCCGGGTCGCGCGCGATCGACTCCATCGCCGTTTCCGCGATCGACGTGAACAGCGCCGCGCAGAACGCGTGCGCGTCGTCGGTCTTCAGCCCGCCCGCCGCGGCGACTTGCGCACGCAGCAACGCGCTGATCGCGCCGAAGCCTTCGGTACCGGCCGCGCGATGCGTGTCGTCGATACGGCCGCTCACGCCGAGCTGCTGCAGCGCGCGCCGCCCGTCCGGGTTCGCGACGCCCCACGACACATAGCCGTTCCACGCATGCCGCATCGCCTGTTCGGCTGGCGCGTGCTCCGGAAACCCGGTCATCATCGCGTCGCGCAGGCCGGCCTTCAGGCTCAGGTACAGCGCGTTCAGCAGCGCATCCTTGGTCTCGAAATAGGTGAACACCGTGCCTTCCGCCACGCCGGCGAGCCGCGCGATGCGCGCGGTGGTCGCGCCCGCGCCGTCCTCCGCGAGCGCGCGGGCGGCAGCGGCGAGGATGGCGTCGTGCTTGTCGGGACTGCGCGGTCGGGCCACGTTGGGTTCCTTTAATGAGTGAGCGCTCAATCATAATCGCGCCAACGCAGGTCATGCAAGCCCTGTTACATACGCGGGAACCGATCCGCAATCGATCAAAAGCGTGCACTATTAGCGTTTTCACGTACTGGCGCGCCAACCCCACCGGCGCCCGGCGCTCGCCGTTCGTTCCACGCTCACACCGCTTCAGACCGCGAACCACTCATGACGAATAAGCCCAACCAGACCGAAGCCGACCAACCCGTCGACATGATCATCTTCGGCGGCGGCGGCGACCTGGCCGCCCGCAAGCTGTTGCCCGCGCTGTACATGGCGCACCTGCACTGCAACCTGCCGCCGGAGACGCGCATCATCGCGGTCGGCCGCCGCGACTGGGGCATCGACGGCTACCGCAAGTTCATGGACGAGCAATCGCGCCCGTTCATCGACGACAAGGCCTTCGACGCCGACGCGTGGAGCCGTTTCCTCGACCTGTTCCAGTACGTGCTGATCGACGTGAGCGCGCCGGAAGACTACGCGCGCCTCGCCGAAGCGGCGCGCAGCGACGCGATCCGCGTGTTCTACCTGTCGACGTCGCCCGAGCTGTTCACGACGATCTGCGACAACCTGTCGGCCGCGCACCTCGTCGATGCGCGCTCGCGCGTCGTCCTCGAAAAGCCGCTCGGCCACGATCTCGCGTCGGCGAAGGCGATCAACGATGCGGTCGGCAAGCATTTCGCGGAATCGCAGATCTACCGGATCGACCATTACCTCGGCAAGGAAACCGTGCAGAACCTGATGGTGCTGCGCTTCGGCAACCCGATCTTCGGGCCGCTGTGGCAGGCGCCGAGCATCCGCAGCGTGCAGATCACGGTGGCGGAGACGGTCGGCGTCGGCAGCCGCGCGGGCTTCTACGATCACACCGGCGCGCTGCGCGACATGGTGCAGAACCACCTGCTGCAGCTGCTGTGCATCGTCGCGATGGAGCCGCCGGTGTCGCTCGACCCGGACGCGGTGCGCGACGAGAAGCTGAAGGTGCTGCGCTCGCTGCGGCCGATGGCGCTGTCGGACGTCGCGCGCGATACCGTGCGGGGCCAGTACACGGCCGGCGCGGTCGACGGCCAGCCGGTCAAGGGCTATCTCGACGAGGAGAACGTGCCGGCGGACAGCCACGCGGAAACCTTCGTCGCGCTGCGTGCGCACATCAACAACTGGCGCTGGGCGAACGTGCCGTTCTTCCTGCGCACCGGCAAGCGGCTGCAGCGCCGCCAGTCGGAAATCGTGATCGAGTTCGCCGACATGCCGTTCTCGATCATCCCGACCGGCCCGCGTCACTACAGCAACCGCCTCGTGATCCAGCTGCAGCCGGAAGAGTCGATCCAGCTGCAGATGCTCGCGAAGGAGCCGGGCAGCGGGATGAAGATGGTGCCCGTGAGCCTGAACCTCGACCTGCAGCAGGCGATTCCGGAACGGCGCGCGGAAGCGTACGAACGGCTGCTGATCGACGTGATCCGCGGGCGCCTCACGCACTTCATGCGCCGCGACGAACTCGAGGCCGCCTGGTCGTGGGTCGAGCCGATCCTCAACGGCTGGAAGCAGCTCGGCGACCGTCCGCGCCTGTACACCGCAGGCACGTTCGGGCCGGCGGCATCGTCGGCGCTGCTGGCGCGCGACAACATGTCGTGGTCCGAGGAAGCGTAGGAAGCGCCGCACGCGACGGCATGTCGGCGGCGCAAGCGCCGTCGGCGTGCCGGATCATATCGGCGCGCCCGCCGCGCACCGTCCGCCGCCCCGCCGTTCGCGTCGGCCGGAGGAAGTCCGCCGAGCCGTCCTGCGCGGGAACGGCACCCGGCGGCAACGACGCAGCCGTCCCCGGCTACACCGTCCCCATCCACGCCGCCTTGCGCCGCGCCGGCGCATCGCTGCCGCCGCTCCCGCCGCCCAGCACCTCGATCATGTAATCGACGAACGACGCGATCCGCGACGAAATCGCGGTATTCCGGTAATACACCGCGTTAATCGGCTGCTCGACGTCGAGCGTCTGCCGCGCGAGCACCTGCACGAGCCGCCCGGCCTCGCGATCGTGCGCGGTCATGAAATCCGACAGGCACACGACGCCCGCACCCTCCAATGCGAGCTGCCGCAGCGTCTCGCCGCTCGACGACCAGATAGCGGGCTCGATGCGGCTCGGCTCGCCGTCCGCGCCGAGGATCGGCCACACGTTCAGCGATTCGGGCTGCGTGAAGCCGAGCAGCGTGTGCTTGCCGAGATCCTCGACCTTGCGCGGCTGGCCGTGCGCTTCGATATAGGCGGGGCTCGCGAGGATGCGCAGCCGGCTGTTGCCGATCCGCCGGCTGTGCAGGGTCGAATCCTTGAGCCGGCCGATCCGGATCGCGACGTCGGTGCGTCGCTCGAGCAGGTCGATGATCCCTTCGTTGCTGTTCAGCTCCAGGTCGACCTTCGGGAAGCGTTCGCGGTAGCCGCGCACGAGCGGCACGATCACGTGCAGCATGAACGGCGTCGCGGCATCGACGCGCAGCCGCCCCGACGGCATCTCGCGCCGCGCGAGCATCTGCTCCTCGGCGTTCTCGACCGATTCGATGATCGCGCGCGCGTCCTGCAGGAACGCGCGCCCCTCTTCGGTCAGTTCGAGCCGGCGCGTGGTCCGGCGCAGCAGCGTGGTCTTCAGCTTCTCCTCGAGCCGCGCGAGCGTGCGGCTCGTGGCCGACACGGTGAGGTCGAGCTGCTGGGCGGCGGCGGTGATCGAACCGGTGTCGACCACGGCGGCAAAGGCCTGGAGTTCGTCGAGGGTGATCTTCATTGTTGATCTGAAATCAAAACAATTTGGTTTATAGACCAGTTTTTCCGCAAAAGTAAAGGCGGCACACTGCGATCCATCCTCACTGGAACCAGGATCCCGCCATGCCACTCGCCCTGCTTGCGCTGACCATCAGCGCCTTTGCCATCGGCACGACCGAATTCGTGATCGTCGGGCTGATCCCGACGATCGGCGCCGATCTCGGCGTCAGCCTGCCGTCGGCCGGCCTGCTCGTCAGCCTCTACGCACTGAGCGTCGCGATCGGCGCGCCGCTCCTCACCGCGCTCACCGGCCGCGTGCCGCGCAAGACGCTGCTCGCCGCGCTGATGGCGCTGTTCACCGTCGGCAACCTCGTCGCCTGGCAGGCGCCGGGCTACGAATCGCTGATCGTCGCGCGCGTGCTCACCGGCCTCGCGCACGGCGTGTTCTTCTCGGTCGGCTCGATCATCGCGACCACGCTCGTGCCGAAGGACAAGGCCGCCAGCGCGATCGCGACGATGTTCAGCGGGATGACCGTCGCGTTCGTCGCCGGCATTCCGCTCGGCACCTTCATCGGCCAGCACTTCGGCTGGCGCGCGACGTTCCTGATCGTCGCGCTGTTCGGCCTCGTCGCGTTCCTCGGCGCGGTGGCGTTCGTGCCGCGCGGTCTTCCGCAAACGCCGCCGGCGCCGCTCGCCCGCCAGTTCCGTGTGCTCGCCCAGCCGCGCCTGCTGCTCGTCTACGCGATGACGGCGGTCGGCTACGGCGGCTCGCTGATCGCGTTCACCTACATGGCACCGCTGCTCGAACAGATCGCCGGCTTCACGCCGTCGCAGGTCAGCCTGGTGCTCGTCGGCTACGGCGTGTCGGTCGCGGTCGGCAACGTGTGGGGCGGCAAGCTCGCCGACAGCGTCGGCCCGGTCAAGGCGCTCAAGCGGATCTTCCTGCTGCTCGCGATCGTGCTGCTCGCGCTGACCTTCACGGTGCACGTGAAGTGGCTCGCGGTGCTGACGATGCTTGCGTGGGGCGCGGTCGCGTTCGGCAACGTGCCGGGCCTGCAGGTGTACGTCGTCAAGCAGGCGCGCCACTTCGCGCCGGACGCCACCGACGTCGCCTCGGGCTTCAACATCGCCGCGTTCAACCTCGGCGTCGCGGGCGGCTCGTCGCTCGGCGGCCTGATCGTCGCGAACGTCGGCCTCGGCCACACGCCTTGGATCGCCGCCGTCGTCACGCTCGGCGCATTCGCGCTGACCGCGCTGAGCGGCCGCCTCGACCGCGGCCAGGGCCTGCCGGAACGCACGGCCGCACCCGTCGAACTCGCCCATTGAACGTCAACTTTTTGCAGGAGCTACTCAGCATGAACGCATCGACCCAACGCCCGCCGTTCGCCGGCAAGACGTTCGAAGTCCGTTACGAGGGCCTCACCGCGCTCAACGCCTATGACGAAGACGGCCTCCGCATGCGCTACGAAATCACCGAAGGCGCATACGCCGGCGCGAAGGGCGAAGTCGCCTGCACGTGGCAGCACGTCGCCGGCGAGACCTACGCGATCTCGTGGCAGGAAGCCGATCGCGCCACCGTCGTGCACATCGACGATTTCGCCGCCGGCACGTCGCGCTCGTTCTTCACCGCGGCGTCGCTCGATTTCTACCGGCTCGAAGGCAGCCTGCGCGCGGTCTGAACGGAGACGCCCGACCATGCCCACCTCACTCGACAAACTCACCGCCGGCGGCTTCAGCATCGGCATCGAACTGCCGCTCGACAACGACTGGTCGCCGGCCGGCGACGCGAAGCGCCAGCACGACGGCCGCCGCCCCGGCGTGCCCGACCTGGAAATGCACGCGGAACTCGCGCAACTGGCCGACACGCTCGGCTTCCGCGCGCTCTGGGTGCGCGACGTGCCGGTGTACGACCCGTCGTTCGGCGACGCCGCGCAGGTGTTCGAGACCTTCTCGTATCTCGGCTACCTCGCCGGCATCACGCGCGACATCCTGCTCGGCACGGCGGCCGTCGTGCTGCCGCTGCGCGAACCGCTGCTGACGCTGAAATCGGCCGCGACGATCCAGGAACTGAGCCGCTCACGCCTGCTGCTCGGCGTCGCGAGCGGCGACCGGCCGGTCGAATATCCGCTGTTCGGCCGCGACTTCGCATCGCGCGGCGCGA
Source organism: Burkholderia sp. BCC1985 (assembly GCF_905339915.1). Taxonomy (NCBI): domain Bacteria; kingdom Pseudomonadati; phylum Pseudomonadota; class Betaproteobacteria; order Burkholderiales; family Burkholderiaceae; genus Burkholderia; species Burkholderia sp. BCC1985. The sequence continues at coordinate 16,631 of NZ_CAJPGY010000006.1, forward strand.
ATTTCCGCGACCAGATCGCGCTGCTGCGCGACGGCGCGCGCGCTCACCTACCGCCGGGCCTCGACGTGCTGCCGGCCGCGCGCTCGCCGGTGCCGCTGCTCGTCGCGGGTCTCGCGCAGCAGACGCCCGCCTGGATCGGTGAACACATGGACGGCTGTCTCGCGTATCCGGGCACGCCGGACGATCACCTGAAACGGGTCGCCAACTGGCGCGCGGTGGCCGGCGACAAGCCGTACGTGAGCTTCATCCACCTCGACCTCGCGGACGACCCGCACGAGCCGCTGCAGCGGCACCGCTTCGGCGCGCGCGCCGGGCGCATCGCGCTGACGGAGGAACTCGCGGCGATGCGCGACGCGGGCGTGCAGCACATCGGCCTGCATTTCCGCCGCAACCGCCGTCCGCTCGACGAGACGATGGCCGAGATCGCGTCGGACGTGCTGCCGGCATTCCATGCGAATGCGAACGACGCTGCCGACACGAACGCGCGCACGGACACGGCCTGACGAACGTACGCCGGCAGCCGGCTCGACCCACGACCGATATTTGACTTCAAATCAAATATTTTTGACCTCTAAAGGCGTTTATCTCATCAGTATCAAACGCCAGAATGACTTCCATACCGCAATCGGTCCACCTATCCCAGGAGCACAAGATGAGCAACATTCCCGCATTCGGCCTCGGTACGTTCCGCCTGCAAGGCCAGGTTGTGATCGACTCGGTCCGTAACGGCCTCGAAGTCGGCTATCGCGCGATCGACACCGCGCAGATCTACGGCAACGAAGCCGAAGTCGGCGAAGCGATCGCCGCGTCGGGCGTGCGCCGCGAAGACCTGTTCCTCACGACGAAGATCTGGGTCGACAACTACGCACCGGAAAAGCTGGTGGCGAGCCTCGAGGAGAGCCTGCGCAAGCTGCGCACCGACTATGTCGACCTGACGCTGATCCACTGGCCGGCCCCGGACAACGGCGTGTCGCTCGAGGCATTCATGACTGCGCTCGCCGAAGCCAAGGCGAAGGGCCTCACGCGCCAGATCGGCATCTCGAACTTCAACATCGAACTGACGAAGCAAGCGATCGCGGTGGTCGGCAAGGATGCGATCGCGACGAACCAGATCGAACTGAGCCCGTACCTGCAGAACCGCAAGCTGGTCGAGTTCCTGAACGCCGAAGGCATCCACGTGACGTCGTACATGACGCTCGCGTACGGCAAGGTACTCGGCGACCCGGTGATCGGCGCGATCGCGCAGCGTCACGACGCGACGCCGGCGCAAGTCGCGCTGGCCTGGGCGCTGCAGCTCGGCTACTCGGTGATTCCGTCGTCGACCAAGCGCGAGAACCTCGCGAGCAACCTGCTCGCGCAGACGCTGCGCCTGACCGACGAAGACATGGCGCAGATCGCCGCGCTCGAGCGCAACGGCCGCGAAGTCGATCCGGCCGGCCTTGCGCCGACGTGGGACTAAGCGCGCCGCACCCTCAATCGACCCGTCCGCGGCCAGCCGGCCGCGGCACCGACAGGAATCCATCATGACCCAGGACCCGCTTTTCCAACCGCTGCAATTCGGCGCGCTGACGCTGCCGAACCGCATCGTGATGCCGCCGATGACGCGCTCGCGCGCCAGCCAGCCCGGCGACGAAGCCAACGAACTGATGGCCGCGTATTACGCGCAGCGCGCGAGTGCGGGCCTGATCGTCAGCGAAGGCACCTACATCGCGCCGCTCGGCAAGGGCTACGCATGGACGCCCGGCATCCACACGCCATCGCAGGTCGCCGGCTGGCGCAAGGTGACGGACGCCGTCCACGCCGCGCACGGCCGCATCTTCGCGCAGCTGTGGCACGTCGGCCGGCTGAGCCACACGAGCCTGCTCGGCGGCCGGCAACCCGTGTCGTCGTCGCCGCTCCAGGCGAAGGGCGTGAACGTGTTCATCGCCGGTGAAGACGGCAGCACGCCGGGCTTCGTGCAGGCCTCCGAGCCGCGCGCGCTGTCCGTCGACGAAATCCGCGAGATCGTCGATCAATACCGCGCCGCCGCCCGCAACGCGATCGAAGCCGGCTTCGACGGCGTCGAGCTGCATGGCGCGAACGGCTATCTCGTGAACCAGTTCATCGACTCGAACGCGAACACGCGCACCGACGCGTACGGCGGCTCGCTCGAAAACCGGCTGCGCTTCCTGCGCGAAGTCACGCAGGCGCTGATCGAAGGCACCGGCGACGCATCGCGCGTCGGCATCCGCCTCGCGCCGCTGACCACGCTGAACGGCTGCGTCGACGACGATCCGGAAACGACCTACCTCGCCGCCGCGAAGCTGCTCGGCGAACTCGGCGTCGGCTACCTGCACATCGCGGAAGCCGACTGGGACGATGCGCCGCTGATGCCGGTCGAATTCAAGCAGCAGCTGCGTGCCGCATATCCGGGCGTGCTGGTCTACGCCGGCGCATATACCGCAGAGCGCGCCCGCGAAGCGATCGCCGCCGGCTGGGCCGACCTCGTCGCCTTCGGCCGCCCGTTCGTCGCGAACCCCGACCTGCCCGAGCGCCTGCGCACCGGCGCCGCGCTCACGCCGCACGACCGCAATACGCTGTTCGGTGGCGGCGCACGGGGCCTGACCGACTATCCGACGCTCGCGCAAGCCGCGGCGTAAACGATCCGAAGGAAGCCTTCATGAAAGCAACGCTCGCACGGCTCGCGCTCGCCGCGATCCCGCCGTTCACGGCGGCCCGGGCAGCGCGCGCCGCGCGGCTCGCATGCTTGCAACGTCTCGCCGCTCAGCCGATCCGCATCGACAGCTCGACATCGCCGCCGAACGGCACCGACAGGTAGCCGTTCTCCGGCGCACGCACGTAGGCGAGGTAGTCGGGGCTGTATTCCGCGTTGTCGGCGACGACGAACGCGCCGGGCCGCAGCCGCGGCTCGACCCGCGCGAGGATCTCCGGATACAGCGCCTTCGCGCCGTCGAGCAACACGAGATCGACGGTCTCCGGCAGATCGGCCGCCAGCGTGCGCAACGCATCGCCCGCGCGGATTTCCACCAGATCGGCCAGCCCGGCCGCCGTCAGGTTCGCGCGCGCCCGTTCGACCTTCGACGCTTCGAACTCGCTCGTGATCACCCGGCCGCCGCCGTTGTCGCGCAGCGCAGCCGCGAGGTGCAGCGTCGAGATGCCGAACGACGTGCCGAATTCGACGATCGAGCGCGCACCGCAGCCGCGCGCGAGCATGTACAGCAGCGTGCCCGTCTCGCGCGACACCGCGAGCGGATAGTCCTTCAGGCGTGCATAGAAATCGGCGTAACCGGTCTTGCTGCGCATCAGCCGCGCGTGCTCGTCGTGCGACAGGTCGGCAAAGTCCGGGCTCGACGCGGGCGACGATGCCTCGGCTTCGTCGAACAGGCGCGCGAGCAGCGACGCCAGCGGGTCGTGAATCAGGGTGGTCATGCGAATCTCCGGTGTCAGGTTGAGTGCGTCAGGGCGCCCGACTAGAATATGACGAACTATTCAGGTTTTACTATTCGCATTGGCAGACCCGTCATGACCGACCGCCGCAACACCCCGATCGCCTCGCGCAGACTGCCTCGGCAGGCCCGCTCGACCCAGCTCGTCGACGACGTGCTGCAGGCCGCTATTCAGGTTCTGGCGGCCGAAGGCGCGCAGCGCTTCACGATGGCGCGCGTCGCCGAGCGCGCCGGCGTGAGCGTCGGCTCGCTGTACCAGTACTTCCCGAACAAGGCGGCCGTGCTGTTCCGGCTCCAGCACGACGAGTGGCGGCAGACGTCCGGGATGCTGTGCGCGATTCTGCAGGACCCGCGGCAGACGCCGCCCGAGCGCCTGCGCACCGCCGTCCACGCGTTCATCCGTTCTGAATGCGACGAGGCGCCCATGCGCATCGCGCTCGACGATGCCGCGCCGCTCTATCGCGACGCCCCCGAGGCGCAGGAAGTGAAGGACGCGTGCAACCGGATCTTCAGCGCGTTCATGCGCGAAGCGCTGCCCGACGTGCCCGACGCCACGCATGCGCTCGCGTGCGAATTGATCATGACGACGCTCACGACGGGCGGCAAGGCATTCTCCGAAACCGCGCGCACGCCTGCGGAAATCGACGCATATGCGACCGCGATGGCCGACATGTTCTGCACGTACCTCGCGCATCTCGCGCGTGTCTGATGCAGTGGCAGGCCAGGACGAGCGCGGGCGCGGCCCGCGCGCGGCACCGGCATCATCCGGATGCGGGTTGCGCAACGGCCGCGTTTTCACATCCGGCGCGGCTGTTTCCGCGCGCCCGCGCAGCCTCTCCGAAAGCCCTTCGTAAGACTCGATGCACCACCCGCTCCCGCCCCGCCCGCCGACCCTGCATTCGAATAGTCGCCTTAACGGATTCGAACTAGGCGTATACACGCGTTCCGCGACGACGAAGCCCCGTTGCACGCCGATATAAGCGCTGCGACATGCGCTGCATGCTCTTCCCCCAATGGGACGTGATGGGCCGTTCGCCTAACCTTCGCTACGGCAAAGCACACGTGACAGGATCGACCGCACGACGCGGCACACGCGCCCCCTTCGACGCGCGTACGACGACACGACTCACGCGTGAAGCGTCCCCACGACGCCGCCGAATATTCCAACCAGATTCGAGACACCCTGACGACGGTCCGCCACGGGCCGTTTCAGCATGCTGATAAAGGAGCAAGCTCATGAGTGATACCCCGGTGCAGCCGACGGTCGGCGTCGGCGCGGAAGAAACGGACTTCGGCACCAAGGGAGTCATCGACCGGTACTTCGGCATTTCGTCGCGCGGCAGCACGCAGCGTCGCGAAATCGTCGCGGGCGTGACCACTTTCCTCGCGATGGTCTACTCCGTGTTCGTCGTGCCCGGCATGTTCGGCAAGGCCGGCTTCGACACGAGCGCGGTATTCGTCGCGGTCTGCCTCACCACCGCATTCGGTTCGCTGCTGATGGGCCTGTGGGCGAAGCTGCCGATCGCGATCGGCTGCGCGATTTCGCTGACGGCGTTCACCGCGTTCGGGCTCGTGCTCGGCAAGGGCCTGCCGCCGGCCGTCGCGCTCGGCGCCGTGTTCCTGATGGGCCTCGTGTTCACGGGCATCTCGGTCACCGGCGTGCGTTCGTGGATCCTGCGCAACCTGCCCGCGGGCGTCGCGCACGGCACCGGGATCGGCATCGGCCTGTTCCTGCTGCTGATCGCGTCGAACGACGTCGGCCTCGTGATCAAGAATCCGGGCGCCGGCCTGCCGGTCTCACTCGGCCAGATCACCGCGTTCCCGGTCATCATGTCGGTCGTCGGCCTCGCCGCGATCTTCGGGCTCGAGAAGCGTCGCGTGCCGGGCGGCATCCTGCTCGTCGTGGTCGCGATTTCGCTGATCGGCCTCGCGTTCGATCCGGCCGTGAAGTACCGCGGCATCTTCGCGCTGCCGTCGCTGAGCGCACCGGGCCACGCGTCGCTGATCGGCGCGATGGACATCAAGGGCGCATTGTCGATGGCCGTGCTGCCGAGCGTGCTGGCGCTCGTGATGACCGCCGTGTTCGACGCGACCGGCACGATCCGCGCGGTCGCGGGCCAGGCCGGCCAGCTCGACGAGAACGGCCGCATCATCAACGGCGGCCGCGCGCTGACCGCCGATTCGGTCAGCTCGATCTTCTCCGGCTTCCTCGGCGGCGCGCCGGCGGCAGCCTACATCGAGTCGAGCGTCGGCGTGGCCGCCGGTGCGAAGACGGGCCTCGCGGCCGCGGTGGTCGGCGTGCTGTTCCTGGTCGTGATGTTCTTCTCGCCGCTCGCGGGCCTCGTGCCGTCGTACGCCACGGCCCCCGCGCTGATGTACGTCGGCCTGCTGATGCTCGGCAGCGTGAGCAAGCTGCACATGGACGACATGGTCGACGCGATGTCGGGCCTCGTGTGCGCGGTGTTCATCGTGCTGACCGCGAACATCGTGACCGGCATCATGCTCGGCTTCTCGACGCTCGTGATCGGCCGCGTCGCCAGCGGCGAATTCCGCAAGCTCAACGTCGGCACCGTGCTCATCGCGGCCGTGCTCGTCACGTTCTATCTCGGCGGCTGGGCGATCTGACCGCGGATCATGCGCGACGTCGCCTGCCGAAGGGCGGCGCGCATCGGGACGGCATCGTCTCCTCCACCATCGTCGTTGATGGTCTCCAGGCTCGGGAACGTACGTTTCCGGGCTTTTTTTCGTCGGTGCGGCGGGGGTGCCACCGGGCCGTTCGACCGACACGGGAAACCGCGGCGGCGTGCCGCGCATCGCGAATCCGCACGCGGTGCTACGATCGCGTTTTATCCTCCGGAACGCTCATGAATCCGTTCGGCATCGTCTCCGAATCTGACACGCGGACCGCGGCGCGCAAGCCACCGTTCATCCCGTCGTTCGGTTTCGTCGAAGTTCATGAATCGCGGCCGATCGACGCGCCGCCGTCGCGCATCATCGATGCGGTGGCCACGCTCGACATGCGCGCCGATCCCGTCATCGACGCGCTGCTTGCCGTGCGCGAAGCGCCGGCGGCCATCGCCCGCGCGCTGGGCCAGCGTCCGGCCGGCGCCGCCCGCGAGCGCTTCGGCTTCGATTCGTTCACGCTGCTGCATCGCGATGACACGTCGCTGTCGCTCGGGCTCGTCGGACGCTTCTGGCGCCCGACGCCCGACGTGCGCACGATCGACGACGCCGCGGCGTTCGTGCGGCACGACGATCCGGATGACGCGAAGCTGGTGTTGCGCTTCGAGGTCGTCGGACTGTCGTCAGGCGCGCGGCTGCTGCGCACCGAAACCTTCGTGCACTGTCCGAGCGCGCGCACGCGCCTGCTGTTCCTGCCGTACTGGCTCGCGATCCGGCTCGGGAGCGGCTGGATCCGCCGCCGCACGCTCGCGGCCGTCGAACTGGCGCTCGCCTGACACGCCGGGACGCCGTCGAACGGAAACGCGATGATGTCGTATCGCGGCATACATCGACGGCATCTCGAACACGCACGCAACATCATATGCAATCCTGATCGGTTTGCCGCCGGACACGGCGAAACTGTGCCGCGCACCGTCGCGCGATTTTTGTTCCGCCCCGCGCCCGCCGTCGCCTCGCGCTACCCTATCGATCTTCGCGCCGGCGCCCCGGCCCGCCGCCAGATCCGAACCGATCGATGACCCGCATCCGCAACCACCTGAACATCGCGCAGCTCCAGGCCTTCGTCTCCGCCGCGCATCACAAGAGCCTGCGCGCCGCCGCGCGCGAGCTCGGCGTCACCCAGCCCGCGATCACGCACACGATCCGCGAACTCGAAACGGCGCTGAACGCGGAACTGCTCGTGCGCAGCGTGCGCGGCGTCGAGCTGACCGCGTGCGGCCACGCGCTGCTGCCGCGCGCCGAGCAGCTGCTCGGCGACATGCGCCGCACCGTCGAGGCCGTCGAGCAGGTGAAAGGGGAAATGTCGGGGCGCGTCGCGGTCGGCACGATGCCGTCGATCGCGCTGACCGCGCTGCCGCACGCGGTCACCGCCTTCCGCCGGTCGATGCCGAACGTGAACCTGCATCTGGAGGAAGTGACGGTGCCCGACGCGCTCGCGCAACTGCGCAACGGCACGCTCGACATCGCTGCGATGCACCATGTGCCCGCGCTCGACCGCGATTTCACGCAGGTCCCGCTGCTGTCGACCGAGTTCACCGTCGTGATGCGCGAAGGCCACCCGCTCGCGCACGCGCGCCGATTAGAGGAATTGCTCGACGCGGAATGGATCGTCACGGTCGGCGCCGAGCAGTTTCCGCACAGCGTGATGGTCGGGATGTTCGAGGCGCGCGGGCTGCCGCTGCCGAAGCGCCTGCTGCGCTCGCCGATGTCGTTCGCGGTGACGCTCGGGCTCGTCGCGCGCTCCGACGTGATCGGCTGCTTCACGCGCCCGCTGGCCGCGATGGTGGCGCCGCTCGGGATCCGCACGGCCGATCTCGACGAAAGCATGCCGCGCTTCGACCTGTCGATCATCGCGCGCCGCGACCTGCTGCCGACGCCGGCGGTATCGCAATTCGTCACCTGCCTGCAGCGCGCGGTCAACGAAACGCTAGGTTGAATCGTTCCTTCCTCTGAAACGGTCACGCGCCGCATGCGCAGCCGTCGGGTCCGGTATCGGGGCTTGTCCTAGGCGCCCTGCCGGTATTTTGTCTTGATAATCTTGCGCACGTCGCGCGCCCGCATCGGGCAGCGAAACGGACAGTCCGACGCGAAGCCGCGCCGGGCCGAAGGCTTACGGCGCGGCACAACCGCGCACCCATCGAACAAAACGAGGAGTCACCGAGTGAAAAAGATTCTTGCGGCTGTGACCGTGGCCCTGCTCGCCGTATCGGCCGGCACTGCATACGCGAAGGACTGGACGACCGTACGCTTCGGCGTCGACGCAAGCTACCCGCCTTTCGAATCGAAAGGGGCTGACGGCAAGGTGGTCGGCTTCGACGTCGATCTCGGCAACGAAATCTGCCGCCGCATCAACGCGAAGTGCGTGTGGATCGAGAACGACTTCGACGGGATGATCCCCGCACTGAAGGCTCGCAAGTTCGACGGCGTCCTGTCGTCGATGTCGATGACGCCGGCACGCGAGGAACAGATCGCGTTCTCGTCGAAGCTGTTCAACACGCCGACGCGCCTCGTCGCGAAGAAGGGCGCCGGCCTGATGCCGACGGCCGAATCGCTGAAGGGCAAGTCGGTCGGCGTCGAGCAGGGCACGATCCAGGAAACCTACGCGAAGACGTACTGGGCCTCGAAGGGCGTGAACGTCGTGCCTTACCAGAACCAGGACCAGGTCTACGCCGACCTGATCTCGGGCCGTCTGGACGGCGCGCTGCAGGACGCGGTGCAGGCTGAAATCGGCTTCCTGAAGACGCCGCGCGGCGCGAACTTCGATTTCGCCGGCAAGGACATCGACGATCCGAAGACGCTCGGCAACGGCGCCGGCATCGGCCTGCGCAAGGAAGACACCGACCTGAAGGCGAAGATCGACGGCGCGATCGCCGGCATGCGCAAGGACGGCACGTACGACAAGATCGCGAAGAAGTACTTCGATTTCGACGTGTACGGCAAGTAACACCGCGCAACGCGCGCTTCGCGACCGCGCAGACGGGCTCCGCAAGGAGCCCGTTTTTTTTGCTCGCGCGCGGCGAAAGGCCGCGCGACACGCGGGGACGAAGGGCTGCGGCGCCGTTATTTTTTACGCGCCAACCCGATGATTCGTAAAGGAAATCGACATGCCCGGCGCGCGGTTTGATAGGTTCGCGGAAGGCAACGTACAATCGATCTTCCACGCATACCGGATCACTCGCGGCTGCGCCGCCCTCCCCTCATCATGCAAACGCAGACCCATCCGCTGATTTCCCCCGCCGTCGGCACCGAACGCCAGATCACGAGCTTCCACTACGGCCCGCGCGGCGGCAAGAAGGTCTACATCCAGTCGTCGCTGCACGCGGACGAACTGCCCGGCATGCTGGTCGCCGCGCTGCTGCGCCGCAAGATCGCCGCGCTCGAGACGGCCGGCAAGCTGCGCGGCGAAGTGGTCATCGTCCCCGTGCCGAACCCGATCGGCCTGTCGCAGCACGTGTTCGGCGATCACCTCGGCCGCTTCGAGCTCGGCTCGATGCAGAACTTCAACCGCAATTTCTACGATCTCGCGGCGCTCGTGCTGCCGCGCATCGAAGGCCGCCTGACGAACGACGCGCAGCGCAACCTCGCAGCGGTACGCGCCGCGATGCGCGAGGCGCTCGACGAACAGAAGCCGCGCACCGAGCTCGAATCGCAGCGCCTCGCGCTGCAGAAGCTGTCGTTCGACGCCGACATCGTGCTCGACCTGCATTGCGACAGCGACGCGGTGATGCACCTGTATACGAACCCCGATCTGTGGGAAGACGTCGAGCCGCTGTCGCGCTACCTGGACGCGCAGGCGTCGCTGCTCGCGCTGAATTCGGTCGGCAACCCGTTCGACGAGATCCACAGTTTCTGCTGGTCGGATCTGCGCAGCCGGTTCGGCGATCGCTTCCCGATCCCGAACGGTGCGATTTCCGTCACGGTCGAATTGCGCAGCGAGCGCGACGTGTCGTACGAATTCGCGGAGAAGGACTCACAAGCGATCGTCGAATACCTGACCGAGCGCGGCGTCATCGACGGCACGCCGGCACCGCTGCCGCCGCTCGCGCATCCGGCCACGCCGCTCGCGGGCACCGATCCGCTCGTCGCACCGGTGTCCGGCGTGATCGTGTTCCGCACGCCGGTCGGCGCATGGATCGAGGCCGGCCAGGACGTCGCCGACATCGTCGATCCGCTGACCGATCGCGTGATCACGTTGAAGAGCAGCGTGTCGGGCGTGCTGTACGCGCGCCAGATCGTGCGCTTCGCGACCGCCGGGATGGAAGTCGCGCGGATTGCCGGCGCGAACCCGATCCGCACCGGGTCGCTGCTGTCGGCCTGAGTCGCCTCCGGCCCGGGCCGCCTGAACGGCCGGCCCGCGCGCCGCATCGCGACGCGCACCAACGAAATCGCCCGCTTGCGCGGGCGATTTGCTTTTCGGCCTGACGGCATGCCCGGCGACGTGGCCGGGGAGCAGCCGGGCGCAGCGTTCAGAACGCCGGCACGATCGCGCCGCCGAACTTCTGGTCGATGAACTTGCGCACGTCGTCCGATTCATAGGCCGCGACGAGCTTCTTCACCCACGGCTTGTCCTTGTCCTGCGCGCGCACCGCGATCAGGTTCGCGTACGGCCCGCGCAGATCCTCGATCGCGATCGCATCCTTCACCGGCGTGAGCCCGGCCTTCACCGCGTAGTCGGTGTTGATCGACGCGGCGTCGACATCGGGCAGCGCGCGCGGCAACTGCGCGGAGTCGAGTTCGACGATCTTGATCTTCTTCGGGTTCTCGGCGATGTCGAGCGGCGTCGCGTTCACGCCGTTGCTGCCGACGCCCGGCTTCAGCTTGATCACACCGTACTTCTGCAGCAGCAGCAGCGCGCGGTTGCCGTTGGACGGATCGTTCTGGATCCCGACCTTCGCGCCGGCCGGCAAGTCCTTCAGCGACTTCAGCTTCTTCGAATAGAAGCCCATCGGCGCCGTGTAGGTCAGCCCGACGTTGACGATCTTGTAGCCGCGCTGCTTGATCTGGCTATCGAGGAACGGCTGGTGCTGGAAGCCGTTCGCATCGAGGTCGCCCGAATCGAGCGCCGCGTTCGGCTGCACGTAGTCGTTGAATTCGATGACCTTGATCGCGAGCCCTTCGCGTGCGGCGACTTTCGTCACCTCGGTCCAGATCTGCGCGTCGGGGCCGCTCATCGTGCCGATCTTCAGCGTCTGGGAATCGGCGTGCGCGCCGGGCGCGGCAAAGGCCAGCGCCGCGGCAAGCGCGCCGAGGCCGGTCAGGATCGAACGTCGCATGGTGTCCTCTTGTCCCGTGTCGTTGTTGAAGCGCGCATCGTGGCACGGGGCCGGAACGGCACCAACCAAGCTTATTTCATGTGCATATTCCCGACACCGATCGAATCTCAGGCGGAATCGGTATAACTCCCTGCTGTACAACCGGGCAGAATCCAATGTCGCATCGGCACCACAGATTCGTAATATGACAAGGCTGTCACATTCATTACGTGGCCCGCCGATAAAGTTGCGACCGGTCCGTGAAAGCGCCCATAGAGAGCGCCGGAACCGCAACTGGACACGCCATTTATTCGCTCGGAGAATCCTTTGAACAAGAAACTGTTGACCATCGCCATCCTCGCAGCAACGGCTGGCACGGCGCACGCACAAAGCAGCGTGACCCTGTACGGTGTCATCGATGCCGGTATCAGCTACGTGAACCACAGCAAGACCGCGAACGGCGGCAGCGGCAAGCTGTTCAAGTACGACGACGGCGTGGCCCAGGGCAGCCGTTGGGGCCTGCGCGGCACCGAAGACCTCGGTGGCGGCCTGAAGGCGATCTTCGTGCTCGAAAACGGCTTCAACAGCGGCAACGGCACGATCGGCCAGGGCGGCGCGATCTTCGGCCGTCAAGCGTACGTCGGCCTGAGCCAGGCGCAATACGGCACGGTCACGTTCGGCCGTCAGTACTCGTTCTCGACCGACATCCTCGGCTCGAACTACTCGACGGGCGGCAACACGGTCGCGGGTAACTACGCGTACCACGTGAACGACGTCGACCAGCTCACGTCGAGCCGCATCAACAACTCGGTGAAGTTCCAGAGCGCGAACTACGCCGGCTTCACGTTCGGCGCGTTGTACGGCTTCTCGAACTCGACCGACTTCGCAGGCGCACCGTCGACCACGACGGGCACCACGACGACGGCCGGTTCGTCGCGCGCATACAGCTTCGGCCTGAACTACGCGAACGGCCCGTTCGCGCTCGGCGCCGCTTACACGGACATCCGCTTCCCGAGCCAGTCGACGCCGGCATTCTCGACGTCGATCGCGAACATCGCGCTGACGAACATCCGCGACCTGCGCACGTACGGCGTCGGTGGCCGCTACATCTTCGGCCCGGCAACGGCATGGCTGCTCTGGACGCGCACGCAGTTCACCCCGATCGCGGCTGGCGCATCGGGCACGTTCTACAACGCGTATGAAGCAGGCGTGAAGTACGCGATCACGCCGGCCCTGTCGGCAGCCGTCGGCTACACGTACACGAACGCCACGCAAAGCGGCAACTCGGCACACTGGAACCAGGGCAACCTCGGCCTCGACTACGCACTCAGCAAGCGTACGGACGTGTACGCGCTGGTCATCGGCCAGAAGGCGTCGGGCAACAACGTGCAGGCGCAGATCGGCTCGAGCACGAGCTACTTCAGCACGTCGGGCAACGGTGCGACGAACCAGATCGCCGCGCGCGTCGGTATCCGTCACAAGTTCTAAAGCATCCGCTTAACTCGTCCGCTCATCGCGCGGATGACGACGGCACGAAGCGCCCCGCTCCATGCGGGGCGCTTTTTTATGGGCTTTTAAGTTTCGCTTAATTCTGGGCTGAGAGGATGCTCTCACCCCCCCTGTTGGCCGCCTGAGCATCGGCGGCTTCTTTTTTTTGAGACCCACTACGGCACCGCCATCAACTGCCCGCAAGACAGGATCGGAGGCCAAGATGATCGAAGATACCGTTTACAGCCATCTGCACGCGATTCTGACGCGTCAGCATTCGCTACCGGTCCAGAGCTGCCGCGTGTCGGTGGCGATGCAGCGCCCATGGGGCCGCCCGTACCGGCTCGTCGAATGGACGATGCATCTCGACGCGCCCGCGCGGCGCCAGATCGTGCCGGCCGAATCGACCGACGAAGAGATCGCCGAGGTCGTCGCGTCGCACGTGCCGGGCCGCCTGTACGGCGACGGCCAGCTGCAGTTCTGACTTCCCCTCGTTACGCCTGGTTACGCCTCGTTACCCGTCACTGCCCGCAGCGCGGCCGGCCCGCACGCATCGTGCGGCACTCGGTCTCGTTTGACGCGGCAACGAAGTCTGCTACGCTGCGCGTTTTCGTCCACGCACCACACGATGGAAAACGCATTCAACGAACGCGGCGTGATGGTCACGCGCAACGGCCTGTCGGCAGCCGGGCAGGTCTTCCCGCTGCGTGACATCCGCAACGTCGACGTCGTCAAGATCCCGAAGAATCGCCTCGTGCCGTCGCTGATCTCGCTGATCGGCGTGGTCGCCGCCATTGCCGGCGGCATCGGCGGATCGAGCGCCGCGCTGGTCGTCGGCGTGATGCTCGCCGTCGTCGGCTATCTCGCCTGGACCACGCAGGACATCACGTACCGGCTGATGGTCGAGATGCCCGACGGCAAGCGCGAAGCGCTGTCGAGCGTCGACCCCGAATTCGTCGAACGCGTCGCGCAGGTCGTGCGCGATGCACGGACGGCGACGGCCGCCGGCTGATTTCCGCTGCGCGCGCCGACCACCTACTATGAAATGAGCGGCACGCCGCCGCGTCGTTCGAGGAGGTCGGCATGAACCCCCAATCGCTGTCCGGCATGCTGCGCGCGCAGGAACTGCTGCTCGTCACGATGATCCGCGCACTGCCGCCCGACGCACGCAGCGCGCTCGTCGACCTCTACGCCGAACAGCTCGCGTTCGCCGAACAGGCCGGCTTCGAGGGCCACGGCGATCGCGCGACGCACGACGCGTTCATCGCGCATGCGCGCAACCTGCTGATTCGCATCGAATCGCTCGCATAGGGCCTCTGCTCACACGCCTATAACGGGCCCGCGCCGGCCCGCTTCTCCCGAATTTGGCCCTGCGCGGCGCGTCCGGTCCGCGCCGGCGGCGCACGTCCGTAGACCCAGCTTTACGTTCTTGTATTGATAATAATTCTCATTTACACTGAACGAATCATCAATTCCCTTTCAATTCGCCGTTCGCCGCCTGCCGCGCGCGAACGGGCCAGCCAGGTGAACGCGTCACCCAGCCAGCCTTCGGGCTAGTCATCGTCAATGGGAGACCACCTGTGCATTGCTATCCGCTGGCGCGGCGGCCGATCTGTGCCGCGCTGTTCGGCGCGTTCGGCCTGTCCACCGCCCCGGCTTATGCCGATCCGTCGCCGCAAGGCGCCAACCCTTCATCTGCCGTGCTGACCACCGCCGCCGCATCCACGCGCGGCGATGCGGCGCTGCTCGACCCCGTCACCGTCACGGCCACCCGCACCGCCACCGCCGCGAGCCGCACGGCCGCGTCCGTGTCGGTCATCACCGACGACGATCTCGACGAGCAGCAGGCGACCAACATCAAGGACGCGCTGCGCTACGAGCCGGGCGTCACGGTGCGCCGCACCGCGTACCGCCCCGGCAGCGCCGCGCTCGGCGGCGGCCGCGACGGCGATTCGAGCATCAACGTCCGCGGCCTCGAAGGCAATCGCGTGCTGCTGATGGAAGACGGCATCCGCCTGCCGAACGCGTTCTCGTTCGGGCCGCTCGAAGCCGGCCGCGGCGACTACGCGGATCTCGACATGCTCAAGCGCATCGAGATCCTGCGCGGGCCGGCGTCGGCGCTGTACGGCAGCGACGGGCTGACCGGCGCGGTGAACTTCATCACGAAGGATCCGCGCGACCTGCTGTCGATCTACGGCAAACCCACCTACTTCTCGCTCCGGCCGGGTTACGACTCGGCCGACCGCAGCGTCGGCGCGACGGTGTCGGCCGCTGGCGGCAACGACCGCGTGCAGGGGATGATCGTCGCCGACGGCCGGCGCGGCCATGAGGTCGACACGCGCGGCAGCGACAATTCCGCGAGCACGCTGCGCACGACGTCGAACCCGCAGGACGTCTATTCGGAATCGCTGCTCGGCAAGCTCGTGCTGACGCCCACCGCACGCGACACGATCAAATTCACAGCGGAAACCGTGCAGCGCCGCGTGAGCACCGACGTGCTGTCGGCGATCAACCCGCCCGGCACGCTCGGGCTCACGACGCACGACCGGCTCGAGCGCAACCGCTTCAGCATCGACTACGATTTCCGCGACGATGCGTTCCGCTGGTTTCAGAACGCGCACGTTCAGTTGTACTACCAGGATGCGAAGCAGGATCAATACGCGTTCGAGACGCGCGGCGCGCCGCTGAAATCGCGCTCGCGCGACAACCGGTACAAGGAGCGCACGTTCGGCGGCGCCGCGTTCGCCGAAAGCGGCTTCTCGACGGGCTCGCTCGCGCACAAGCTGCTGTATGGCGTCGACGGCAGCCTGTCGCGCGTGACGAACCTGCGCGACGGCACGGTGCCGGGCGTCGGCGAGGCGTTCCCGAACAAGGCGTTTCCCGATACCGACTACACGCTGTTCGGCGCATTCGTGCAGGACCAGGTCGGCTATGGCCGCCTGCTCGTCACGCCGGGGCTGCGCTTCGACACGTACCGGTTGAGCCCGACGCGCAACGATCCGCTGTTCACCGGCACCGCGGTGTCGACGAGCGCGAACGAAGTGTCACCGCGCGTCGCGGTGCTCTACGAGATCACGCCCGCGCTGATTCCGTATGCGCAATACGCGCACGGCTTCCGCGCGCCGACGCCCGACCAGGTGAACAGCAGCTTCTCGAACCCGGTGTACGGCTACACGTCGATCGGCAATCCGAACCTGAAGCCCGAAACCAGCGACACGTTCGAAGCCGGCCTGCGCGGCAAGGCCGGCACCGGCTACGGCGTCGTGCGCTACAGCGCGGCCGCGTTCACGGGCCGCTACCGCAACTTCATCGCGCGCACGACGATCGCGGGCAGCGGCCGGCCAACCGACCCGTTCGTATTCCAGTACGTGAACTTCGCCGACGCGCGCATCCACGGCCTCGAAGGTCGCGCCGAATGGATCATGCCGAACGGCATCACGCTGAAGACCGCGATGGCGTTCACCAGGGGCTCGACACGGAACGACGGCGCGGCGAGCCAGCCGCTGAACACGGTCAATCCGTTCTCGGCGGTGTTCGGCGTGCGCTACGAACCCGGCGAACGCTGGTTCGTGCAGACCGACCTGCTGTTCCAGGCCGCGAAACGCGACAAGGACATCGACAAGTCCGACTGCTCGAACAAGGCGTGCTTCGCGCCGCCGTCGTCGTTCGTCGTCGATCTGCGCGGCGGCTACCGCTTCAACAAGCATGTGAGCGCGACGATCGGCATCCGCAACCTGTTCGACCGCAAATACTGGAACTGGTCGGACGTGCGCGGCATCGCCGCCGATTCGCAGGTGCTCGACGCGTATACGTCGTCCGGACGCACCGTCGCCGTCAGCATGAAAGTGGATTTCTGATGCGCGCGATCGCGCGTTCCTGCCCAACCGTTACTCGAAGGAGTCCGACATGATGCATTCCGCCCTTCCCGGCCAGCCGGCCACGCCGGCCCGCGCGTCCGCTGCGTTGCGCGACGCATTCGTCAAGCTCAAGGCCGAGCGCCAGCTGCGCAACCGCGACGTCGCGCAGGCGCTCGGCGTCAGCGAAGGCGAGGCGCTCGCCGCGTTCGTCGGCGAGCACGTGGTGCGGCTCGACGCGCGCTTTCCGGCGATGTTCGAGGAAATGCCGCGCCTCGGTCGCGTGATGGCGCTCACGCGCAACGACACGGCCGTCCACGAGAAGGACGGCGAATATGCGCAGATGAGCCACGACGGCCCGGTCGGCCTCGCGCTCGGCGACATCGACCTGCGCATCTTCTACCGTCACTGGGCGTCCGCGTTCGCGGTGCACGACGAGACCGCGCACGGTCCGCTGAAGAGTTTGCAGTTCTTCGACGCGCAGGGTCATGCGATCCACAAGGTCTACCTGCGCGCGCACAGCGATCACGCGGCGTACGACGCGTTCGTCGAACGCTGGCGCGCGCCGTCGCACGAGCCGGGGCTCGACGTCGTGCCGGCCGCACCGAAAACGCCCGAGCGTGCCGATACCGGGATCGACGTCGCGGGCTTTCGCGCCGCATGGGACGCGATGACCGACACGCACCAGTTCTTCGGCATCACGCAGCGCTTCGGCGTGAGCCGCATGCAGGCGCTGCGCCTCGCCGAGCCGCGGTACGCGTATCCGGTCGAGGCGACGCGCGCGCTGCGTCACGTGCTCGAACGGGCCGCGAGCAGCGGCCAGCCGATCATGGTGTTCGTCGGCAATGCAGGGATGATCCAGATCCACACGGGCCCCGTCGCGAACGTGCGCGAGGTCGGCGCATGGATCAACGTGCTCGACCCGGGCTTCAACCTGCACGTGCGCGAGGACCTGATCGCCGCCGCGTGGGTCGTGAAGAAGCCGACGAGCGACGGCATCGTCACGTCGCTCGAACTTTTCGATCGCCAGGGCGACCATGTCGCGCTGCTGTTCGGCGAACGCAAGCCCGGCAAGGTCGAACGCGACGACTGGCGCGCGCTCGTCGCGACACTGCCGTCGGCGGCACGCGGAGACGCGCGGTGAGCGCGCGATCGTTCCAGCCGCGACGCCGCGTCGTGCTCGCGAGCGCGGTGGCCGGTGCGCTCGCGGGCGCTCTGCCGGTGCGCGCGCTCGCGCAGGCCGGGCCGAAGCGCGTCGTCGTGATCGGCGGCGCGCTCGCGGAAACCGCGTTCGCGCTCGGCGGCGCCGACGCGCGCGGTTACCGGCTCGTCGGCACCGACACGACCTGCACGTACCCGGACGCCGCGAAGCGCCTGCCGAAGGTCGGCTACCAGCGCGCGCTGTCGGCCGAGGGGCTGCTGTCGCTACGGCCCGATCTCGTGCTCGCGTCGGCGGAGGCCGGCCCGCCCGCCGCGATCGCGCAGGCGAGAAGCGCGGGCGTCGCGGTCACGACGTTCGACGAGCGGCACGACGTCGATTCGGTGCGCGCGAAGATCACCGGCGTCGCGCAAGCGCTCAACGTGCGCGACGCGGGCACCGCGCTGCTGCAACGCTTCGATCGGGACTGGCAAGCCGCGCGCGACGCGGTCGCCGCGCGCGTGCCGGACGGCGCGCAGCCGCCGCGCGTGCTGTTCGTGCTGAACCATACCGGCAACCAGGCACTCGTCGCCGGCCAGCGCACGGCCGCCGACGCGATGCTCCGCTACGCGGGCGCGCGCAATGCGATGCAGGGTTTCGATCACTACAAGCCGCTGACGACCGAGGCGCTGGCCGCCGCCGCCCCCGACATCGTGCTGATCTCCGACGAAGGGCTCGCGGCGGTCGGCGGCCGCGCCGCGCTGCTCGCCGCGCCAGGCTTCGGCGCGACGCCGGCCGGCCGCGCGCGGCGCGTCGTGTCGCTCGATGCACTGTTCCTGCTCGGCTTCGGTCCGCGCCTGCCGCTCGCCGTCACGACCCTGCACCGGCGCCTGTCGGATGCGCTCGCCTGATTCCGGAGCGTCCCGATGCCTGTTCATGCTTCGCCTTTCCCCGCGCGGTCGCACGTATCGCGTGCCGGCGCCGCGCGCGTCGGCGCGTCGCGCCGCCTCGTACCGTTCGCGCTGGCCGCGCTGGCCGCGCTCGTGTGTGTCATGTCCGTCATCGCGCTGTGCGTGGGCGCGTACCGCATTCCGTTCGCGGAAGCGTGGGCCGCGCTGAGCGGCGACCCGGCCGCCCGGCAGGCGCGCGCGGTGCTGTTCGACATCCGCGCGCCGCGCGTCGTGCTCGCGCTGCTGGTCGGCGGCGGCTTCGGCGCGGCCGGCGCCGCGATGCAGGCACTGTTCCGCAATCCGCTCGCCGACCCGGGGCTCGTCGGCGTGTCGAGCGGCGCGGCGCTCGGCGCAACGACGACGATCGTGCTCGGCCCCGCGCTGTTCGCCGCGCACGCGAGCGCGGCCGTGCTGCCCGTCGCCGCGTTCGCCGGCGCGCTCGCGGTCGCGGCGCTCGTCTACCGGCTCGCCGCGTCGCGCGGCCGGCTCGCGCTGCCGCTGCTGCTGCTCGCCGGCATCGCGATCAACGCGCTGGTCGGCGCGGCGATCGGCCTGCTCACGTTCGTCGCCGACGACGCGCAGTTACGTTCGCTGACGTTTTGGAGCCTCGGCAGCCTGGGCGGCGCGCAATGGTCCGCGCTGGCGGCCGTCGCGCCGTGCGTCGCGATCGGCTGCGTGCTGCTCGCGCGCGACCGTGACGCGCTCAACGCATTGCAGCTCGGCGAAACCGAGGCGCTGCACCTCGGCGTGCCCGTGCAGCGGCTCAAGCGGCGCGTGCTCGTCGCGGTCGCGCTCGCGGTCGGCGCGCTCGTGTCGTGCGCGGGCATCATCGGTTTCATCGGCCTCGTCGCGCCGCACTGCGTGCGCCTCGCGTGCGGCCCCGACCAGCGCGTCGTGCTGCCCGGCGCCGCATTGCTCGGCGCGCTGCTGACACTCGCCGCCGATCTCGCCGCGCGTACCGTCGCCGCGCCCGCCGAGATTCCGCTCGGCGTGCTCACCGCACTGCTCGGCGCGCCGTTCTTTCTCGCGCTGCTGTGGAAAAGCCGCGGCGCGCTCGGCGGCTGATCCTTCATGCACCCATCATGCTGACTGCCCATCATCTCGACGTCGCCCGCCGGCACCGCGCCGTTCTGCACGACCTGTCACTGTCGATCGAACCCGGCCGCGTGACCGCGCTGCTCGGCCGCAACGGCGCGGGCAAGAGCACGCTGCTGAAGACCCTGGCGGGCGAACTGACCGGCAGCGTCGCGCCGAACGGCGTGCGCGTGACCGGCGACATCACGCTGAACGGCGAACCGCTCGCGCACATCGACGCGGCGCGGCTCGCGTGCCTGCGCGCCGTGCTGCCGCAGGCCGCGCAACCGGCGTTTCCGTTCAGCGTCGACGAAATCGTGCTGCTCGGCCGCTATCCGCATGCGCGGCGCGGCGGCGCGCGGCACGTGATCGCGCATCGCGATCGCGACATCGCATGGCAGGCGCTCGAACGCGCGGGCGCCGACGCGCTCGTCGGCCGCGACGTGACGACGCTGTCGGGCGGCGAGCTCGCACGCGTGCAGTTCGCGCGTGTGCTCGCGCAGTTGTGGCCGGACGACGACGCGGAGCCGGGCCCACGCTACCTGCTGCTCGACGAGCCGACCGCCGCGCTCGATCTCGCGCACCAGCACCGGCTACTCGATACCGTGCGCACGGTCGCGCGCGAGTGGCGGCTCGGCGTGCTCGCGATCGTCCACGATCCGAACCTCGCCGCGCGGCACGCGGATACGATCGCGATGCTCGCGGACGGCACGATCGTCGCGCAGGGTGCGCCGCGCGACGTGATGACGCCCGGCCATATCGCGCAGTGCTACGGATTCGCCGTGAGGATGGTGGAAACGGGCGACGGGGCGCCGCCGCTCATGGTGCCGGCGTAGAACACGTCGTCCAGCCATATCGCGCAGTGCTACGGGTTCGCCGTGAGGATGGTGGAAACGGGTGACGGGGCGCCGCCGCTCATGGTGCCGACGTAGAACACGCGTATCGTCGCGTCCGCGCGGCACCCTCGCTCAACGCTCAACGCTCGACGTCCGCGACACCGAACGTGCGCATCTTCCACCCGAGCCGTACGGCCAGCATCCGCATCGCGAAGCCCGCCGCCAGCGCAACCGCCGTCGCGAACCCCGCGTCGATGCCGAGATGCTGGATCCCAACGTACAGCGTACCCGTGAAGAACGCGACGCTCGCATACAGTTCCTCGCGCAGGATCAGCGGCATCTCGTTGCACAGCAGGTCGCGCAGCATCCCGCCGCACACGCCGGTGATCGCACCGGCCAGCACGACGATGATCGGCGCGGTGCCCGTCGACGCGCCGATGTCGCAGCCGATGATCGTGAACGCCGCGAGGCCGATCGCGTCGACGGTGACGAACAGCGTCTTCATGCGCGCGACGTGCCGCGCGGCCCACGACGCGACGGTCGCCGCGGCGAGCGTGATCACGAGGTACTCGGGATGCGCGATCCAGCCGAGCGGATAGTGGCCGAGCAGCACGTCGCGCACGGTGCCGCCGCCAAGCGCCGTGACCGCGCCGACGAGCGCGAGCCCGAAGCGGTCCATCCCGCGCCGCATGCCCATCAGCGCGCCCGACATCGCCTCCGCGACGATCGCGATCAGATAAAGCGTATGCATCGCGCGCCTCAGTCTTCGGTACGGAACAGGTCGAGCACGCGTTCGCGCTCGGCCGCGTCGACGGCGGCCGGCGTCGGCTCGCCGGGCATGCCGCGCCCGTCCGGCGCATCGGACGCCGACGCACCGCCACAGGCAAAACGGCTGCGGATGAACGGCGGCATGTCGGCGGTGCAGGTGCCGCGCGTGTATTCGGCGTACACGAAATCGCCGTCGACGAGCGCGACGTCCTGCGGCGGCGTCGCATCGACCGGCGTGCGTCCGTCGACGGCCGTCTTCATGTAGTCGAGCCAGACCGGCAGCGCGAGCGTCGCGCCGGTCGCGCGCCCCATCGTGCGCGGCGTGTCGTAGCCGAGCCACGCGACCGCGACGATGCCCGACGAATAGCCGGCGAACCACGCGTCCTTCGAGCCGTTCGACGTGCCCGTCTTGCCGGCCGCGTCGTCGCGGCGCAGCGCGAGCGCGCCGCGCGCGGTGCCGGCCCGCACGACGTCGCGCAGCATGCTGTCCATCACGAACGCATTGCGCGCCGACACGACGCGCGTGCCTTCAGGCGTCGTCGCCTCGTACATCGCACCGCCATGACGCTGCTTCACCGACAGGATCAGCCGCGGCACCATCCGCATCCCGCCGTTCGCGAACACGCCGTACGCGCTCGCGAGTTCGAGCGGCGTCACGGCGCCCGCGCCGAGCGCGAGCGGCAGCGACGCCGGATTGCGCCGCGCGTCGAAACCGAAGCCCACCGCATGCTGCTGCACGTAGCGCGCGTCGGCCGCCTGCATCAGGTTGACCGCGACGAGGTTCTTCGAGCGCACGAGCCCGCGCCGCACCGGGATGAAGCCCTCGTAGCGGTTGCCGAAATTGCGCGGACGCCACGGCCGCGCGCCGGTTTCCGCATGCGTGAGCGTGCGCTGCGTATCGTCGACCAGCACGCCCGGGAAGTAGCCCTTCTCCAGCGCCGCCGAATAGACGAACGGCTTGAAGCTCGACCCCGGCTGGCGATACGCCTGCAATGCATGGTCGAACACGTTGCGGCCGAAATCCGCGCCGCCGACGAGCGCGAGCATGTCGCCCGTCGCCGCATCCAGCGACACGAGCGCGCCTTCGAGCCCGTTGCGCGCATCGCGCTTGCCGGGCTGGCGGCGCAGCGTACGCCCGAGCGCGGCCTCGGCCGCGCGCTGGTCGCGCATCGAGATCGTCGTCGTCACGTCGAGGCCGAGCGTATAGGCGTCGTCGTGAAAGCGCTCGACCATCATCCGGCGCGCGCGCTCCGCGACGTACGGCGCCGCGACGATGCCGGGCGGCGGCGTGGTCGCCAGCACGATCGGCAGGTCGAGCGCCGCGCGATAGGTCGCCTCGTCGAGTTCGCCGAGCGCATGCATGCGGCCGAGCACGTAGTTGCGCCGCGCGGTCGCGCGCGCCGGATTGACGACTGGGTTGAACGCGGACGGCGCCTTCGGCAATCCGGCGAGCACGGCCGCCTCGCCCGCGCTCAGCGCGTCGAGCGGCTTGCCGAAATACACGTTCGCGGCCGCCGCGAAACCGTACGCGCGCTCGCCGAGATAGATCTGGTTCATGTACAGATCGAGCAGCTTGTCCTTGCCGTATTCGCGCTCCAGCTTGATGGCCATCAGGATCTCGGCAAGCTTGCGGCTCAGCACCTTGTCGCGCGTCAGGTAGAAATTGCGCGCGACCTGCATCGTGATCGTGCTGCCGCCCTGCCCCGGCTGCCCGGTCACGACGTTCGCGAAGGTCGCGCGCGCGAGGCCGCCGACGTCGATCGCGCCGTGCTGGTAGAACTTCGCGTCCTCGGCCGCGAGCAGCGCGTGGCGCATCAGCGGCGGAATGCGTTCGAGCGGCACGAACTCACGGCGCTCGACGCCGTACTCGGCCAACAGGTCGCCGTCGCGCGAGAAAATCCGCAGCGGCAGCGCGGGACGGTAGGCGGCCAGATGTTCGACGGACGGCAGTTGCGTCCAGATGCGGTGAATCGTCCATGCGCCGATGCCCGCGCTCGCGAGCGTCAGGCCGAGCAGCGCGCCCGCGAGCATGCGCCATGCTCGCGGGCGGCGTGGCGGTGCGGACGGCGGCGATGGGTTGGCGGTGGGGTCGGTCATGTCGGGCTCCTTCTTCAGTGCCGCGACGGCCGGCGCGCGAGCGGCGCCGATCGTCGCGAAAGGCGCGCATTGTCGAAGGGATGGCGCGAAACCGGAACATTCTTCAGCCAAAGTTTGGCTGGCTAAATTTTATTTAGGAAAGCGCGCCGGAGCCGCTCGCGCGGTGCATGCGGACCTGTGGCATGTCGTCACGGCCGAGCGCACCGGGCGCGCGAGCCGGTTCGCTTGTACCATCGTCGGATGTTCGATCGATACCTCGACCTGTGGGACCTCATTCCCGACGGCGGCCCGATCCTGACCGCGAGCGGCGGCCTGTTGCCGGTCGTCTGGCGCACACGGCCGGCAATGCTGAAAGTCGCGACCTGCGACGAAGAGCGTCGCGGCAATGCGCTGATGACCTGGTGGAACGGGGATGGCGCCGCGCGCGTGTGGCTGCACGACAGCGACGCGGTGCTGCTCGAACGCGCGCAGCCGGCGCCGACGCTCACCGGCCTGTCCGCCGCGGGACACGATGACGACGCGATCCGGATCGCATGCCGCGTGGTCGCGCGGCTGCATGCGCATCGCGCACCGGCTCCGCCCGCGGTCGTGCCGCTGCCCGACTGGTTCCACGCGCTGCTGTCGCACGACACGGACGACGACGTGCTGCGGCGTTCGGCCGAGACGGCGCACCGGCTGCTGGCCGTGCCGCCCGTCGATGACGTCGTGCTGCACGGCGACATCCATCACGGCAACCTGCTGTATTTCGGCGATCGCGGCTGGCTGGCGATCGACCCGAAGGGGCTGCGTGGCGATCGCGCGTTCGACTACGCGAACCTGTTCTGCAATCCCGCGCACGAGATCGCTGTGGATCCCGCGCGCTTCGAGCGTCGCGTCGTGCTCGTTGCGGATGCCGCACAGCTCGACCGGCGGCGGTTGCTGCAATGGATTCTCGCGTGGTCGGGCTTGTCGGCGGTATGGCTGATGGACGACGAACTGCCGCCCGATACGAGGCTGGAGGTCGCGAGGCTGGCCGCGAACGCGCTGGGTCTGTAGTGCACGAGCACACTGCCGCGCCGGCCGCATCGCATCGCGTGGCCCGAAAAAATGTCAGCGTCAGATCGGCGAGTTGACTCGTGCGAATGTCATCGGTCAACCGGGGCGCGTCGATCGCCGCATCAACCGATTCACACCCCATACGATCAGACCCGCGATCCCAAGGCAAACACCGAGAACGAGAAGGAGCCCGACTCCTTCAACATCATCGGCATGTGCGATCGTGTCGACTCCGAAAAGCGCCATCACCGATTCGATGGTTGACGGAATCGACGTCTCGATTGGAAGTCGGACGAACCAGCGCGCGAGCAGCGCGCCAAGAGCGCCCGTTACAAGAAAATTGATGCTGAAGCGGACCGCTTTCATTACCTGACCTCGACGATTCCATATGCCTTGATGGCGGTGCCCGGAATCGGAACCGTTGCGCCGTGCGCGCAAAATCATGGAGCCGTCCCAAGCGACCGCCAGTCTGTCTGTCGACAATGTAATAGAGGCCACGCGGTAGCGGGCCTGATTTCGGTTTAGCGATCGACTCTGCTTCCGCTCGATTCCTTGCTCCATCCGGCGCTTCTTCGCGTCCGCAAAACGTGTCAATCTGTTTCCGGACGGGTCACAGGTCACAATGAAAAAAACCGCCGGCTTGCACCGGCGGGCTTTCGTATCCGACTTGCGCGGTGGCGCGTTAACGCGCCGGATTCAGCGTCAGGTTCATGTGACGGTTCACATCCTTGTACAGCAGGTAACGGAAGCGGCCGGGGCCACCCGAATAGCAAGCCTGCGGACAGAACGCGCGCAGCCACATGAAGTCGCCCGCTTCCACCTCGACCCAGTCCTGGTTCAGGCGATAGACGGCCTTGCCTTCGAGCACGTACAGGCCGTGCTCCATCACGTGCGTCTCGGCGAACGGAATCACGCCGCCCGGCTCGAAGGTCACGATGTTCACATGCATGTCGTGACGCATGTCGCTCATGTCGACGAAGCGCGTCGTCACCCACGCGCCGTTGGTGCCCGGCATCGGGATCGGCTCGACGTCCTGCTCGTTGGTCACGAACGCTTCCGGCAGCGGAATGCCGTCGACGACCTGGTAGTGCTTGCGGATCCAGTGGAAACGCACGGCGGCATCGCTGACGTTGTGCAGCGTCCAGTCGGCGCCCGGCGGAATGAACGCGTAGCCGCCCGGCTTCAGCGTGTGCTGCTTGCCCTGCAGCGTCAGCTCGGCCTCGCCCTCGACGACGAACAGCACGGCTTCGGCGTTCTTGTCCTGCTCGGGCTTGTCGCTGCCGCCGCCCGGGTTCACTTCGACGATGTACTGCGAGAAGGTTTCGGCGAAACCCGACAGCGGACGCGCGATCACCCACAGGCGCGTGTTGGTCCAGAACGGCAGCCAGCTCGTGACGATGTCGCGCATCACTCCCTTCGGAATGACCGCATACGCCTCGGTGAACATCGCGCGATCGGTCAGCAGATCGGTCTGCGGCGGGTGGCCGCCATGCGGCGCGTAATACGTTGTCTTAGACATAAAGCATCCAGGCAATGGGTTGGTCCGGCCCCGGGTCGCAACGGCAGGCGCGGCACGCGCGTGGGGCACGCATGCGGCGGCGGGACATCGTTGCCGGGGTGGCTTGAAAGCGCGGGCGCCTTCGTTCGGTCGGCCAGGCTTCGCGACGGGTCCGCCCGGTTCAGCGGGCGGGGCGCCCCATGCTTGCGGGTCCGGCGGCCGGGCCGCGGACACTCGGGGTGATGCGGCGGGGCACGGGGGACGGCACGGTTCGATTCCGTACGCGGGCAGCGTTGACGATAGCGAAGTCGATCCTGATCGACCAATTAAATGTTGCGATGCCATCCATTCGATTTCCCACTACCCGCCGCGGTGCGCGACGGTCGGCGAACGCGTGTCGCGGATGCGTCGGCGCATGAGGGAAATCCTGATGACCGGACGCCAGCGCGTCGATCAGCAATATCGAAACGGGGTCGGCCGAACCTGCCCGGCTGCATGTCGATGCAACGGAAGATGCCGTCTACAAGCGGGAAAAGTCAGGCGGGAGAGAGGCGCCAACCCGTCGAACGAGGCTGGGCATGAACTGCCGAAGGGGAGAAGGTGCCGGTCTTGCCGGCGACGGCCGCCCGGCTGAAGCTGCCGGGCCGGCTGTCGGAGGGTGCCACCGCGTCGGGCGCGCCGGTGCGCGAACCGCGCACCGTGCCGCGCCCGCGGGGATCAGTCCCAGTCGCGGTGATGGCGATGCTTGCGGTGACGATGGCCGCGATCGCCATAGTCGCCGCGGTCGTACGAGTTGCGCGACAGGTTGCCGCCGAGCGCCGCGCCGGCGCCGCCGCCGACGGCTGCGCCCAGCAGGCCGCCCGTGCGGCCGCCCATCGCGTTGCCGGCCGCGGTACCCGCGCCGCCGCCGAGTGCGCCGCCGATGATCGCGCCGGTGCGTTCGCGACGGTTCGACGTCACGGCACCACCCGCGCCGCCGCCGATCGCGCCGCCGATCACGGAGCCCGTGCTGCCGCCGACCGCGCCGCCGACCGCTGCGCCGGCAACCCCGCCGAGCGCGCCGCCAAGCGCGTTGTTCATGTCACCGGCCATTGCCGGCAGTGCGGTCGCGCCGGTCAGCACGGCGACGACGAGAGTGGGGGCGATTTTCTTCCACATTCCCGTATTCTTCCTTGTTCGCAATCTGGTTATTAAAGGTCCGCTCGTTACGACGATCTGAATCGATCGACGTCGATGCCGGCATTGTGCCGAATCCCGGACCAATTCATTTCAATGAGCTTGCGGCGAAGAATAGCATCGGTCGCGCCCCCTTGCCGTCGACATTCTGGTAACAAGTTGTTTACCGCAACGGGACCGGAAAAGGTTGCCGAAAACCGCCTGCAAAGCCCGCCGGTACGGGCTCCGGCCGTGGGCCGGCCGCACTCGAAGGAGGTGCCGGAAGCGCCCGTCGCGCGGGTTCGGACACACGTGGCAACACATCGCGGGTGCGCCACGAGCCGGCCGGGATCGACCGGGCCATCCAGGACGAACGAGGGTCAGTACACGCCCGGCAACAGCCGCCACGTGCGCGCGCAGTACGCGTCGTATTCGGCGCCGAATTGCGCGCGCAGCAACGCTTCCTCGGAACGGATGCGGGCGACCAGCGGGATCATCGTCAACGCGACGAGCAGCAGCCCGATGCCCGAGCGGAACGCGCACGCCCAGCCGGCCGCATTGACGAGCAGGCCGAGATAGCTCGGGTTGCGAATTCTCCGATAGATACCGTCCGTCACCAGCGTGTGGCCCGGCTGGATCGCGACGAGCCCGCTGAAGCGCTTGCCGAGCACGAACACGGGCCAGATGCGCAGCACGCCGCCCGCGACGTACAGCACGACGCCGGTCCAGCGCACCGTGTCGCCGCCGAAGGTCCATACGTCGAGCCGGTCGGTCAGCGCGGGCAGGTATGCGAGCAGGAACCCGCTGGCCGCAAAGGCCGCGAGCACCCAGCGGTTGTCGCGGTTCTCGCGTTCGCCGGCGCTCAGGTTGCCTTCGGTGAACAACGCGGCGACGGCCAGCGCGAGCGTCGCGACGGCAATGACGGTCAGTTGCGGATGCGAGAAGAAGGCGGCGAACCCGCCGATGCCGAGCACGGCGAGCCCGAGATAGACGAGCGTGGAGACGCTCGCCACGATTGCGACCTTGCGCGTAACGGCCATGGCTGCCTCGCCGGAGTGGGCTTTCCTGTGAAGTATAGGAACCCGGGCGGGCCATGCGCACGCGCGCCGTCATGCGGCGCGCGAGTCGTCCGTGCGGGAAGCGGCGGCCAAGCGTCGAACGACGGGGCCGCTCGACGTGCGGGCGGCGCCCGCGCCTGCCGCCCGGTCAGCGAATGCGGAAGTTGCCGCCGATGCCGACGCTGACGGGCGGTGCGTAATAGGCCGGCGCATAGCCGTAGTAGGCCGGCGCGGGCGCGTAGTAGCCGTAAGGCGGCGCGACATAGCAGCCGGACAGGCCGCCGATCAGCGCAAACGTGATGAGGATTTTGTACATGACTCGATTCCCGGCGAAGAGGGCACGTTGCATCTCGCGAAAACCGCGCCGTCGCAGCCTGCGACGGCCGGCGCGGAAGAGACAACCGGCCCTTCCCGTCGCTCGATGCGGCAATGCGCGGAGTCTAGCGCCGGGGCCACCGGGACACGTTTCGCGAGCGGTTACACGTGTTACGTGGTGTGACCGCTGAAACAGGCGCGCACGGCGTCGCGGCACGCGCCCGCTGGCGCCGCCCGAACCACGCGCCGTCTGCGCGTTACACGAAACGCGCGCGGATCCGCTCCGCGATCGATTCGAGCGTCGCCGCATCGGCGATGTCGCGCGCGTGCATCCGCAGCTCGACGCCTTCCCAGCGCGGAATCACGTGGAAATGCACGTGCGGGACCGTCTGGCCCGCCGCCGCGCCGTTGAACTGGCCGATGAACACGCCGTCCGGCCCGAGCGCCGCGCGCACGGCCGCCGCGACGCGCTGCGTCATGCGGATACCGGCCGCGGCCGCGTCGCCGGACAGCTCGAAGATCTGCGCGGCCGGCTCCTTCGGGATCACGAGCACGTGACCGTCGGCCTGCGGCATGAGATCCATGATCGCGAGGGTCGCGTCGTCTTCGGCGACCTTCACGCACGGCAGTTCGCCGCGCAGGATTCGGGCGAACGGGTTGTTGTTGTCGTAGGACATGGGCGTTTTCCGATGTTTGCGATTGCGGTTTGACTGGGAACGATGCCGGACGATTATCGGCCGACGGCGGTCCGGATTTCAACTTGTCAGGCCGTGTCGCCATGGCGGCGAACAATGCGCGCCGACTCGCGTGCAATGCCCGTCGCCGGATGGAATATCCGGCCGTCGCGATCCGTTTATTTCGAGTGCGGACTCGCACGTCAGGACCGCGGATCCGCGCCGGACATCCGCGCGCTGCGCAGGCCGGCAGCCGGGATGACTGCTCGCGATCATCAACCGGAGTCATGCCATGGACCCTCTCCCCTCCTGTCGTTCGCCCGCCCCGCCCGTGTTTGCCGTTCATCCGCCGATCCTCGCCCACGCCTGCCGCACGATGGCGCGCACGCTATGCCGCGCGGCTTGCGGCGCGGGACTGATCGCGTTGTCGTCGGCTTTCGCGTGGGCCGGCGGCGGCAATTCGATCCTGCCGGTCTCGTCGGTCACGGCGTCGACCGTGCCCGCCAACGGCGACGTCAATCCGTACGGCATCGCGTTCGTGCCGCGCGGCGTGCCGAGCTGGAGCACGCTGAAACCGGGCGACGTCGTCGTATCCAACTTCAACGCGGCATCGAACACGCAAGGCACCGGCACGACGGTCGTCAAGCTGTCGCCCGGCAAGACGCCGGCAACGTTCTTCCAGGGCAGCAATGTCGGCCTGACGACCGCGCTCGCGGTGCTGCGCAGCGGCTTCGTGCTGGTCGGCAACGTGCCGGCGCCGGACGGCAAGACCGTGGTCCCCCCGGGCTCGCTGCTCGTCATCGGTCCGCAAGGCAATCTCGTCACGCAACTGTCGAGCAGCACACTGCTCGACGGACCGTGGGACATGACCGTGATCGACCGCGGCCAGCGCGTGACCGCGTTCGTGTCGAACGTGCTGAACGGGACGGTCGCACGGATCGAGCTGATGATCGGCAGCGACGGCGTCAGGATGCTGCCGGGCTCGCAGATCATCGCATCGGGCTACGTGAACCGGACCGATCCCGCTGCGCTCGTCGTCGGCCCGACCGGCCTCGCGTACGATCCCGACATCGACGTCCTGTATGTCGCCTCGACCGGCGACAACGCGGTGTTCGCGATCCAGAATGCCGCGACGACGAATCGCAACAGCGGCGTCGGACGGATGATCTACTTCGATGCGGCTCACCTGCACGGCCCGCTCGCGCTGGCGCTCGCGCCGAACGGCCATCTCGTGACCGCGAACGGCGACGCGGTCAACCCCGACCCGCTGCAACCGAGCGAGATCGTTGAATTCACGGTGGACGGGCGCTTCGTCGCGCAGATGCAGGTCGATACCGTGCCGGGCGCGGCATTCGGGCTCGCGTTCGGGCGCGGCAGCAAAGGCCAGCCGGAATTCGCGGCCGTCGACGACAACACGAATACCGCGACGGTCTGGACACTGCGTTCGGACAACGGCAACGCACAATGACGCATCCCGCGAACGGGCCGCGTGCGGCCCGTTCGAACCTGCGCGATCGACACATGCGATTCGCAGACGCCGGGCACCATGCCGCCTGACCGACGCCGCCCGGCGTCACCCGCCCCCACGATTGCCACCGCTCGCGCGAACCTGCGACACTGCCGGATCGTTGCCATCGTTGCCGGCCGGCACGCCACCGAGGACGCTCGCGCATGACGATCCCCTTCAAATCGCTGATCCTGCGCGGTGCCGCCGTCGCGCTCGTCGCCGCGGCCGGCTACACCGGCTACATGCTGTCGCGGCTCGCGCCCATCGCGACGGGCTATGCCGCGAAGGCGCTGTGTTCGGGCGTGTTCGTGTCGGGCCGTCCGGCCGCGTCGGTGATCGACGTCGACATCATGGCCGGCGTGCATCCGCTGCTGAAGCTGGTGCGTCCGTCGATCGATCCCGAGCATCATCGTGCCGTCGCGACCTTCGCCGGGTTCGCGCAACGCGAGGCGGACTTCCGGCCCGGGCTCGGCTGCACGCTCGCGCTCGGACCGTCGCCCGGCGGGCTGCCGGCCGCGCTGCCGCCCGCCACCGATCCGCCGCCCACGCACGAAGCGGCGCCGGCCGCACCGCCCGCCGGCATCGACGCACGCAAGCTGCAGGCCGCGCTCGACCGCGCGTTCGACGAACCCGACCCGGCGCGACCGCGGCGCACCCGCGCGGTCGTCGTGATGTGGCGCGGCCAGGTGATCGCCGAACGCTATGCACCCGGCTTCGCGGCCGACACGCCGCTGCCCGGCTGGTCGATGACGAAGACCGTGACGGCCGCGCTGGCCGGCATGCTCGTCGCGCAGCACAAGCTGTCGCCGGACGCGTCGGCGCTGCTGCCCGAATGGCGCGACAGCGGCGACCTGCGCGCGGCGATTACGCTCGACGAGCTGCTGCGGATGACGAGCGGCCTGCAATTCAACGAGGACTACGACGACCCGCTGTCCGACGTCGCCGTGATGCTGTTCACGCAGCCGGACACCGCGCGTTTCGCGTCGGCCATGCCGCTCGCCGCGCAGCCCGGCACGCAGTGGTACTACTCGAGCGGCACGAGCGCGATCGTCGCGCGCGTGATGCGCGAGGCGATGGGCGGCAGCGAAGGCGACTACCTCGCGTTTCCGCGCCGCGCGCTGTTCGCGCCGCTCGGCATGCGCAGCGCGGTGTTCGAGCCCGATGCGGCCGGCACGCTCGGCAGCGCGTCGTTCATGTATGCGAGCGCGCGCGACTGGGCGCGCTTCGGGGAGCTTCTGCGGCAGGACGGGGTGTGGAACGGGCAGCGGCTGCTGCCGCAAGGCTGGGTGCGCTACCTGACGCGCGCGACGCCGCTGTCGACGCGCCAGGAATTCGGCGCGCATCTGTGGGTGAAGGTGCCGGAGCCGTTCAACGATCGCGATGCGCACGCGAGCCCGCTGCCCGTCGACGCGTTTCATGCGGTCGGCCACGAAGGCCAGTTCGTGAGCGTGGTGCCGAGTCGCGAGCTGGTGGTCGTGCGGCTCGGGCTGTCGCGGCCGGAATCCGCTTGGAATCACGAGGCGTTTCTCGCGCGCGTGCTCGAGGCCGTACCGGCATCGGGCTCGTGACGGCCGCGGCGCGGCGGCGCTGCGGCGGCAAATCACGCCGCCGCGCCGCGCGCGACATGCGATGCGTTACGGGTTCGCGCTGCCCGCGTACTGCTGGAAACCTTCGCGCGTCGCCAGGCGCTCGATGTAGCGCTTCACTGCCGGGAAATCCGGATGCTCGAACGGCGTGCCGAACCAGCGGTTCACCGACAGGCCGATCGGAATGTCCGCGAGCGTGAAGCGATCGCCGGCCACGAACGCGCCGGTCGCTTCGAGCTGCGCGTTCAGTATCTGCATGTGCTTCGTCCAGCCCGCGATCGACTGCGCGATCGCCGCCGGGTCCTGGTGATCGGGCGACTTGCGCACGAGGCCGAGGAACGCGCCGACCCACGAGCGGTTCAGGTCCGTGCCCTGCCAGTCGATCCACTGATCGACCCGCGCGCGCGCCTGCGGCTCGGCCGGATAGAGCGCGTCGCCGCCATAGCGGTTCGCGAGATAGCGGATGATCGTGTTCGACTCCCACAACACGAAGTCGTCGTCCTTGATGACCGGCACGAGGCCGTTCGGATTCAGCGCGAGGTAGGCCGGGTCGTTGGTCGTGCGAAAGCCCGCGCCCCAGTCTTCCTGTTCGAACGGCAGGTTCAGTTCGGTGCACAGCCACAGCACCTTGCGGACGTTGATGGACGGGATCTTGCCGAGGATGTGCAGCATGCAGGCTCCTTGTGAGGTCGAATGCGAAGCGTTCGGGAGGCGCGACACGGCCCGGACGCGCTCCCGTCGAAGTTATACACGAGCCCGCGAGAATCGACAGCGCGTCAGGCGAAATCGCCGTTTCAGGCCGCGCTGCCTCGCTCACATCGGCTTGAGCACCATCAGGAAATAAACGCTCAGCATCGCGAAGAACGCCGGATAGCCGAGCAGCTCCCAGCGCTTCGCATAGCGCCAGTACCGTTCCGGCAGCGCGGCATCGCCGTTCGCATGCGCGAGCTTCGCCATCGCGGCCAGTTCGATCTGCAGCCATACGACCGGCAGCCAGCACGCGCCCGCGACCGCATACAGCACGATCGACGCGACCAGCCACGGCGTCGTCCACGGCCAGCCGGCCGTATGCGCGAGCCACAGCCCGGATGCGGGCTGGAACAGCACGGCCGGCGTCGTGAACCACCAGTCCGCGCGCACGACGAGGCGCGACACGGCGGCAATCGCCGGCACCGAGCGCGTGCGGTTCGCGAAGAACAGGTAGAACGCGGTGCCGAAACCCGTGCCGACCATCAGCACCGAGGACAGGATATGCAGCGTCTTGATCACGAGATAGGTGTTCATGCGTGTTCTTCTGAAAAGAGGATCAACAAGATCGCCAGAATCGGCACGTTCTTGAGCACGGGGCCGAACGGCTCGGCGAGCAGGCCGGGCATCGTGACCGCGATGACGGCCGAATACGCGACGATCAGCGCGCCTTGCGCGGCCCACAGCCGGCGGGACGGCGCGACGACGGTCGCCACGCCGAACGCGAAGTCCAGCGCGCTGGCCGCGTAGAGCGCGATCAGCGCGGGCAGCCCGGTCAGGTGCGCGCGGGCGAGCATCGCGAGGCTGTCGTGCCGCGGATGGATGAACGCGCTGACGATGGCCGTCCAGATCCAGACGATCGCGAGCGCGCCCAGCAGCAGCGGCCGCCGCCACATCGCGAGCGCGTCGCGGCGCAGTGCGGGCGCGTCCGCGCCGATGAAATGCCGCAGCCCGCGCGGCGGCCGGCCGAGCACGGCCGCGAGCGCCGCGGGATCGCCGGTGTTGCCGCCGCGCAGCATCGTCCACGTGTCGCGGGTCAGCATCGCGCCCGGCAGCGCGCCGAGCAGCGCGGCCGCCGCCCCGACCAGCGGGCCCGGCAGCGCGATGCGCGCCGCCTGCGGGAAGCCCAGCGCGGCGCGATAGACGCTCAGCATCTCGCGATACTCGACTTCGTCGCTGCCGACCGCGTCGATGACCGGATTGCCGGCCGCCGGCGCATCGACGAGCCGCGCGACGAGTTCGGCGAGATCGTCGATGTGCACGGGGCGCAGCCGCTGATGGCCGCCCGCCGGCAATGCGTGCACGGGCAGGCTCGCGAGCATCCGGAAGAACCGTGCCGACGTGCCGGAAGCGCCGTAGACGAGCGCCGGGCGCACGATCCGGTAATCGAGCGGCAGCGTCCGCAGGAAGGTGTCGGCTGCGTATTTGCTGGCGAAATACGGCGTGTCGCCGCGCTCGACGCCCAGCGCCGAGATCTGGATCACGCGTCGCACGCGGGCACGACAGCACGCGGTGAAGAGCGCGCAGGGCGCCGCGCGATGCACGGTGTCGAACGTCGCGTCACGCCGGTCCGCAAGGATCCCGACCGCATTGATCACCACGTCGACGCCGTCGAGCCGGGCGAGCCACGCATCGGGATCGACGTCCTTCGTGAAGTCGATCGCGACGTCGTGCGGGCCGACCGCATGCCGCACGCCGCGCAGCACGCGATGGCCGCCGGCTTCGAGCCGCGCGCCCAGCGCCCGCCCGATGAAGCCGTTCGCGCCGCAGACGAGGATGTTCATGTCGCACTCCACGGTGCGGCATGCCGGCGGGTCGATCGCGATGCCCTGTTCATTTTCGCCCTCTATCTACAGTTATTTCTGTAAAGACAGAAATTTCACTTTCAAAAAAAGCGGGCTGCGTGCCCGCACGTCCGGTACCGCTTACTTCGACGACTTGCGCCTGACCGTCTGGCTGATCTTCGCGCCGATGCCGAGCGCCTTCATCAGCGTGTCGGGCTTGAGCCGCAGCATCTCGTCCGACCAGGTCGTGAGCGTCTCGACGAACTGCAGCGTGTCGCGGATGCGCTGTTCGGTTTCGCGGCTCTCGTCGGCGATCTCCGGGCTCGTCAGGCAATCGCGCAGCACCGTGAGCGTCGGTTCGATCTCGCGCTGCCGCCGCCCTTCGACGATCAGCTTGAACAGTTCCCAGATGTCGGTCGACGTCTCGAAATGGTCGCGCCGGTCGCCCAGCACGTGCACGACCTTCGCGAGCCGCCATGCCTGCAGTTCCTTCAGGCTCGTGCTGACGTTGGAACGCGCGACGTTGAGCGTCTCGGCGATCTCGTCGGCCGCAACCGGCCGGCCGGCCAGGTACAGCAGCGCGTGAATCTGCGAGACGGTGCGGTTGACGCCCCAGCGCGAGCCCATTTCGCCCCAGTGGAGGATGAATCGTTCGGCAATCGGTGTGAGTTCCATGTCGGGGAATTTAGTTTTTTCAGTTATTTCTGTCAAGAGAGAAATATCGGGCGGCGACGCGAATGGCTGCCTCGACCGTCCCGCCCGCGGGCGACTGCGACCGCGGCCACGGCTCACCTTTCCCGCCGTTGCGCCCGCTTCCATTACAATGCGCGGGATTTTTCCGATTTCAGGCCGTCCGCGCCTTTCTGACTAGAGGTTCTCCCATGATCATCAAACCGCGCGTGCGTGGCTTCATCTGCGTGACGACTCATCCGGTCGGCTGCGAAGCCAACGTCAAGGAACAGATCGACTACGTGACTTCGCACGGCCCGATCGCCAACGGTCCGAAGAAGGTGCTCGTGATCGGCGCGTCGACCGGCTACGGCCTCGCCGCCCGGATCTCGGCCGCATTCGGCTCGGGCGCGGACACGCTGGGCGTGTTCTTCGAGCGCGCCGGCAGCGAGACGAAGCCGGGCACCGCCGGCTGGTACAACAGCGCCGCGTTCGAGAAATTCGCCGCCGAAAAGGGGCTCTATGCGCGCAGCATCAACGGCGACGCCTTCTCCGACAAGGTCAAGCAGATCACGATCGACACCATCAAGCAGGATCTCGGCAAGGTCGACCTGGTCGTCTACAGCCTCGCGGCACCGCGCCGCACGCACCCGAAGACGGGCGAAACGATCAGCTCGACGCTGAAGCCGGTCGGCAAGTCGGTCACGTTCCGCGGCCTCGACACCGACAAGGAAGTGATCCGCGAAGTGTCGCTCGAGCCGGCGACGCAGGAAGAGATCGACGGCACCGTCGCCGTGATGGGCGGCGAGGACTGGCAGATGTGGATCGACGCGCTCGATGAAGCCGGCGTGCTGGCCGACGGCGCGAAGACGACCGCGTTCACGTATCTCGGCGAGCAGATCACGCACGACATCTACTGGAACGGCTCGATCGGCGAAGCGAAGAAGGATCTCGACAAGAAGGTGCTGTCGATCCGCGACAAGCTGGCCGCGCATGGCGGCGACGCGCGCGTGTCGGTGCTGAAGGCCGTCGTCACGCAGGCGAGCTCGGCGATCCCGATGATGCCGCTCTACCTGTCGCTGCTGTTCAAGGTGATGAAGGAAAAGGGCACGCACGAAGGCTGCATCGAGCAGGTGTACGGGCTCCTGAAGGACAGCCTGTACGGCGCGACGCCGCACATCGACGAGGAAGGCCGTCTGCGCGCGGACTACAAGGAGCTCGACCCGCAAGTGCAGGACAAGGTCGTCGCGATGTGGGACAAGGTCACGAACGAGAACCTGTACGAAATGACCGACTTCGCGGGCTACAAGACGGAATTCCTGCGCCTGTTCGGCTTCGAGATCGCCGGCGTCGACTACGACGCGGACGTGAACCCGGACGTGAAGATCCCGGGCATCATCGACACGACGGTCTGACGAAACGCCCCGCCGCCGCGCTCATCGAGCGGGCGGCGGGGTCGCGTTGCCGGCTGCGTCAACGCGGCGCCGGCTCCTCCAGATAGACGCCCGACGACAGCGTGGCCTTCACCTGCCGCGTGAACTCGTCGGTCGACACTTCCTCCTCCCCTGCTTCGATTGCCTCGTACGCCTGGCGCACGACGTCGGCCGGCGTGGCCTTCGGCACGTCGAGGCCGGCCGTCAGGTCGGTATCGATGAACCCCGCATGCAGCCCGACGACCTGCGTATGCTGTTCGCGCAGCGAATGCCGCAGCCCGTTGGTCAGCGCCCACGCGGCCGACTTCGACACGCCGTAGCCCGACAGGATCGGCCGGTTCACCCAGCTCGCGACCGACAGCACGTTCAGGATCGCGCCGCCGCCGTGGCCGGCCAGCGTTCCCGCGAAGGCGCGCGACATCGCCAGCATTCCGAACACGTTGGTTTCGAAGTGATCGCGCAACGCGTCGAGCGCGCCGTCGTCGGTCAGGCTGCCGAGTCGTGCGATGCCCGCGTTGTTGATCAGCAGCGTGACGTCGCGCGCGATATCGGCGGCCGCGGCGACCGTCGCCGGATCGGTCACGTCGAGCCTCACGGGCACCACGCCCGGCAGCGTCACGCTGGCCGGATCGCGCGCGCCCGCATAGACCTTGCGCGCCCCGCGTTCGAGCGCCTGCTTCGCGAACTCGCGGCCGAGCCCGCGGTTCGCGCCCGTGACGAACACCACTGCACCTTCGATCTTCATGCTCGTTCCTTTCGGAGAAAGGATCCCGCTCGCGCCGGTTCGCCGCGCGCCCGGGATCCGGTGATAAACCACGCCGCCATCGCGGACCGAACCGTTGCTCCGCCGGTGCCGTGCCGGAAGCCGCGCAGTCCGCCGCCCACGCCACGCCGCACCGGGACCGATATCCATCCGTGCCGCGCCGGTCGCTTCGCTTCATTCGCGAAGTCGGCTACACTCGATGTCAATGTCGATCACCATTGTCTTTGCGGTGCATTGTGTCAGCGCGATTTCGACACGTCAATGGCGATCACCATTGTGTTTTTCAATCGACGCAATTGCCGGAATGAGGGAGGGATCGATGGGCGTCTCGAG
Organism: Burkholderia sp. BCC1985; assembly: GCF_905339915.1. Classification (NCBI taxonomy): domain Bacteria; kingdom Pseudomonadati; phylum Pseudomonadota; class Betaproteobacteria; order Burkholderiales; family Burkholderiaceae; genus Burkholderia; species Burkholderia sp. BCC1985. The sequence continues at coordinate 54,773 of NZ_CAJPGY010000006.1, forward strand.
ACAACAGGCCGCCGAAAACCGCAACGCGATCGTCGCGGCCGCCGAGCGGCTGTTCCGGGTGCGCGGTGTCGACGCGGTGGGGTTGACGGAGTTGATGAAGGAAGCCGGCTTCACGCAGGGCGGCTTCTACAACCACTTCAAATCGAAGGATGCGCTGGTCGCCGCGGTGATGGAGAAAGCGATCCAGGACCGCGCGGATTCACCGAACGCCGGCAACGTCGCGAAGCAGGCGACGGCGTACCTGTCGGCCGCGCATCGCGACAACGTCGAAGCCGGTTGCCCGCTGTCGGGTTTCGCGGGCGATGCCCCCCGGCTAACCGACGCGGCGCGCGCGTGCTACGCGCACGGCGCCGCCGCGTATCTCGACCGGCTGGAACGGATGGTGGCCGCCGAAGGCCCGGCCGCGGCGGACACGCGCCGCGACGCGATCGCCGTCTTCAGCCAGATGGTCGGTGCGCTCGTGCTGTCGCGCGCGATCGCCGGCACCGATCCGGCGCTGGCCGACGAGATCCTCGACGCGGGTCGGCGCACGCTCGGCGCGCAGCCCGACGATCCGGCCGTACCGGCGTAGCGGCACGACGGGCGCCGGTCGCGCGCGATCGCTATTGCACGGCCCTGGCGGCATCCCACAACGGCCGCTGGCCGAGCGCCGCATGCCACGCCGCGAATTGCGTGCGCCACGACTCGAACGGCTCCGACAGCGGATGACGCGGATCGTCGCTCAACGCATACGCCATCCCCTCGATCAGCCAGCGCGGCTTGGTCGCGACCGCGAGGTTGCCGAGCACTTCGGCCTGCCGGTGGTGGATCAGCTCGTGGGCGAGAAAGTAGGTCTGCCAGCCGCGCGGCGCGACGACCACGCCGAAATCCCCGAGCGTCAGTGCGGCGCGTTCGCCGAGACCGAACTGGTCGGCGCACGCGCGCGTCGAGCAGAACACGACGCGCGGCGCGTCGCGAAACGGGCCGACGGCCGCGGCCGCGCGCGCGTAGCCGTCGCGATAGAGCTGCTGCGCGATGCCGAGCTTCGCGGCATCGTCGGTGCAGATGTCCGCGCTCGGGCATGACACGCCGGGCAGCAGCGCGGGCGCGACGACGCGCAGCGGCTTGACGAGCGCGTAGGCGGCGATCGGCACCGCGACGAGCAGGCCCGTGAGGGCGAAGGCGATACGGGAGCGTTTCATCGAGGCGGCAATTCCGTTGGCGTGGCGGTGACGTGTTCCAGCACGAATATATCGGAGCCGCGGCGGCGCCGGCCGGCTTTTCTGGTTCGCCCGGCTTCCGGCGGCGGTACTGCCGCGCCGCCGCGCCGCCGCGCATGCGCGCCGGTCGCGACCCGGATCGCGACCGCATCCGGCCCCATTACGCGAGCTGCTTGTGAAAATACGTCGTCGCGCACAACGCGCCGTCGGGCATCAGCGCATAGTTCGGCACGACGCCTACGCGCTGCCAGCCGGCCCGCTCGTACAGGCGCTCGGCATCGCCGCCCGTCACGGTGTCGAGCACGAGCACGGTCTTGCCGGCGGCGCGCGCGGCGTCGTCGGCAGCCGCCATCAGCCGCGCAGCGACGCCCTGCCGGCGCGCATGACGCGACACGAGCATCTTCGCGAGGTCCGCTCGATGCGGCTGGTTCTCCGGCTGCGCGGTCACGAGTTGCACGGTGCCGACGATCCGGCCGGCCGCGTCCTCGGCGATCAGCAGGATGCGCTCGCCGCTCGCGACGCCGTCGGCCACCCGCGTCCAGAACGCGACGGCCGTCGAGCGTTCGATCGGCAACATGAAGCTGACGGACGCGCCGCCTTCGACGCAATCGATCAGCACGTCGGCCAGCGCGTCGATGCAGGCGCGGGCTTCGCTCGCGTCGACACGGCGGACGGTCACAGGTTCTGTCATACCCTCTCCGGAAATCAGGCGGAGCACGCGTTCGGCCGACGTGCGCCCGGATCGAATGGAATGCCGCCGTGTTGCTGATACATGCGAAACGGCGGCGGATGCCCGGCAACACGACGCCCGGCCCGGTCGGCGGGTGTTACCTCCCCATCATCCTAAGCGACGAAAATTCCCGTTGCATTGCCTATACTTAGCCGCATGGCTAACTTTGAACCCGGCATCAACGACGTATTCCAGGCGCTCGCCGATCCGACGCGCTGCGCGATCGTCAGCGCGCTCGGCAACGGCGTGCGGACCGTTTCGGAACTGGCCGCGCCGTTCGACATGGCGCTGCCGTCGCTGATGAAGCATGTCGCGGTGCTCGAGCGCAGCGGCCTCGTCACGACCCGGAAAACCGGCCGCACGCGCACCTGCGAGCTGGTCGGCGGCCGGCTGGCCGAAGCCGAGCAGTGGCTCGCCGCGCAGCGCGCGCTGTGGGAAGCGCGCGCCGATCGTCTCGTGGAATTCGTCGAACGCCGTCACCAGGAGGAGCACGCGCATGTCAACCCGCCACGTCGACCCCGCCGAAGCTCATGACCTCGTCATCACGCGCACGCTGCATGCGCCGCGCCAGGCGCTCTGGCGCGCGTGGACCGATCCCGAACTGCTGAAGGAATGGTGGTGCCCGAAACCGTGGACCACCGAAGTCCGCGCGTTCGACCTGCGCCCGGGCGGCGCCTTCCACACGTTCATGCGCGGCCCCGACGGCGGCACGAGCGACAACCCCGGGTGCTTCCTCGACATCGTGCCGGAAGCGCGCATCGCGTTCACGTCGATGCTCGCGGGCGGCTGGCGGCCGCAGGTGCCGTGGCTGGGCTTCACGGCGATCATCACGATGGCGGATGACGCCGCCGGTTGCCGCTACGACGCGCGCGTGATGCATCCCGACGCCGCGACGCGCGAGCGCCACGAGGCCCTCGGCTTCTTCGACGGCTGGAACACCTGCATCACGCAGCTCGACGAATTCGCGTCCGCATTGCGCTGAATACGCACGTGCGCGGGCCATTGCATGCCGCCGCGCGCGCGCCTAGGATTCCTGAAGGAAGCGTGACGACACGCCGGCATCCGGCGTGCACCGTCGCGCGCGCTCCGCGGGAGGCCACATGCTGCAGATGCACACGCATTCGACCCGGGTCAGCCGGCACCTGAACGCACCGCGCGGGCGCGTCTATCGCGCGCTGCTCGATCCGCACGCCGTCGAACAATGGAAGGTGCCGGACGGCATGACGTGCCGCGTGCTCGCCTACGACGCGCGCGAAGGCGGCGCGCTGCGCGTGTCGCTGAGCTACGACGAACCGTCGGACGGCACCGGCAAGACCACCGCGCACACCGACACCTATCACGGCCGCTTCGTGACGCTCGTGCCCGACGAACGGATCGTCGAAATCGACGTGTTCGAAACCGACGATCCGATGCTGCGCGGCGCGATGACGATCACGATCACGCTGTCCGACGAAGCTGGCGGCACACGCGTCGACGCGGTGCACGACGGTGTGCCGCCCGGCGTGCCGGCGGCCGACAACGAGACCGGCTGGCGCATGGCGCTCGCCCGGCTGGCGGCGCTGGTCGAGACGGGCTAGCTGGCACGACGCGACGTGCGCGGTACGCGTCAACCGAGCCGGTACGCGTGCGAGACGGTCCCGCGGAACAGCGCATCGCGCTCGTCCGGGCTCGCGTGTGCGGTCAGCCGCTTGAACGCGTTCCAGCCGTTCACGTACGAATACGAGCCCTTGTCGACCGGAAAATTGCTCTCGAACATGCAGCGTTTCGCGCCGAACGCCTCGATGCACGTGAGCATCCACGGCTTCCACGCGGCGGCGAGCTGTTCGGACGACGGCGGCCGCGTGCCCTTCTCGAAATCGAACCCGTTGATCCGCATGCCGAGGCCCCCGACCTTCACGAATACGTTCGGCAGCTGCGCGAGTTCGCGCATCGATGCCGACCAGCGCTGGAAGACTTCCGGCCGCTGGTCCGCGTAGCTCGCGATCCGCACGACGCCGCCGCAGTGATTGACGACGATCCGCGTGTCGGGGTTCGCCTTCGCCAGATCGAACAGCTCGGGCAATTGAGGAAAGAACAGCCACGCGTCGTACGACAGTCCGAGCGGCGCGAGTTGCGCGACGCCGGCCCGGTACGCGGGGTCTAGCAGCAGCCCGCGCGGCACCGCCGACAACGGGTTGGCGAGCGACGGATCGGCATCCCAGGTGCTCAGGTGTCGAACGCCGCGAAAGCGTCCGCGACCCGCGTCGACATGCGCTTCGAGCACGTCGCGCACGCGCTCGCCCAGCCGCAGGTCCGCGTGCCCGACGATGCCTTTCGCGACGGCCGGGCCGCTGCGTTGCAGCGGCTCCGTCACGCCGGCGACGTAGGCCGTCTCGCCGACCGGCTTCAGTTCGGCCGGGCCCGCGTCGCGATAGCGCGTCAGCGCCTGCATGTAGACGGATGCCTGGACGTTGTGGCCGGATCGCGCGTCCTGCAGATAGTCGTCGAGCATGTAGATCCAGCCCGGCCGCTCGTAGAAGTGATGATGCGCGTCCACGATCGGCAGATCCGGATCGAGTGCGGGTTCGAGCGCAGATGCGAGCCAGTCGCTTCGCACTGCGAGATAGTTGCCTTGGGTCGTCATGCGGGAAGGTCCGTTTTCAGCCGGCGCGCGCGTATCGGCCCATGCAGGGAGCGCGAGCGATGCGGCGGCCGCACCGAGCAACCGGCGTCGTTTGATCGAAATGGTCGCATCCATGTCATTCGCTCCGGTCGAATGCGTACAGCGACAGCGTGAGCAGCGTTGTGATCGCCAGCACGATCGCGAGGCCGAGCATCCCGGCCGTGAAGGTGCCGAAGCCGTCCTTCAGGTAGCCGACGAGATAAGGGCCCGCGAATCCGCCGAGCGCGCCGATCGAATTGATCAGCGCGAGCCCGCCGGCCGCCGCCTGGCCGGACAGGAAGCGCGAAGGCAGCGTATAGAAGATCGTGCGGCCGGCAATCGTGCCGATCAGCGCGAGCGTGATGCCGACGAGTGCGGGCCCGAGCGTCAGGAAGTGGGTCGACACGCCGAGCGCCACCGCGCCGATGGCCAGCCCGATCGCCAGGTTCGCGACCGGGCCGCCGCGCCGGTCCACCCGCTTCGCCCACCACAGCAGCGCGACGGTCGCGAAGAAGTACGGCACCGCGGAAAGCCAGCCCGTCTGCATCGTCGACATGCCGTGTGCCTTGAGCATCTGCGGCAACCAGATGCCGATCCCGTAAGAACCCATCGTGAAGCCGAACGAGATCAGCGCGAGCACGTACACGCGCACGTCGCGCAGCGCGACGCCGAAGTGCTTCTTGCGGCCGGCGGCCGCGCCTTCGCGCTCGAACGCGCGCTGCAGCGCGGCACGCTCGTCGCTCGACAGCCACGCGGCATCCGCGGGCGAATCGGACAGCAGCTTCAGCACGAAAAAGCCGAGCGCGCACGCGGGCAGCCCTTCGACGATGAACATCCACTTCCAGCCCGCAAGGCCGAGCGCGCCGTCGAGTTGCAGCAGCCACGTCGACAACGGGCCGCCGATCAGCGACGACAGCGGTGTCGACACGGTGAACCACGCGAGCACCCGCGTGCGGTAGCTCGCCGGAAACCACACGGCGAGGAAGAAGATCACGCCCGGAAAGAACCCGGCTTCGCCGATGCCGAGCAGCAGCCGGATCGCATAGAAACTCGTCGGCCCGGTCGCGAGCGCGGTCGCCGCCGCCATCAGCCCCCACGTGATCATGATGCGCGCGAGCCAGCGCCGCGCACCGAAGCGATACAGCGCGAGATTGCTCGGCACCTCGAACACGCAATAGCCGGCGAACATGATCCCCGCGCCCCAGCCGAACTGCGTCGCGGTCAAGCCGAGATCGCGGTTCATCGTCAGCGCCGCGAACCCGACGCTCGTGCGGTCGAGGTAGTTGAAGAAGTACGCGAGCGCGAGCAGCGGAATGAAACGCCACGCGGCCTTGCGCACGGCCCGTTGCTCGATCGACGCGTCGGTTTCGCGATCGGCGGCCAGCGCCGGGGAAGCGGATGTCATGGTTGTCTCCGTGGATACGGCGCTCCTCGCCCGCGCGATCGCACGGGCAGGACGCCTGTTGTTCGTTCGATGGATCGCGGCGGCGCTACGCGCTCGCCACTTCGTTCGCCGAAGGCGCATCGGCCGCCACGTCCGGCGGTTGGCCGTCCGCGCCGTGTCCGTGCGTCCCGGCGACGACGCCGGCTGCGATCAGCGCCCGGGCCTCGTCCGGCGTATAGCCGAGTTCGCCGAGCAACGCGCACGTGTCCTGACCGAGCGCGGGCGGCGCCGCGCGCAGCCGCAGGCGCTCGCCCGCGAGCGTGAGCGGCAGCAGCGCGGTGCGCGTGTCGACCGGCCGGCCGGCGCTGCTCGCGTCGGCCGGCAGCGTCACGGCTTCGAGCCCGCCCGTCGCGAGCAGGTGCGGATCGTCGAACAGGTCCTGCGGCTTCGTGATCGGCGCATACGGCAGGCCGATCGACTCGAAGATCGCGCCGATCTCCGCCGCCGAATGCTCGGCGAGCCGCGCACGCAGTTCGGGCAGCAGCCACTCGCGGGCCTGAACGCGCAAGTTGTTGGTTGCAAGACGCGCATCGTCCTTCAGCGCGGCGAGGCCGAATGCGTCGCAGAACAGCGCCCATTGCGTGTCCGATACGACCGCGAGAAAGATCTGCTCGCCGTCCTTCACCGAAAACACGTCATAGACCGCCCACGCGGAAATGCGGCTCGGCATCGGCGACGCGGCCTGCCCCGTCACCGCGAACTGCATCATGTGCTGCGCGACGAGGAACACGTTGTTCTCGAACAGCGAACTCTGCACCTGCTGGCCGCGGCCGGTGCGTTCGCGCTGCGCGAGCGCGGCCATCGCGCCGATCGCGCCGAACATCCCGCCCATGATGTCGTTCACGCTCGAGCCCGCACGCAACGGACGGCCTTCGGGGCCCGTCATGTACGCGAGACCGCCCATCATCTGCACCACTTCGTCGAGCGCGGTGCGATGTTCGTACGGCCCCGGCAGGAAACCCTTGTGCGACACGTACACCAGGCGCGGATTCAGCGCGGACAACGCGGCATGGCCGAGACCGAGCCGATCCATCGTGCCGCTCTTGAAGTTCTCGCTGAACACGTCCGCCGTCGCGACGAGCCGCCGCACGATCTCGAGCCCGCGCGGATCCTTCACGTCGACCGCGAGGCTTTTCTTGTTGCGGTTGAACATCCCGAAGAAGCCCGCGCCGGAACCGCGCAGCGCACGCGTGCTGTCGCCCGCGATCGGTTCGATCTTGATGACTTCCGCGCCGAGATCCGCGAGCAGCATGCCGCAGGTCGGGCCCATCACCATGTGCGTCATCTCGATCACGCGCACGCCTTCGTACGGCAGCGCCGCGGCCGGTTGGCGATCGTTCATTGCGCGACTCCCGTCAGGCAACCTTCCGGCTGGGCCGCCGACGGCGCACGGCCGTCCGCGTAACGGAATCCCTTCGGCAGCCCCGCGTCCGGCACGTGGCCATACAGCGGCTCGGCAGGCAGCGCCGCGTGCAGGATCGCGCGCGCGGCGAGCAGCGCATCGGCGTCGATGCCCGTGTCGATCCCCATCGACTCCAGCAGGAACACGAGATCCTCGGTGACGATGTTGCCGGTCGCGCCCGGTGCATACGGGCAGCCGCCGAGACCGCCCTGGCTCGCGTCGATCGTCGTCACGCCGGCGTCGAGCGCGGCAACGACGTTGGCGAGCCCCTGCCCGCGGGTGTTGTGGAAGTGCGCGCCGCCGGCCTTGTCGCCGACTTCGCGTTGCAGGCGCGTGAACAGCCGGCGCACCTGCACCGGATTCGCGTAGCCGCTCGTGTCGGACAGACCGATCTCGTCGACCCCGCATTCGGCCATCGCGACCGCCATCGCGATCGTCTCGTCGTCGGAGACCGCGCCGGCAAGCGTGCAACCGAACGCGACCGACACGCCGGCCTCGATCTGCACCGACGGAAACCGCGCATCGCGCAGCGCGACGATTGCGCGCACCTCGTCGATCATCTGCGCGGGCGTCTTGCGGATATTCGCCAGCGAGTGCGCCTCGGTCACCGAGACCGGCAACGTCAGCTTGTGGACGCCCGCCTCGTACGCGCTTTCGGCGCCGCGCAGGTTCGGCGCGAGCGCGGCGACGTGCAGCCCGGGAATCGCCAGCGCATGCGCGACGACTTCCCGCACGTCGGCCATCTGCGGCAACAGCCGCGCGGGCACGAACGACCCGACCTCGATCTCGCGCAGGCCGGCCGCGGCGAGCGCGGTGATCCAGCGCCGCTTGTCGGCTGTCTGCATCACGGCCTTGATGCTCTGCAGGCCGTCTCGCGGCCCGACCTCGCTGACCAGCACCTCTGGATACCCGGAAACGCTCATTCGACACCCCATAGTTCTATCCAAAAGAACAACGTTCTGTTTGACGGAACTTTAGAGGCGCGTCGAATCGCCTGTAAGCGGGGTATACCCGTGAAATTGCGATTTTCTGGAACTTGCGTTCTATCAGGCAGAACGATATAGTGGATCGACCGTCACCCAAGGACCCGCAAGCCGTGCCTCCGACCTCGCTCCCCGCAGAACCCACCGGCGCCGCCCCCGACTCGTCGGCCGACGCCTCCAGCGGCGTCACCGTCCTCGATCGCGCGTTCGCGATCCTCCATGCGTTCGGGCAAACCGACGACCGGCTGTCGCTCGCGGAACTGTCGCGCCGCACCGGGCTGTACAAGAGCACGATCCTGCGCCTGCTCGCCGCGCTCGAGCACGGCGGCTTCATGCGCAAGCTCGACGACGGCCAGTACGCGGTCGGACACGAGCCGTTGCGGCTCGCCGCGCTGTATCAGCGTTCGTTCCGGGTCGGCCCGGTCGTCGAGCCGCTGCTCGAGACGCTGAGCCGCGAACTCGGCGAAACGGCGTCGTTCTACGTGCGCCACGGCGAGATGCGCTCGGTGCTCTACCGCGTCGAACCCGCGCGCACGGTGCGTGTGTCGATCCGGGTCGGCGAGGAGTTTCCCGTTCACCAGGGGGCGTCCGGGAAGGTGCTGCTCGCGTTCACCGACCCGCACGATGCGCGCTGGAACGACATCCGCGAACAGTTGTGGGCCGCGTCGTACGGCGAGCGCGACCCGGAGACGGCGTCGGCGTCCGTGCCGGTGTTCGGCGCGGCCGGCGATTGCGTCGGCGCGCTCACGGTGTCCGGGCCGAAATCGCGGCTGGCCGCCGCGCCGGCGATGGCCGCGGCGCTCGCGCTGCTGTTGCCGCTCGCGCAGAAGGCAACGGTCGCGCTCGGTGGCGCCGGCGCGCGCTACGACGCGCAGGCCGTGCGCGACAGTCTCGCGCGCTTCACCGCGGCCGCGGACGAACCCGCGCAGCCCTAGCCGGCACGCGCGTCCGCGACGCGGCAGCGCAAACGCCGGCCGCATGCGACACTGGCCGCTGCCGCATGCAGCGCGCCGCCCGCCGGCGCGGCACATGCCACTGCCGTCCGGACACGCACAAGGGAACCCACGATGAACGCCCCGCGCACCGCCACCTGGTATTTCGATTTCGTCTCGCCGTTCGCCTACCTGCAGCAGGAACGGTTCGACGAGTTGCCGCCGGCTGCCGCCTACGAGCCGAAACCGATCGTGCTCGGCGCCGTGCTCACGCACTGGGGCCAGAAAGCGCCGGCCGAGATCGCGGCAAAGCGCATCTTCACCTATCGCCACGCGCAGTACCGCGCGGACAAGCTCGGCATTCCATTCCGGATGCCGCCCGCGCATCCGTTCAACCCGATCCGGCCGCTGCGTCTCGCGATCGCGATGGGCAACACGCCCGATGCGATCCGGCGGATCTTCCGGCACATCTGGCGCGACGGCCAGGACGTATCGACGCCAGAGGGTTTCGCCGCGCTGTGCGAGGCGGTCGGCTTTCCGGAAGGTGTGACGGCGGTCGACGCGCAAGCGGTGAAGGACGCGCTGCGCGCGAACACCGATCAGGCGATCGCGCATAGCGTGTTCGGCGTGCCGACCTTCGAACTCGACGGCGACCTGTTCTGGGGCGACGATGCGACCGACATGTTCGTCGACTGCGCGACGTCCCGCGCGTGGCTCGACTCGCCCGAAGTGCGCCGCATCAGCGCGCTGCCCGAAGGCATCCGGCGCGGTTGACGGCGCGCCGCGGCGCTTGCGGCTCACGTGTCGCGTCGTTCGACGCGCAGCCGCCTCGACGCGGTGCTGTTCTCGGCATGTTCATCGGGATGGCGGGCGGCGCCGCGCTCGGCGGTTCGTTGCTCGCGCAACTTGACCGGCATGCGGTGATCGCGCCGGCGCCGACAACGTCGCCAGCGGCACCGGCCGTGCGCACGTGGCGCCGTCGATTTTCGGCAGTGCGATTGGAAGACGGGCGGGTTCGCAGGGCTTGCCCGCCTTTTCTTTTATTTTCGATCGGTGCTGTGCGGCCCCGCGCGGCATGGCGGATTCGTGCGAGAGACAGCCGGCATTCGTTCATCCGATGCAATACTCGGAACGCGTCGCCGGATTGCGCAGCTCAACCGATTATTTTTTCGCCCGCACCCGGCCCCCGCGCGCAATCATCGGATCATTTCTCACGGCCGCACCGCACGGCCCTCCCCAATCCGGCCCCATCGGCAAGATACGTTTTCTCAGGGGATTCCCGGTATTTTTTCCCATTTTCTTCGAAATTACCGGTGACATACTTGCCCCCCATTGCGCTCCGGTGCGAGCGCGCTTCCTGATCCCTGCCGGTCGCATGTCCTGTGCTGCGTGTCCGCCGGGGTCGCAGAACATGAACAATTTCGACACCACGATCCAGATCTTCCTCACCCACATTACTTTCGGACCGCTGATGAATCATGCGATCCGCGTGATCGCCGGCCTCTATACGTTCAAGGGCTTCGTCCTGATCCCCGTGCTGTGCTGGCTGTGGTTCCAGCCGGGACCGCAGCGCGAACGGCAACGCGAGCTGGTCATCGCGACGGTCGCGAGCGGGCTCGTCGCGCTCGCGTTCGGGCGGTTGCTCGCGAAAGTCCTGCCGTTCCGCGTGCGGCCGATCTACAACCCCGACCTGCACCTGCACTTCCCGTCCGAGGAATTGCGTGCGGCCACGCTGCAGGCCTGGAGTTCGTTTCCGAGCGATCACGCGATGCTGTGGATGGCGATCGCGACGGGCATCTTCATCATCGCGCGACGCGCGGGCGTGTTCTCGCTGCTGTACGCGGTCGTGTTCATCTGCGTGCCGCGCGCGTATCTCGGCTATCACTACCCGACCGACCTGATCGCCGGCGCCGCGATCGGCATCGCGCTCGCGTGGCTGCTGACGCGCGATGCGATTCGATCGCGCTTCGCGCCGCAGGTGCTGGAGGCGATCCGGCGCTTCCCCGCGCCGGCCTATACGCTCGCGTTCCTGCTGTGCTTCGAGCTGATCACGCAGTTCGACGAACTGCTGACGCTCGCGCAGTCGGTCAAGCATACGGCGATGTAACGGGACGGCGCCGCCATGCATCCGCTGCTGTCGACACGACGCCCGGGCACACGCTGCCGGCCCTGCGCGGCGGCATCGCGCCCGGCGCGCGCCGCCCTTCGGATCGTCGCCGCCGGGGCGACGGCGGCCGCGCACGTCAGTCGCGGTCGGGCGCCCCGAGCGGGAAGAACGAGCGATATGGCCGCGCTTCGTCGACCGCACGCGCGAACGACGGCCGCGCAAGCAGCCGCCGGCGATATGCGATCACGTTCGCGAACGACGGATCGATCCGGTGCGTCCAGTCCGCGTAGAACAGGAACGGCGCCGCGCCGCAGTCGGCGAGGCTGAAGCGGTCGCCGGCCGCCCATTCGCGATCGGCCATCGTGCGATCCAGCCATGCGTACGACGTTTCGAGCATCGCGCGCGCATCGGCGACACCCCGCGCATCGCGCTCGTGTTCCGGCCGCAACGCATCGAACACGACCTTCTGCTGCGGGGTCGCGACATAGTTGTCGAAGAAACGATCCATCATCCGCACTTCCAGCGCCGCGCGCCGGTCGTCGGGCACCAGCCGCGCGGGGCCCGGGTGGTAGAGATCGAGATACTCGACGATGATCGTCGCCTCGATCACGGTACGGCCCGCGTCGACGAGTACCGGAAAGCGCTTCAGCGGCCACAGCGCGGCCAGTTCCTGCATCGGCTTCGGATCGTCGTGCGCGAGCACACGATAGTCGAACGGCGTGCCGTTCTCGTACAGCGCGGTCAGCGCCTTCTGGCAATAGGACGAAAAGGGATGGGCGTAAAGCGTCGGCGTCATCGCGGGTCTCTCGGGGTTTCGGCGCCGCGTCATGCGGCGCCACGTGATCGGATACCTTGACGACGAACGGCGCCGGGCCGAATCGACACTGGGCCGAACATTTTTTTCCGTTGCGCGGCATCGCGCCGCTACGACCGGCCGTCCATCACGACGCGGCCTTCGCCGCGCCAGCGCAGCATCCCGCCGCCGAGGTTCGCGACGGCATCGAAGCCGGCCTTCAGCAGGATCACGGTCGCCTGCGCGGAGCGGCCGCCCGCGCGGCACACGGTCACGATCGGCCGGTCGCGCGCGAGTTCGCCGGTGCGCGCGGCCAGTTCGCCGAGCGGAATCGGCGTCGCGCCCGGCAGGTGGCCGAGCGGGCCGGTGAATTCGTCGGGCTCGCGCACGTCGACGACCTGCACCGCCGGCAGGTGATCCTCGAGCCACTGCGGATCGATTTCCCAGAACCCGGCGAACGTATAGACGAGCGGCGCCCAGTCGGGCGCCGCCTGCACGTCGGGCGCATTCGCGGCGAGTCCGCACTGCAGGTTCGCGGGCACCGCGACGTCGATCTGGCGCGGATGCGCGAGCCCGAGGTTGCGCATGTAGCCCGCGAAATCGTCCTCGCTGAGATCGCCGCCGAGGCGCGGATTGAAGCGCCGCTCCTCGCCGACGCTCGTGACCGTGAGCCCGCGATAGTCGTGCGCGGGATACAGCAGGCATGCGGCCGGCAGCGTGAAAAGCCGGCCGTGCACCGCGCGATACAGCGCGCGCGGGTCACCCTGCTGGAAGTCGGTACGGCCGGTGCCGCGAATCAGCAGGCAGTCGCCGGTAAACGCCATCGATTCATCGTCGAGCACGAGGCTGATGCAGCCGCTCGTGTGGCCCGGCGTCGCGCGCACGGTCAGGTAGCGCGGGCCGAATGCGCAGCGATCGCCGTCGTTCAGGTAGCGGTCGGCGCCCTGCGCGCCGCTCGCGGCCGAAATCGCGATCGCGCTGCCGGTGCGCTGCTTCAGCAGCCACGCACCCGTCACGTGATCGGCGTGCACGTGCGTATCGACGGTCGCGACGAGCCGCAGCCCGAGCTCGTCGAGCAGCGCCGCATCGCGGCGCACCTGCTCGAACACCGGGTCGATCAGCAACGCTTCGCGCGATGGGCGGTCGGCGAGCAGGTACGTGTAGGTCGACGATTGCGGGTCGAAGAGTTGCCGGAAGATCATCGCGAAGTCGCTCCGTCGGCTGGGCGTGTCGGTCGGGTGAAGGGTGCGGGTCGTGCAACCCGCACCGCGTGTGGCGCCGGCTCGCGGCGCACACGTTCATACAGCGTAGTTCAAAACACGCGCGCCACCGGCGTCGTTGCACGCGGCGAGACGTCACGCCGCATCCGGTCCGTCGCGCGTGCTGCCTTACACTACCGCCTGTTCTCGTCTTACGTTCACAAGAATTGCGTCGACATGTCTCTGACGATCGATCCGAAGCAAGCCGCCGCGCTGCTGGCCGTCGCCGACACCGGCAGCTTCGAGCAGGCCGCCGTGCGCCTGCACGTGACCGCGTCCGCCGTCACGCAGCGGGTCCGCGCGCTGGAGGCGAGCCTCGGCGCGCCGCTCGTGCTGCGCACGCGGCCGTGCCGGCCGACGGCGGCCGGGCAGCGCGTGCTGCAGCACCTGCGCCGCGTCGCGCTGCTGCAGGCCGACCTGCAAAGCACGCTCGCGACCGAGCGCGAATCGCCGATCTCGGTCACGATCGCGCTGAACTCCGACAGCCTCGGCACCTGGTTCCTGCCAGCCTTGACGTCGGTGCTCGCGGGCGAGCGCATCCTGTTCGAGCTGATCGTCGAGGACCAGGACCACACGTTCGCGCTGCTCGAAAGCGGGATGGCCGTCGGCTGCGTGACGACCGAGCCGAAGCCGATGCGCGGCTGCGTCGCGACGCCGCTCGGCACGATGCGCTACCGGCTGCTCGCGGCCGCCGCGTTCGCGCTGCGCTGGTTTCCGCGCGGCCTGAACCGCACGGGCGCGCGCCATGCGCCGGTCGTCGCGTATTCGCGGCGCGACACGCTGCAGTCCTCGTTCCTGAAGGAGAAGTTCGGGTTGCCCGAAGGCGCGTATCCGTGCCACTACGTGCCGGGCACGCACGCGCATTTCGCGGCGGTGCGGCACGGGCTCGGCTACGCGATGGTGCCGGAGCCGCTGCTCGGCGGCGCACCGCTCGACGCGCAGGGGCTCGTCGATCTCGCGCCGCTGCATCCGACCGACATCACGCTGTACTGGCACGCATGGACCGTGCAATCGCCGACGATGGCGTCGCTGTCCGCACGGGTCGTCGAAGCGGCGCGCCGGTTGCTCGCGCCGCTGCCGTGACGAGCGGGTGATCGACACCACCGGCGCGGCATGCGTGGCCAAGAGAAACGCCGCCGCGCCGCCTATACTTTTTCCATCGGCCCCGCGAACGCGCCGCGCGGCCGATCACGCACATCCGGCCGTTCCCTTTCCCGTGAGGAGAACATCATGCCCCGCCGCTATATCGATTGCCGCGAGTTTCCCAGCGCGATGAATTGCTCGGTCGCAATTTCCGCCGACTCCGACGACGAACTGCTGGAGGCCGCCGTGCAACACGCGGTCTCGGTGCACCAGCACACCGACAGCGCCGAACTGCGCACGCAACTGAAAACCCTGTTCCGCGACGGCACGCCGCCCGCCGACATGCTCCGGCAAGCGTAACCCGCCGGCACGCCAGATATCGACAGACGGGCTGCATCGCCGCCCCCGTCGCCTCCCTGCTCCTGCTTCGCGCCACGACGCGCCGGCGCCCCCCGCCGGCCGGCGCATTCGGCTTTACGTACGCCGCTGCGCGAAATACGCGCCGACCGCATCGATGAAGGTATCGATGTCCGCGCGCGACACGTCGCAGTGCGTGACGAAGCGCGACGCGTACAGCATCTGCGTGAGGATCCCGCGCGCCTTGAGCCATGCCTCGAGCGGCGCGCAATCGGCTTCGGGGAATTGCGCGAACACCATGTTCGTCGCATGCGACAGCACCTTCACCGGCTCGATGCGCGCGAGGCCTGCCGCGAGATGCGCGGCGTTCGCGTGATCGTCGGCCAGCCGCTCGACATTGTGGTCGAGCGCATACAGGCAGGCCGCCGCGAGAATGCCAGACTGCCGCATCCCGCCGCCCAGCACCTTGCGCCAGCGCTGCGCGCGCTCGACCAGCGCGCGATTGCCGACCAGCACCGAACCGACCGGCGCGCCGAGCCCTTTCGAGAAGCAGATCGACACGGTATCGAACGGCGCGCACAGTTCCGCGATCGGACGGCCCGACGCGACGGCCGCATTGCACACGCGCGCGCCGTCGAGGTGCGTGGCCAGCCCGCGGCTGCGCGCGAGCGCGACGGCTTCCTGCACATAGCCGTCCGGCAACACCTGGCCGCCGATCGTGTTTTCGAGCGCGAGCAGGCGCGTGCGGGCGAAGTGATTGTCGAGCGGCTTGATCGCCGCGGCGATCTTCGCGAGCGGCAGCGTGCCGTCGGGCGCGTTCTCGATCGGCTGCGGCTGGATGCTGCCGAGCACGGCCGCGCCGCCGCCTTCGTACTTGTAGGTGTGCGCGAGCTGGCCGACGATGTATTCGTCGCCGCGTTCGCAATGGGCCATCAGCGCGGCGAGGTTGCTCTGCGTGCCGCTCGGGAAGAACAGGCCGGCTTCCTTGCCGGCCCGCTCGGCCGCGACCGCCTGCAGGCGCAGCACGGTCGGGTCGTCGCCCCATACGTCGTCGCCGACTTCTGCGGCAGTCATCGCGGCCAGCATCGCCTGGCTCGGACGTGTCACGGTATCGCTGCGTAAATCGATCATCTTCGTGCCCTGAGTGAACGCGGACCGGTACCGATGCGCCCGGCCCTGCCGAAACGAGACTCAGAGTGTACGCAATTCGCGCAGCGCTTGCCGATGCTTCGCGCCGCGCGAAAGCCGCGTGACCGGGCGCCGCCGGTGCACGATCCGGATACAACCGGCACGACGCGACGCAGTCCACGCCGGCGCGGCATCGTCAACAACGCGGCGGCGGCCGGACACCCGGCAGCGGCAGCGGCAGCGGCAGCGGCATCGGCATCGGCATCGGCATCGGCATCGGCATCGGCAGCATAGGCCGCGCGTGCCAACGCGTGGCACCTTCGCGCACGCCGCATCGTGATGCGACGCGCCATATTGCCGCACGTGCGGCAGACCGCCACGCCACGGCCGCCTGCGGCGCGCGCCGCGATCTTGATACGAATCAACGATTTATCCCGAAACCGCGCGCGCCGGGCTGGACATCTGCGACGAGTTGGCGCATTTCGCGGCGCAACATCGCGGCACATACTCCAGCCAACCCCGATGCCCCCTCCGGCCGGGGTCCGCCGGCACCCCGCCGGCGGGTATCGTCAAGCCTCGGTCAACTGGTATGGACACCGCATTTTCGGCCCTCGATCTGGCCCGCCTGCAATTCGCGTTCACCGTCTCCTTTCACATCGTCTTCCCGGCGCTGAGCATCGGCCTCGCCAGCTTCATCGCCGTGCTCGAATATCGCTGGCTGAAGACCGGCAAGCAGTACTACAAGACACTCTGCCTGTTCTGGTCGAAGATCTTCGCGGTCGCGTTCGGGATGGGCGTGGTTTCCGGCGTCGTGATGAGCTATCAGTTCGGCACCAACTGGTCGGGTTTCTCGAGCTTCGCCGGCTCGGTCACCGGCCCGCTGCTGATGTACGAGGTGATGACGGCGTTCTTCCTCGAAGCCGGCTTCCTCGGCATCATGCTGTTCGGCTGGAACCGCGTCAGCCCGCGCGCGCACTTCGGCGCGACGCTGATGGTCGCGATCGGCACGCTGATCTCGACGTTCTGGATCCTCGCGTCGAACAGCTGGATGCAGACGCCGCAGGGTTTCGAGATCGTCGACGGCCGCATCGTGCCGACCGACTGGTTCGCGATCGTCTTCAATCCGTCGTTCCCGTACCGCCTGTTCCACATGGCGATCGCCGCGTTCATCGTCGCCGCGCTGGTGGTGGCCGCGACGGGCGCGTGGCACCTGCTGAAGGGCCGCCGCGACAAGGGCGTGAAGAAGATGTTCTCGATGGCGCTGTGGCTGCTGCTGGTACTCGCGCCGCTGCAGGCCGTGATCGGCGACCAGCACGGCATCAACACGCTGAAGCACCAGCCCGCGAAGATCGCCGCGATCGAAGGGCTGTGGGAAACCGAAAAGGGCGGCACGGCGCTCAACCTGTTCGGCATTCCGGACATGAAGGCCGAAACGACCCGCTACGCGGTGCAGGTGCCGCACCTCGGCAGCCTGATCCTCACGCACAGCTGGGACGGCGAGATCCGCGGGCTGAAGGAATTCCGCCCCGAGGATCGCCCGAACTCGACGGTCGTGTTCTGGAGCTTCCGGATCATGGTCGGCCTCGGCTTCGCGATGATCGGCCTCGCCGCGCTCGCGTGGCTGCTGCGCCGCCGCGGCAGCCTGTATGAATCGAAGTGGTTCCAGCGCCTCGCGCTCGTGATGGGCCCGACCGGCTTCGTGTCGCTGCTCGCGGGCTGGGTGACGACCGAAGCGGGCCGCCAGCCGTGGGTCGTGTATGGCGTGATGCGCACCGCGCAGGCCGTGTCGCCGCTGTCGGTGCAGCAGGTCAGCCTGTCGATGATGACGTTCGTGATCGTCTACTTCCTCGTGTTCGGCACCGGCGTGTACTACATGCTGAAGCTGATGAAGGCCGGCCCCGCGCTGCCCGACGTCAAGCACGACGCGCGGCACGGCGAGCCCGACACGCGCCCCGATCACACCGCGCGCCGCCCGATGTCGGCCGTCGACGAGCTGATCGAGACCGTCTGAGCCCACCCACTTTCGCAAACGAGAAAACCTATGGACGTCACCGTAATCTGGGCCGCGATCATCGCATTGGGGCTCTTCATGTACGTCGTGCTCGACGGCTTCGACCTCGGCATCGGCATCGTCTTCCCGTTCTTCCCGGACGAGAAGGAACGCGATCTGATGATGAACACCGTCGCGCCCGTGTGGGACGGCAACGAGACGTGGCTCGTGCTCGGCGGCGCCGGGCTGTTCGCGGTGTTCCCGATCGTCTATTCGACGGTGCTGTCGGCGCTGTACCTGCCGCTGATCTTCATGCTGGTGTGCCTGATCTTCCGCGGCGTGTCGTTCGAGATCCGCGCGAAGGCACGGCGCACGAAGCAGCTGTGGGATCTCGCGTTCATCGGCGGCTCGGCCGGCGCGACGCTGTTCCAGGGGATCGCGCTCGGCGCGTTCCTGCAGGGCATCGACGTGAAGGACGGCGTGTACGCCGGCGGCGCATTCGACTGGCTCACGCCGTTCAGCCTGCTGACGGGCCTCGGGTTGATCGTCACGTACGCGCTGCTCGGCTGCTGCTGGCTCGTCGCGAAGACGGAAGGCGACCTGCAGCGGCGCCTGCATCGCGTCGTTTGGCCGCTGACCGTCGTGCTGCTCGGCTTCATCGCGGTCGTCAGCCTGTGGACGCCGCTGCAGGATCCGGCGGTCGCGCAGCGCTGGTTCGATTCGGGGCTGTTCTGGCGCCTGCTGCCGGTGCCGTTCCTGGTCGCCGGGTGCGCGGTGTGGATGCGTCGCGCGGTACGCAACCGGCACGACATGACGCCGTTCGTGCTCGCGCTGGCACTCGTGCTGCTCGGCTACGTCGGCCTGCTCGTCACGATGTTCCCGTATGCGATTCCTCAGACGATGACGATCTGGGAAGCGGCGGCGCCGCGGTCGAGCCAGACCTTCACGCTGGTCGGCGCAGCGGTTATCCTCCCGATCATCATCGCCTACACGACGATGGGTTACTGGGTATTCCGAGGCAAGGTGCGCCATGAAGACCAGCATTACTACCACCACTGATCCCGCCGCGCGCCGGCCCGACGCGCCGCGGCCGCGGATGCGCGGCTGGATGTGGTTCGTCGTCCTGTGGGCGGGCGGCGTGCTCGGCGCCGTCACGCTCGGCTATGCGTTCAAGATCTTCATGAACCTGACGCTGTTCGCGGTGAAGTAAAAGGCAGCGCGCCGGCCGGGCGATCGCGTCACGCGCGCGGCCCGGACGCGGCGCGCATCGATCGCCCGATGGATGCGTGATCCGCTGCCTCTTCTTCCGCGTGCGTTATTGCGGCGCCCGCCGCACGACGCCGAGCTTCAATCCCAGCATGCCGAATATGCGGTTCATCGTCTGAACCGTCCCGTCGCTGCGGCCCTGCTCGATATCCTGAATCGTCTTTGTCGACACACCGGCGAGCTTCGCCATTTCGGCGCTCGTCAGCCGCATCGTCTGCTTCAGATGACGCACGGATTCGCGCAGCGACCACTCGGGATGCGCGAGAACGTCCTCGATCGCTTGCCGGCGCAACGCGAGCTGATCGGGAAGCGACATCGCGTTATAGCGTTTGTCCATCGTGTCGCCCTCGCCTAGCGCAGTGCATCCATCGTGCAGGCCGCGTTCATTTCAGCAGAAATCTATACAAATCATGCCGTTCTTCGTAGCTGAATTATATAAATTTCTACCGAAATAGGAATCGAGCCCCTTGAACTCCGGAAGCAGCGGTCGAGGGAAACTGCCGCCGCTTACCGCCGCTCGCGCAGCGCCGCCTCGATCTTGCGATCGGTCTTGTACTGGCTCAGCGCATACACCGACCAGATTGCGGCCGGCAGCCAGCCGATGATCGTGAGCTGCAGGATCAGGCAGATCACGCCGGCGATCGGGCGGCCGATCGTGAAAAACTGGAACCACGGCAGCAAGAGGGCAAGCAGCAGACGCATCGGATTTCCTTTTCGCATCGTTGAAGAACAGCGTACGCGGCCAATATGGCGCGTGACGCCCCCCATTTCAAGCCGGCGCGCGCCCGGCACGCAGCCGACGCCCCGCGCCGGAACGCCCGCACCGCCCTCGCCTTCTTCACCCGCCGGCCGCAAAAAAAACGGCCCTCGCATCGCGCGAGAGCCGTATCGGAATCGCTGGAGAAGGTACCGCGCCGCGCCCGGAACGTGTACCGCATGCCGATCCGCACGCGCGTCTGCGCGTTCCCGTCAGCCGGGATGCCGACCTACGCCGAACCGGACAGCCATCGCGCAACCTGCGCGACCAGCGGATCCGCTTCGTCGAAACGCTCGACGCCCGCCACCTGCGGCGCGTCGCAGATCGCGAACACCGGCTTGCCCCATTGCAGCCCCAGCGCGATTTCCGACAGCGTGCCGAGACCGCCGCCGACCGCGATCAGGCACAGCGACGCGCGTGCGATCAGCGCATTGCGCGTGATGCCGAGCCCGGTCGGCAGCGCGACCGACAGGTACGGATTCGCGTCCCGCGCATCGTCCTCGGGCAGCAGCCCGATCGCGCATCCGCCCGCGGCCCGCGCGCCGCGCGCCGCGGCCTCCATCACGCCCTGCTTGCCGCCGCCGACGATCGCGATGCCCGTCGCCGCGATCGCGTGCGCGATCCGCTCGGCGACGGCGAGCTGCATGTCGGTCGCGTCGCGCGGCCCGATCACGCCGACCGGCATCCGGTGCCGGCGTGCGCCGCGCTGGCGCTGCGCGAGCTGCGCCAGCGCGGCGCGCGTGTCGTCCGACCATTCAATGACGTCGTTGCCGTGCAAGTCCTTCCCCCAGTGCAAGAACGCAGGTGCAAAGCGCCGTCAGCACGATCGACAGTACGGCGGCCTGCGAGAAATCGGTCTGTCCGTCGGACAGCTTCAGGTACATCAGCAGCGGCAGGATGTTGACCTGCGTGCCGGCCAGCGCGAGCGCCGTGCCGTACGTGCCGAGCGCGATCGCACCGACGAGGCACCACGCCGACGCGATCGACGGCCACAGCTCGCGCCACGCGACGTCTAACCACGCGCGCCACGGCCGGGCGCCGAGCGTCAGCGCCGCCTCGAGCGGCCGCCGGTCGAGATTCGCGAGCGCCGGGTAGAGTATCAGCGCGACGCGCGGGATCAGGTAGTACGCGTAGGCGAACGCGAGCCCCGGCATCGTGTAGATCGCGCCGCCGACCACGGTCGGGTCCGCGCCGAGCGACGCCAGCAGCATCGTCACGAAGCCGGCGCGGCCGAACACGAGGATGAAGCCGTACGCGATCACGAGGCCGGAGAAGGCGAGCGGCACGCCGAGCAGCGCGAGCGACCAGCGGCGCCGCGCCGGCGACTGCCCGGCCAGCACGAACGCGACCGGCACGCCGACGGCGACCGACAGCGTGCCGGCGCCGAGCGCGAGCGCCAGCGAACGCACGATCGCGTCGGCCACGAGCGGATCGCCGAACACCGCGGCGAACGCACGACCGCCGCCGTCGAACGCGGCGCCGACGAGCGCGGCGAGCGGCAGCACGAAGCACACCGCGAACAGCCCGGCCGCCGGCACCGCGCCGTAGCGGCGCAGGACGCCGCGCTGCATGGACGAAACCCGCATCGCGCGCCCCTTACTTGCCGAGCGTGGCCTGCGACCAGAGCTGGTCGACTTCGGCCTTGTGCGCCGCGGCCTTCGCGACGTCGAGCGGACGCACCTGCGGCGCGTTCGGCAGCTTCGCGGCGACGTCCTGCGCGACCGGCGTGCCGGGCACGGCCGGACGCACGAAGCCCTGCGCGAACAGCCCCTGCCCGACGTCGCTCATCACGAGGTTGAGCCACAACTGCGCGGCGGCCGGATTCGGGCCGTTCTTCACGAGACTCATCGCGTACGGCGCCGACACGCTGCCGTCCTGCGGAATCACGACTTCGGCCGCGTCACCCATGCCGTCCGCGTACTTGGCCTTGAGCCCGTCGTTCTCGTAGCCGATCAGGATCGGAATCTCGCCCTTGACGAATTTCGCGTACGGCGTCGTCCCCTCGACGCGCAGCACGTTGCCCGCCTGCTTCAGCTTGCCGAAGAAATCCGCGCCCGGCTTCGGGTTGTCGACGCTGCCGCCGTTCGCATAGGCGGCGGCGAACACGGCGACCTGCCCCTGCCCGGTCGAGCGCGGATCGAGATAGACGACCGCATTGCGATATTCGGGCTTCAGCAGGTCCGACCAGCGCTGCGGCACGTTCTTCACGAGCTTCTTGTTGACGAGCAGCGCGATGTTCAGCGAATGCACCGCGAACCAGCGGCCGTCGGCCGCGCGGAACACCGTGGGCAGCTTGTCGAAATTGACCGGCTTGAACGGCGCGACGACGTCCTTGGCCGTCGCATCGAGCGCCGACGCCGCGAAGTAGTACGCCGTGTCGGCCTGCGGGCGGCGTCGCGACTTGTCGAGCGCGACGACCGTGGCGGCCGAGCCGATGTCGTTGTACGTGATCTCGACCTTCGGGTAGCGCTTGCGGAATTCGGCGAACAGCGACTTCCAGTTCGCCCATTCCGGGCCCGTGTCGAACGACACGACGAGCCCTTCGTCGGCGGCCTTCTCGTACAGCGCGTCCTCGCCGGGATACAGCGGCGCGGCATGGGCCAGCGCCGGCGCGAGGGTCGCGAACGCGCAGAGCGCCAGCAGGCGGCGGCGCGTCGCATGAAGAAAGTGGCGGCGTGCAGACATCGTGATTCTCCGTTGAATAAATGGGTCGCCCGCGCTCACGCGGCGGGCAGCACGAGAAGATGGTGCGGCTCGATCGACACGCAGCGCGCGGGCAGCTCGCGCCCTTCGCCGAGCAGTGCGTCGGTCGCGCCGGCCGGTACGAAGTCGAAGCGCTGGGTCGCACCGAAGTAGCGCACCTCGCCGACCCGGCCGTCGATGCGGTTCGCGACGGACTCGGGTGGATCGGGCTGCAGGTGTTCGGGCCGGATCAGCACCTCGACCGGGTCGCCCGGCCGGTGCGCACCCGTATCCGCGCGCAGCGTCGTGAACCGCACGTCGACCGCGCCATGCGCGAGCACGCGGCCGCGCAGCAGCGTCGAATGGCCGACGAAACGCGCGACCTGCGCGGTCGCCGGACGCTCGTACAGGTCGCGCGGGGTGCCGGCCTGCAGCATGCGTCCGCCGTCGACGATCGCCACGCGATCGGCCATGCTGAGCGCTTCGTCCTGGTCGTGCGTGACGAGCAGCGTCGTCGCGCCGCATGCGCGCTGCAGCGCGCGGATCTCGTCGCGCAGCTGGTGGCGAATGCCGGCGTCGAGCGCCGCGAGCGGCTCGTCGAGCAGCAGCAGCTTCGGTTCGATCACGAGCGCGCGAGCCAGCGCGACGCGCTGCTGCTGCCCGCCGGACAGCAGCGCCGTGCTGCGTCCGGCCTGCGCGGCGAGGCCGACGCGTTCGAGCATCTCGAGCGCGCGGCGGCGGCGCGGCGCCGCGGCCATGCCGCGCATCTTCAGGCCATAGGCGACGTTGTCGACGACCGACAGGTTCGGAAACAGCGCGTAGTGCTGGAACACCATCCCGACCTCGCGCTGCCACACCGGCACGCCGGCCATGTCGCGGCCGCCGATCGCGATACGGCCGCCGTACCCGTCGAGCAGGCCGGCGGCGAGGCGCAGCAGCGTCGATTTGCCGGAGCCGCTGCGGCCCATCACGGCGAGCAGTTCGCCCTGGGCCGCGGACAGCGTGACCGCGTCGACGCCGTGACGGGCGCCCGGATACTGGAAGCTGACGTTTTCGAAATCGAGACTCATGACGGTTTCACTTCAGGCGTGGCACGGTGAGGACGGAGGCGAGCGTCGCGAGCACGGCAAGGACGAGCAGCACGACGGTCGCCGCGCAGGCCATCCCGGACGCGCCGTAGAACGCCTGCAGCAGCACGATCGGATAGTTGCGGTAACGGAAGCCCGCGATCAGGTTCGAGATCTGGAATTCGCCGATCGACAGCGCGGCGACCATCACGAGGCCGGAAAACAGGCTGTGCCGCAGGTTCGGCAGCACGACCGTGAAGAACTGGCGCAGCGGCGTCGCACCGAGCGTCGCCGCACACGCCTCGAGATGCGCGAGCCCCAGGTGGCGCAGGTCGCTCAGCAGCGTCTGCAGCAGGTACGGCAGCGTCAGCACCGCGTGCGCGGCGATCATCAGCGGCAGCGTGCCGAGCCACGGCAGCGCATCGCCGCTGAAGATCGCGATGTAGCCGAACCCGAGTGTCAGCGCCGGCACCGCGATCGGCATCAGCATCACGATGCGCGCCGCGAAGCCGCGGCCGGCCAGTGCGCGGTGATGCAGCGCATAGGCGAGCGGCAGCGCCAGCACGGCATTGATCGCGCAGCAGGCGAGCGCGACGACGAGGCTCGTGCCGAATGCGCGGGTAAAGCTGCGGTTCGCGGCCAGGTCCGCGAACCAGTGCGACGTGATGCCGGTCGGCAGCAGCGTGTTCGTCCACGACTGGCCGACCGAGCCGATCAGCAGCAGCACGATCGGCAACGCGAGGTACAGCCCGAAGACCGCGACGAGCGCCTGCAGCAGCAGGCGTCCCGCGATCGCGCGCGGCCGTTTGTTACGACGAATCGGAATAGCTTCGGCAAGGGCCGGAGCGGCTGGCGGATGCATGGCGAATCTCGCTGACGGACACGGAACGAGTCACGCAACGCCCGCCGGGCAGGGCCGGCACGCGTTGTCATGACGGCCGCAGTGTGCGGATCCGACATGGCATCGTCATGAAAAAAACGTACAACGCCCGCATCGATCTGTGCGCGCAAGGAATAGTTCGCCGTGAAGCACCTGTTTCCCAACGTCGCGGAGCTGCACGCGTTCGCGACTTCCGTGAAGTACCTGAACTTCTCGTATGCGGCACGCGAGCTGGGCCTGACGCCGAGCGCGGTCAGCCGGCAGATCGCGAATCTCGAGACGCTGTTCGGGGTGAAGCTGTTCGTGCGCGAGGGGCGCAATCTCGCGCTCACGCGGGCCGGGCAGGTTTATCACGCACGCGTGATCGGCCCGCTGCGCGAGATCGGCAACGCGTCGATCGAATTGCTGAGCGCGCGCGAGGACAGCGACCTGCTGACGATCGCAAGCGTGCCGACCTTCACGACGAAGTGGCTGGTGCCGCGCCTCGCGCGCTTTCTGGCCGGCGCGCCGGACGTCACGCTGAGTTTTCGCCGCCATCTCGCGCACGGCGACGTGTTTCCGTTCGGACTCGACGCGGCGATACGCTATGGCGACGGCGCATGGGAAGGCGTCCGCTGCGATTACCTGGACGGCCGCACGTTCGTGCCGGTCTGTTCCCGCGAATTCGCGGCGCGACATGCGCTGCGCACGCCCGCCGACACGGCCGCCGCGCCGCGGCTCGTGCACGAGCAGGCGGAAATCGCGTGGTCGCTCTGGGCGGAGCGCCATCGCGTCGCCCGGATGAACGCGCTGGCCGGGCCGCGCTTCGAACAGTATTCGGTGCTGATCCAGGCCGCGCAAGCCGGGCTCGGGCTCGCGCTCGTGCCGCGCTTCCTGATCGTCGACACGCTCGCGAGCGGCGCGCTCGTCGAACCGTTCGACGCGCCCGTCGACGTCGATGCGCAGGGGCACTACCTGTGCTATGCGCCGGAGCGCCTGGAGACGAGCGCCGCGTTGCGGCGCTTCAGGGAATGGATCCTCGGCGCATGCGCGGAGCGCTGAGCGTGCCCGGCATGGCCGGGCACGCCCGGACGGCACGGCGCCGGTAACACGGCGCCGTGCCGCCCGTCCCGTTGCGTCAGTGGTCGATGCCGAGCCCCGGCAGCACGTGCGTGTTCTCGGCCACGACCGCATGCAGCAGCTTCGGTTCGGCGCCGAGCAGCCCGAGGATCGTCGGCGCGACCTGCTTCGTGCCGACCACATCGCTCACGGTACGCGCACGATGGAGGCCCGGGTACGACACGAGCAGGCCGAGGTGGCTGTCGTCCGGCGCGTTGCCGCCGTGTTCCTCGTCCTTCTTCGTGCTCGACGTGTAGATCACGCCCGGATTCGGCTGGACGATGATGTCCGGCGTGCGGCCGTTGGCCGGATCGCCGAACCGGTCGGCCAGCGCCGCGCCGTACAGGATGGATGCCTGCGGGCCGTCGGCGCAGATCCCCGGCGCGTTGCAGCCGAGGTTCGCCTTCAGCGTCTGCACCACGGCCGCGCGCTGGCTGCGGTCGCGCAGCCAGATCAGGCCGACGTCGTCGGTCTGCACGAAGCCCGTGCCGACCAGGCCCGAACCGTCGTTCAGGTTGCCCGTCGTCGTGTTGTTCTGGCCGAAGTTGCCGTTCGGGTCGACGTAGTTGTTCGCTTCGAGCAGCTTCGTCAGCGTGTCGCCGTTCTTCACGAGCTTCGTGTGATCGGTCGGCGACTGGCCGTGCTTCGCCGTGACGATCACGGCCGTCGACGTGTACAGGTTGCGCTGCTTCAGCTCGGCGACGATGCGGCCGATCGAGTTGTCGACGTACGTGATCGCGTTCGCGACCTGGCCGTTCGGCGTGAAGTTCGCGTCGAGGTAGCCGCCGCCCTTCGCGACCGGCGCCTTCTGCGCGACGCTGAGCGTCTGGAAGTTGGCGCCGAACAGCGTCGGCACCGGCGCGTTTTTCGTGCCCGTCGAATCGCGGCCGTCGATCTGGTTGACCAGCGCCTGCACGTGCAGGTTGTCGAAGCGCGCCGTGTGCGAATAGACGTCGGTGTAGGCGGTGTTCGTCGCCGGATCGATCGAGTTGATCTCGGTGCGCATCAGATCGTCGACGCCGGTGCCCGACGGGCCGTTCAGCCAGTCGTAGCCCCACGCGTGCTTGTCCGCCCACGCGGTGTAGGCGTTCGGCACGCCGGCCTTGACGGCCTCGAACACCGTGTTGGTCTTCACGTAGTTGTGCGGATAGACCGGCACGCACTGGCCGTCGACCTTCGCATGCGGAATCGCCTGCGGATTGAATGCGCCGCCGCCGTCGAGGCGCACGAGCGCGCCGCCGTTGAACGCATCGATGCCGGTCGTCTCGTCGAACACGACGTTCCAGCCCTGCTTGCCCGAGCACGTCGTGTCGCTCGGCGCGTACAGGTTGCGGTCGTACGACACGTCGTAGAACAGGCCGGCCGTCTTCGGCGAGCCGCCCGTCACGAGCGCGGCGAGCCCCGGGAACGAGTCCGACAGGCCGGGCGTGTAGGCGTTCGTGTACGTGACGCCGCTTTGTGCGAGCACGGCGAGGTTCGGACACGTGTTCGCGCCGATGCAGCGTGCGAGATCCTGCTCGTGCAGGCCGTCGACGCTGATCAGCAGCACGTGCTTCACGACGCGCCGGCCGTGGCCGGCGTCATCGCCCTGGCTGTTGCCGTCCTGCTGCGCCGCGTAGACGCCGGCGCTTGCGAGCGCCAGCGCGCCCGCCACCATCACCGCCATTTTTCGTTGCTTAGCGAACCTGGAAATCATCACCCCACCTCATCGATTGACGTTGAACTGCGTGACCTGCCATCAGGCGCGCAAAATATCGCCGCGCCGTGGGGCGCTCGCGTGAAGCGGGGCTTTCTGTTTTCTGTCAAACGTAACCAATCGCAAGTGACACGACGCGGTCGCAAAAGAAAGCGACCCGGCGCACGCTGCGACGTGTGCGTCCGCGGTTCACACCGGGTCGGTGCACGGTGCGCGCCGTCGCCCGCCGCGCGAATTTTTTTCACGCTTGGCGTATGACTATTGGCGTGTGATAAAGGGTTTTCCCTGACCCGGAGCACGAGTATGTCGACCCTGGAAGCTCTCCGGTTCGTGCTGGACGATGCACGCACCCCCGAAATCATTCGCCACCACGTCGTCGACGCGCTGCAGTACGCGTTGCGCAACTACGGCCAGGTATTCACCGCGAAGGAAGTCGAATGGCTCACGCATTGGGACGATGCGCGCCTGCCGCTGGCCGCGAGGAAGGAACTGGACAAGCGCGAACCGGCGATCGAGGCGCGCTGACGGGACGCGCGCCGCCGCGCCCGATTGCCGATCGGACGCGACGGCGGCGGATGATGGCGTAACGCTTACTGCAGGCCGAAGTCGACGCGCGTCGTCGCGCCCTTGTCCTCGATGCCCTTCGCATCGAGCTTCGGCGCCACGACGAACATGCGGCTCGCATCGATCTTGCCGTCGAGGTACTGGCGCACGGCCTGCGCGCGCTGCTGCGCGAGCGCGCGCAGCGCGTTGTCGTCGGCCGGCGCGTGATCGGCGAGCGCCTGCTTCATGTCCGCATCGGGCAGCGTCTTCTGCAGGCCGATCAGGTTGCGCGGCTTCTTGAAGTCGGCGTCCTTGTACGCGCGCGTCAGGTACTTCGTGTACTCGGCCGGTTCGACCTTCACCGACATCGGATCGATGCTCTCGCCCTGGCCGACCACGTCCTTCAGCTTCTGCTGGCGGACCAGCCGTTCGACGTACGCGTCGCGCAGCCCCGGCGTATCCTTCGCCGGATCGACGCGGCCGATCAGGTCCAGCCGGATCGACGGCTTCTCGGTCAGCATCTTCACGACGGTATCGAGTTTCTTCTGCTGCGCGTCGGTCAGCTCGTACGCGCCCGGCGCGAACTCGACGTAGCCGAGATCCTCGCCGCCGCTGCCGCCGAACGCATTCGCGAGCAGCGTGAACGGCGACGTGACGGCCTTCGCGATCAGGTTCAGCACCGCGCGCCAGATCAGCCCGCCGACGCTGAACTCCGGATTCGACAGCGAGCCCGACACCGGCAGGTTCACGTCGATCTGGCCGCGCGTGTTCTTCAGGAGCGAGATCGCGAGCTTCACCGGCAGCTTGGTCGCCGTGTCGTTTTCGACGTGATCGCCGAACGTGAGCTGGTCGATGAAGATGTGGTTGTTCGCCTGCAGCTGGTCGTTCGCGAGCTGGTAGTGCAGGTCGACGTTGAGCTTGCCCTTCGTGATCGGGTAGCCGGCGTACTTCGCCGAATACGGCGTCAGGTTGGTCAGCTCGATGTCGTGCGCGGTCGCCGTGAGATCCAGCGCGGGCTTGTCGATCAGCGGGTTCACCGAGCCCTTGATCGAGATCGGCCCGTTGCCCGCGAGGTTCGCGGCGACGTCGACCGGCGCGGACGTCGTCGAGTCGGTGCCGAACGCGCCGACCGTCCCCTTGATCGCGACCAGGTTCGCCGTGTAGTTCGGCTTGATGAAGTTGTCGGTGTAGGTCACGCGGCCGTCCTGCAGCAGGAGCTCGCCGAAATGCATGCGCACCGGATTCTGCGGCGGCGGCGCGGCCTTCACGACGACCGTCGCCGATGCGGCGGCCGGCGCCGACGCCTGCTGCGCGGCCGCGGCCGACGAGGCCTGCGCGGCGGCGGCCGGCGGCGTCATGCCCGGCGACAGCGGCACCGGTTCGGGCTTGCTCGCGTCGCGCGTCAGCGATTGCGCGGGGCCCGTCTCCTTCGCGACGACGTCCTTCAGGTTCAGCCGCCCCTGCGCATCGAGCAGCACGCGGCCGTAGAAGTTCGAGAACGTCACGCGCGCGGCATCGACGTCGGTGCCCTTCTCGTCGTGGTTCACCTTCAGGTTCGACAGCGCGAGCGAGCGCCAGCCGGCGAACGGGTCGGACGTCGCCTTGTCGAGCATCCGCACGTCGACCAGCGCGACATCGCCGCGATAGGTCGCGCGCGGCGTGTCCTTCACCTGCGCGAACGTCAGGTCGCCCTGCGCGTTGAGCAGCGCGCTCGCGATGGTCGCGTTCAGCGCGCTGCCGAAGTACGGCTCGAACGCGGCCGCGTCGAGGCGGTTGCCGTTGATCTTCAGGCCGAGCTTCAGCGGCTGCGCGGTCACGTCGCCCGACACGTTCACCGAGCCCTTGCGGTTCAGCGTCGCCTTCAGCTGCACCGGCAGCGGCTTCGTCAGGTCGTCGCTGATCTTCTGCACCGACAGGTCGAGCGGCTTGATCGCGAGCTTCACCGGGCGCGGCGTCGACAGGTCCGTGAAGTTCGCGGACGATTCCTTCACGTTCAGCGCGTCGATCCGGTAATGCCACGACGGCGCGGCCGCCGCGGCCTTGCGCGCAACCGTGCGCCTGGGCACCGCCGCCTGCGCGGGTTCGCCCAGCGCCGCCAGGTCGATCTTGCCGTCCTTCAGGCGCTTCACGTCGATCGCGAGCCCGGTCGCGTCGACGCTCGCGATTTCCGCGCTGCGCGCGGCGACGTCGACCTTCGTGATCTTCGCGCTCGCGTCGGGCAGCACGATCGCGGGCGCCTTCGCGTCCGGCGTCGCGAGCTTCAGCGACTTCAGGCTCACCGTGCTGTCCGCGACCTGTGCGTCGAGCGGCGTCTTGCCCCAGTCGGCCTTCGCGTTGACGCTCGCGCCGAGCGTGCCGTCGAGCACGCGCGCGCGGGTCGCCTCGCCGAGATACGGCTGCAGCGCCGGCAGCGCGAGCGCATCGACCGTCAGCTTCGTGTCGGCCTGCTTCGCCGCCAGGCTGAACGCGCCTTCGGCCTTCAGGTCGCCGCCGCGCGACAACGACGTCGACAACGTGTATTTCGCGGGCGTCTTGCCCTGCAGCGCAAAGCCGTCGAGCGTCGCGGCCAGCTTCGTCAGCGACAGCGCGGTCGGCGTCGCCGGCACGCGGTCGTCGACGTTGATCGTGCCGCCGTCGATCGCGAGATGACGGATCGTCAGGTCGAGCGGCGGCGCTTCCTTCGCGGCGGCTTCGGCCTTCGCGCCGCTTGCGGCGGCGACGGCGGCGGCTTCGCTCGATGCGGTGGCACCCGATGCGGCAGCGGCCGACGAGGCAGCGGCCGGCTTGCCTGCGGCCGCCTTCGGCGCGGCAGACGGCTGGCCGGCGAGCTTCTCGACGTTCAGCACGCCCTGCTTGTCGCGCGCCAGGTCGACGACCGGCTGGTCGAGCCGGATCTCGTCGAAATGCAGCACGTTGCGCAGCGGCTCGAGGCCGGCGGCCGCGACGTGCACGCCGCGCGCGGCGAACAGCGGCGCGGACGCGCGGTCGGTCACCTTCGCGTCGTTGAGATCGACGGTGCCCGACACGCGCAGCGCGGGTGTGTCGCCGCTCATCACGAAGTTCAGCTTCAGGTCGCTGCTCAGGAGGCCGCTCGTGACGATCACCGGCAGCTTCGCCGGTGCGTACGAAATCAGCTTCGGCACGTCGAGCCGGTCGAACGTCAGTGCGACTTCCGACTCGCGCGACTGCGCGAACGGCTTCGTCCTGCCGTCGATCGCGATCGGGCTGCCGTCGAATCGCGCGCGCAGCTTCGGCTGCACGAAGATGTCGGTCTTCGACGGCAGCGTCGCGATGAACGGGATGCCGAGCATCCAGTTGTCGACCACGTGCTTTTCGTTCAGCAGGCGGTCGTCGAAGTCGATCCGGCCGTCGTTGACCTGGATGTTCGACACCGAGAAAAGTGTCGGCTTGCTTTCGGGTTTGGACGGCGTCGAGAACTTCTCGATCAGGTCGGTGAAGTTGAAGCGCTGCGCGTCGTAACGGACGACATGGAAGCGCGGCGAGTCGACGCGCACTTCGTTGACGATCGGCGCGCCGCGGAACAGCGACGACCACGACGGCCTGACGACGAGCTTGCCGATGTCGATGAAGTCGCCCTGGCCGCCGCGCTCGCCGACGTGCACGCCGTCGGCTTCGAGGTTCAGCGTGTACGGGTTCAGCGCGACGCGCTGGACCGTGGACGGCCGGCCGAGCTGCTGGCTCAGTTGCTGTTCCGCGATGTGGCGGATCAGCGGCGGCGCCGCGAAGAACCCGAGCAGTCCGAATAAAACGAGGAAGATCAGCACGCCGAGGCCGATACGCCGGGTCCGGCGCGAGCGTGCAACGCCGCCGAGGGCATGGAGGGTAGAGGGTACGGTTTCTTTGTCTGCGCTTGCCATGCTTGGATGCCTCGGGAATGGATGCCGGGCCGCGCCGGAAAACCGGCACGGCCGTGCACGCTATCCCGAAAGTATAGGCTCAGGTGGTGACGGAACGACGTTCGGGCGCGGCTGCCGCGCCCGCGGATCGGACAGCGACGGCGCCCGTCGGTTCATTTCCGGACGACGACGGGCGGCATCCAGGAGCCGTCGCTCGCTTGCGGCTTCGGCGCGTACAGCCGCAGCGCGAGCGCGAAATCGGTGCGCGGCGCCGGCAGCCAGTTGGCCGCATGCGTGCCGCCCGGCGATGCCGACACGACCACGTCGATCGAGCCGTCGTGGTTGCGGCGCAGCCGGTCGCGGTCGCCGAGCGAGCGGCGCGCCGAGCCGACGTCGGGCAGCGCACCGTTCGTCGCATAAGGCGTGAGCGTCCAGAACCCGCGCACCGGCGGCAGCGCGCCGGGCGCGAAATGCAGCACGTAGCGGTTCGCGCCGTTCAGCGCATGGCCGTCGCTGTCGACGCGCACGAACGCGAGCGTCTCGTCGTCGCG
This sequence comes from Burkholderia sp. BCC1985, assembly GCF_905339915.1. Taxonomy (NCBI): domain Bacteria; kingdom Pseudomonadati; phylum Pseudomonadota; class Betaproteobacteria; order Burkholderiales; family Burkholderiaceae; genus Burkholderia; species Burkholderia sp. BCC1985. The sequence goes on from NZ_CAJPGY010000006.1 coordinate 87,218, forward strand.
CGTCGCGGTGCCGAACTGCGTGTAGGCCGCGTACGCGCGCAGCGTGTAATCCTGACCGTACTTGCCGGCCGTGTCGCCGATCCAGCTCCAGCCGTTCGCGTTGAGCAGGTTCGACGGCGGTGTCGCGAGCCGCGCGCGCGCCTCGGCGACGCCGGCCGTCGCGGCGTTCAGGCGATCGCCCGTCCACAGCACCGGGTAGCCGGCCGTCACGCCGATGTCCTTCAGCTGTTCCTGCGCGTGCGCATCGTCGGCCGGTGCCGGGTTGTCCTGCAGCGCCTGCGCGAAGCGCGTGAAGAACGCCTTCGGGTCGAGCGCGGCCACCTGCTCGGCCGGCGTGCCGCCGCTCGCCGCTTCCGACGGCGCGCTGCCCGCATGGACCGCGACCGACGCGCCGCGCGCGCTGCCCGTATAGACGGACAGCGGCACCACGCGGATCGTCCGCTGCAGTTTCTTCACGTTCGTGAGGTCGCGCCCGCCGCTCGTCTGCAGCCGCACTTCGAGCCACGCGTTGGCCGACGGCACGTCGATCCGCAGTGCGCCCTTCGGCAGCGTGCCTTGCCAGTCCTTCGCGGCGAAGGCAATCGTTTGCGCTCGCACGGCGCCGCGAGCGCCACGCGCCGCCACGCTCGACGCCGACCACAGCACGTTCGTCCACATGTCGAGCGCGCGGGCATCCCAGTAACGGCCGCGGGTGTCCGGCAGCGTCACGATCACCGGCTCGGCGCCGACGTCGAGCCAGCCGGTCGAGTCGAGCGTGTCGACGCCCGGCAGCGGCGGGTTGAGCGCGCCGACGGGCGGCAGCGCCTGCGCGTGACGCAGCGTGTTGAGCGGAGCCTGGCCCGGCTGCGCGCCGTCGCCGCCCGTCGCGGCTTCCTTCGCGACGTCCATCAGCACGAGCGGATACGCGTATACATAAGAGTCGGCCACTTCGGCGCGCATCCAGCCGGTTTTCCGCTGGATCGCATCCGGTTGCGACGCGCATCCCGCCAGCAGCGTCGCCAGGGCCAGCGACGCGCCTGCCGCGCGCCGCAGAGCAATTGATTCTCGTAGGTTTTCAATCATTGAATACTGGCCGAATATCGTTCTTGTCAGTCAACGCCTTGTTCGACTCACGATCGGCGAAGGCAAGGCACCCCAGCCTGCCCGGTCGCCGCTTCGCCGGGCCGACGCTGATGTCAGGCCGGTATCATAGCGCCTAAGGGCATCCCCCAATATGCCGAATAACGGGCGCAGCAGTAGCCGGCCTGTCGTCAGCCTGAATTTCCGCTGATCCGGCCCCTTGTACGAAGCGGTCCGCCGCCTGCGCTGGCCGGGCATGACAGGCGAGAATGCGTTGGCCGTCGACACGATCCTGTATTGCATCCCCCCTTGACCTTCCCATCATGGGAATGTTGATACTGACATCATTCGCGGCTCGATCCGCGCTCTTGGGGAATCCGACATGACTGAACCACTCGCCACCGCAGCCCTGCGAACGGTCGAACTGACCGTCGACGGCATGCATTGCGGCGGCTGCACCGGCCGTGTGCAACGTGCGCTGGCTGCGGTGCCGGGCGTCGTCGAGGCCGCGGTCGATCTCGACGCGCATGCGGCCACGGTCACCGCGCATGATGCCGTCGAGCCGGCGCAACTCGTCGATGCGGTCGGCGCCGCCGGCTATCGCGCTACCGTGCGCGAAGCGACGGGCGCAGCCGCGACGGGCGCAGCCGCGGCGGCCGCGCCCGCGGGGCACGCGACGCGCGTCGCAGCACTGCCGGTAACGGCAACGCCCGCCACCGCCACCACGATCGAACTCGATATCGACGGCATGACCTGCGCGTCGTGCGTATCGCGCGTGGAGAAAGCACTCGCGAAAGTGCCGGGCGTCACGCGCGCAACGGTCAACCTCGCGACCGAACGCGCGACGGTCGACGCCCCAGCGGACGTTTCCGCGTCGCAACTGGCGGATGCCGTCAGGCAGGCCGGCTATGGTGCGACGCCGCTCGCACCGGATACCGCCGCCCTCCCTGCCCCGTCCGCGACTCCGGCATCCGCCAGCCTCGAACTCGCCATCGACGGGATGACCTGCGCGTCATGCGTGTCGCGCGTCGAAAAGGCGCTGGAGAAGGTGCCGGGCGTCACGCATGCGTCGGTCAATCTCGCGACCGAACGCGCGTCGGTGCATGGCACCAGCGCGCTCGACGCCGCCACGCTGATCGAGGCGGTCACGACGGCCGGCTATCGGGCGTCGCTCGCCGCCACCGCGGACGTGGGCGCCTCGACCGACGCCACCGCCCGCGCCGGCAGCGGCGCCGCCGCGCAAGCCCCCGACGCCCGCAAGCAACGCGAAGCGATCCGCGAGCGCAATCTCGTGATCGGCTCGGCCGTGCTGAGCGCGCCGCTCGTCGTGCCGATGCTCGTCGCGCCGTTCGGTTTCGACGCGATGCTGCCCGGCTGGCTGCAGCTCGTGCTCGCGTCGATCGTCCAGTTCGGCTTCGGCGCGCGCTTCTACCGCGCCGCCTGGCATGCGGTGAAGGCACGCACGGGCAACATGGACCTGCTCGTCGCACTCGGCACGTCGGCCGCGTTCGGCCTGAGCCTGTGGATGCTGCTGCGCGACCCCGCGCACCCCGGCCACCTGTATTTCGAGGCATCGGCCGTCATCGTCACGCTGGTGCGCTTCGGCAAATGGCTCGAAGCGCGCGCGAAACGCCAGACGACCGAGGCGATCCGCGCGCTGAACGCGCTGCGTCCTGACCGTGCGCGCGTCGTCGAGCACGGTGTCGAACGCGACGTGCCGCTCGCGCAGGTGCGCGTCGGCACGACCGTCAGCGTCCGTCCCGGCGAGCGCGTGCCCGTCGACGGCCGGATCGTGTCGGGCCGCTCGCACGTCGACGAATCGCTGATCACCGGTGAAAGCCTGCCGGTGCCGAAGGACGACGGCGACCCGGTCACGGCCGGGTCGATCAACGGCGAAGGCGCGCTCGTCGTCGAAACCACCGCGATCGGCGCGGAAACGACGCTCGCGCGCATCATCCGCCTCGTCGAATCCGCCCAGGCGGAGAAAGCGCCGATCCAGCGGCTCGTCGATCGCGTCAGCGAAGTGTTCGTGCCGGCGATCCTCGGCATCGCCGTGCTGACGCTGATCGGCTGGCTGATCGCCGGCGCCGGCACCGAAACGGCGATCCTCAACGCGGTCGCGGTGCTCGTCATCGCGTGCCCGTGCGCGCTCGGCCTCGCGACGCCCGCGGCGATCATGGCCGGAACCGGCGTCGCGGCCCGCCACGGCGTGCTGATCAAGGACGCCCAGGCGCTCGAACTCGCGCAGCGCACCACCGTGATCGCGTTCGACAAGACCGGCACGCTGACCGAGGGCAAACCGTCCGTGACGGCGTTCGACGCCGTCGGCATCCCGCGCGAGCAGGCGCTCGCGCTCGCGGCCGCGGTCCAGCGGCAAAGCGATCACCCGCTCGCGCGCGCGGTGGTCGCCGCACACGATGCTGACATCCTGGCTCGCGGCGGCGGCGGCGCGGGTTCGGCCGAGGTCGTCGCGGCCGATGCGCGCGCGGTGGCCGGACGCGGCGTCGAAGCGCGTGTCGACGGGCAGCTTCTCGCGCTCGGCAGCACGCGCTGGCGCGATGAACTCGGCATCGTCGTGCCGCCCGAACTCGACGCGCGTGCCGCGGAACTCGAACGCGCGGGCAACACGATTTCGTGGCTGATGCGCGCCGATGCGCCGCGTGCGCTGCTCGCGCTGATCGCGTTCGGCGACACCGTGAAGCCCGGCGCCCGCGACGCCGTCGCGGCCCTGTCGGCACGCGGCGTCGCGAGCGTGCTCGTGACGGGCGACAACCGCGGCAGCGCGGCGGCCGTCGCGGCGTCGCTCGGGATCGGCGAAGTGCATGCGCAGGTGCTGCCCGACGACAAGGCACGCGTGGTGGCCGAACTGAAGCGCACGCACGGCGGAATCGTCGCGATGGTCGGCGACGGGATCAACGACGCGCCCGCGCTCGCCGCGGCCGATGTCGGCATCGCGATGGCCACCGGCACCGACGTCGCGATGCACACGGCCGGCATCACGCTGATGCGCGGCGACCCGGCGCTCGTCGCCGATGCGATCGACATCTCGAAGCGGACGTACCGGAAGATCCAGCAGAACCTGTTCTGGGCGTTCGTCTACAACCTGATCGGCGTGCCGCTGGCGGCGCTCGGCTGGTTGAATCCGGTGATCGCGGGGGCGGCGATGGCGTTCTCCAGCGTCAGCGTCGTGACGAATGCGTTGCTGCTGAGGAGATGGAAAGGGCGGGCGCGATGAGGCGGCGCGGCGCGAAAACGGGCGGGACTGCAACCCGCACGCTCGCCGCCGCGCGCAGGATTCAACGGCTTCGACGAATCCAGAAACAATACGCGCCGATCGCGACCAGCATTGCGCCATCGACAATACCCAGCAACGGGAGCGGATTCGTCCACTTGTCCATATTGGTCGTCCGCGCGTAGTAGGGTGGTCCGTCGCCGTATGCCTCTTCGAGATTGATCGCGTTGAACGCAAAAACGAGCAGGATCGAAATCAGCAGCGCCACACCAATCAAGATATGCAACGGGCGTTTTCGCATGTCAGTATTGAATCGTCAGTGGAACGTAGCACTCGGGCGCGTCCTTCGTCGCCGCCTCGATGTCTCGAACGAAATTTTCCATTCCGGAATGAAGATTGATGCATCCGGCAGATCCCGCCTTCGTGCCACCATGGATGAAGAATCCACCGCGACCGAACGCTCGGGTTCCGGGCATGACATGAATGGTCAGTCGGTGATCGCCCCATGCTGCGTATGAGCACGCCAAACTGTTGGCCCGCTCATCATAGGATCCACACTGGATTTCGGTTGCCATGCAGGTTGGGGCGCCCCGCGTTCAAAAGACCAAATCGGGCTCGCGGGCCCGTCCAGAGCGCGCCACGGCCCACGCGTGTGCTTACGTCAAATCGTGTCGAAACGAAAACGTTGCGCCTGCGGTGTCGAATCTTCGTCGTTAGCCAGAGACGACCGGCTTGATCAGCGTCGTCGTGATCGGCGCGAAGCCGCACGCCCGATACAGCGCACGGGCAGCCGTGTTGTGATTGAACACCGACAGCCCGATCTCGGTGACGCCATGGCGGCGTGCCTCGGCCTCCAGCGCATCGAGCGCGCGTGTGGCCCAGCCCTGGCGGCGCCGGGACGGGACGATGTCGAGGTCGTAGATGAACAGCGTGCGGTTCGGCCCTTCGGGCACGATCGCGTACCAGAGATCGCCGACCGTGGCGCCGCTGGCGGCGTCGATCAGCTGGACGAGTGTCTGGCCGGAAGTGAGCAGGCCGTCGGGCAGCAGCGTATCGAAGCAGGCGCGGGCGCGGCTCGCCGCGTCATCGGCCGCATTCTGACCGGATGACACGAGATCGCGCGCGTAGCCGTCGATGGCGCGCGTACGGTATGCGTGGAATTCACCGGCCGTCATCGGCCGCATCTGCAGCATGGCCCGGGTGTCGCGAGGGAAGTCGGACTTCCAGTGTAGCGGGACGGTCACACCGGCGCGCGATGCGACGGCGGAAAGCGGGCAGGCAGTGGCGGCCAGCGCCGCGCCGGATCAGCGAATCAGCGAATCAGCGAATCAGCGAATCAGCGAATCAGCGACGATACAGGACGATCGGCACGAGGTTCGCACGACGCACGCGCTCGGCTTCGGCGCGACGCGCAGCGTACGAATATTCCGCGTCGAGCGGCAGGTGCGGGGAGACGAACAGGTCGTCGATCTTTTGCAGCAGGGCAAGAATGAAGCTCATGTGAGACTCCTGACAGATGGCGCTAGGGTTTTCCCTTAGATGGACTTCATTCTAAGGGTTTTCCCTGAACTCTGCCAGCGCGCCGCATCAGTTTGCCGCACCCGTGCAACGGCCAATGGACGGTCTCCCGCGACGCGCCTTGCCAGGCCGGGGTTTGCAGATAGGGTCGGACGATTTAGTGCGTTCGACGCACGCGCTTCGCGGCCGCCGCCTCGCGGTTCGCATTGCGTTGCAGCCGGTCGACCTGCGACAGCATCGCTTCGTGGTGTTCCGCGAGCGTCATCAGCGTTGCCTGCTGCGTCGACAGATCGGCAGCCAGCCGGTCGATCCGCTGTTGCCGGGCATCCAGTTCCTGCTTCAGGTGCGCGATCTGCCGTGTTTGCAGCACCAGTGCGGTGAGCCCCGCGAACACGACGATCGCCAGTGCCAGCAGCAGCCGGTTGACGCGACGCATCTCGCGATCGGCCGCCTGCTTCATGCCGGCCGTGTCGGCCTGCAGGGTGGCGAGCCGATCCGACAGCGGGCGCAGATGCGTGTCGGGATCGAAGGCTGGCCCGCTCGACGCGGCCGGTTGCGCGCGATCCGCCGACGGCTTCGTCACGAACGACGCCGCGGAAGCCACCGGCTGCACGACCGGCGAGGCCGGCGCTGCGGCTGCTCGCGCAGCATCACGGGTACTCGCGGCAATCGCGGCAGCGACCGGCTCGGCCGGTTCGGCGGTCGCTTGCGGTTCGGCGGTCGCTTGCGGTTCGGCGCTCGCCTGCGGTTCGGCGGTCGGCGCAGTGTGCTGCGCCGGAGCCGCTTCCGACCCGGCGCCGACAGCCACTGCTCCCGGCGCACTACGCACCGCTAGCGCTGCCGCTTCGCGCGTGCCGGCAGTCGCACGTCGCTTGCCGCGGGAGGATGCGCGACGCTCCTTCGTGGTCTCGCCGGGCGCCCGCGCCGCGTCATCGAGTGTGACCGGCACGGCGGCGCCTTCGGCCTCGCCGCCCGCTTTCACGAGACGATCGGCGGTGACCGCATCGACCGCCCCCCGCACCGCATCGGCATTCGCGGTCGAACGATCGGTGTTCGTCCCGGCCGCGCCGCCGGCTTCCGACACGCTGCCGGCCTTCATCGGGCCGCCGTCGGTTGCCGGCTCACCGGCTGCGCGCGCGGCGCCATCATCGGACAGCCGCGCCCCGCCCGGCTTCGTCGTGTCGGCAGCGGGCGCAGGCACGACATCGGCATCAAGCGCATCGCCGGTTCCACGCGTCGAAGCAGACTCCGTCGTCGTCGCGACGTCGGGAGCCGGCTCGGCCGCATCGGCAGCGGCGCCCGGCGTCGCGAATCCGTCCAGCGTCGCCTGCCGAGCGGCGTCCTCGCCGTCCGCAACGGCGGCCACCGTCTCGGCGTCCACCACCGCGTCATCACGCGTGACGGCCGGCGCACGCGCAGCCGGCTCGCGCACTGGATCGCCGAACAGGTCGAGCGTGTGTTCGTCCCGCGGCGCATCGCCGCCCGCGTTGCCGGACCGCGCGGTTGCCTTGGCGGCGGTGTCTGCCGCGGCCGCGGCGGAACGCGGGCGCGAACGGGCCGATGAACGGTCGGAGCGGGAATGGGAACGGGAGCGAGGCACGGAAACGGATTCGGTCATGGAGTCGGATTGCAGGCCCGCGAGCGCGGAACCGAAGGTCGAACGGAATCAGTGACCGGCCATTGTCGCATGACCGATCGCCGATCCGGCCGATCGGATGCCGTCTATTCGTCGCCCGGCAACCCGCCGCCTTGCTCGAATCGCGTCACGCACGACAGCCCGCGCAGCTTGTCGCAGATCGCGCGGTATTCGAGATCCGACACGCGCCCGAGCGCGATGCGCACCTCGTCGTGCTCGCCCGTGTCGTCGGCGCGCTGCACGATGAATTGCTTCACGCGCGCGCTGTCGGGGCCGAGCGCCGCGTGCAGCGAATCGAACGTCAGCGCGCCGCTCACCACCGTCAGCGCGAGCTGGCGCCGCTGCCGCACAGTGAAGTACCGCCGCTCGAGCGGCTTGATGCCGGCCAGGATGATCAGGATGATGAGCGTCGCGGCAATCGCCGCGACGTACAGGCCGCCGCCTACCGCGAGGCCGATCGCGGCGACCGACCACAGGCTCGCGGCCGTCGTGAGCCCGCGCACGATCTCGCCGCGCAGCAGGATCGAGCCCGCGCCGAGGAAACCGATCCCCGATACCACCTGCGCGGCGATCCGCGACGGATCGAGCACGACGTGGTCGCTACTGCCCAGCACATCGGCGAAACCGAATGCCGACACGATCATGATGAGCGTCGAACCGACACAGACCAGCATGTGCGTGCGCAGGCCGGCCGCCCAGGAAAGGCGCTCGCGCTCAAAGCCGATGACGCTGCCGAGCGCAGCCGCGAGAACCAGCCGCATCACGAGTTCCAGGTTGCCGAGCATCCGATTTCTCTCCTTTTTTGGCGTCGGCCGCGCGGAATGTTTTATCCTTGGCCCCGGCCGCGCCGATCCTCCGGGCCGCGCCGACACGTTTCGATCCAAGCGCATAACCCCGTCATGTCCGTTTCCGACTCCGCTTCCGCCCAGGCCGCCCAGCTGCGCCGTCATTTCGCGCACGTCGTCTTGCCGATCTGGCAGGGTTCAGGGTTCGACCACACGCTGCGGCTACCGTTCGAGGCCGTCGACCCGGCCAGCCATGCACCGCTGCCCGTCACCCGCTATCGCGCCATGGCCTGCGCGCGGCAGCTGTTCGTGTTCGCGCAGGCCGGCAACATCGCGCACGCGGCCACGCTGTTCGACTCGCTGTGCAGCCGCTTCCGCGATCCGCGCCACGGCGGCTGGTTCTACAGCGTCGACGCGCAGGGCGCGCCGCTCGACACGACCAAGGACCTCTATACGCACGCGTTCGTCGTGTTCGCGTGTGCCGCGTGGCATGCGGCGTCGGGCGACGCCGCGGCGCGCGCGGCCGCCGAGGACACCGCCGCGCTGATCCAGGACCGCTTCGCGCCGCAGCCGGGCGACGCGCTGCTCGACGCCGCGCGTCACGCCGATTTCTCGTCGTCGGGCAGCGGCGCGCTGCAGAACCCGCTGATGCACCTGACCGAAGCGTGGCTCGCGGCCGCCGATGCGTTCGGCGACGCGGCGTTCGACGATGCGCTCGCGCGCACCGCGCAGGCCGTCGAACGCACGTTCGTCGATACCGCGACCGGCTGCGTCGCCGAGCTGCCGCTCGGGGCGGCCGACAACCGCTTCGAGCCCGGCCATCAGTTCGAGTGGTTCTATCTGGTCGACGCGGCCGGCGCGCGCCTCGCGCAAACCGGGCTGCCCGGCGCACTCGCGCGCGCGTTCGCGTTCGCCGAGCAGCACGGCGTCGATCCGCAGACGGGCGCCGTGTGCGCGGCGGTCGACGCGCACGGGGCCTGTATCGACGGCACGCAGCGGATCTGGGCGCAGACCGAATACCTGCGCGCGCTCGCGACGCACGGCGGCACGCCGGCGTCCGCGCCGCTCGCGCGGCAGATCGAGCGCTTCGCCGCGCGCTTCCTGCATCCGCGCGGCTGGTTCGAGTGCAAGACGGCCGACGGGCAGGTGTCGCGCGCCGACATGCCGTCGACGACGCCCTACCACCTCGCGACCGCTTACGCGGCGCTGCCCGCCGTTTCGTAACCGGCGTCGGCCGGCGACGCCGACCCGCGCTCGTCGCGAACCCCGCGAGCCGCGCGCGCGTCGCCCAGTTCGAACACCGACACCGCCTGCATCAGGTGCGCGGTCTGGTCGTTCAGCGACGCAGCCGCCGCCGCGACTTCCTCCACCAGTGCCGCGTTCTGCTGCGTCAGCTGGTCCATTTGCGTGACGGCCTGGTTGACCTGCTCGATGCCGACGGTCTGCTCGACCGACGCGGCCGTAATCTCCGACATCGTCTGCACGACCCGCGTGATCGACGCCGAGACCGTCCGCATCGCGTCGCCGGCCCGTTCGACGAGTTCCGAGCCGCCGTCGATCTGCGCGACCGACTCCTCGATCAGCGCCTTGATCTCCTTCGCCGATTGCGCGCTGCGCTGCGCGAGCGAGCGCACTTCGCCCGCGACCACCGCGAAACCGCGACCCTGCTCGCCGGCCCGCGCGGCCTCGACCGCCGCGTTCAGCGCGAGAATGTTGGTCTGGAACGCGATGCCGTCGATCACCGAAATGATCTCCGCGATCCGCCCGGAGCTCTGCGCGATGCCGCGCATCCGGTCGATCACGCTGTCGACCACGCCGCCGCCGTGGCGCGTCGCGTCGAGCGCCGCGTCGGCCAGCGCGCTGGCCGCACGTGCGCTGTCGGTGTTCTGGCGCACGGTCGCGGTCAGTTCCTCCATGCTCGCGGCGGTTTCCTCGAGCGACGCGGCCTGCGTGCCCGTGCGCGCGGACAGGTCCGCGTTGCCGCCGGCGATCTCGCCCGCGCCGAGGTGGATCGCGTCGGATGCGTGACGCACGGTGCGCACGGTGTCCGCGATGCTCGCCTGCATCGCGGCGAGGCCGCGCAGCATCCGGTCGATCTCGAACACGCCGCCCGCCCGCACGGCTTCGTCGAGCCGGCCCTGCGCGATCCGCTCGAAATGGCGGCCGGCTTCGTCCAGCGGCGCGACGACCGCGCGCCGCGCGGCCGCGTAGATGGCCGCGCTTGCCGCAAGCATCGCCACCAGCAGCACGATGCCGACCCACTTGAACCACTGCATCCCGCTGTCGATCGTGGCGAGCGCGTCGCGGCTCGACGCGCCGCCGTAGTCGGCGAAGCGGTGCAGTTCGGCGAGATACGCGTCCTGGAAGCCTTGGGTCGGCTGGTCGAGGAACGCCTGGATGTTGTCGGCGTCGAGGAACTGCACGAGTTCGCCCAGCGCGCCGCGCAGCGCGCGATAGCGCTCGGCGAGCGCCGCGACGCGCGCGCGGTTCGTCGCGTCGACGGCCTGTGCGGCCGTCAGCGCGGCGAACGCCTTGTCCGCTTCGCCGAGCGAAGCGCTGGCATGACGGATGATCTCGTCGGGCTTCGGGCCGCCGCGCACCATCCGCGTGCCGGCGCGCGACAGGTTCACGCGGGCGTCGAGCAGGCGCTCGGTCGCCTGGCTGGCCGCGTCGACCTGCGCGATCGCGACGTTCGACAGATCGTCGACGCCGCTGCGCGTCGACGCGAGCGCCCAGAAGCCGAGCGCCTCGATCGCGAACAGAAAGAGGCAAAACACGGTCAACACGCCGAGCAGACCCGACGCGAGCTTGATTTTTCCGAACATGGGGGAGATTCCTGGAGAGCCGACGATGAAGCAATGCCCCGGCATTAGCGGCATTTCTTCGTCGGACTTTAGGAACATCCGGCGAGCGGCGCCCGGCCAGTCCCCACCATTCCCGTCGAATCGCCGGCAAACGAGGACAACATGCGCGTTCGACGCAATCATCACGTCGCATCGCGCTGGCATCTGCATGAAATGCGGACGAATTTCCTTGCTTATCCGCGGCCCCCTTCCTAGAGTTCAGCGCAAGCGGACACGCATTGGGGAAGTCGATGACGGACATCACGGACCACGCGCGCGGCGCATTGCGCGCGCAACCGTTCAGCATGCTGCTGGGCACGGAGCTGATGCATATCGGCGACAACGAAGTGTCGCTGTGCCTGCCCGTGCGGGAAGAACTGCGGCAGCAGCACGGCTTCGTGCACGGCGGCGTGATCGGCTATCTCGCCGACAACGCGCTGACGTTCGCCGGCGCGCTGGTGCTCGGCCCGCGCGTCATCACCGCCGAATACAAGATCAACTACCTGCGGCCGGCCGTGAACGGCACGCTCGTTGCGCGCGCGAAGGTCGTCTACGCGGGCCGGCACCAGGCGACCTGCCAGTGTCATGTGTTCGTCATCGACGGGGACCACGAGCGGCTCGTCGCGATCGCGCAAGGCACGATCAACCGCGTCGGCGACGGCAAGATGCCGGATGCGCGGGAGGAAACGGCGTGACGGGCGCCGCCGGCCGGCTCGATGAGATAAGCCGCGAAACGCCGAAGCCGCAACGCGTGTCGCGCTAGCGTTTCATCGCAGCGAGATAGACGGCATCGCACTCGCGACGCCCCACAGCGACCACCAGCACGACGACCTCCGCCTCGCGCACTTCGTACACGAGGCGATAGCCGACACTGCGCAGCTTGATCTTGTAGCGGTCCGGATGACCGTGCGGTTTCGCCGAAGGAATGCGAGGATTTTCGAGCCGTTCGGCAATTCTCGCCTTGAACTGATCGCGAACGGTGCGATCGAGCTTCTTCCACTCCTTCAATGCAGGTTCGAGAAAGGCGAGTTCAAAGGTCATTCAGGTTGACCTTGACGACTTTCCCCTTGGCGCGTGAATCGGCGAGCGCGTTGTCTTCTATATCTTCGAGACGTTCGACCATCGCCTCCCATGTCTTCGCCGGGATGCAGTAGAACGCGGGTTCGTTGTGATTCAGGATCGCGACCGGGAAGCCCTCGCCCGCCGCCACGGTTCCCATCGGGTTCCGCTTCAGCTCCGAAACGCTCGCCGTCACGCTGGCCAGAATGGTGTGGGGCATGCTCGCTCCTGGTTTGACTGAATTTTTACTGTACCTTATTTAGCACCAAATTTAGCTCTATCCTGAATGCCCTACTGACCGCGCCAGGTTTGCTCCCGAACCGTGAGGCTCGACGCGCTACTCGGCCCCATCGCCCGCCAGTGGCAAAAAACGCGGCGCCACACGCGCCCGCACGTTCCCGTTCTCGTCAGTTCGATAGATCCCGCGCGCCGCATTGTGCGGATGCTCCAGTGCTTCGGCCACGCTCAGCACCGGCGCGAAGCACGCGTCCGTCCCTTCGAGCAGCGCGCGCCAGTGCGCGGACGGCCGTTGCGCGAACACCTCCGCGAAACGTGCCTTCAGCGCCGGCCAGCGCGCGCGATCGTACTGCGACGCCGGATCGACGTCGCTCAAACCGAGCAGCTCGACCAGCAACGCATAGAACGGCGGCTCGAGCGCGCCGATCGTCACGCATTCGCCGTCCGCGCATCGATACACGTCGTAGAACGGCGCATCGTGGAAGAGGCTCGGCTGCGCGCCATCGAGCTGCCCGTTCGCGCGTGCCCACAACGCGAGCGAGCCGAGCATCGACACGATGTCGACGATCGCGCCGTCGACCACGCGCCCCGGGCCGCCGCCGCGCACGTCGAACAGCGCGCAGACGATCCCGAACGCGAGCCCGAGCGCGCCGCCCGCATCGCCGACGACGGTCGGCGGCACGCCGGGCCGGCCGTCGCGCGGTGCCGACAGCGACAGCAGCCCCGTCAGCGCGACGTAGTTCAGGTCATGCCCGGCGGCCGTCGCGAGCGGGCCGCCCTGGCCCCAGCCCGTCATGCGCCCATACACGAGCTTCGGGTTGTGGCGCGCGCAATCGTCGGGCCCGAGGCCGAGGCGTTCCATCACGCCGGGACGCAGGCCCTCGATCAGCGCGTCGGCCTGGGCGATCAGCGCGAGCGCCGCATCGCGGCCGGCCGGCGTCTTCAGATCGAGTTCGACGATCGTCTTGCCTTCGCGCAGCAGGTCGCCGTCGCGGCCCTGCAGCGCGTCCGGTGCGCTGGTGCGGCCCGCCGGACGCGCGATCAGCGTGATGCGCGCGCCCATCCCGGCGAGCATCCAGCCCGCGAGCGGGCCGGGGCCGAGGCCTTCGAATTCGACGATGTGGACGCCGGCAAGCGGCGCATCAAGCGACATGCGATTCTCCTGTCGATCCACGTTAGCGCTTTAGCGCTTACGTGGATCCCATGCTTCGCGGTCGATCCGCGTTAGCCCTTTAGCGCTTACGCGGGTCCCGTTCTTCGCGGTCGATCCACGTTAGCGCTTTAGTGCTCACGTGGGTCCCATGCTTTGGGATCGATCTGCGATGACTCACGCCAGCGCGGATCCGTGCATCACGACCGGAGTGCGCTTCCGCGCACCGGTACGGTCACCGATCCCACGCGTTGAATAGCGAATTGCCTTCGTCACGCATGCGCCAAACGAAAAAATCCCTGCGCAGCGGGTCCGCTTCGCAGGGATCGGTCCGGTTCAGCGCTGCAGGGCTGCACGCACGAACCGCGGAAAGCTCAGAACGCATCCCCCGGCACCCGCACCCAGCCTTCCATCAGCACGCGCGCGCTGCGGCTCATGATCGCCTTCGTGACGGTCCATTCGCCGTTCTCGAGCTGCGCTTCCGCGCCGACGCGCAGCGTGCCCGACGGATGCCCGAAGCGCACCGCATTACGCTCACCGCCGCCCGCCGCAAGGTTGACGAGCGTGCCAGGGATCGCCGCGGCCGTGCCGATCGCGACCGCCGCCGTGCCCATCATCGCGTGGTGCAGCTTGCCCATCGACATCGCCCGCACCAGCAGGTCGACGTCGCCCGCATTCACGCGCTTGCCGCTCGACGCGACATAGTCGGCCGGCTTCGCGACGAACGCGACCTTCGGCGTGTGCTGCCGCGTCGCGATCTCGTCGAGCGTGTCGATCAGCCCCATGCGCAGCGCGCCGTGCGCGCGGATCGTCTCGAACTTCTCGAGCGCCTTCGGGTCGCCGTTGATCGCGTCCTGCAGCTCCGTGCCCGTATAGCCGATCGCTTCCGCCTCGACGAAGATGGTCGGAATCCCCGCGTTGATCATCGTCGCCTTCAGCGTGCCGATACCCGGCACGGCGAGGTCGTCGACCAGGTTGCCGGTCGGGAACATCGAGCCGCCCGCGCCCTCTTCGTCGGCGGCCGGGTCCATGAACTCGAGCTGCACTTCGGCGGCCGGGAACGTGACGCCGTCCAGTTCGAAATCGCCCGTCTCCTGCACCGCGCCGTTCGTGACCGGCACGTGCGCGACGATCGTCTTGCCGATGTTCGCCTGCCAGATCCGCACGGTCGCGACGCCGTCGCGCGGCACGCGCGACGCATCGACGAGGCCGCCGCTGATCGCGAACGGGCCGACCGCCGCCGACAGGTTGCCGCAGTTGCCGGTCCAGTCGACGAACGCGCGGTCGATCGCGACCTGTCCGAACAGGTAGTCGACATCATGCCCCGGCCGCGTGCTCTTCGACACGATCACCGTCTTGCTGGTGGACGACGTCGCGCCGCCCATCCCGTCGATCTGCTTGCCGTACGGATCGGGGCTGCCGATCACGCGCAAGAGCAGCGCGTCGCGCGCGGCGCCCGGCGCCTGCGCGGCGTCCGGCAGGTCCTGCAGCCGGAAGAACACGCCCTTGCTGGTGCCGCCGCGCATGTAGGTCGCCGGAATCCTGATTTGAGGAATGTGAGCCATGTTTGTGTTGTCCCTGTGTGACCCGGTCAAGCCGCCTGCGACGATTCGAGGAAGTCCTGCGCGAAGCGCTGCAGCACGCCGCCCGCGTCGTAGATCGACACTTCCTCGGCCGTATCGAGCCGGCACGTCACCGGCACTTCCACGCGCTCGCCGTTCTTGCGGTGAATCACCAGCGTGAGATCGGCACGCGGCGTGCGCTCGCCGATCACGTCGAAGGTCTCGGTGCCGTCGATGCCGAGCGTCGTGCGGTTCGTGCCCGGCTTGAACTCGAGCGGCAGCACGCCCATCCCGATCAGGTTCGTGCGGTGGATCCGCTCGAAGCCCTCGGCGACGATCGCCTCGACGCCCGCGAGCCGCACGCCCTTCGCGGCCCAGTCGCGCGACGAGCCCTGGCCGTAGTCGGCGCCCGCGATCACGATCAGCGGCTGCTTGCGATTCATGTACGTCTCGATCGCTTCCCACATCCGCATGACCTTGCCGTCCGGCTCGACGCGCGCGAGCGAGCCCTTCTTCACCGCGCCGTCGACGACCGCCATCTCGTTGATCAGCGTCGGGTTCGCGAAGGTCGCGCGCTGCGCGGTCAGGTGGTCTCCCCGGTGCGTCGCGTACGAGTTGAAGTCTTCTTCCGGCAGGCCCATCTTCGCGAGGTATTCGCCGGCCGCGCTGTTCGCGAGGATCGCGTTCGACGGCGACAGGTGGTCGGTCGTGATGTTGTCGCCGAGGACCGCGAGCGGGCGCATGCCCTTGAGCGTGCGCTCGCCGGCCAGCGCGCCTTCCCAGTACGGCGGGCGGCGGATGTACGTGCTCTGCGCGCGCCAGTCGTACAGCGGCGCCGCGCGCTCGCCCGCATCGGCCGCGCGCGCGAACATCGGTTCGTAGACCTTGCGGAATTGCTCGGGTTTCACGCTCGACGCGACGATCGCGTCGATCTCCTCGTCGGTCGGCCAGATGTCCTTCAGCGTGACGGGCTTGCCGTCCTGGTCGTGGCCCAGCACGTCCTTCTCGATGTCGAAGCGGATCGTGCCGGCGATCGCATACGCGACGACGAGCGGCGGCGACGCGAGGAACGCCTGCTTCGCATACGGGTGGATACGGCCGTCGAAGTTGCGGTTGCCGGACAGCACGGCCGTCGCGTACAGGTCGCGATCGACGATCTCCTGCTGGATCTTCGGATCGAGCGCGCCCGACATCCCGTTGCAGGTCGTGCACGCGAACGCGACGATGCCGAAGCCGAGCTTCTCGAGCTCCGGCAGCAGGTTCGCTTCTTCCAGATACAGCTCGACCGCCTTCGAGCCCGGCGCGAGCGAGCTCTTCACCCACGGCTTGCGCGTGAGGCCGCGCGCGTTCGCGTTGCGCGCGAGCAAGGCCGCGGCGATCACGTTGCGCGGGTTGCTGGTGTTCGTGCAGCTCGTGATCGCGGCGATGATCACCGCACCGTCGGGCATCTCGCCCGCCTTCTCTTCCCACTGGCCAGCGATGCCGCGCGCGGCGAGGTCGGACGTCGGCAGCCGCTTGTGCGGGTTCGACGGGCCGGCCATGTTGCGCACGACGCTCGACAGGTCGAACGTCAGCGTGCGCTCGTATTGCGCATTGTTCAGCGTATCGGCCCACAGGCCCGCCGCCTTCGCGTAGGTCTCGACCAGCTTCACCTGCTCGTCGCTGCGGCCGGTGAGGCGCAGGTAGTCGGTCGTCTGGCCGTCGATGAAGAACATCGCGGCCGTCGCGCCGTATTCAGGCGCCATGTTCGAGATCGTCGCGCGATCGCCGAGCGTGAGGCTCGCCGCGCCTTCGCCGCGGAATTCCAGATACGCGCCGACCACCTTTTCCTTGCGCAGGAACTCGGTCAGCGCGAGCACCACGTCGGTTGCCGTGATGCCGGGCTGGCGCTTGCCGGTCAGTTCGACGCCGACGATGTCGGGCAGGCGCATCCACGATGCGCGGCCGAGCATCACGTTCTCCGCTTCCAGCCCGCCCACGCCGATCGCGATCACGCCGAGCGCGTCGACGTGCGGCGTATGGCTGTCGGTGCCGACGCAGGTGTCCGGGAACGCGACGCCGTCCTGCGCCTGGATCACCGGCGACATCTTCTCGAGGTTGATCTGGTGCATGATGCCGTTGCCCGGCGGGATCACGTCGACGTTCTCGAACGACCGCTTGGTCCATTCGATGAAGTGGAAGCGATCCTCGTTGCGGCGATCCTCGATCGCGCGGTTCTTCGCGAACGCGTCCGGATCGAAGCCGCCGCACTCGACGGCGAGCGAGTGGTCGACGATCAGCTGCACGGGCACGACCGGGTTCACCTTAGCCGGGTCGCCGCCGCGCTCGGCGATCGCGTCGCGCAGGCCCGCGAGGTCGACGAGCGCCGTCTGGCCGAGGATGTCGTGGCACACCACGCGCGCCGGGAACCACGGGAAGTCGCGTTCGCGCTTGCGCTCGATGATCTGCTTCAGCGACTCGGCGAGGATCGCCGGATCGCAGCGGCGCACGAGGTTTTCGGCGAGCACGCGCGACGTGTACGGCAGCGTGTCGTACGCGCCGGGGGCGATCGCTTCGACCGCGGCACGTGCGTCGAAGTAGTCCAGCGACGTGCCGGGCAGGGGTTTGCGGTTGGCGGTATTCATGATGTGGGGCGGAATTCGGGGTAAGACGTTGCGCGCGCGCCGGCGGCCCGCATCACGGGCGCCGGCGCGCGCGGCCGAAGATCAGCGCTTCTCGATCGGCACGAACTGCAGGTCTTCCGGACCCGTGTAGTTCGCGCTCGGGCGGATGATCTTGTTGTCGACGCGCTGCTCGATGATGTGCGCGCTCCAGCCGGACGTGCGCGAGATCACGAACAGCGGCGTGAACATCGCGGTCGGCACGCCCATCATGTGATACGACACCGCGCTGAACCAGTCGAGGTTCGGGAACATCTTCTTCGCGTCCCACATCACCGATTCCAGGCGCTCGGCGATGCTGTACAGCTTCAGGTCGCCCGCTTCCTTCGACAGCTTGTGCGCGACGCCCTTGATCACCTTGTTGCGCGGATCGGAGATCGTGTAGACCGGGTGGCCGAAGCCGATCACGACTTCCTTGTTCTCGACGCGGCGGCGGATATCGGCCTCGGCGTCGTCCGGCGAGCTGTAGCGGCTCTGGATTTCATACGCGACTTCGTTCGCGCCGCCGTGCTTCGGCCCGCGCAGCGCGCCGATCGCGCCGGTGATCGCCGAATAGATGTCCGAACCCGTGCCCGCGATCACGCGGCCGGTGAACGTCGATGCGTTGAACTCGTGCTCCGCGTACAGGATCAGCGACGTGTGCATCGCGTCGACCCACGACTTCGACGGCGTCTTGCCGTGCAGCAGGTGCAGGAAGTGGCCGCCGATCGAGTCGTCGTCGGTTTCCGTCTCGATGCGCTTGCCGTTGTGCGAGAAGTGATACCAGTAAAGCAGCATCGAGCCGAGCGACGCCATCAGGCGGTCGGCGATGTCGCGCGCGCCCGGCAGGTTGTGATCGTCCTTCTCCGGCAGCACGGTGCCGAGCACCGACACGCCGGTGCGCATCACGTCCATCGGATGAGCCGACGCCGGGATCTGCTCGAGCGCGGCCTTCAGCGCGCTCGGCAGGCCGCGCAGCGCGCGCAGCTTGGTCTTGTATGCGGCGAGTTCGGTCAGGTTCGGCAGCGTGCCGTGCACGAGCAGGTGCGCGATTTCCTCGAACTCGCACGATTCGGCGACGTCGAGAATGTCGTAGCCGCGATAGTGCAGGTCGTTGCCGGTCTTGCCGACCGTGCACAGCGCCGTGTTGCCGGCCGTCACGCCCGACAGCGCCACCGACTTCTTCGGCTTGAATGCGCCTGCGGCGGCCGGTGCTGCTGCGTCTTTCGTCTCGCTCATGTTTCCGTTCTCCAATGGGTATCTGGGGTGTCACGTCGGCCGGGCGCGGCGCTCGTGCGCGCGGCCCGGCTTCATGCAAAGCGTTCCGGGAACCGTGTCCCGGCGCGCGGGCCGCGTTACTTCTTGCCCTGCGCGAACAGTTCGTCGAGCTTTTGCTCGTACGCGTGATAGCCGAGGAAGTCGTACAGCTCGGCGCGGGTCTGCATGGTCGGCACCGCCGCCTTCTGCGTGCCGTCGCGGCGCAGCGTCTCGTAGAAATTCAGCGCGGCCTTGTTCATCGCGCGATACGCGCCGCAGCAGTACAGCGCGATGTCGACGTTCGCCTCGCGCAGCTCGTCGAGCGTGAACAGCGGCGTCGAGCCGAACTCGGTCAGGTTCGCGAGGATCGGCACCTTCACCGCGGCCTTGAAGCGGCGATAGTCGTCGAGCGTCTTCATCGCTTCCGGGAAGATCATGTCCGCGCCGGCTTCCACGTAGGCGATCGCGCGCTCGATCGCGGCGTCGATCCCTTCTGCAGCGGCCGCGTCGGTGCGGGCCATGATCACGAACTGGTCGTCGGTGCGCGCGTCGACCGCGGCCTTCACGCGATCGACCATTTCGTCGGTCGGCACGACTTCCTTGCCCGGACGGTGGCCGCAACGCTTCTGGCCGACCTGGTCCTCGAGGTGGACGGCCGCGACACCGGCCTTGATGAACGAACGAACCGTGCGCGCGATGTTGAACGCGCCGCCCCAGCCCGTATCGATGTCGACGAGCAGCGGCAGGTCGGTCGCGTTGGTGATCCGGTTCGCGTCGAT
This sequence comes from Burkholderia sp. BCC1985, assembly GCF_905339915.1. Lineage (NCBI taxonomy): Bacteria > Pseudomonadati > Pseudomonadota > Betaproteobacteria > Burkholderiales > Burkholderiaceae > Burkholderia > Burkholderia sp. BCC1985. The sequence goes on from NZ_CAJPGY010000006.1 coordinate 106,974, forward strand.
CAGCACGTCTTCCATCGTGCTGATGCCGAGATCGGGAATGCCGAGCGAATTCGCGGCGACGCCGCCGCCCGACAGGTACACGGCCTTGAAGCCGACGGCCTGCGCCATCTTGGCTGCGTACGCGGTGATCGCGCCGACCACCTGCAGCGGCTGCTCGGCCGCGACTGCCGCGCGGAATTTCGCGCCGGCGCTCTGAAGATGCGTGTTGCTCATGAACGGCCTCCTGAAGGAATGACCATGAACAGCAAGGACCGGGCCAGCTTGTGAAGCGGGGCTAACCCACTGATTTTTAAGCAACCGGCATGGGCGAGGCAGCGCCCAATGATTTCATTTCAGCAATTTCAGGTTTCAAAAATGAAATCGCGCGCGCATAATCGGTCGCCATGGACCTCTCCTCGACCAAGCCCGTCGGCCCGGCCGACCGCACGGTGCGTCCGCGCATCTGGGCGATGGGCATCAGCCGCCTGCGCGACCTGTTTCGCGAGATCGCCGGCGAATTCGACGAACGCGCCGACGTGCGCATCGTCACGCGGGCCTATGAAGACGCGCTGAGCGCGATCGCGGAGGCCGGCACCGCGCGCCCCGACGTGATCGTCGCAGCCGGCTCCAACGGCGGCTTCCTGAAAACGCGTGCGCAGGTGCCGGTCGTGGTCGTGTCGCCGACCGGCTTCGACGTGATGCAGGCGCTCGCGCGCGCGCGGCGCGACGCGTCGCGGATCGCGCTCGTCAGCGCCGGCGAGACGCCGCCCGAAGTGCGCCGCTTCGTCGCCGCCTACGGCCTCGACGTGCAGTTTGCGTCATATCAGTCCGCGCAGGAAGCGGAAGCCTGCGTGCACGACCTGCACGACCGCGGCATCGAGACGATCGTCGGCCCCGGCCTCGTCACCGATCTCGCGGCGAGCGCCGGCATGGGCGCGGTGTTCCTGTATTCGCACGCGTCGGTGCGCAAGGCGGTCGAGACGGCGCTCGAGGTCGCGTACGCGACGCACGCCGAGGCGTTTCGCCGCCAGCGGCTCGACAACCTGCTGCAGCACCTGCGCGACGGCGTGGTCGCGCTCGACGCGCGCGGCCGCGTCGAAGCCATCAACGAGCGGCTCGCGTCGGCGCTCGGGGTCGAACCCGCGGCGGCCGTCGGCCGCGCGCTCGTCGACCTGCGTCCGGAACTGCGCACGCTGCGCGGCGAGGACGGCGACGCGCTCGCGACCGTGCGCGGCGTGCGCTACGTCGTGCATCGCGGGCCGCTCGTCGATCGCGGCGTCACGTCGGGCAGCGTGCTGACGTTCCAGGAATCGCGCGCGGTCGAACGGCTCGACCGCGCGCTGCGTTCGCAGCCGAACACGCAGCAGTTCGCGGCGCGCTACACGCTCGACGACGTGGTCGGCGCGTCCGCGCCGATGGCGCGCGTGCGCGATCTCGTGCGCCGCTACGCGAAATCCGATGCGACCGTGCTCGTGCTCGGCGAAAGCGGCACCGGCAAGGAAATGATCGCGCAGAGCCTGCACGCGCTGTCGGTGCGGCGCAGCTATCCGTTCGTCGCGATCAACTGCGGCGCGTTTCCGGAGGCGCTGCTCGAGAGCGAGCTGTTCGGTTACGAGGAAGGCGCGTTCACCGGCGCGCGGCGCGGCGGCAAGACCGGGCTGTTCGAGGCCGCGCACCGCGGCACGCTGTTTCTCGACGAGATCGGCGAGATGCCGCCGTCGCTGCAAAGCCGGCTGCTGCGCGTGCTGCAGGAGCGCGAGGTGATCCGTCTCGGCTCGACCGAGCCGATCCGCATCGACGTGCGCGTGATCGCCGCGACGCACCGGCCGCTGCTCGCGGCCGTCGAGGCCGGCACGTTCCGCGCGGACCTGTATTACCGGCTCAACATCCTGAACGTCGGCCTGCCGCCGCTGCGCGAGCGCGCCGCCGACATTCCGGCGCTGGCGGCCACGCTGCTCGTGCAGGCCGCGCGGCGCGAGCCGCGGCTGGCCGAACGCATACGCGAGGCCGACGATGCGATGCGCGTGATCGGCGCGACGCAGGCGACGCTCGCGCGCTACCGCTGGCCCGGCAACGTGCGGGAACTGCAGAACGTGGTCGAGCGGATCGCGGTGGAACTCGCCGAGGAGGTCGACGAGCACGATCCGGGCGCCGCGTGCGCGGCACTCGCGCCCGATGCGCTGCAGGCGATCGCACCCGAGCTGTTCGCGGCGCCGCCCGATGCGGCCGATGCCGACGCCACCGACGCGCAGACGCTCCACGCGCGCCGCCGTCGCGCGGAAGCAGACGAGATCCGCGCGGTGCTCGATGCGTGCGGCGGCGATCGCGATCGCGCGTGCGCGATACTCGGCATCAGCAAGACGACGCTGTGGCGGAAGCTGTCGGCGAAATAGGTTCGGGCGGGATGGGCGCGATCGACGCGTGACGCACAGGGACGCGCGCTGCCGTCAATCGGCCTTGTGATAGTGGCGGTACGCCTTCGCGCGATTGCCGCAGGACGACATCGAGCACCAGCGGCGGCTGCCGTTCTTGCTGTCGTCGATGAACAGCCACTGGCATGCGTCGTTCGCGCAGCGCTTGACCTTCGCGAGGCGCGCGCCGCCGAGCAGGTCGGTCGCCGACCACAGCACCGGGCTCAGCAGCCCCGCGAGCGTCGCGCCCGCTGCCCCGATCCGCCACGCGTAACCGCCGTCGATCCGCGCGAGCGCGACGCGCGGCGCCGCTTCCGCCAGAAAACCGCCCAGCAGCGCGAGATCGTCGGCTTGCGGCTCGCGCCGCTCGGCCTGCGCGTGAAAGAGCCGGTACAACGCCTCGCGCAGCGCGAGCGCGCGCGTCAGCATCGCCGGCGCGTCCTCCTTCTCGGTCTCTTGTGCTTGTGCGCGACACGCGTCGGCCAGGCCGGCCGGCACGCCAGCCTGCTCGCGGCACCACGTGAACAGGTCGTCCAGCGTGCCGAAGGTTTCGGTCGGCACGTCGGCGCCACGCCAGTACAGCGTGTTCGCGAAATCGATGCTCAGCGTTTCGGACGGCGCCGGAACCAGGCAGTCCGTCGTGACGGAAGGTTGCGTTTTGCTCATGACGCGATCGTATCTAACCACCATGCCGGTTGACAAGCATCCGGGCGCTTCCTAACATAACCAGCATGGTGGTTAAAAACGGGTTTGCTGCTGTGATGTCCCCTCTTTAGTTCAAGGAGCCACAGATGATCGATCGTTTTTCGCACGACGTTGTCCACACCGGCCGCAGCCGCGCGTTCCACGACAGCATGCTGGGCGCGCTTCGCCACAAGCGGATGGCCTGGTGGTTGTAAGCAGGTTTGCTGCACTGATGCCCCCCTTCAGTTCAAGGAGCCACAGATGATCGATCACCTTTCGTTCGGCGTTGCCCACATCGACCGCAGCCGCGCGTTCTACGACAGCACGCTCGGCGCGCTCGGTTACAAGCGGCTGTACAGCGACGACGGATCCCTCGGCTACGGCACCAGCGAACCGGTGCTGTGGTTGCAGCACGCGGCGCGTCCGGTCGTCGCCGATCCCGATTCAGGGTTGCACCTGTCGTTTCGCGCAGCGTCGCCGGTGGAAGTCGATGCGTTCTACCGCGCCGCGCTGCAGCACGGCGGACAGGACAACGGCGGGCCTGGCAAACGCGAGCACTACGGCCCCGGCTATTACGCGGCGTTCGTCGTCGATCCCGACGGGTATCGCCTCGAAGCCCATTGCGAGCTGGGCAACGTCGTCTGATCCGCCGAGTCCCAACGCGGATGAACGACAAGGGCCCGCTTCCGCGTCATGCGGAACCGGGCCCTTGTCTTTGTTGCATCGGGGTCGGCGCTCGACTCGCGTCGGTCGCCGCCGGCGATCCGGCGACGGGTCCGGCGGCGCTGGCGGATAGCCAGCCGGTTACGTCCGCCAGCCTCGCCCGCGCCGCGCGAGCGCTCACTGCGCGTTGCGCGTGCTCTGTAACTGCTCGCCGAGCCCCGCGATCCCGAGGCGCACCGTCTGACCGGCCTTCAGGAACACCGGCGACGGCTTGATGCCCATCCCGACGCCCGGCGGCGTACCGGTCGTGATCACGTCGCCCGGTTGCAGCGTCATGCAGGTCGACAGGTAGGCGATCAGTTGCGCGACGGTGAACACCATCGTGCGCGTGTTGCCGTTCTGATAGCGGTGGCCGTCGATCTCGAGCCACAGGTCGAGGCGCTGCGGATCGGGCACCTCGTCGCGCGTGACGAGCCACGGGCCGATCGGGCCGAACGTGTCGAAGCCCTTGCCCTTGTCCCACTGGCCGCCGCGCTCGATCTGCCACTCGCGCTCGGACACGTCGTTGACGACGCAGTAGCCGGCGACGTAATCCAGCGCGCGCGCTTCGTCGACGTCCTTGCACGTCGCGCCGATCACGACGCCCAGCTCGACTTCCCAGTCCGTCTTCACGGAGCCCTTCGGGATGTCGATGCCGTCGTTCGGGCCGCAGATCGAACTGGTCCACTTGCCGAACACCACGGGTTCCTTCGGCACCGGCATGCCGGCTTCGGCTGCGTGATCGGCATAGTTGAGACCAATGCCGATGAACTTGCCGACGCGCCCGACGCAGGCGCCGATGCGCGGCTCGCCGGAGACGAGCGGCAGCGTGGCCGGGTCGATCGCGCGCAGGCGCGCGAGACCGGCGTCGGACAGCGCGTCGCCGGCAAGATCCGGCACGTGCGCGGACAGGTCGCGAATCCGGCCGTCCGCGTCGAGAATACCGGGCTTTTCCTGGCCCGACGGGCCATAGCGAAGCAGTTTCATCGTGCTCAACCTCTGTTGTCGAATGTGACAGGATACCGGCCGACGCGGCCGCTGACGGCCACGCGCCGGACTGAATGCCGATCGTCGATGACGCGCGTCGGCCCCCGAATCCGGCAGGCCAATCGACACGCGAGGCTCGCGCAGGCGCAGCGATCGCGGCGCCGCACCGGGTGCGACGCGCATCGAACGGGCGGCCGCCGGTCTGCGCATCGGCGACGACGGCCCGGCATCCGCGCCATGTGCCGGCCGATGCCGGTCGGCTTCACGCGCGGCCGCACCGTCGCTGGCCCGCCGCTCTTTGTACCATCGGCGGCCCGCCGTGAAGTGGCGCGCGACGGATACCGACTATTGGTGCGCCTGCGGAGATTGCACAGCAGCATCGGGGCCGCCGAACCATCGGCTTTACGCCCAATGCTGCGGTCCTTCGATACCGAAAGATGAATGTCGAATATTTCTTACGACCCTGTCATCGGGAACGGCACGTGATCCGTTCTTGCTGGACAACGATCGGCAAAAAGACGCCGCATTGCACACTGAACGTTTATTGTCAGGCTCGTCCGGACGGCAGTCACATCCGCATGCGGCTTCGCGAATCTGCGTGCAAACCGGCCAGCGTGCGTCGCCAACCGATTGGCTATTCCCGGACTTCCTACCATGACGCAAACGACCAATAACCCGCTCCCCGGCAGCGACGCACGGGCGTCGATGGGCGCAGCCGACCGCTATCGCGCACCCGCCCTCGACAAGGGGCTCGACATTCTCGAACTCCTGTCGGAACAAAAGGAAGGACTCACCCGCACCGAAATCACGAAGGAGCTCGGCCGCAACGCGAGCGAGATCTACCGGATGCTCGAACGTCTCGTCGCGCGCCGCTACGTGATGCGCTCGAGCGGCGGCGACCGTTACACGCTCAGCCTGAAACTGTTCGCGCTCGCGCACCGCCATCCGCCGATGAACCGGCTGATCGCCGAGGCCTTGCCGCTGATGCAGCGCTTCGCCGATGCGGCCGAACAGTCGTGCCATCTGACCGTCTACGATCGCGGCAACCTGCTCGTGATCGCACAGGTGGACGGCCCCGGCCCGTGGGGCGTGTCGGTGCGGCTCGGCTCGCGCGTCGGGCTTGCCGATACGGCGTCGGGACGCGTGATGCTGTCGTTCCAGGGTACCGAGCAGCGCGCGCACATGCTGGTCGAGCATCGCAAGGTCAAGGGTGAAACGCCGATGAACGAGCAGGAACTCGCGCACGCGTGCCAGTCCATCCGCCAGTCCGGCTACGTGCGCCAGGACAGCCGCCAGGCATACGGCGTCACCGACCTGAGCGCGCCGATCCTCGGCCCGGCCGGCCATGCGATCGCGGTGCTGACCTGCCCGTACATGCGCCGGATCGACGCGCACATGGCGCCGTCCGTGGAGGTGGTCGTCGCAAGGCTGCGCGATACGGCAGGCCAGTTGTCGATGTGCCGCGCGGAGACTTGCTGAATGTGGTTGAGCGGGCGACCGCGTTGAAAGTGGTCGGGCGGTCGGGCGCGGCGGGCGGTCGTTCGGTCAGCGGGTCGGGCAGGCCAGTGCGACGCCGCCCACGCGGTATGCGATGCGCGCCGGTCGCGCAGGCGTTCGTACCGGCATTCCGCAGACCGTTTCCGGATGCGCGGACGCCGCGCTACGCTAGAATAGCGGCCCTCTCAAAAACTACGGCGGCCGGCTGTCGCGGCCGTCGTATCCGATGGATGTCATGGCCAAACTTCTGAACGATCAAGAATTCCAGCGTTTCTCCGAACTTCAGCAGAAGCAGGCGAGCTTCACGATCACGTCCGAGGAAGCGGACGAGCTGCGCGACATCGTCGCGCGCGCGCAGAAGAAGCGCGACGACCGTGCCGCAGCGATGCGGGCGATCGAGAACTACATCGAGCAGTTCGACATCACGCCCGACGAACTCTTTTCGCCCGAGCAGATCGGCGACGCCGCACGTACCTACGGCCTCATCACGGCCACCAAGAAGGAACGCACGCTGCCGCCGTCGATCACGTTCAACGGCAAGCCGTACCAATGGACCAAGACGCTTCCGGACGACGTGCGCGGCGCGCTGTTCGATGCATTCACGTCCGGCGAATCGGTCAAGCGCTTCATCGCGATGCCGAAGGACATCGCGCGTTGCGCGCTGACGATCGCCCGCCTCGAGCGCGAAACCGGCGGCGTCTATGCCGACGCGCACCTCGAAGAACTCGCGATTTCGCGTGAGCAGGTGAACGACGCGGCGTCGAAACTCGCCGCATAAACGCTGCTGCGGGCACGGTTCATGCGTGCCCGCACCGGCGCGGACGCCGGCAAAAGCCGGCGCCGCGCCAGCCGGAGCACTGCGTTCGCAAGCTCCCGAAAAATCTCACCGAAGCGTCCCGTAAGCGCTCACCTTGGCATCCCGGAAAAGCTCACCTGAAGCCCCCGGAGACGCTCACCAACCCCTTCCCGAACGTTCTCACCGATGCCTCCCGGAGATGCTCACCGGGCCCTCCCGGAAAGGCTCACCAGGGCTTTCTGCAAGGGCTCACCGGCAGGTCCCCGGAAAGGCTCACCGAGCACTCCCGTATCGGCTCACCCGACAGCTCCCGGAAAAGCTCAATCGCGGCTCCCGAAAAGTCTCACCTTTGCTCTGTTTCCGATGCTGCGCGTGCGAAATGCCGGAGTTCGTGCGCTCGACCACGGCCCCGGAACCGGTGGTACGCGGAGGTCATCGGCGCACGCAACGCGCCCGCCGCGGATGCCGTGACTCGACGCGCTCGACATTCCCCGCCGGTCACCGAGCGAACGTTGTACCGATCCGCGCAGTCGAGAGAACCAGCCGAACGATCGGCACACCGAACGACGACGAATTCGCTCGGCAGCGCCTGTGCATCATCGACATCATGCATGCCGTACCGGCTCTGCACGCTGCCGCCGGACGCGCGAGCACGCTCACCCACGCAATTACGGTTGCAGCTTCATCCTGAACCCCACCACGCCGGGTTCCTCCGTCGTCGACACGGCGAAGCCGCACGCCTTCGCCAGCGAGATCATCGCGGTGTTCTCGCGCAGCGCCTCGCCGATCATCCATCCGGTGCCGCGCGACCGCGCATAGTCGATGATGCGGGTCATCATCAGCCGCCCGAGGCCCTTGCCCTTCTGATCGGGCCGCACGGCGATCGCGAACTCCGCCGTCTCGTTGTCGGGATCGGTAACCGCACGCGCCACCGCGAGCGTGTGCGACCGGCCCGACACGTCGGTGAACGACACGATGAAGGCCATCTCGCGGTCGTAGTCGATCTGCGTCATGCGCGCGACTTGCGAATGATCGAAGCTGCGCACCGCGCCGAAGAACCGCATCCGCAGATCGTCCGGCGTCATCGCGCCGAGCAGTTCGTTGTGTGCTTCCTCGTCTTCCGGACGGATCGGACGGATCGTCACGGTCTCGCCGCGCCATTCGAGCGTCTGCTCGAGATGGCGCGGATACGGCATGATCGCGAGCCGGCTGCGCCCGGCCGCCACCGTGATGCGCGGCCCGACCACGTATGCCCGATCGGACAGCACGCGCAGCGTGACCGACATCGCGACGACTTCGCGCACGTCGCAAACGACTTGCGACAGTGCCGTCAGCGCATCGAGCGTGGGTTCGACGGGCGTGCGGCGCGCATATGGCGAACGCTCCATCACCGCGCGGGCGAGCACCGTATTCAACGGCGGCAGCCCGTACACGACGAACGGCGCCGATACGCCATCCGCCGGCGGCACGGCATAACGGAACACCGGGCCGAAGTTCGAATCGTCGTACATGTCGACCGTGACGTCGACGATTCTGGCTCCGGCCGATTCGTCGGCCGGTGAATCGGCCGGCTCGCCGTGCAGGCCGAAGTGGGAGAGCCAATGCAACGCCGCTTCGCCGGCCAGTTCATGCTCGCCGGCCTCGACCATCCGTCGCGCCTCGGCCTGCGCGGATGCAACGCATTCGGCCGGCTGCTGCGGCGTGCCCTCGGGCGTCTGCATCAGCAACTGCCGCCCGAGGTTGTAGTCGACGAGCCGTGCGTATGCGCGCGCAAGCCGCTGCGGCGTGGTGTGCACGGGAATGCCGTTCGCGTGCAGTGCGTCGCGCGTCGCCGCGTCGACCGCACCGAAGAAACACGCGAGGATGCCGCGGTACGCGTACTGCCGCGATTCGATCAGCGTGCGCGCGACCGCGTCGGCCGGCGCGCTGTGAGACGTCGAATGCACGACGAACAGCGTGCCCGTTTGCGGAAACGGCGCGAGCGCCTTGATGGCGGCGCCGAAATGTTCGGGACGCGCATCGTCGCCGAGCGTCAGCGGATTGCCGGGGGCGGCCAGATGCGGCAGCGCGGCCGCGACCGCCGACGTGGCCGCCGCCGGCCAGTCGGCCAGCACGTCGCGCACCTCCGCGACCGCATCGACCGCGAGTTTCGCGACGCCTGCGTCACTCGTCACGAGCGTCGCCGCGCCGCGCGCGGTGACGCGCCCGACGCCGAGCGTCTCGATCTCGTCGAGCAGATCGTCGAGCGCATCGACACGCACCAACCCCGCGCGCTGGAACGCCGCCGTGTAAAGCGCGTCGCCGGGATCGGCGCGCCCGGTACGCAGCGCGAGCACCGGCTTGTTGCGCGCCGCCGCGCGCGCTGCCGACATGAACTTGCGCGCGGCGCACACGGTGTCGAGTTCCAGCAGGATCGCGCGCGTGCCGGGATCGCTGGCGAGGTAGTCGAGCACGTCGCCCGCATCGACGTCGGCCTCGCGGCCCAGCGCGACGACATGCGAAAAACCGAGGCCTCGCGCATCGGCCCAGCCGAGTACCGCGTTCGTCAGCGCGTTCGATTGCGACACCCACGCGACGCCGCCCGATCGTGCCGTATAGGCCGGCGCGCCGAAATGCGCATGCCGCGCGGGCGACAGCACGCCGAGACTGCCGGGCCCGACGATTCGGAGCACGAACGGTTTCGCGGCCTTGAGCGTGCGATCGAGCGCGGCGCGATCGGCGTCGGTGCGCGCCTCGCCGACGATCACCGCGACGCGCGTGCCGATCTCGCCGAGCTTGCGTACGATGCCGGCCCACGTGGCAGGCGGCGTGCAGATCACGGCGACCGACGGCGGCGCGGGCAGCCGGTCGACATCGGCCACGACCGTGTGCCCGTTCAGTTCGCGATGCTTCGGATTGACGGGCCACACGGGCCCCTCGAACGCGCCGTCGAGCACGCGCGCCCACACCATCGCGCCGATACTGCCCGCGCGCGACGATGCACCGACGACCGCGACGGAGCTGGGCTGGAACAACGCATCGAGATGGCGGACGGTCACATCGGCTCCATACGGTAACGAAAGACGACACGACCGGCACACGGGCACGGATGGCCGTGCACCGGTCGACGCGAACTCCAAGCATAGGCGAACCCGGTGCGGCTGCCTATATGCCGAACGGCCGACTGTGCGACGCGCATCAATGCCCGCAACATGGGCCGGTCGCCGACGCCTTCGCACGACGCAATGGGCGAAGGCGACACGATGCGGTCATCCGGCCGTCACTTCAAAGGTGAGGATTTACAGGAACCATGGTGAGCAACTTCGGGAATTGCACGGCGCAATGCGCCAATGCGCGAGAGGTGACGGCAATCGGCGGTACGTCAGCACCGCGGCGATCGACAACGCCAATGCGCGCATGCCGCGTAATTGCGGGGTTGTTTACCGGAATTCGCGGCGATATCCGGTCGAATCGCGGTGAATTCGCAAAACGGCATCCGTCAATCGCGCGGCATTGGCGTTCAATTCGCGGTTTCAAGTCGTGCTGCCGCCACCCAAAAACAAAACGGTGCGACGGCCGCATGGCCGTTCGCACCGTCAGTCAGCGCACGAAAGGTGAGAATTTTCGGGAGTCAGTCCTTGATCAGGAAACGCGCGCGGTTCTTGCCGAGCCATGCCGGCGCACGCCCGCGGCCACTCCACGTTTCGCCCGTCTTCGGATTCAGGTACTTCGGCGGCAACGGACGCTTCGGTTTCGCGGCGGCAGCAGTGCCGATCGGCCGGAAACCGAGCTCTTCCGCGGTAATGTCGAACTCCTCGATTTTCGCCCGAATGGCGGCAATCGCATCGGCAATCGCCTTTTCGCGTTCCTTGTCGATCTTTTGCTGAAGTCTTTCGAGCTGCGCTGTCAGTTGCCTGTAGGTCGCCATATTGGATGGGACTCCGTGAGTGTTATTCATGAAAAATAGCCGACTCCAAGCGAATGGAAAAGCGCTTCACCCGATTATGGTCTCCTTATCCAGGCATATCGGGATCAATAGCCGCTTTTCCTCTTGCATGCGAAGAGAAGATTTCGCACGGCGTCATCGGTCGATTGCTGGAGAACGTCGTATTCCCCATTGCAGATGGCACGGGCATTGTCCGTGCAATTGCTCCAGTCGCTGCCGGTGCACTGCACCTGCGTAGTCGGGCGCCCGTCAGAAGTGAACAGCGGCGCCCCACCGCCGCAGCCGCCGAGCCCCGCAACCAGGGCCAACAATCCGGCCCGACGCCAATGCGTTCGAGGCCACCGACAGACCGACGCAAGCATGTGATTCATTGTTCTTTCCGTCAACCGATTTTTGAATGCCGCGAGTATGCCACGCACCGTCGTCACACGTTCAGTCCCGCGCTCGGTCCGGCGTCCGGTCCGGGCGTCCGCGCGTCTTGTACGGCACGGCCCGGTGCGGATCGTCGGTGATGCGAACGAACACCTGCTCGACGTCGGGGAGCGCGCCGAGTTCGCGCGCCAGCGCCTCCCGATCGAATGCCGGATCGGCGCACCCTTCGACATAGATGAAGCGCCGCTGCACGGTGATCCACAGGCTCGTGCCCTGCAGACGATCGGTGCCCGCGAAATGCGCTTTCGCCGCCTCGGCGATCGGCGCGTCATACATATAGGAATTCGGTTTCGTGCAGCGGTGAGCGAGCCAGCAGGTGGTCCCGCGCTCGGCGCGGTAATGCGCGTCGTCCGTCATCTCGGCACGCGTCATCCACGGGCCGAGCGGCAGCGGGCATTCCGCGAAGCCCCGCGACAACGCGACGAACGGATCGTTGTACCAGTTGCGCCGCACCGCAGGCGAATCCTCGTCGCCCGACTGAGCGAACGAGGACGTCGCCGCCAGTATGGCCAGCCATCCGGCCATGCCGATTCGCTTCATCGTTGTCTCCTGTCGGGCACTTCACCGGTGCCGTTCGTCATGTCCGGGCGCATCCGCCGCCGCTTGCTACCGGTCGATCCCGAGCGCCGCGAGTTTCTTGTAGAGCGTCGCCCGGCCAATGCCGATGCGGGCGGCCGCTTCCACGACCTTCCCGTCACAGGCCGCGAGCGCGTCGATCAGGAACTGGCGCTCCCACGCGGCCAATGCATCGGCATACGAAACGACCGGCACACCGGCGGCACCCGATGCGTCGCCCGCGTCCCGGCCGAGCGGCAACGGAACAGCCCGCGTGCCCGCCGGCACGCTGTCCGGCGCCACGCGCACCGGCCCGAGGAACGGCGCGAGCGCACCCGCATCGATCACCGAGCGATCCGACAGCATCAGCGCGCGCTCGAGCGTATTGCGCAACTCGCGCACATTGCCCGGCCACGGGTACGCGCACAGCATCCGCAGCGCATCGTCGGTCAGTTCGCAGTGCGCGGCACGGCCGTGCTGCGCGGCGAGTTCCTCGAGCGTCGCATAGACGAGCGCCGCGATGTCGGACGCGCGCTCGCGCAAGGGCGGCGCGTGAATCGTCAGCACGTTGAGCCGGTAATAGAGATCCGCGCGAAAGCGGCCGGCCTCGACCAGCGCCGGCAGGTCGGCCGACGTCGCGGCGATGATCCGCACGTCGGCGCGCACGATCCGGTTCGAGCCGACCGGTTCGAACTCCTTGTCCTGCAGCACACGCAGCAGCTTGCCCTGCAGCGGCAACGGCATGTCGCCGATCTCGTCGAGAAACAGCGTGCCGCGATCGGCCAGTTCGAACTTGCCGACGCGTCCCTTGCGGTCGGCGCCGGTATACGCGCCCGGCGCCGCGCCGAAGAATTCGGTTTCGAGCAGCGTGTCGGGAATCGCCGCGACGTTGACGGTCACGAGCGGCTGGAGCGCGCGCGCCGACGCCGCGTGGATCGCATGCGCGAGCAGTTCCTTGCCGGTCCCCGTCTCGCCGAGCAGCAGCACCGGCGAATCGACCTGTGCCGCGCGCCGCGCCTGCCGCTTGGTTTCGAGGCTTGCGGCGCTCGTGCCGACGAAGCTCGCGAACGTGTATTTCGCGCGGCGCGCCTGCGCGAGCGAACGCTGCGTCGCGATCAGTTGCTGCTGAAGCTGCGCGTAACGGGAGAAGATCGGCGTGAGCGTCTTCAACTGGTCGAACAGCGCAAAGCCGATCGCACCGACCGTCTCGCCCGCCTCGTTCTTCAACGGCAGGCGCGTGACGACGAGCGGCTCGCGGCCCGTCTCCATGATGTCGAGCAGGATCGGCTGTCCGGTCGACACGACCTCGCGCATCAGGCTGTTCGGAATCACCGCCTCGCAGTCGAGGCCGACCGCCTGCTGCGGATCGGCGAACCCGAAGCGCGCCGCATAACGCTCGTTCATCCACACGACGCGCGCGTCGCGATCGACGACCACCGTGCCCGCACTCGAATCCTCGAAGGTCCGAAACAGCGACTCGGCGGCGCGCAGCAGCACGTCGCCGTAATTGACGGGCAGGCGCGCCCAGTCGTTCATCATCGTGTCGTCGTCTCCGCGTATGCTTGGCCGGATGTCTCCGGAACGGGACGCAGTATCTCATTTTGGAGACACGCCGGAATGCCTTGTCCGGGAAAGCCCTGCCCGATTCGATCGGCTGTCCCGACGGCCAAAGCGTCTCCGGATGGAGACGATTTATGTAGAATCTTCAGACATTGGCCGGCGCGGGCCCGCCGGTCCGCGCCGGACCCATGTCCGGCGGCGCAATGCGGCCGATGGCACGAAATCTGCAAGAACCTGGGCCGGTCCGCGGCGCGCTCCGCGATCGAACAACAACCAAAGCCATTCCAAGCTATTAGGAGACTCCCTTGTCTTTCGTGATCGTCCTCGCCGCGCTGGCGTTCCTGATGTTCGCCGCGTATCGCGGCTACAGCGTGATCCTGTTCGCGCCGATCGCCGCGCTCGGCGCAGTCCTGCTGATCGAACCCGCCGCCGTCGCACCGGTCTTCTCCGGCATCTTCATGGAGAAGATGGTCGGCTTCGTCAAACTGTATTTCCCGGTATTCATGCTCGGCGCCGTGTTCGGCAAGGTGATCGAACTGTCCGGGTTTTCCGAGTCGATCGTGCACGCCGCGATCCGCTACATCGGCCGCTCGCGCGCGAATGCGGTGATCGTCGCGGTGTGCGCGCTGCTCACCTATGGCGGCGTGTCGCTGTTCGTCGTGGTGTTCGCGGTGTACCCGTTCGCGGCCGAGCTCTATCGCCAGAGCAACATTCCGAAGCGGCTGATGCCCGGCGCGATCGCGCTCGGCGCGTTCTCGTTCACGATGGATTCGCTGCCCGGCACGCCGCAGATCCAGAACATCATCCCGACCACGTTCTTCAAGACGACCGCCTGGGCGGCACCCGCACTCGGCACGATCGGCTCGCTGTTCATCATCGTCGTCGGCCTCGCGTACCTGGAATGGCGCCGCCGTTCGGCGATGGCGAAGGGCGAAGGCTACGGCACGTCGCTCGTCAACGAGCCGGAGCGCATCGAAGCGACGGCACTGCCGAATCCGGCGCTGGCGATCCTGCCGCTGCTCCTCGTCGGCGCGTCGAACTTCACGTTCACGAAGCTGATTCCGCAGTGGTACGGCGCAGCGTCGTACACGGTCGCGCCGGACGTGCTGCCCGGCGTGCACACGCCGGTCACGACGTCGATCAAGACCGTCGTCGCGATCTGGTCGGTCGAGGCCGCGCTGCTGCTCGGCATCGTGCTGGTCGTCCTGACCGCGTTCAAGCGCGTCAGCGACCGCTTCGCGGCCGGTTCGAAGGCCGCCGTCGGCGGTGCGCTGCTCGCCGCGATGAATACCGCATCGGAATACGGGTTCGGTGGCGTGATCGCCGCGCTGCCGGGCTTCCTCGTCGTCAGCGACGCGCTGAAGAGCATTCCGAACCCGCTCGTGAACGCGGCCGTGTCGGTCAGCTCGCTCGCCGGCATCACCGGGTCGGCGTCGGGCGGCATGAGCATCGCGCTCGCCGCGATGTCGGACCTGTTCATCAAGGGCGCGCAGGCCGCCAACATACCGATGGAGGTGCTGCACCGGGTCGTCGCGATGGCCAGCGGCGGCATGGACACGCTGCCGCACAACGGCGCCGTCATCACGCTGCTCGCGGTCACGGGCCTCACGCACCGCGAGTCGTATCGCGACATCTTCGCGGTCACCGTGATCAAGACGCTCGCGGTGTTCTTCGTGATCGCCGTGTACTACACGACGGGCCTCGTGTAAGCGCACGCATCGGGCGGCGTTCCGAGCGCCGCCCAACCCTGCCGGCCGCATCGACGCGGCCGGCGCGCCTTCCTGCCTCCGCGGGTTCCCGGCTGTTCGACCGTCCGGCATTGCCGCAGCGGGGCAGCGGCATCACAGCGCGATGCTTGTCGCGACGCGCCGCACCTTCCCGATACCTGCGCTTGCAAACCAGCACGGATCGCCGGGATTCGCATCCGCCACTTCGTCCCCGACCGACCGGAATCGCTCGACGCCACATTGCGGTGCAGACCGGACGACCTGTCGCCCGTCACGCGCCGCCATCCGGCGCCGTCCGCTCCACCGTTCATTGTTTCCGGCAGCAGAACACTGCGTTGGGAGCGATCGCATTTTTCCCGCGCGTGGTCGGGCCTACACTGCTTTCAACCGTCGCCGCTTCGTCAAACGAAGTCCGGCCGCCCAGCTGGAAACATGGAGGTCACGATCATGAAGCGCCTGATTCACGCAGTTGCCGTTGCCCTGGCCGTATCGGCCCCGCTCGCCGCGCACGCGCAGTCGAACCCGCCGCTCACGCGCGCGCAGGTCCGCGCCGAAGTGAAGGCGCTCAAGCAGGCCGGCTTCCAGCCGAGCGACTGGTTCTATCCGGCCAGCATCGTTTCCGCCGAAGCGAAGATCGCGCGCCAGCAAGGTGCCGGATATGGCAACGACCGCGGTGCATCACCGGAGTCGGCCCGGTAATCGCCGCAACGACGCGGCCGTCCCGCCCGACCGCTCCGTCGCGAGCCGTCACGCCTTCACCGGCTCGATCAGTTTCGCGCATGCCGCTGCCTGCGGATCGCCCGGCGGCAGCTTCGCGCACACTCCGTCGAACTGCTTCACGACCGACCTGACCGACGCATCGTGCGCGCCGCCGCCGCGCCAGCGATTCAGTTGCGTGACGACCTTGGTCAGCGCGCGCAGGTTCGCCCCATAAAACGCATCCTTGGTCTTGCCGGCCTGCGCGAGCACGCTCGCGGCGATCGCTTCGATACGCGCCGAATCGTCCGGCGCCAGCGCGACCGCATTCGCGAAATAGGTCGCGCCCCAGCGCAGCTTGGTCGCCGGTCCGCTCGCCGAGTCGTATGCCTTGCGGTACCAGTCGAGCGCCGCGGCCTTGTCGCCGCGCGCCTTCGCATTCGCGGCCAACCCCGACATGAAGTAGTACGGCGTCGCCGAACGCGGCAACTCGGCCTTCAGCAAGACGTCGGATTCGTCGTACAGCCCCGCGTCGGTCAGCGTGTCCGCCGCTTCGCTGACGAGCGCCTGCCGCTCGTACGCGTTCGCGGCGCCCTGCACCGATGCGGCAATCTGCTTGCGCGCGGTATCGACCAGCGCCGGCGCGGCGAGCGGCGCGCCACCGTGCGCGTCGTTGCGCGCGAGCAGCACGCGGCCGTGCAGCGCCATCAGCCGGTCGATCGACGACAGCGTCGAATCGGTCGACAGGCGCGCGAGCGCCGTGTCGTACGCGTCGCGCAACGTCGTGCGCTGCGCGGCGTCGCCGCCGAGGTATGCGACCACGCGCGCGGGCGCCGCGACCAGCACGTCCGAATCCGCCCGCGCCAGCGCCGGTTCGCGCAACACCGCGCGCAGCGCGTCGGCGAGCGCCGCCTTGTCGAGCGCGCCGGCCTGTGCGGGATCGTCCGATGCCGCCACCACCGCCGACTTCAGCGCGAAGCGCGCGGCGTCCGCCTTCGCGCCGGCGGCGCGCGCACGTTGCGACAGCGTCTGCAGCGTCAGCGCGACACGATCGGCCGGCACCGGCAGCGCGCCGTCGGTGTCCCAGGAATAGTCGGCCAGCAGATGCCATTCGGCCGGCGTCAGCGCCGCGCCGTTGTTCAGCGCGGTCGAGAGCGTCTGCCGCACCGGATGCGCGGCCGTCATCCCGAGCGACAGCGCCTGCATGTAGCGCTCGAGATCGGCCTCGCCCGGCAGCCGCGTCACTTCGGTGCCGTCCGGACGGAACAGGATCATCGTCGGATAGCCGTGCACCTTGAAGCGCTCGCCGAGCTTCTGCGCGCTTTCGGTATCGCCGTCGAGATACACGGGCACGAAGAACGACGAGCGAGCCTTGAATGCCTGCTGGCTGAAGATCGTCGACTTCACCTGGTTGCACGACGGGCACCATACGGCACCCCAGTACAGCAGCAGCGGCTTGCCGGTGCGCTTCGCGAGCGCGAACGCGGCATCGACGTCGCCCTGCTGCCAAGCGATGCCGGGCGGCAGATGCGCGCCGCCGCTCGACGGGCCCGATACGGGAGCGCCCTGCGGCGCGTTGGTGGCAAACGCCGCACCCGCGGCGGCGAACAGGCAGGCGGCAGTCAGGTTACGGAGGACGGTTTTCATCAAGGCGGGTTCCGTTGAAAGAGACGGTTGCGGATAGCGGCGGCGCGCGACGGCGGAACCGGTACGCTGCGACGGCCGGCCCATGCGCACGAAACGGCGAAGCGAAAACTCGACGAAGCGACGCAACAACGAAGGGCATCGACGAATGGCACGACGCATGCCGGCATCGGCCGTGGGCATCGCGTAGGGATCACGCAGGCATCGACGCGAAAAGCCCCGACCAGCCGCTGCATGCGCACACCGCGCAGCAGTACCAACTGCGGCTACCACAGCGACCGGCAAATCATTCGACGATACGATTCGCGCGGCCGGTTGAAAACGAACGAATTCTCGAATGGATATGAAGTGTGGCGTCGCCGACGTGCGCGCCTGCGCGGTCGACGCGACCACCCACTGCGCTGCATGCGGCGCTGCATTGACTGCCGTCGGTCGCTGCACGCGATCGGGTACACAGAGGCGGGCACGACAAGGCGCACGACACGGCCAATGCATGCACATGCCGCGGCCGATGCAACGACGCGCGCCGGCCCACACGCGCCTCAGCACGCTTCCATTACAGCCGCCCCTTGATCCGCGCCATCTGAAACACCGATGCATACGCGCCGTCGCGCAGCGCATAGTCCGGCGCCTCGCCTTCTATCCGAAAGCCGTGCTTTTCGTACAGTGCGATCGCCGCCGGGTTGTCGATGAAACCGACAGCGACGCCAGCTTCTCCAGCCGCGTGGCCGGCCGCGTCGAAACGGGCCGCCACTCGGTCAGCGACCCGGCGATGGGCCTCGCCGACCGCTTCTGACGGCGCCCGCGCCGCCCGGCCGCGCACCGGCCGGGCGCCGGGCGCGGATCGGTCCGATCCGGCCAAAACGCCCGCCCGGCGCGGCTCAAACATCAGAAGGATGGCCGGTGCAGCCCTCATTCAGGGACCACGAAAATGCTCCGTGTTGTGGCCCATTCGCGTTAAACTTCGTCAAGCTGCATTCAACAACGACATCTTCGCCAACCTGGCACACACGATACGAGGATAGGTTCGATGCGCACTACCGGCTCATCCGGGGCAATGACCCTGCTCACCGAACATGACCCGGCCGACGGCCGCGAACTGCGCTCGCTCCGGCTCGAATCGACCGACGACGGCAAGAGCGTGCTGCTGATCGACATCGACGAGCGCAAGCCCGGCATTCACCGCGAGGTTCGCTACGAGATCACGCCGGCCGAGCTGATCGCGGCGATCCGCTCGCACGGCGCCGAACTGCCTGGCGAAAACCACGGCGCCGCCTCGCTCGTCCGCACCCCTACCCCTTCGTGATGTCGACCGGTGAGCCGCGCACAACGCACCGGCTCACCGATCCGCCCGCATCACCCTGCCGCCGTCAGGCGCTTTGCGTCATTCCCCGCCGTCCGCTTGAAAATGGCCGATAATCGGCCCATCTTCGTACCTTCCACACGCGCTTCCTTTTCGGCCAGCCGTCATGCTCCGTGACCTCGTCGCCCAATACGGGCCGCTTCTCGTCTTCGCCAACGTGCTCGCGGCGGCCATCGGCCTGCCCGTACCGGCGATGCCGACGCTCGTGCTGTTCGGCGCGATGGCCGCGATGAATCCGGCGATGATCGGCTCGCAGCTCCTGACGGTGCTGGCGCTGTCGGTGCTCGGCGCGCTGATCGGCGACACCGTGTGGTACGTCGCCGGGCGGCGCTACGGCGGCACGACGCTGAAGACGATCTGCCGGCTGTCGCTGTCGCGCGACACCTGCGTGAAGAAGACCGAACGATTCTTCGGCCGCTACGGCGTGCGCGTGCTCGCGGTCGCCCGCTTCATTCCCGGGCTGTCGCTCGTGTCGGTGCCGATGGCCGGCGCGCTCGGCACGCGCTATCGCACGTTCGCCGGCTACGATGCGCTCGGCGCCGCGCTGTGGACGATCGTCGGCCTCCTCGCGGGGCTCGTGTTCTATCGGCAGATCGACTGGCTGTTCGCCGGCGCGAGCCGGCTCGGCCGCGCGGTACTGCTGGTGATCGTCGCACTGCTGGCCGTCTACGCGGCCGTGCGCTGGATGCGCCGCCGCGCGCTGATCCGCCAGCTCGCGACTGCGCGGATCGGCGTCGACGAGCTCGAAGAACTGCTGCGCGATGCGGCCGCGCCGGTGGTGCTCGACGTGCGTTCGCCCGAACACCGCAAGCTCGACCCGTTCACGATTCCCGGCGCGCAGTTCGCGGACGAACGGCACATCGAGGACATCGTCGCGCGCTATCCGTTCTCGCAGAAGTTCGTCGTGTATTGCTCGTGCCCGAACGAAGTGACGGCCGCGCTGATGGCCAAGCGCCTGCTCGACGCAGGCTTCACCGATGCGCTGCCGCTGCGCGGCGGCCTCGATGCCTGGCGCGACACGGGCCGCCAGCTCACGTCGCTGGTGGAGGACATGCCCGCCGCGAACGATCCGGTGGCGGGGTTGCACAAGCCGGCCTGATCGAACGGGTCGCAGGCCGGCCGCGCGAGACGAAAACGACTGAAGGGGACGTTGCGTCCCCGTTCGATCAGAACGCGTGCAGCGGCACGTTCACGACCAGGCGGTACTCCTTGTTGGTCGCGTCCGCGGTATGCGTGGAACCGGTGTGCCACATCGCGATGAACGTGACCTTCGTGTCCTTCAGCTTGCCGCTCTGGAACGTGTACGACGGGATGAAGCCGAACTCGTGGTGACGGCCCTGCACCGGCGCGCCGTTGCTCCAGTAGATGCTCGACTTGCTCGGATCGTTCGCAGCCCCTGCGCTGCCGTCCGCGCCCCAGCCCGTCACGCCCCAGGCCATCGCCTTGAAGCCTGGCAGGCCCGCTTCCTTGCCGTAGAACGTGTAACGCAGCTGCAGCGACTTTTCGTGCGGCGCGTTGTAGTCGACGTCCATCGAGTTGGTCAGGAAGATGCCGTTCGTTTCGTTCAGGTAGTCGAAGAACTGGTCGCCGAGCACCTGCTGATAACCGAGCAGCAGTTCGTGCGGGCCGTGCTGCGCGGCCACCGACAGGCTGTACGCGTTGTTGTTGATCTTGCCCTGCAGCGCGTCGCCCGTGTCGTGCGTCGAGTAAACGTTACCAAAGCCGGTCCACTTGATCGACTTCGTATCGCCGATGCTGTGCTTCACCGACGCGTAGTACTGGTGCCACACGTCGTCGGCCTGGTTGGCGTACAGCGCGACTTCGCCGTCCGGCGAATAGTCCCACGTGCCGCCGACGTAGGTCAGGCGATTGATGCGCGTGCCGCCGTATTGCGTCGTGAGGTTGGTGAGCGTCGTGTGGCCGCGCGCATCGGTCTTCGTGAAGCTGCCGGCCTCGAGCATCACGTTCTTGAATTCGTTGCTGACGATCGTCGCGCCGAGGAACGTCGGCGGCAGCGCGCGGTTGTCGTGCTGTTCCATGAACGGGTTGTCGACGGCCTGCAGACCGTACTTGACCACCGTGTTCGAGATGCGCGCCTTCACGTCGTAGATGCCCGGATAGGCCCATGCGAGCTGGTTCGAACCGCCGCCGCCCTTCGCGATGTGCACCATGCTGCCCGCGCCGGCACCGCCGTCGAGCTTCAGCGCCGCATACAGCGACGCGTCGAAGCCGATGCCGATCAGGCCGGTCGTGTAGCCCGACTCGAAGTTCGCCATCGCGCCCTGGACCCACGCGTGACGGTGCGGGCCGCCCTTGTTGTCGAGCGTGTCCGCATAGTTGCGGAACAGGAAATTCAGGTGGCTGTCGGCAATGAAGCCGTTCGACTTCGACTGTGCCGAAGGCTCGTCGGGCGGCGTGACGGCCTGGGTCGCCTCGGCGTTGATAATGGCGTTCGGGGTCGTTGCCTGCGCAACCGATGTGCCTGCGCCGGCGGACGGCGCCGCCTGCGCGACCGTCAGCGGTGCGGGGGCCGCGTCGTCGGCGTACGCCACGCCGCTCAGCGATACGCCGGCTAGCGCCGGCAAGCCCCATGCAAGCAGCATCTTCGATGCCGTCCCGATCGTCTTTTGCTTGTTCATCGTCATTCTCGTCTTGTGTTGATGTCGTCCACGCCGGTTGCGATCCGCTTCCAGCCCCCCGGCGAGCCCGGTTAAGGACGCGCCTTTACCCGCGGCGCGAAGATCATTCGCGCCGCACCCTACCCCTGTTGACCTGCCTGGTTATGTTTGCTGCGTCACTTCACGCCGCCACGCCCGCCCGGATGCACGCGACACGCGCCGGCGAGCCCTGCCGCACTTCCGGCAGCGGCACGTCCTGCGCGCACGCGTCGATCGCGACCGGGCAGCGCGTGCGGAACGCGCAGCCGGACGGCGGGTTGAGCGGCGACGGCATCTCGCCCGCCAGCAGCATCGGACGGCGAGCACGCTCGCGCGCCGGCTCCGGCGTCGGCGCCGCATCGAGCAGCGCCTTCGTGTACGGGTGCTGCGGCACGCCGTACACGTCATGCCGCGTGCCGAACTCCATCACGCGGCCGAGATACATCACGAGCACGCGCTGGCTGATGGCCTTCACCACCGCCAGGTCGTGCGCGACGAAAAGATAGGACAACGACAGTTCGCGTTGCAGATCGCGCAGCAGGTTCACGATCTGCGCCTGGATCGACACGTCGAGTGCCGATACGGGCTCGTCGCAGATCACGAGCTTCGGCTCGCCGATCAGCGCGCGCGCGATGCCGACGCGCTGGCACTGTCCGCCGGAAAACTCGTGCGGATAGCGCAGCAGGTGATGCGCGTTCAGGCCGACGCGTTCGAGCATCGTGACCACGCGGCGCCGCACTTCGGCGCGGCCGAGGCCCGCGTGGTGCGTGACGAGCGGCTCCGCGACGATCTGTTCGATCGTCATGCGCGGATCGAGCGACGCGAGCGGATCCTGGAAGATCATCTGCACTTCGCGGCGCATCGCGGTGCCGCGCAGGTGATCAGGCGCGACGGCTTCGCCGCGCCAGCGCACCGTGCCGGCCGTCATCGGCACGAGGCCGATCAGCGCGCGCGCGAGCGTCGACTTCCCGCAGCCCGACTCGCCGACGAGCCCGACCGTCTCGCCGCGCTTCACGTCGAACGACACGCCGTCGACCGCGCGCAGCGTGCCCTTCGGCGACCACGGATAGCCGCCGAGCGGCACGCGGAAATGCACCTTCAGATCGTCGACGGACAGCAGCGTATCGCTCGTCGTGCCCGTCGCGCCGGCATTGCGGCGTTCATCGACGCTCATCGCAGACCTCCCGTCAGATCGGCCAGCGGCCGGTGGCACGCGCGCACCGCGCCCGCCGCGCCATAGGTTTCGAGCGCGGGGCGCGCGGTACCGCAGCGCGCCTCCGCATACGTGCAGCGTTTCGCGAACGCGCAGCCGGCCGGCGCGGTGCCGGGCATCGGCGGATTGCCGGGAATCGCGACGAGCGGCGCGTCGTCGGCGTCGGTCAGGCGCGGCAGCGCGTTGAGCAGGCCGATCGTGTACGGATGCGACGGCGCCGCGAAGATCGAGTCGGCCGGCGCGTATTCGACGGTGCGGCCCGCATACATGACCATCACGTCGTCCGCGAGGCCCGCGACCACGCCCATGTCGTGCGTGATCAGCACGATCGCGGTGCCGCGCTCACGGTTCAGCTCGCGCAGCAGGTCGATGATCTGCGCCTGCACGGTCACGTCGAGCGCGGTGGTCGGCTCGTCGGCGATCAGGATTTCCGGCTCGGACAGGAGCGCCATCGCGATCATCACGCGCTGGCGCATGCCGCCGGAAAACTCGTGCGGATACATGCGGATGCGGCGCGCGGCGTCGGGAATGCGCACCGACTCGAGCGCCTCGATCGCGCGCTTCGTCGCTTCCTTGCGCGACAGCTTGCGATGCAGCTGCAGCGTCTCGGTCATCTGCCGCTCGATCGTCAGGAACGGATTGAGCGACGTCATCGGATCCTGGAAGATCATCGCGATCCGGTCGCCGCGCACCGCGTTCAGCGCACGCGTATCCATCTCGAGCAGGTTGTCGCCGCGATAGCGCGCGGCGCCCGTCGTCGCGCCGTTGCCGGCCAGCAGGCCGAGCAGCGCCATCACGGTCTGGCTCTTGCCCGAGCCCGATTCGCCGACGATGCCGAGCGTCTTGCCGGCTTCGAGCGAGAACGACACGCCGCTCACGGCGTCGATCGGCGGTGCGTCCTTGCGCGAGAAGCGCACGCCGAGGTTTTCTACTTCCAACAGAGCAGCCATCTTCAGCGATCCTTCGGGTCGAGCGCGTCACGCAGGCCGTCGCCAACGAAGTTCACGCAGTAGAGCGTCACGCACAGCATGACGGCCGGTGCCAGCAGCAGCCACGGCATCGATTCCAGTTTCTGCGCGCCGTCCTGGATCAGCACGCCCCAGCTCGTCATCGGTTCCTGCACGCCGAGGCCGAGGAACGACAGCACCGATTCGGTCAGCACGATGTTCGGCACCGACACGGTCGCGTACACGACGACCACGCCGAGCAGGTTCGGCACGACGTGGCGCAGCACGATCGACGCCGGCGACACGCCGATCGCGCGCGCAGCGTCGACGAACTCGCGATTGCGCAGCGACAGCGTCTGGCCGCGCACGACGCGCGCCATGTCGATCCACGAGAACGCGCTGATGGTCAGCACGACCAACATGAACGAGCGGCCGAACAGGGTCATCATCAGGATCGCGATCAGCAGGTACGGGATCGCGTACATCATGTCGACGACGCGCATCATCGCGGAGTCGACCCGGCCGCCCGCGAAGCCGGCGGTCGCGCCCCACGCCACGCCGAACAGGCCGGACACCAGCGTGCCGAGCAGGCCGACCTCGATCGACACGCGGCCGCCGATCAGCGTGCGCACGAGCAGGTCGCGGCCGAGCTCGTCGGTGCCGAACCAGTGCTGGTTCGCGAGCGTCGGCGCGAGGCTGATCGAGCCCCAGTCGCTCGCGGCGGGATCGGCCGCGAGCAGCCACGGACCGACGAAACATGCGAGCGTGATCAGCGCGAGCAGCACGAGGCTGAACACGGCCGCGCGGTTGTGAAGGAAGCGCGCGAACGCGAGCGCGAGCGGCGAGCGCGAACGCGGCGGCGAGTCGGTCTGCACAGGCAGACTGACGACGGGAGTAGTCGGAGTCATCGCAGTGCCTCGCTCAATAACGGATGCGCGGATCGAGCCACGCGTACGCGAGGTCGACCAGCAGGTTGAACAGCACGGCACAGACGGTCGTCAGCACGACAAGGCCGAGCACCAGCGTGTAGTCGCGGTTGATCGCGCCGTTCACGACGAGCTGCCCGAGCCCGGGCAGCGCGAACACCGATTCGGTGACGACGGCCGCCGTGATCGACGTGATGCAGACCGTGCCGAACAGCGACACGACCGGCATCAGCGCGGGCTTGAGCGCGTGGCGCAGCACGATCGTCGAGCCCGGCAGGCCCTTCGCGCGCGCGGTGCGGATGAAGTTGCTCGACAGCGTCTCGATCATCGAGCCGCGCATCACGCGCGCGAGCAGCGATACGTTGATGAAGGTCAGCAGCACGATCGGCAGCAGCCGGTACTGCCAGCCGCCGTCGCCCCAGCCGCCGGCCGGCAGCCAGCCGTTGCCGGCGGAGGTCTTCAGCAGGATCGCGAAGATCCACACCAGCACCGGGCCGAGCACGAACGGCGGCACGACGTTGCCGAAGTTGCCGATCAGCATCACGAAGCGGTCGATCACGCTGTCGCGGCGCACGGCCGCGACGGTGCCGAGCAGCACGCCGAACCCGATCGAGAGCGGGATCGAGATGCCGCCCACGCCGAGACTCACGGGCAGCGCCTTCTTCACGAGATCGTTCACCGACCAGTCGACGTAGCGGAACGACGGGCCGAGATCGCCGTGCAGCAGCGAACCGAGATACAGCAGGTACTGCTTCCACAGCGGCTCGTCGAGGTGGTACTTCGCGTTCAGGTTCGCGAGCGTCGCCGCGGACAGCTGCTTCTCCGTATCGAACGGACCGCCGGGCGTGAAGTGCAGCAGCAGGTAGCAGACGGTGATGACGGCGAGAATCGTCGGCACCGCCCACAACGTGCGTCTCAATGCGTAGGCCAGCATGATCGCTCCGCTCAGTGCTTGATCAGGTACATGTCCTGCGAAGCACGCATGTCGATCACGTTCTTCAGCGAGTAGCCGCCCACGTAGGGCTTCACGAGCCGGTCCGCGGAATACTGGAACAGCGGCACCATCGGCGTGTCGTTCATCGCCGCGTCGTGCGCCTGCGTGAGCAGCGTGGCGCGCGCCTTGTCGTCGAGCTTCTGGTTGCCTTCTTCGACGAGCGTGTCGGCCTGCTTGTTGCAGTAGCCGACGGTATTCTGCGAGCTGCCGCAGCGGATCAGGTCGAAGAAGGTCATCGCGTCGTTGTAGTCGGCGAACCAGCCGTCGCGCGCGATCTGCACCTTGCCGTCATGCCGCTCCTTCATCAGCACCTTGAACTCGACGTTCTCGAGCTTCGTGTCGATGCCGAGCTTCGTGCGCCATTCCGATGCGGTGAACAGCGCGACCTTCTTGTGCAGGTCGTTGGTGTTGTACGTGAGCGTGAACGACAGCGGCTTCGCATCGGAGAAGCCGGCCTGCTTCAGCAGGTCCTTCGCGGTCGCGACGCGCTTGGCCATCGGCCACGACGCCCATTCCGGCGTGAACGGGTGCACGCCCTTCGTGCCGTTCGGCATCAGGCCGTACATCGGCTTCTCGCCGGCCTGCGTGAGCTTCGACGTCAGCACGTCGCGATCGATCACCATCGACAGCGCCTGGCGCACGCGCTTGTCCTTCAGCGCCGCGTCGCTGTTGTTCAGGTAGTAGTAGTAGGTCGCGAGCTGCAGGCCCGGGCGCAGTTCGCCGCCGAACTGCTTGCTGACCTGCTGGAAGATGCCCGACGGGATCGAGTAGCTGTAGTCGATCTGGCCGGCCTGGTACATGCGCATCGCCGTTTCGTCGCTTTCGATCGGCAGGTACGTGACCTTGTTGATCACGACCTTCGGCGCGTTCCAGTACTTCGCGTCCTTCGAGATCACGATGCGGTTGTTCGGCTGCCAGTCGACGAGCTGGTACGCGCCGTTGCTGACGATGTTGCCGGGACGCGTCCATGCGTCGCCGAACTTCGCGACGGTGTCCTTGTTCACCGGCGCGAGCGGCACCATCGCGGTCAGTTCGGGGAAGAACGCGACCGGCACGTCGGTCGTCACTTCCAGCGTGTACGGGTCGACTGCGCGCACGCCGAGCGTCGTCGGCGCGGCCTTGCCGGCGATGATGTCCTTCGAGTTCTTCACGAACTCGACGAGGATCGTGTACTTCGAGCCCGTCTTCGGGTCGACGAGGCGCTGCCACGAGTAGACGAAATCGGCGGCCGTCACGGGCTGGCCGTTGCTCCACTTCGCATCGTGGCGCAGCTTGAAGATCCAGGTCTGCGGCGTCTTGCGCTCCCACGACTGCGCGACACCCGGCACGACCTGGCCGGCCGCGTCGATGCGGGCAAGCCCTTCGAACAGGTCGAGGCCGATCGTGTTGCCGGTCCACGATTCGATGTGCGCCGGGTCGAGCGACTCGACTTCGGCGGGCACCTGGCGCGTCAGGTCCTGTTGAGGAGCGAGCGTGACGTTCGACGGAACGGTAACGGCGTGGGCGACGGGCGTCGTCAGGGCGAGCGCGGCCAGCACGGCCGACATGGCATGCAAGGATTTCATCGTGGCAGTCTTGAGAAAGTTGTTCGGCGAGCGATGCGCGGCGGATGCCGCGGTTACGCGTGAGACGCTGACGGGTACAGCGATTGAGGAGGCCCGTGATTCTCGTATTGCATCTTAGTATTCCTTACGTTTCTTTCGACAGGCATTCCGTCTTGGAAACGAAGGAATACCTGTGCGTTAGAACAGCCGCGGCGTACCGACCCAGACCACCACCGACTCGACCTTCGCGGTGTTGACCCAGCTGTGCGGGACCGTCGACTGATAGTGCGAACTGTCGCCGGCCTGCAGGACGAACGTCTTGCCTTCCAGCGTCAGCGACACTTCCCCTTCAATCACATACAGGAATTCCTCTCCTGCATGGGTCGTCACCTCCGACCGCTTCTGCCCCGGCGGCATCCGCACGAGGATCGCCTCGAGCTGACGCCCTTCGGTCACGTTGGTCAGCCTCGCGAACAGGTTCGCCGAATCGGCGAATCCGAAGAAGCGCAACTGATCGCCTCTGCAGACCGAGCGTTCCTCGCTCGGCGTATCCACGAAGTACTGCACCGTCACGCCGAGCGCCTGTGCGATACCGGCCAGCGACGTCAGTGACGGCGACGCGAGCCCGCGTTCGACTTGAGACAGAAACGGCTTCGAAATCCCCGCGGCGGTAGCGGTGTCGTCGAGCGTGCGCTTGAGTCGTTGGCGCAACGCGCGAATCTTGCTGCCGAGTGCGGCAGCGTCTGCCGCTCGCGAGTTTTCAGTGGGGGGAACCATAGCAGGCCGAAAAGTGGTCGTCAAAAAATGTTTGATGGAAAGTAACTAAGTTAATACGAGATAGCTTAATCTTCGGGTTCGCACACGTCTTCGGTGTTGAGCCCGGTGCACTAAACAGGGCACGAAGCGGGCGAAACGACGCGCTATCTTGCCAGACTCGCCGGCTTCACAGGCAAGCTGCAAGCGGCTCTCCGGGAATTTTCGGAGAACGGGCGCGAAGCTTACAAATAGATGATGAGACAAATTTTCCTGAAAGCTGCTGCCATATCGGGAGTTTCCCTGAGTGGCGCGGACCTGACGCACCGGGCCGGCAAACGTTACCATTCGCGCGCCGGTCGGGGCCTCGCACCGCCTTATCGGGCGGAGTCCGACCCCGGCCCGGGCTAACCCGCCCGACTGCTCCATCGCCGACGCAAAGCCTACCCGGCCACCGTGCTCCGGCGCCAGTTCGACCCCCAAGGCGACGCGCGATCCGCGCCGTCCGTTTCAAACGAGATTGATGATGCACGCACCTGTTTCACAGACCCGTTCGTTTACGACGGTCTTCCTCATCGAAATGTGGGAGCGCTTCGGCTACTACGGTATGGCCGCGCTCCTGGTCCTCTTCATGGTCGACCGGCTCGGTTTCACCGACAGCCATGCGAACCTGACCTGGGGCGCGTTCACCGCGCTCGTCTACGCGTCGCCGTCGATCGGCGGCTGGATCGGCGACAAGGTACTCGGCGCCCGTCGCACGATGATCATCGGCGCGGCCGTGCTGTGCGCCGGCTACCTGATGCTGGCGATCCCGAACGACGCGCTGGCGTACATGTACGCATCGCTCGGCGTGATCGTCGTCGGCAACGGCCTGTTCAAGGCCAACGCGGCGAACCTCGTGCGCCGCATCTACGAAGGCGACGATGCGCGCATCGACAGCGCGTTCACGATCTACTACATGGCGGTCAACATCGGCTCGACCGTGTCGATGCTCGCGACGCCGTGGATCAAGGATCACTGGGGCTGGCACACCGCGTTCGCGGTCTGCTGCGCCGGCATGCTGCTCGCGATCCTGAACTTCATGCTGATGCACCGCACGCTCGCGCACATCGGCTCGCAGCCCGACGACGAACCGATCCGCTGGAAGCGCCTCGGCGGCGTGGCGGCGGGCGGCGTGGCGCTCGCGCTGGTCACGCTGTACGTGCTGCAGCACAAGCAGCTCGCGGTCGCGAGCGTATGGACGGCGGCGTTCGCGATCCTCGCGATCTTCGCGTACATGATCGCGAAGTCGGAGCGTTCGGAACGCGCGGGCCTGATCGCGGCGCTCGTGCTGATCGGCCAGGTGATCCTGTTCTTCATCTTCTACGTGCAGATGTCGACGTCGCTCACGCTGTTCGCGCTGCGCAACGTCGATCCGCGCTTCATCCTGTTCGGCACGACGCTGTTCACGTGGAGCGCCGCGCAGTTCCAGGCGCTGAACCCGATCTGGATCATGATGCTGAGCCCGGTGCTCGTGTGGGTCTACAACGCGTTCTCGAAGAGCGGCCGTGACCTGCCGGTCGCCGCGAAGTATGCGTTCGGCTTCGGCGCGGTAGCCGCCGGCTACCTGGTGTTCACGATCAGCGGCCGCTACGCGGTGGACGGCCGCGTGTCGTCGTGGTTCATGGTGTGGGGCTACGGCCTCTACTCGCTCGGCGAACTGCTGGTGAGCGGCCTCGGCCTCGCGATGATCGCCCGCTACGTGCCGGCGCGCATGAGCGGCTTCATGATGGGCGCGTATTTCGTCGCGACGGGTGTGTCGCAGTATCTGGGCAGCGTCGTCGCGAACTTCGCGCAGATGCCGTCGCACGACCTGCCGGCCACCGAATCGCTGCCGCTGTACCTGTCGCTGTTCGAGAAGCTCGGCTGGCTCGCCGCGATCGGCATGCTGCTCGCCCTGCTGCTGCTGCCGATGATGAACCGCCTGTCGCGCCAGCATCAGCGCTGCGCGGAAGAGCGCCGCGAGGAAGAAGCGGTGCAGGCGCAGGCGATGGCCTCGGCGCAGTAAGTACTATCCCTCGGCGTGCGGCGTGCACGCCACATTCTCCCGCCAGCGCGGCCAGCACGTCCTACACTGGTTGCAACGGCGCATCCGCTCCGTCGTGATGCGCACTGGCGGGAGAAGATCATGAAAAACAAGACGACTCGGCTCTTGAGGATACTGTCGGACATCCGGCACGCGCAGCGCTGCACCACATTGCGCGCCGCCCGGGCCGCGGCCGAAGCCGATGCGGTGCTCGCGCAGCAGGACGATCCGAAGTCCGACGAACGCGACGACGCCGAATCCGACGACGCGACCGTCGTCCCCCGCTCCCGTATCGGCTCACCTCACTGAGCGCACCGCGCGGCACGTTGCGTGCCGCCCGCGCGTTTTCCCGCACCGTTCACGCGGCCGCGCCGCGCCGGCGTGCGAACCACGTTCCCGAACCGGCCACGGCCATCATCAGTCCGACCGCGCATGCGTCGGCCGCGAGGCCCACGCCGATATGTCGCAGCTCGGCGCCGTTCGCGACCGGATGCAGCAGCGAATCGATGACGAGCGAGATCGCCGCGCCCGCGACGAAGCAGATCAGGCCGCGCCGGCCGACCGCGACGACCGGCTGCACGGCCCGCGCAATGCGCGCGATCCAGCCGTAGCGCACGCAGTCGGCCATCAGCCAGGCAATCGCCGCGAAGCTCACGATGCGCGGCAGCGCGAGATCGCGCTTGAGAATACCTTCCGGCAACGGCAGCCCCGAGAACAGCTTGTAGCTCGCACAACCGAGCACGATCGCGCACGCGACGCCGGTCGCCGCAGCGCTCCACCGCCCGAGCGCGACGTACCGGTAGAAAGGCTGGCAGCGCGCGAGCACGCCGGCGACGAACATCAGCTGCCACGCGAACGGGTTGAAGTTCCAGCGGAACGCATCGGTATCCAGCAGCTCGGGGCCGAGCCAGCCCGCCGCGAGCCACGACGTCGCGCCGAACGCGACGAGCAGCCACGGATGGCGGCGCGCGAACGGCACGATCACCGGCGACGCGAGCGCGAACAGCACGTACATCGGCAGCACCGACGCGAGATACGGCTGGCGCTGGAACGTGAGCAGTTCGGCGAGCCCCGTGACCGGCGACGCGAGCATCACGCTGACGTCGTCGAGCGCGAGGTTCGGCGTGTCGATCCCGTAATGGTCGAGCACGGCGGACACGACGAGCATCAGCGTCGACGTCGCGAGAAACGCGCGGTAGATCTGCATCGCGCGGCGCACGAACCGCCGCTGCGCCGCGCGCGCGCCGTGCCGGTCGGCGATCGCGCCGTACGCGCTCGCGGTCGCGAAGCCGCCGAGGAACACGAACACCTCGGCCGCATCGCACAGCGCGAATGCATGGAGCGTCACGCGCGACAGCACGCTCGCGCCGATGTGATCGACGACGATCATCAGCAGCACGATGCCGCGGAAGAAATCGACTTCGATCAGGCGCGCGCCGCGGGTCGGCGGCATCGGGACGGCAGGCGGCATGTTCAACGACATGGCCGCACCTGCACGACGACGGTGCGGCATGCACCGAAGGAGGATTCGGAAGGGAGAAGGCGAACGCGATCGGCGGCGCTACGCGTATGCTCGTATCGCGCCAACCCGGCCGGCCCGGCACGGAAATGACCGTTCATGGAAAAGCCGCATACGAAGAGGAGGCGGTCAGATCAGTCTAGCGGCCGGTCGGGAGATACCCTAAGTAACAAAGTGCAACGGAATCTTCTGTTCGATTACAGGCGTGACATCGGCGATGCAACGCTGGCGAGGCCGCCAGCCAGACGTCAGCCGGATGTCGGCGCGATGCCGGTTCGACGCCGGCATCGCGTGACGCGACGCAAGCAATGCGCGCTGCGCGGCACGTTCGTTGCCGCCGTCGCGCGGCCGGGCGGCGATGCTCAGCCGCGCGCGGGCAAGCGCCGCATCAGCATCGCGCTGTGCCACGCGGTCAATGCAACGGCGGCCCAGATCGGCCCGTACGTCGCGAGCTGCGTGACGCTCAGCGTCTCGCCGAGCAGCAGCAGCGACACCGCGACGAGCAGCACCGGTTCGACGTAGCCGAGGATCCCGAACAGCGCCATCGGCAGCATCCGGCTCGCCTTCAGGTAGCTCGCGAGCGCGAGCGTGCTGAGCACGCCGAGCCCCGGCAGCAGCACGGCCCACAGCAGCGGATGGCTGGCGACCGGCGTCGCGCTCGCCGACACCATCGCGAACGCGACCGGACACAGCAGCACGATCTCGAGCGCGAACGCGGCCAGCGAATCGGCGTTGATCCGGCGGCGCAGCACGAAATACGGCGGATAGCCGAGCGCGACGACGAGCGTCGGCCACGCGAACGCGCGCGTCGCCCATACCTCGTGCGCGACGCCGAGCGCCGCGCATGCGACCGCCGCCCATTGCAGCGGATCGAGCCGTTCGTGATAGTAGAAGCGGCCGACGAGCACCATCGTCAGCGGCAGCAGGAAATAGCCGAGCGACACTTCGAGCATGCGTCCGTGCAGCGGCGCCCACAGGAACAGCCACAGCTGCAGGCCGAGCAGCGCCGCGCTCGCGGGCAGCGCGACCAGCAGGCGCCTGTCGCGCACGCCGCGCCGCACGAGTTCGACGAGCGCCGGCCAGCGGCCGCGCAGCGCGATCAGTGCGAGCGCGCCCGGCGCGGTCCACAGGATGCGCCACGCGAAGATGTCGAGCCCCGTGAGCGGCGCGAGCAGTTTCGCGTAGGCGGACATCAGCGCGAACAGCGTCGACGCCATCACCGACAGCGCGATGCCGCGCCCGGCCTCCGGATACCCCGTCATGTTGTTTTAGCCTTGCGCGTTACTGCTGCTGGAAGCGCTCGAAGCGCTTTTCGACGTGGCGCTCCTCGAACGTCACCTCGGTCACGCGCGCGGACGGCGGCCCGTGGCGCAGCCACGCGAGCATCCGGTCGATCTGTGCGCCCGGGCCCTGGATCATCGCCTCGACGCTGCCGTCCTCGAGATTCGCGACCCAGCCGCGCAGCTTCAGCGCATGCGCCTCGCGCACCGTCGCGTGACGGAAACCGACGCCCTGCACGACGCCGCGCACCCGCACGTAGTAGGTCTCGATCCGTTCGTCCAGTTCATTGCGGCTCATCGCGTCGCCCTCCCGTCGTGCAATCCATTCAAGCCCGGCATTGTAGTCGCGTCGGCCGCTTCGCACACGGGCCCGGCGGGCCGGCTCGGCGCCGTCGCCAGTGCAGCCGCCCGCGCGAGCACGCAACTGCGGGTTTGCTGCCCGGCGATGCGTGCGTGCCGGAGGACGGCGCTCGCGTCGCCGGGCGCGCCGACCACGTACAATCTCGCCGACGCACAACCGCCGCGCCGCCCGCGCGCGGCCCTGAAGGAAACGCATGACTGATACCTCCCGCGATCTCGTTCTCGTCACCGGCGCGTCCGGTTTCGTCGGCTCGGCCGTCGCACGCATCGCGCAGCAGAAAGGCTATGCGGTGCGCGTGCTGGTGCGCCCGACCAGCCCGCGCACGAACGTCGCGGATCTCGACGCCGAGATCGTCACCGGCGACATGCGCGACGAGACGTCGATGCGCGCCGCGCTGCGCGGCGTGCGCTACCTGCTGCACGTGGCGGCCGACTACCGGCTGTGGGCGCCGGACCCGCACGAGATCGAGCGCGCGAACCTCGAAGGCGCGGTCGCGACGATGCGCGCGGCGCGAGCCGAAGGCGTCGAACGGATCGTCTACACGAGCAGCGTCGCGACGCTGAAGGTCACGAGCGCCGGCGATCCGTCCGACGAGAACCGGCCGCTGACCGCCGAGCAGG
Organism: Burkholderia sp. BCC1985; assembly: GCF_905339915.1. NCBI lineage: Bacteria > Pseudomonadati > Pseudomonadota > Betaproteobacteria > Burkholderiales > Burkholderiaceae > Burkholderia > Burkholderia sp. BCC1985. The sequence goes on from NZ_CAJPGY010000006.1 coordinate 140,811, forward strand.
CGATCGGCGTGTACAAGCGCAGCAAGGTGCTGGCCGAGCGCGCGGTCGAGCGGATGATCGCCGACGAAGGGCTGCCGGCCGTGATCGTCAACCCGTCGACGCCGATCGGCCCGCGCGACGTGAAGCCGACGCCGACCGGCCGCATCATCGTCGAGGCCGCGCTCGGCAAGATTCCCGCGTTCGTCGATACCGGGCTGAACCTGGTGCACGTCGACGACGTCGCGCACGGCCACTTCCTCGCGCTCGAGCGCGGCCGGATCGGCGAGCGCTACATCCTCGGCGGCGAGAACCTGCCGCTGCAGCAGATGCTGGCCGACATCGCGCAGATGACGGGCCGCAAGGCGCCGACGATCGCGCTGCCGCGCTGGCCGCTCTACCCGCTCGCCGTCGGTGCGGAAGCCGTCGCGAAGTTCACGAAGAAGGAGCCGTTCGTGACCGTCGACGGGCTGCGGATGTCGAAGAACAAGATGTATTTCACGTCCGCGAAGGCCGAGCGCGAGCTCGGCTACCGTGCGCGTCCGTACCGCGAAGGACTGCGTGACGCGCTCGACTGGTTCGGCTCGGCGGGCTACCTGAAGTAACACAAAGCGGCGTATTTCACGCCGCTTTGCGCACTTTGTTACACGTCGCTGACGGACCGGCACCGGCGCAGCGGTTAAAATCGCGGGTCTTACGCAGAGAAGACACGCATGAACCTGAACGAACAGATCGATTCGCTCAACGCGGGCGTCGATCAGCTCCTCCACGATCACCACGCCGCGCAGCAGGCGGCACGCAGCGCGGAAGCGTTCGCGCGCGCCGCCGCGGCGGAAGCCCAGGCCGCCGCCGCACGTCACGCCGCCGCGGAAGCCGAAGCACAGGCCGCCGCGCAGCGCCACACGGCCGCAGCCGCCGACGCCGATGCCGCGCAGCAGCGCCACGCCGACGCCACCGCCGCGGCCGAAGCCGCCGCCCAACGCCACACCGAAGCCGCCGCGCAGGCCGAGGCCGCCGTCCAGCGGCACGCCGAAGCGACCGCGCTGACCGAGGCGCTCGCGCAGCGCCACGCGGATGCCGAAGCCGCGTCGCAGCGTCATGCGGCCGCGATCGCCGAAGCCGAGGCCGCCGCGCAGCGTCATCACGCCGCCGCGACCGAAGCGGACGCGGCCGCGCAGCGTCATGCAGCGGCCGCCGCGGAAGCCGAAGCCGCCGCGAAGCGCCATGCGGAGGCGACCGCCGCAGCCGAGGCCGCGACGCAGCGCCACGCGGCCGCGATCGCCGAGGCCGAGGCACTCGCGCAGCGTCACACGCAGGCGATCGCCGAAGCGGAAGCGGCTGCGCAGCGCCACGTCGAGGCAACCGCCGAAGCCGAAGCGATCACGCAGCGTCACGCCGAAGCGATCGCGCAAGCCGACGCGGCCGCGCAACGCCATGCGGAGGCGACCGCGGAGGCCGAGGCCGTCGCGCAGCGCCATACCGAAGCGATCGCGCAGGCCGAAGCGGCCGCCGAGCGTCACGCGAAGGCGATCGCCGACGCGGAAGCGCTGGTCGAAGCCGTCGTGAAGGACGCCGCGACGAACGCGGCAGCTTTGGCCACCGAGCCGGCCGTCGCTGCTGACGTGATCGAACCGGCCGTCGGGTCCGCCGTTGAGCCGATGACGAACGCCACCGCGCCGGCTGCCGCCGATGAAGTCGCCGCTGCGGCGGCCGACGCGATCACCGACGTCGTCGCGATCACCGACGTCGTCGCGACCACCGCCGCCGACACCGCGATCGAAGTCGCGCCCGCGGCCGAAGCAGCCGCCGACGCCCCCGCGGACAAGGCGACGCTGCACGTCGCGCGCCCGTCGCAGAACGAACTGACGCTGACCGTCAACGGCCAGTCGATCACGTTGCACCCGGAACAGCTGGGCCAGCTGATCGAGGAACTCGCGCATGCGCGCGCGTCGATGCAGCCGGAACCGCCGCCGGGCATCCCGGCCGGCTGGCGCTTCGTGACGACGAAGAACCCGATGATGGCCGTGCAGAAGCAGTCGAACGGCGATCGTCTGCTGGTCGCGCGCCACACCGGCTACGGCTGGGTGCCGTTCACGTTCTCGCCGGACGTCGTGATCCAGATGTACATGATGCTGACACAGCGGTAAGCACGCGCGCAGCGGCGACCGGACGTCGGCCGGAAAGCAAACAGCCCGAATCGGCTCACGTCGATTCGGGCTGTCTGTTTTCAGCAAGCCGGTGGTCCTGACGGCCGGCATCCGCCGGCCCGCTTCAGCGCTCCACCGGCGCCTGCACGCGCGCCTTCCACTGACCACCCTTGCCACGCCAGTAGCGCCACGCGGACGCGAACGTCGCGCCGACGTAGAACAGCGCCACGAGCGGCAGCGCGGGCGCCCACAGCGGCGAGCGCCGGTAATAGCGCAGCATCGGCGCATACGCGGTGCACATCGACGCCCATGCCAGCCACGCCGGCCAGGCGCGCGCGCCGTATGCGAGCGCGGCGACAGGCGGCACGAGATAGATGATCGTCATCCCGAGCAGCGTGCCGGCGAGCAGCAACGGCGAATAATGGAGCTGCGTGAACGCGGTGCGCGCGATCATGTTCCAGATGTCGCGCCAGCTGTCGTACGGACGCAGCGACACGCTGCGCTCGGCCAGGTCGAGCCGGATCGGATGCCGGCCGCTGCCGCGATGCTTGATCTGCGCGGCGAGGCTGCAGTCGTCGATCAGCGCGCCGCGGATCGATTCGATGCCGCCGGCCTCTTCCAGCGCGCTGCGCTTGACCAGCATGCAGCCGCCCGCGGCGCCGGCCGTCCGGTTGCGCGGATTGTTGATCCACGAGAACGGATAGAGCTTCGCGAAGAAGAACACGAACGCCGGGATCAGCGCCTTTTCCCAGAACGAATCGCAGCGCAGCCGCACCATCAGCGACACGAGATCGCGCTGTTCGGCCTGCGCGCGCGTGACGAGCTGCGCCACCGCGTCGGGCGGATGGCCGATGTCGGCATCCGTCAGCAGCAGGTAGTCGGCCGGCAGCCCCAACGTGCGCACCGCGGCGATGCCCTGCGACTGCGCCCACACCTTGCCCGACCAGCCGGCCGGCAGCGGCTTCGCGGCGAGCACGGTCAGGCGGTCGGCGCGGTTGATCGCGAGCGCGGCCGCGCGGGCCGCGGCGGCGGTGCCGTCGTCGCTGTGGTCGTCGACAATGATCAGATGAAAGTCGCCCGGATAATCCTGCTCGAGCAGCGACGTCGCCGCTTGCGCGATCACGTCGACCTCGTTGCGCGCCGGCACGACCGCGACGACCGCCGGCCAGGCGGCCTCGGCCGCGGCGCCGCGCGCTTCCGGCGGCAGGGCCCGCGCGGGTCGCGCGCGCCAGAAGCCGCCGCGCGCGACCAGCAGCACGATCCAGATCAGCAGCGACAGGCCGGACAGCAGAAAGGTAATCGCCAGCATCATCGGCACGCCTCCTGCCGGACGCCGGTGCGGGCGGCCCCGGATCGTTCGATCTCAATCAGGGTCGGAGTGAAAACACCCTTGACCGCATCGGCGGCAGGGCAATACGCGTAAGAATCGACGGTCATCGAATGGCCTTGAAATGAGCGCGACGCCGGGCAGCCGGACGGGCTGCCCGCGAAACCGCGCAGTTTACCGGGTTCCGCGCGCGCGAGCGCCGACGCGGCGCTGCGGCGGATGCAACACGGCCGATACAGCACCAGAGCAAGGACGGCCCGATAGGGTTAAAATGCGCGATTAATTCGGGGTTCCGGGGCCTGGCCTGGCCGGTTCGTTTCCTGCCTTCATAACATCAAGCCGGGGCGAGCGAGCGGTGCCAGCTCTTCGAACCCGGCGTCTGTCGTCGGAGTTCGCTCACTTATGCGAGTCATCCTTGCCCAGCCCCGCGGCTTTTGTGCGGGGGTTGTCCGCGCGATCGAGATCGTCGATCGCGCGCTGCAACAGCACGGCGCGCCGGTCTATGTGCGTCATGAGATCGTGCATAACCGGCACGTCGTCGAAAACCTGCGTAATAAAGGGGCTCGATTCGTCGAGGAGCTCGACGAGGTGCCGCACGGCGCCGTGGCGATCTTCAGCGCGCACGGGGTCGCCCAGACGGTCGAACGCGACGCGGAAACGCGCGGGCTCGACGTGCTGGACGCCACCTGCCCGCTCGTCACGAAAGTGCACGTGCAGGGCCGCCAGTACGTCGCGGCGGGCCGCCGGCTGATCCTGATCGGCCATGCGGGCCATCCGGAAGTCGAGGGCACGATCGGCCAGATCCCGGCCGAGGTGATCCTCGTGCAGAGCGAGGCCGAAGTCGATACGCTGACGCTGCCGGTCGACACGCCGGTCGCGTACGTCACGCAGACGACGCTGTCGGTCGACGACACGCGCGGCATCATCGAAGCGCTGCAGCGCCGGTTTACCGACATCGTCGGCCCGGACACGCGCGACATCTGCTACGCGACGCAAAACCGCCAGGCCGCCGTGCGCGAGCTGAGCGGCCAGGTCGACGTGCTGCTGGTCGTCGGTGCGACGAACAGCTCGAACTCGAACCGCCTGCGCGAGATCGGCACCGAAAGCGGTGTACCGAGCTATCTCGTCGCCGACGGCTCGGAAGTGAAGGCCGAATGGTTCGCGGGCGTGCAGACGGTCGGCCTGACCGCCGGCGCGTCGGCACCCGAGGAAATGGTCGAGGATGTAATTGGCGCGCTGCGCGCGCTGGGGCCCGTCGATGTCACGACGATGGCGGGCCGTGAGGAAAAAGTCGAATTCAAGTTGCCGGCGAAGCTTACGCAAGCTGTCGCCCGCGAAGTTTAAGGAGGACATCTCTTGTCTATTCCGCTGCTCCAGCAAGTCCGCGTCGGCGCATACATCATGCGCCAACACCTGTCCGGCAACAAACGCTATCCGCTCGCGCTGATGCTCGAGCCGCTGTTCCGCTGCAACCTCGCCTGTAACGGCTGCGGCAAGATCGATTATCCGGACCCGATCCTGAACCAGCGCCTGTCCGTCGAGGAATGCCTGGAAGCCGTCGACGAGTGCGGCGCGCCCATCGTGTCGATCGCCGGCGGCGAGCCGCTGCTCCACAAGGAGATGCCGGAGATCGTCAAGGGCATCATGAAGCGCAAGAAGTTCGTGTACCTGTGCACGAACGCGCTCCTGATGGAAAAGAAGATGGACGACTACGAGCCGAATCCGTACTTCGTCTGGTCGGTCCACCTCGACGGCGACAAGGAAATGCACGACCATTCCGTGTCGCAGGAAGGCGTGTACGACAAGGCGGTCGCGGCCATCAAGGAAGCGAAGCGCCGCGGCTTCCGCGTGAACATCAACTGCACGCTGTTCAACGATGCGATCCCCGAGCGCGTCGCGAAGTTCTTCGATACGCTGGGGCCGATCGGCGTCGACGGCATCACCGTGTCGCCGGGCTATGCGTACGAGCGCGCGCCGGATCAGCAGCACTTCCTGAACCGCGACAAGACGAAGAACCTGTTCCGCGAAATCCTCAAGCGCGGCGAAGGCGGCAAGCGCTGGTCGTTCAGCCAGTCGTCGCTGTTCCTCGACTTCCTGGCCGGCAACCAGACGTACAAGTGCACGCCGTGGGGCAACCCGGCGCGTACCGTGTTCGGCTGGCAGAAGCCGTGCTATCTGGTCGGCGAAGGTTACGTGAAGACCTTCAAGGAACTGATGGAAGACACGAACTGGGACAACTACGGCGTCGGCAACTACGAGAAGTGCGCGGACTGCATGGTCCACTGCGGCTTCGAAGCCACCGCCGTGATGGACACGATCGCGCATCCGCTGAAGGCGTTCGCCGTGAGCCGGAAGGGCATCAAGACCGAAGGCGCGTTCGCGCCGGACATCTCGATCGCGAAGCAGCGTCCGGCCGAGTACGTGTTCTCGCGCCACGTCGAGATCAAGCTCGAGGAAATCCAGCGCGCCGGCAAGGGCAAGCTGCAGAAGCCGGCCAAGCCGGCAACGGCGGCTTAAGCGCGTGTCGCCATGCGGAGGTTCGCGCCTCCGCATCGGCCGGCATCGAAGAAGCGCCACGGAGTTCGCTCCGTGGCGCTTTTGTTTTGTCGGGCTTGGATTGTGTCGGCCTTCATGCGGGGAGCGGCGCGCATCCGCGCACGCATGAGCGGGCGAACGCCGCTCGCCTAGTGTCTCGACTCCGCGGCCGCGATCAATTGCCAGGCGGTCGGGCCGGGGTCGAGCAGCGGGTCGGACGGCGGATCGAGATCGTGCCGATGCTCGTCTTCGGACGGCAGCGTCTGCCGCTTCGCAATGCCGATCTCGTCGCCGCATACGGTGCATCGATAGATACCCGCGATCGTCACTTCGCTGCCCGGCGGCAGGTTCTCGCTGAAGGCGCGGCCGCTTCCGCACGTGAAGTAGCCGCCGATCCTGTATAGCGCCATCGCTCCTCCTGATCGAAACGGATGCGTTCACGCCGACACGCACGATCATCGCCTACGCGAGGATGGCTCGTCATCGACCGAACCCGTCCGGTTCCTGTCATGACATTAGACGGCGAGCGTCGGCGCCGGGGAATGGGACAGGTATGAAACATCGCGCGGCACCCGTCGCGTCGACGACGCTCAATGCAGAACGGCCGGTTCCCGCATCTTCGCCGCGGCTTGCGCGACGAGGGCCGGCTGGTCGGCCGACGCGAACGCACTGACGTGACGCCACAGCTCGGCGAGCCGGTGCCGCGTGAGCGTCGCGACGCATGCGTCGTTCGCGGCGAGGATGCGCTCGAGCACCGCGCATTCGTCGTCGTGCAGCGTCCATGCGCCGCTTTCCGCCGCGCGCGCGACGCTCGCATCGAGCATGCGCTCCGCATCGACGCACAGGTCGATGCTCGCGTCCGCCGATACCGCGTCGTCGAGCGCGAGGAACACCAGGTAGACGCTCGTGCGCAACCGCATCAGCAACGTTTCGCTGCCGTGCTCGCCGCGCAGCGCGACGAGCGCCATGTGGCATTTCAGCGAGATGTCGCGCACATGTGCGGGCGGCAACGGCAGCAGCCATTCGCGCGTCAGCGGCGGATGGCGGCGGCTTTTCCGGACGGCCTTCATGATCCGCTCTCGCTGGCGCCAACGTCGTCCGCGTCGAAGCGCGGCCACCCGGTGCGGCACGCGACGGCGCCGGGGCGCGCGGCGCGATGGCCGTTCGCGCGGCGCCGCGCGGCGTACGGATCGTCACGCCGCCGCGTCGCGCATGCGTGCGGCGGCCGGCGGATCGTCGACGTGCGCCACGCGTCGGCGAGTCGGTTCGCGCATGCCATGCTCGTCTCCCGCATCAGAACGTGTTCTCGCCTTTCAGGTAGTATGCGGTCTTCACGAAGAACGCCTTTACCGGATGGCCGCTCTGCGCGGCGCTGGCCGCCCGCGCTTCCATCGCGGCCTTCTCGTCGCGCGAGCGGTCGGGCACCGGGTTCCGTACGCGTTCGAGCGCACGCTGCATCGCGAGCGGATAGTTCTGGTTGCCGGCCGTCGTCGCGCGATAGCCGGCGCGCGTCATCTGCATCAGTTGCACGTCGGTTTCGGCACGCGCCGCGGACCAGGTCAACGGCGCGACGTTCGACTGCCATTCGGTATCGACGGACTGCGCGAAGCTCGCGGCGGGCAGCGCGGCAAGCGCGCCGGACAGCACTGCAAGGGAAACAACGGTTCGCATCATGGCCTCCAGATGGTTGCGTCCGCATCGATCTTCGACGTCGATGCGGTGAAACCATCGTATGTCGCGCGGCCGCACGCTTGAATAGCCGATTCCGCAATTGATATTTTCGGCACCGACGGCCGGCGCGTGACGCGCGCGATTCGCCAATACCGCCCGAGCGGAATTTCTTTATTTCATTCAACGACCTGATCGCGTTTTTGCAGACGATTCGATGCAGCGCGCGAATCGCTTTTGCCATTTTCGAAATGACGTATTGCCGAAGCGATTTCGCTCGGCACCCGCGCCGGCCAGGCTTTCGGCGCGATGCCGCGCATGCCGGCCCGCGCGGGAAATACCTCAACGAACCCGCCGGTTTGTTTGACGCGCAACCATTCTTCACGCCGATTTATCGCTTCGCGACAAGACGTGTCCGACAAGGACGCGCGATAATTGCGCATCGCGCCGCAAGTGACGGCGCTCATGCCTTCCCTATTCCTCTCACGAGTCCCGTCATGGCTGATATCGATTCCACCGCGATCAACAGTTGGCACGCACACGTCTACTTCGACGCCGCCAGCCGCGACGCGGCCTGGGCGTTTCGCCTCGTCGTCGAAGAGCGGTTCGGCGCGATCATCGAGCTCGGCCGCTTTCACGAACGCCTCGTCGGCCCGCATCCGGCCTGGTCGTACCAGATCGCGTTCGACGCCACGCGGTTCGAGACCATCGTGCCGTGGCTCGTGCTGAATCACGGCGCGCTCGACATCTTCCTGCATCCGAATACCAACGACGAACTACGCGATCATCGCGACAGCGCGGTGTGGATCGGCAAGTCGCATGAACTGAATCTCGGCGCGCTGGGGGGCTGACGCGAACGGCGGAACGCGGTTGCGGTTGCGGTTGCGGTTGCGGCTGCGGTTGCGCTCGGCGCACGCAACATCCACGTTTCGGCCTGCGGTGAAACGTCCGACAGCGTTGCATCAATACAGTGGTGCCGTTATCCACGCTTGCCGGAACCCGCCATGACCCACGCCGACACCGATGCGCACCGCATCCATCGAGACTGGCACGCCGCCGTCGTCGCACGCGACCTCGATGCGCTGATGTCGCTGTACGCGGACGACGCGATCCTCGAAACGCCGCTGATCGTCGCCACGCTGCCCGATCACGACTCGGGCGTGCTGCACGGCAAGCCCGCGATCGGCGCGTTCTTCGCGGCAGGGCTGCGCAATCCGGGCAACCGGCTCGGACGCTGGTACCGCACGGGCCTGTTCTTTTCGAACGGCAAGCAACTCACGTGGGAATATCCGCGCGAAACGCCGGACGGCGATCAGGTCGATCTCGTCGAGGTGATGGATCTGCGCGACGGGCTGATCGCGCATCATCGCGTCTACTGGGGGTGGGTCGGGTTCAACGCGCTGCGCGACGTCGCGCCAGCGGCCGGTCGCACCTGATGCCGACGACCACGAAGAACGCGCGGCGCGCCTGCTCCGGCTGACTCGGGCGCCGCATGCGGCCGCGCCTTCGGCTCCGTCCTGCGTCGCTCACGCGACATACATCGCGACACTGACGAACTGGCACAGGCTGCCGGCCAGCACGAAAAGGTGCCAGATACCGTGCCCGTGGCGGATGCGTTCGTCGTTGATGAAGAAGTAGATCCCGGCGCTGTAGATGACGCCGCCGGCCACGAGCCATGCGGTACCCACCGGCGGCAACGCATGGATCAGCGGGCGGATCGCGACGAGCGCGAGCCAGCCCATCAGCACGTACAGGATCATCGACACGATGCGCGTGCGCCGTCCGAGCGTGAGCTCCTGCACGATCCCGAACGCGGCGAGCCCCCAGCTCACGCCGAACAGCGACCAGCCCCACGGGCCGCGCAGCGTGACAAGCGTGAACGGCGTGTAGCTGCCCGCGATCAACAGATAGATCGCCGAATGGTCACACTTCTGCAGGATCGCCTTGAGCCGCGGGTTGCGCACGCTGTGATACGCGGTCGAGATCCCGTACAGCAGGATCAGCATCGCGCCGTACACGCTGAAGCTCACGATCTTGTAAGGATCGCGGTCGAGCGCGCCCATCGTCACCAGCGCGACCAGCCCTGCCACCGACAATACCGCGCCGACGAGATGGGAAATGCTGTTGAAACGCTCACCGACATGCACGACGGGTTCTCCTGCGCGGATTCATCGGAAAAAAGTAGAGCCCTATGATACCGGCGGCCGGATCAAGCCGCGCTGAAGCCGGCCAACCGCCGCAACCACGACAGGCAGCAAACATGCCCGCCCCGGCCCGCCAAATAAAAAAGCGCCGCGAATGCCTTCGCGGCGCTTCCTGGTCCGTCACCGGACTGCACTTGGTGGTGCCCTTACCGGCCGGCTTCGCCGGCCCGCTTCAGCAACACTTCCCTGCCCCCGACCCGTACCGTGCATTCTGACGCTCGCGGAAGAATTCCTCATACGTCATCGGCTCGCGGTCCGGATGGGTGTCGCGCATGTGCGCGACGTAGGTGTCGTAGTCGGGCAGGCCGACCATCAGCCGCAACGCCTGCCCGAGGTAACGCCCCGCGCTGCGCAGGTCGCTGCCGAGATCGGTGAACATCGCGGCCTCCCTTTAACGTCCGCTGCCGAGCGCCTGCGCGGCCGGCATTGCTTCGTACGGCGTCTCGCGCACGGTCGGCTTCGACTCGCGGCGCGCGCGCAGCACGGCGAGCAGCCCGTACCCCGCGATCGCCACGACGACGAAGATGAACAGGCCGGCCAGCGCCGCATCGATGTAGTCGTTGAAGATGATCCGCTGCATCTGCGCGATCGACTTCGCCGGCGCGAGCACCTTGCCTTCGTCCACCGCGGCCTGCAGCTTCGCCGCGTGCGCGAGGAAGCTGACCTTCGGGTTCGCATCGAAGATCTTCTGCCAGCCGGCCGTCAGCGTGCAGATCAGCAGCCATGCGGTCGGCACGATAGTCACCCACGCGTAGCGCTCGCGCTTCATCTTGAACAGCACGACGGTGCCGAGCACCAGCGCGATCGCGGCGAGCATCTGGTTCGAGATGCCGAACAGCGGCCACAGCGTGTTGATGCCGCCGAGCGGATCGACCACGCCCTGGTACAGGAAGTAGCCCCACGCGGCCACGCACAGCGCGGTGGCGACCAGGTTCGCGGGCAGCGACTCGGTGCGCTTGAGCGCCGGGTGGAACGTGCCGAGCAGGTCCTGCAGCATGAAGCGGCCCGCACGCGTGCCGGCGTCGACCGCCGTCAGGATGAACAGCGCCTCGAACAGGATCGCGAAGTGATACCAGAACGCCATCATCGCTTCGCCGCCGATCACCTGGTGCAGGATGTGCGCCATGCCGACGGCCAGCGTCGGCGCGCCGCCCGCACGCGCGATGATCGTCGTTTCGCCGACGGCCTTCGCGGTCTGCGTCAGCATGTCCGGCGTCAGCACGAAGCCCCATTGCGTGACCGTGTTCGCGACGGCTTCCGGCGTCGAGCCGAGCACGGCGGCCGGCGCGTTCATCGCGAAGTAGATGCCCGGCTCGATCACGCACGCGGCGACCAGCGCCATGATCGCGACGAACGATTCCATCAGCATCGCGCCGTAACCGATGAAGCGCGCGTTGGTTTCGTTGTCGATCAGCTTCGGCGTGGTGCCCGACGAGATCAGCGCGTGGAAGCCCGACACCGCGCCGCACGCGATCGTGATGAACAGGAACGGGAACAGGTTGCCCGACCACACCGGGCCCGTGCCGTCGACGAACTTCGTCAGCGCGGGCATCTTCAGTTCCGGCGCGACGACCAGGATGCCGATCGCGAGGCCGAGGATCGTGCCGATCTTCAGGAACGTCGACAGGTAGTCGCGCGGCGCGAGCAGCAGCCACACCGGCAGCACCGATGCGACGAAACCGTAGCCGATCAGGATCCACGTGAGCTGCGTGCCGCTGAACGTGAACCACGCGGCGAGCGCCGGCGAATCGTGCACGGTCTGACCGAACGCGATCGACGCCATCAGCAGCACGAAGCCGATGATCGACACTTCGCCGATGCGGCCCGGACGGATGTAGCGCGTGTAGACGCCCATGAACAGCGCGATCGGAATCGTCGCGGCGACGGTGAACGTGCCCCACGGCGAATTCGTCAGCGCCTTCACGACGATCAGCGCGAGCACCGCGAGGATGATCACCATGATCAGGAACGCGCCGAACAGCGCGATCACGCCGGGCACCGTGCCGAGCTCCATCTTGACGAGGTCGCCGAGCGAGCGGCCGTCGCGGCGCGTCGAGATGAACAGCACGATGAAGTCCTGCACCGCGCCGGCGAACACGACGCCGGCCAGGATCCACAGCATGCCGGGCGTGTAGCCCATCTGCGCGGCGAGCACGGGGCCGACGAGCGGCCCGGCGCCGGCGATCGCGGCGAAGTGATGGCCGAACAGCACGTACTTGTTGGTCGGCACGTAGTCGAGGCCGTCGTTGTGCCGGACGGCCGGCGTCATCCGCAGCCCGTCGAGCTGCATGACCTTGCTGGCGATGAAACGGCTGTAGAAGCGATATGCGATCAGATATACGCAAACTGCGGCGATCACGATCCACAGCGCGCTGACGCGTTCGCCGTGCGCGAGTGCGATCGTCCCGAACGCGAATGCGCCGAGCAGCGCGACGGCGATCCATAGCAGGGTACTGGAAGCCCGATTCATGGCGTCTCCTGGTCTCCAATGTGGTTTTGAGTGGATCCGGCCAGGCGCCGAACCCGCGTGACGTCGATGCGTCGTGCCGCGTCTCGTGGATGTCGCGGCGATGGGCCGTAGTATTCCGCGCGACGGGGGCAGCTTACAAGCGCACAACTACGTATGCGGGGCTACGTAGAATTACGTAGGCCGAGCGCGGGCGCGCGCCGCGCCCGAGATGGATCGACGCGCGACGTGGCGCGGCCCGGCGCCGGCCGGCCGGGCATCGCAGGTCGCGCGCCGGGCCGCGTGGATCAGTGCTTGTCGTCGGCCTTCTTCGGTTTCGGCGGCGACGGCACTTTCGCGTACTGGAACGCCGGCGTGGCCTTCAACGCGTCCTTCGTCGCGCCCGGCAGGTAGATGTTGCCGTTGCGCACGTCGAGCGACGCGATCGGCACCGCGACGTCATGCGCGGCCACGCCGAGGAAGCCGCCGGCCGATACGATCGCCGCCGACACCGAGCCGTCCGGCGCGACGATCAGGTCGCGCACCGTGCCGACTTTCTGGTTCTGGTCGTTGTATACGGCCTTGCCGAGCACGCTCTTCTTCACGCTCCAGCCTTCGAGCAGCGCCTGCGATTGCTCGACGGTCACGCTGAGCGGCTGCGCGCCGGCGATCTGCGCGTGCGCGCTGACGCTCGATGCGAGGACGGTTGCCGCGATGAGGGTCTTGTAGAACTTCATGTATTGCACTCCGGTTCGGTTGTTGTTGATTCCGGGAGCGAAGCGACGCGGGCGCAACGGCTGATCGGTGAGCGCCCCGCGCTTCGTCGGTCGCGTGGCGGCCAGCCGCGCCGCCACTGCGTGTGTGCATGACGGACCGGCGTGGCCGGACCGCAGCGTGCAACACGGCTTCATGGTAGCGGCATTCGCCGGATCGTGCGTTCGGAGTGCGACGTGACAGGCGGGGCGACACGGATGGAGATCAATGTCCGTGCGGACAGGATGTGCGCGCGGCGGAGAAAAGCGCGCGCCGCGGCATGTCGATCGGGAGAACATCGGAGACGGGCATCCGCTCGTCACCGGCGCACGGACCATGCGGCGGATGCCCCCCGGCCCCGCCGCGCAGTCACACCGCCTTACGCGTTGCGCGAATACACCCTGCGATGCCGCACTGCCTCCGCCAGCACATCGAGCACCGGCTCCGTCTGCGTCCAGCTCAGGCACGCATCGGTGATCGACACGCCGTACTGCAGCGGCACGCCCGGCTTCAGATCCTGGCGCCCGGCCTCGAGATGGCTCTCGACCATCACGCCGACGATCCGGTGCTCGCCCTGCGACAGCTGCCGCGCGAGATCCTGCGCGACCTCGATCTGCCGCTCGTGCGACTTGTTGGAATTCGCATGCGAGCAATCGACCATCACCTGCTCGCGCAACCCGCTCTTGCGCAGCACCGCGCAGCTCGCCTCGACGTGCTCGGCGTCGTAGTTCGGCCCGTTCTTGCCGCCGCGCAGGATCACGTGCGCGTCGTCGTTGCCGCGCGTCTCGAAGATCGCGGCCATGCCCATCTTCGTCATCCCCATGAACGCATGGCTCGCGCGCGCGGCGACGATCGCGTCCGATGCGACCTGCACGCCGCCGTCGGTGCCGTTCTTGAAACCGATCGGGCAGCTCAGCCCCGATGCCAGCTGACGATGGCTCTGGCTCTCGGTCGTGCGCGCGCCGATCGCGCCCCACGCGATCAGGTCCGCGATGTACTGCGGGCTCAGCAGGTCGAGAAATTCGGTCGACGCAGGCAGGCCGAGCGCGTTGATGTCGAGCAGCAGTTGCCGCGCCGCGCGCAGCCCTTCGTTGATGCGGAAGCTGCCGTCGAGGCGCGGATCGTTGATGTAGCCCTTCCAGCCGACCGTCGTGCGCGGCTTCTCGAAGTACACGCGCATCGTGATCAGCAGGTCGTCCTTCAGCGCATCAGCGGCGGCCTTCAGGCGGCGGGCGTACTCGAGCGCCTGGTCGTGATCGTGGATCGAGCACGGGCCGACGACGAGCAGCAGCCGGTCGTCGCGGCCGTGCAGGATGTCGCCGATCGCGCGGCGCGTGTCCTCGACGAGCGTCTGCGTGGCGGCCGGCACCGGCAGTTCGTCCTGCAGCAGCGCCGGCGAGATCAGCGGACGCACGGCGCCGATGCGGACGTCGTCGATACGCGTGGTGTCCTGCGTCGCGTCGGCACTGCCTACCTCGCGATCATGGGAAGGATTGTCGAGGTTCTGCATGGTGATTCTCCGGGGGACGTCTGGAATGAGGTGCAGGCTCGATTATGGCACTCGCGCAAGGCGGCAGCGAGGCGCGCCGGGGGCATGCGATCTGCGTCAAGAGGCCGGGCGGCCGGACGAAAGAACGGCGATCCGCAACGGATCGCCCGGGCATTCGGCGCGTTGCGCCGATGCCGCACGCTGCGGGCGCGCGCCTGCCGACGTTTCCGGGCCTGTCGACAGGGCTTCCTGGAACGGGCGTCATGCAGGCGCCGCCGGTCGCCAGCCGCAACGCGACCCGGGGCGCCGGCCGTTTGGCCGAGTGGTCGCGTGTGGCCGACGTACCGTACGATCATGGCTGTCCGCTGCCGATGGCGCCTCGCCTTCGGCGCAGGCGGCACGACGCACCACCTGTCTGTGATTGATCGTTCGCAACATGACCCGACACGCCACGATGACCGTATCCGAACTGCTCAGCGCCATCCGCCAGCCCTACGTCGACCTGCTCGCACAAGCGGCAGCGCAACCGGCGGCCGTCGTCGAACCGGCCTACCGGAAAGCCGACGGCACGCTGGCCACCGAAGGCCCGCTCGCACTGCCGTGCCGCGCCGACATCGTCCACACCGAAGGCGAATCGGCCGGCCAGCCGGCGATGGTCGACTCGACCGCGCAACTGGACTTCGAGCCGTTCGCGTTCGAACTCGAAACGGCGGCCGTGACGATCCGGCCGTTCGTGTGGGACTGGGCGACGATCGAAGCCGACGGCATCGGCGAGGCCGCGGCCACCGACGCGTTCAGGACATGGTTCTTCGCATGGTTCGACGCCGACGACGCAGGCGAGCCGGCCGAGGACGGCCTGCACGGCATCGTTCACTATCTGTCGGAACCGGCGGGCACGGAGCAAGGATGGCGCGTCAATGCGGACCTGGGCTCGGCGCCGGGCGCGGCCGTCGAGGATCTGCTGTTCCGGCTCGTCGACGCAGGTGCCACGCGAATCAGCATCGGCTGAATCGCTTCTCCATCCACGACTCCCATGCGCGCCGGTGTCGAGTTGGCTCGGTCGGGCAATCAGCCGGCGTCGCCCGGGGTATCGACGTCGATCCCGAGTTCGGTCGCCATCCGCTGCACGAGTGCGTTCAGCCGCGCCACTTCATCCGCAAGCCGCTTCTGCTCGGCCTTGAGCGCCTCGAACTCCGACGGCGGAACGGAATCCGCGCCGCCGCCCGCGTCCGCACCGGCGTAGTCGGCGACGTTCACCTCGCCGCACATCAGGTGCATCCAGCGGTTCTCGCGCGCACCGGGCGCGCGCGGCAGCCGGACGACGAGCGGCTGCGCACGCGTCGCGAGTTCGTCGAGGAACGCCTCGACCGACGAGATGTCCGCGAAGCCGTGCAGGCGTGCGCTGTTCAGGCGCAGTTCGGCGGCCGTCTGCGGGCCGCGCAGCAGCAGGATCGTCAGCAGCGCGATCGCCTGGCTCGGAATCCCGAGCACGCGGTTCACGTTGTGCTCGAAACGCGGCACGCGGCTGCTGCTGCCCTCCATCACGAGGCTCAGGTGCTTGAGCCCGTCGAGCGCGGTCGTGACTTCGTCCTCGCTGACGTTCATCACCGGCGAGCGCGCGGTTTTCTGGTTGCAGCCCGCGGTCAGCGCATTCAGCGACAACGGATAGGTGTCCGGCACCGTGTGCTGCTTCTCGACGAGCACCCCGAGAATGCGGGCCTCGAGGGGCGTGAGTTCGCGCAGGGCGCGGGGCGTGGGCATGTCCGGCGTGGTGTTCATGGATGGCGTCGCAGCGTGCAGCGGGTGAAGGGAAACGGTCGCGGCCCGTCCGGCGTCGCGAACGGGCGAGCCATATGATAGCTCGCGACGTGAGGCCCGGCGCCACTCGCCGCCACGGCGCGCGCACTTGCCGCGGCCGGTTTTCGTCCAACGGTTCGGCCGTGCGGTGGCGCACGACGACGCCTGCATTCGGCCGCACGAACGCAGGCTCCACGCTCGCGCGCGGCATCGTCCCGCGTTTGCGCGCCGCGCAGGCCGGCGCTACGATACGCGTTCACCCGGACACGCGGCGCGGCGCTCGGCCGGATCCGTCCGCCAGGTCGATACCGTGCATCGCCCGTCCCGCACGCCTGCGCGCCGCGCCTGTCGACACGCTTCAACCGTTCACTCGTTCACCGCCATGATCGCCTCGTCTCTCGCGCCGCACGTGCGCGCCATCGTCACCGGACACACGCGCGGCCTCGGCGCGTCGCTTGCCGAACAATTGCTGCAGGAAGGCATCGCCGTGCTCGGCGTGTCGCGCAGCCGTCATCCGTCGCTCGCCGCGCAGGCCGGCGACCGTTTCGCCGAAATCGAACTCGACCTGTCGGACACGTCGGCCGTCGCGACCTGGCTCGCCGGCGACACGCTGCGCCGCTTCGTCGATGGCGCGTCGATCGTGCTGCTCTTCAACAACGCGGGCATCGTCGATCCGATCGGGCCGCTCGACGCGCAGGATCCGGCGCTCGTCGCGCGCGCGGTCGGCCTGAACGTCGCGGCGCCGCTGATGCTGTCGGCCGCGCTCGTGCAGGCGGCAGCGGCGCCGACCGAATGCCGGATCCTGCACGTGTCGAGCGGCGCCGCGCGCAACGCGTACGCGGGCTGGAGCGTCTACTGCGCGACCAAGGCCGCGCTCGATCATCACGCGCGCGCCGTCGCGCTCGATGCGAACCGCGCGCTGCGGATCTGCAGCGTCGCGCCGGGCGTCGTCGATACGGGCATGCAGGCGACGATCCGCTCGACCAGCGAAGCGAACTTCCCGATGCGCGAGAAATTCGACGAACTGAAGTCGAGCGGCGCGCTGTCGACACCCGAGGCCGCCGCGCGGCAACTGATCGGCTATGCGCTGAGCGATGCGTTCGGATCCGTGCCGACGGCCGACGTTCGCGAACTGCCCGCGTCCTGATCCGGGATAGAATTTCGCGATTGCCCTTCCCCGAGGATCCCCCGATGGTCACGAAGACCACCGCACCGTTCCAGCAGATCAAGACGCTCGTTCGCCAGAACGTCGATGCGGGCGACTGGCGCCCGGGGGACCGCATTCCGTCCGAGCTCGATCTCGCCGCGCAGTTCGGCGTCGCGCGCATGACGGTCAACCGCGCGCTGCGCGAGCTGACCGAGGAAGGCGTGCTGAAGCGCATCGCCGGCGTCGGAACCTTCGTCGCCGAGGTGAAGCCGCAGTCGAACCTGCTGATGATCGCGCACATCCGCGACGAGATCCGCGCGCGCGGCCACGAGTACCGCTGCCGCGTGCTCAGCCAGTCGCGCGAGCCCGCGTCGTTCGACGTCGCGGCCGCGTTCGGGCTGGCGGTCAACACGCCGGTCTTTCACGTGGTGTGCGTGCACGAGGAAAACGGCCGCCCGATCCAGCTCGAGGATCGCTACGTGAACCCGGCCGCCGCGCCCGAATTCATCGATCAGGATTTCCAGGCCGAGCCGCCGTCCGAATACCTGTTCAACAACGTGTCGCACTACGAACTGGAGATCGAGCACGTGGTCGACGCTTCGCTGCCGTCCGGTGAACAGGCGCGGCTGCTCGACATGCGCGCCGACGAGCCGTGCCTCACGCTCACGCGCCGCACCTGGACGAACGGGCTACCCGTCACGTTCGTGCACTTCCTGCATCCGGGCAACCGCTACCGGCTCGGCTCGCGCTTCAAGCCGGGCGCCGGACGTCACCAGACCTGAACCTTCTTCAGCGCGGGTAAGAGACCATGCGCGGCGCGCCGCTTCGCGAAGAAACGGTCACCGCGCGCAAGACGTCGCTGAATGTCGCTTGACGTGGCTTGACGTGGCTTGACGTGGCTTGACGTCGCTCGATGTCGCGTGACGTCGTCGATCCGCGCCGCTCAGATCGCCCCGACCTGTCCCGCGCCGCGCGACCACACGACCGGAAACAGCGCATGCTCGAGCGGCGCGCCGTCGGGCAGTTCGTCGGCCAGTCCCGGGAAATCGGGCGACGTCTTCCAGCGGCGCGGCGCGTGACAGATATCGTCGCCGACGAAGCGGATCGAGAACGCGCGCCGGCGGTTCTGCGTCCCGCCCGACGCATGCAGCGTCAGCATCCGGAAGCACACCATGTCGCCCGGCTCGAGCGCCCAGTGACGGATCGGGAACGCCGCGCGGTCGGCTTCGATGTCGGGCAGGTCGGCGAGGCTGCCTTCCGGGAACCACTTCGCCTCCTTGTCCATGAACGTGCGCGGCATCAGCCACGGCCCCTGGTGCGAACCCGCGACGAATTCCAGCGTCGATTCGAGCGGCACCGGATCGACCGGAATCCACATGCTGACGTTGTCGTCGCCTTCGATGTTGTAGTACGGCTGGTCCTGGTGCCACGGCGTGCGCTGCCGCGTGCCGGGCTCCTTCACGAGCAGGTGGTCGTGATGCAGCCGCACCGTCTGCGTGCCCATCAGCGCCGCGGCCACCGACGGCGCGGGCGACCGCACGATGAAGTCGCGATACGCGTCGTTGTGCTGCCAGTTGCAGAAGTCCTCGAAGAACCAGCCCGGATCGTCGGGCCGGCTCGCGACCTTCGCGCGCGCGCTCGGCTGCGCGAGGTTCGCGTCGATGCCGGCACGCAGCGCGGCCACTTCGTCGGGCGAGAAGATGCCCTTGATGCATACGGCGCCTTCGTCGCGGAAGGCGGCGATCAGTTCGGGCGTCACGGCTTTCGCGACGCGTTCCTGGATACTCGTCATGGGTTGCCTGTCGATTGATTGAGCCACGGGGTCATGGAATGGCAGGGTCACGGGTTCACGGCGCGGAAGTCAGCTGCTGCTTCGCGCCGTAGATGTCGAAGTCGAAGTATTTCGCGGCGATCTTCTGGTACGTGCCATTCGCGCGGATCGCGACGATCGCGTCGTTCAGCCGCTTCTTCATGTCGGCGTCGCCCTTGCGCACGCCCATCGCGACGCCGTAGCCGGTGATGCGCACGTCGGTCACGTCGGGGCCCGCGAACGCGTAGCCCTTGCCGCGCGGCGTCTTCAGGAACGAATAGCCGGCCTGCGTCTTGTCCTGGAAGGTCGCGTCGAGACGGCCGTTCACCAGATCCTGATACACCTGGTCCTGGTTCTGGTACGACACGATCGTCACGCCCTTGGTCGCCCATTCGGCCTTCGCGTAGGCCTCCTGCGTCGTGCCCTGGTCGATCCCGACGCGCTTGCCGGCAAGCGACGCCGCGGTCGGCAGCAGCTTCGAGCCGGCCGGTGCGACGAGCGCGCCCGGCGACGCATACAGCTTGTTCGAGAAGTCAATCTGCTTGAGCCGCTCGTCGGTGGCCGTCATCGCGGACATGATCACGTCGAACTTGCGCGCGCGCAGCGCCGGAATCATCCCGTCGAAACCCTGCTCGACCCACACGCATTTCGCGCGCAGCTGCTCGCAGATCGCATTGCGCAGGTCGATGTCGAAGCCGGCGAGCGAGCCGTCGGGCTGCTTCGCCTCGAACGGCGGATAGGTGGGATCGATGCCCCAGCGGATCGTCGCCGTGTCCTGCGCGAACGAGACGAGCGGCGCGAACGCCAGCGCGGAAGCGAGAAGCCTTGCAGTGCGGCTCATGGTGTGTCCTTTTGGTCTCGACGTGGCGTGGGAAGGCGCCGGGCGTCCGTTGGGGAGCGTCGTGCCGGCTGGCCCGGCGCGGTACGCGAAAGACAGGGACTTCGATGAATCTGCGATGCAGTCTAGACCGCTTGATTTTCAAGCGCAAGCGGAAGGAATGGAGGTGCGGCCGACCAGGAGAATTGGACGAAGAGATCGCCAAAAAAGAGCGATGTAACGCGACATATGCAACAATTTACGGTAATTTTTCTGATGCTCAGGCGTTTACCCGATAATGCGCACAGTCGGCCGAGAGTAGGTTCGATTCGATATCCACAAGCCGTGGCGGTCCAAATTTCACGGTGAATCAGACCGCCACCCATCGCTGGCTGCCGAAAAGCGGCCTTCCGATCTATACCACCTCGACGCTACCGCGCGCCCGCCGCCATCAGGCCGCGCAGCGCCGCCGAGCGTGCCGACGATCGCCATCCGTTTGAAAAGCAGGTCCGCCCGCACGGCCGCGCCGGGTCCGGCGAAACCGCGATTGCCCGCGGTCTCGGGCCATGTTAAAAGTCGTCGCACACATTTGAAAATGAAATGCTCGAATCCGCAAAAGTGCAGAAATGAATAGACCTTTGTTCGACCTCGACCTGTTGCGCGCGCTCGTGATGGTCGCCGACTGCGGCAGCTTCACGACCGCGTCCGCGCGCCTGCATTCGACGCAGTCGACGGTCAGCCAGAAGGTGCGGCGGCTGGAGGAGATCGCCGGGCATCGCCTGCTCGACCGCGGCACGCGCGACGTGCGGCCGACCGACGCCGGCGTGACGGTGCTCAGCTACGCGCGGCGCATGATCGCGCTGAACGACGAGATGCTGGAAGCGCTGTCGGGCGCGACCGTCGCGCTGACGATCCGGCTCGGCGTGCCCGACGATTTCGCGGCGGGCCGCACGACCCATGCGCTCGCCGCGTTCAAGCGCGATCATCCGCAGGTGAAGCTCGAGGTGACGTGCGGGCTGAGCCGCGACATCTGCGCGGCCTACGATCGCGGCGAGCTCGATCTCGTGCTGATCAAGCAGCGGCGCGACAGCCGCGAGGCGGTGGTGCGCTGGCCGGAGAAACTGCGCTGGATCGACAGCGCGCAGCATCCGACGATCGACCTCGATCCGGTGCCGATCGTCGTGTTCCCGCCGCGCGGGCTTTATCGCGACGACATGATCAAGGCGATCGAGGAACGCGGCCGCCGCTGGCGGATCAGCTTCACGACGTCGAGCCTGAGCGGGATCCAGGCAGCCGTCGCGGACGGGCTCGGCATCAGCGTGCTGCCCGCGCGCGTGGTGACCGACGAGCACGTCGTGCTGACCGACGCGCACGGCGGCTTCGCGCCGATCGAGCACATGGACATCGCGATCCTGCATCGGCCGACCGCCGATCCGATGGTCAGCGAACTGACGAAGGCGCTCGCAACGATGCTGGAGCACGAGCAGGAATGAGCGCAGCGATGCGGGCGGGCATCGACCGGGCGGCGGCGCATGTCGAGAAAACCGACGCCCGTCAGAACATCGTGTTCCCGTTCGCCGCCTGCTCCGGCACCGGCTGGTTCACGTCCCAGTGTTCGACGATCTTGCCGTGTTCGAGCCGGAAGATGTCCACGATCGCGCTGCCGCGCGTGCCGGGTTCGCGCACCGCGTGCACGTGCAGGATCACGTAGTCGCCGTCGACGAACGAGCGCTTGATCTCGCTGTGCGACTGCGGATACTTGTCGCGCAGGAACGCGACGAACTTGCGGAAACCGTCGCGGCCGTCGGCCGCGTTCGGGTTGTGCTGCACGTACCGGTCGCCGACGTACGCGAGGGCGGCATCCGCATCCTTCTCGTTCAGGCCTTTCTCGTAGAACGCGAGCACCGTGCGGCGATTCGCTTCCTGCTGCGCGCTGTCCGCACCGCCCGCACCATCCTGGCCGGCCGCCATTGCGTGCGCGGCCGCCGCTGCGAACGTCGCCGCGGCGATCCATCCTGCGGCCCGTGCGGCCATCGTGCGTGTGCGTCGCATCGTCGTCTCCCGGAAGATCAGGCTGAAGGAAGCCCGATCATAACCGGCACGATGCGGCGCCCGGTTCAGACCAGCGCGCCGTCGCGCGCGACGATCTTCCCCGACGACACGACGAGTCGCCGCGTCGGCCGCGCGACGACGGCCTCGGCGAACGTCAGCGCATCGACCAGCACGACGTCCGCGCGCTTGCCTGCTTCCAGACCATAGTCGGCGAAGCCGCAACCGCGTGCCGCACCGTGCGTCACGCAGTCGAGCGCGACTTCGAGCGCGTCGTCGCGGCGGAAATCGTTGCGCATGCCGATCAGCATCGCGCGTTCGAGCATGTCGGGCGAGCCGTACGGCGTCCACGTGTCGCGCACGCCGTCGTTGCCGCCGATCACGGTCACGCCGGCCGCGCGGCACGCAACGACCGACGGCACCGGCACCGCGGCCGGCGCGGTCGTGACGATCGCGACGCCGAGTTCCGCCATCCGCGCGAGCAGCGCGTCGCGCTCGCGCTCGGCGATGTCGCCGAGGCAGAAGCCGTGGCTGATCGTGACCTTGCCCTGCATGCCGAGCGCAGCCGTGCGCTGCAGGATCAGATCGAGCGAATACGCGCCCATCGATCCGCGCTCGTGCAGATGCAGGTCGAGGCCGCGGCCATGACGCTCTGCGATTCCGAACAGCACGTCGACCGCTTCGACCGGATCGCCTTCGATCGCGCACGGGTCGAGGCCGCCGAGCAGGTCGGCGCCCGCGCCGAGCGCGTCGGACAGCAGCGCGGCCGTGCCGGGCCGCTTGAGCACGCCCGACTGCGGAAACGCGACGATCTGGATCTCCACCTGGCCGCGCAGTGTCTCGCGCGTCGCGAGCACGCCGTGCAGATGGCGCAGCCCGGCTTCGGTGTCGACGTCGACGTGCGTGCGGATGCGCGTCGTGCCGGCCGCGAGGAACGCGCGCGACAGCGCGAGCGACGCGGCGCCCGCGTCATGGCCGCTCGTCGCGCGGTAGTGACGCTCATTCTCGATGCGGTCGACGAGGCGCGGCCCCACCGCGTTGCGATACCACGGCATCCCCCAGTGGGTCTTGTCGAGGTGCGTGTGGCCTTCGACGAGGCCGGGCAGCGCGAGCGCGCCCGCGCCGTCCTCGATCGCGCAGCCGGCGGGCGCGTCGAGCGACGGGCCGACGCGCGCGATGCGCTCGCCGTCGATCAGGATGTCGAGCGCTTCGTCTGCGTGCGTGCGGACGTTGCGGATCAGCAGGTTCGTCATGTCGGTTCCGGTGTGGTCGGTCAGTCGGTCAATCGGTCAGTCAGTACGAAGCAGCCGCGATGCACGCACCGCGACGGCGGTCGGGTCGTCAGCGCGTGAAACGCAGCGCCGGCGCGAACGGCGCGCCGGTGTCGCTTTCGCCGCGTCGAAACACCCAGCGTTCGGCCGGCACGCCGGCGACGGCGGCCGCCGCATTCGGCGCGCGCACCGCGACGAAGCTCGCGTCGCAGCCGACCGCGATGCCGTAGTGCGCGAGGCCGAGCGCGCGCGCGCCGGCGTGCGTCGCCATGTCGAGCGCGATGCCGAGCGCTTCGTCGGTAAAGAAGCCCGAGCGGTAGCCGACCATCATCGCGCGCTGCAGCATGTCGCCGTTGCCGTACGGCCACCACGCGTCGCGAATGTTGTCGTTGCCGGCGAACACGTGGACGCCCGCGTTGCGCAGTTGCTGAACCGGCGGGAATGCGCAGTCGCCCGGCGCGTTGGTCAGGATCGACACGCCGGCGTCGGCGAGTGCGGCGGCCGCACGCTCGACGTCGCCATGTTCGACCTGGCCGAGCGCATACGCGTGGCTCACGTTCACGCGGCCGCCGAGGCCGGCCGCGCGCGTGCGCGCCGCGATCCGCAGCAGTTGCGCGACGCCGGTCTCGCCCGGTTCGTGCAGGTGGATGTCGATCTTCGCGCCGCGCTTCTCGGCGATGCCGAACACGATGTCGAGCTGGCCGTCCGCGTCGCCGTCGAGCGTCGTCGGGTCGATCCCGCCGACCACGTCCGCGCCTTCGCGCACGGCCGCATCGAGGATCGCGGCGGTGCCCGGGCACGTCACCACGCCGGCCTGCGGAAACGCGACCAGTTCGATGTCGACGATCCCGCGCCACTGTTCGCGCGCGGCCATCACGGCGTGCAGGTTCGACAGGCCGGTCGTCGCGTCGACGTCGACGTGGCTGCGCATCGCGATCGTGCCGAATGCGGCGGCCTGCGCGATCAGTGCATTCGCGCGCTCGACGATCGGCGGCGCAGCCGCGAGCTGGCGCTTCTCGACCACGAGCCGCTCGCGCAGCGAGTCGACCGATTGGTGCGGCACCCAGCGGTCGCCGACGAAACTCTTGTCGAGATGGATGTGGCCGTCGACGAAGCCGGGCAGCACGACGCGGCCGCCGAGGTCGATCGTTTCGGCGCCGGGCGCGGCAGTGCAAGCGGCGCCGATCGCGACGAAGCGGCCGTCATGGACGACGAGGTTGACGGGCCGGCCGCCGGCATCGACGGCGTTGGTGAAGAAACGATCGGTCATGAGTCGGAACGAGTGGGGCGGCCGCTGCGCGACGCCGACGCGGACAGGGGAAGGCACCGCAGCCGGCACGGCGCGACCGTTGGCAGGGATGTGCGGTCACGATATCGGACGGGGCGGCCAGTGGCCAATTAAATGTCGCGATGCCGCGCATTCGATTTCGCGATATGCGGGCGAGCTGCCTGGCGGGCGTGGCGCGAAGATGGGGCGTGATCACCGCGCGGGCGTGCGCCGGTGCCGATCGTCGCGCAATCGGCGCCCTCACGCGGCTGCCGGACGGCGAACCGCATCGTCGAATCTCGGCCTCGCCGCACCGCGATTTGCGCGGCAACAGACTTTACACGTTGTTACCCGGCCGCACCGGACGTGCATCCGCCCTTTCCTTATACTCACGCCGAGTTCGCCACCCGTCCCGGTATTCGTCGGCGAACACGTTGCCGATGCAGGAAACATCATGATGCGCATGCCTTCCACGAAGACCGTTCTGTTCGCCACGCTCGTCGCCGTGGCGGCGCTTCCGCTGACCGCCTGTGTCGCGCCAGGCTACTACGGCGCGCAACCGGGCTATCCGCAGCAGCAGTACGCGACGCCCGGCTACGCGCAGCCCGCGTATTCGCAACCGGGTTACGTGCAGCCGCAGCAGCCGGCCTATCCGAACCAGGCGCCGCAGTACGACCAGTACGGCAACCCGCAGCCTTACGGCGGCCAGTACGGCAACGGCTACGGCACGCAATACGGCACCGTCGCGAACATCCAGCCGATCAACGGCTCGGTCGGCACGTCGGGCGTCGCCGGCACCGTCGTCGGTGCGCTGGTCGGCGGCCTGGTGGGCAACCAGTTCGGCCGCGGCCACGGCCGCGATGCGGCCACCGTGATCGGCGCGCTCGGCGGCGCCGTCGCCGGCAACCAGATCGGTCAGCAGATGGGTGCGGCCCAGCCGCCGAGCGGCTACCGGATCGACGTGCGGGTGAGCGACGGCTCGACGCGCTCGTTCGACGTGCAGTCGCCGGGCGACCTGCGCCCGGGCGATCGCGTGCAGATCAACGGGAATCAGTTGTCGCGGTATTGATGCGGGTCGCGTGCGCCTGAGTTGATCGGACGCATCACACGTATCGCGGACACCTCACGTCGCAGAGGTGGTATCGATGCGGGTCGCATGCGCCTGAGTTGATCGGGTGCATCACACGTATCGCGGACACCGCACGTCGCGGAGGCGGTGTCGATGCGGGTCGCATGCGCCTGA
Source organism: Burkholderia sp. BCC1985 (assembly GCF_905339915.1). Taxonomy (NCBI): domain Bacteria; kingdom Pseudomonadati; phylum Pseudomonadota; class Betaproteobacteria; order Burkholderiales; family Burkholderiaceae; genus Burkholderia; species Burkholderia sp. BCC1985. The sequence continues at coordinate 166,757 of NZ_CAJPGY010000006.1, forward strand.
GTTGATCGGGTGCATCACATATATCGCGGACACTTCACGTCGCGGACGTATTTCGCGTGCTCAGCGGCGCTTCGGCGCAACGGCGGGCACGCGCTTCACTTCATCCCCCTTCCACGAGTCGGCGCGGCATGTCTGCCGCGCACGGCACTGCGTCGTCACGTTCCTCACGTCGCGCGCCACCCGCGGTCGCGGTCGCATCCAATGCAACGGCAGGTGCGTTCGCATCATCCGGCACATTTCCGCGTGCATGCGTTCGGCGCCGCGTGCGATTGCCCGCAGACTTCGCGAACACGCATCGATTCTCCACGCATCATCCCCGCCATCATTCGCGCCTCGGTACAGCGCTTCACGCCTGTCGATGCGGCGTGTCGATCGCACCAGCAAATGCGTGTGTTTCCGATTAGCATGGTCGATGCCCTGCCACGCACCGCGCCGCAGATTCCGACCTTCCGGCACACCAACGACAACACCGACCGATGATCACGATCCGCCTGCTCGATGCCGCCGACGCGGCGCAATTCCAGTCCGTCCGCCTGCGCGCGGTCGCCACGTCGCCAACTTCGTTCCTGCCGACCCGCGACGAGGAAGCCGGCGTCCCGGTCGACGAATTCGCGACGCGCATCACGCCCACCCACGAGCGCGCCGTGTTCGGCGCATTCGACGATGCATCGCTCGTCGGCATCACGGGCGTGCGCCGCGACGCGCGCGCCAAGGTCGCGCACAAGGCGACGATCTGGGGCGTGTTCGTCGACCCCGCGTACCGCGGCCGCGGCATTGCGCAATCGCTGCTCGACGGCGCGACCGCGCACGCGGCACAGGCGTGGGAATGCAGGCAACTGATGCTGTGCGTCAACGAGATCAACGGCACCGCGGAACGGCTGTATGCGTCGCAGGGGTTCGTCCGGTTCGGCACGGAACCGCGCTCGCTGTTCGTCGACGGCCGCTTCTACGATGAACACCACATGGTCAAGACGCTCGCATGATGCGTCGCGATCGCATGCATCGGCCGTCCGCACGCGATCGCTCTCCTGCCCCGTTACGTCACCGCTTGTCGCCGATCGTCGTGGTGACCGCCTGCCCGCGATCGACACGTTCGTCAGCGTCATCGCGCTCACGTTGAATGCTGGATCGGCCCCGGCGACGTGACGGTCGGCGAGCGCGCCGGTCCAGCCGATGAAGGCGCGACGCGAGCGATCGGACGGGTGAAGACGAAGGGCGGCGGCTTGCGGCCGTGGGCGCGACTCCTTCAGCGGTCCAGGTATCGACACGCCGGACGGCATATCTCTACTCATACGTCGTCACACTACATTGCGAAGTCCAGACGTGGTCGCCACCGCGTACATGACGGTCGTTTACCCCACTTTTGCTGATACCTCGCCCCGTATGTGTGCGCACACTCACTTCCTGATCGACCTACATAGATATCCGTTGTCGTATGTTTATGCGCAAAAACTCCACGTCTGACGGATACACGGTCGAGTCCGAATCGACCGCGCGCATGGAATATGACAAGCTCGCGGAGACGTCAACATTCCATTCAAACCGTCACAGGAGCCTCAATTGCAGACCCGCCACGGAGTCGACCTCATCCGCGCCCGCGCGCTGTTCGATCGCGAGCGCCGTGCATTCACCGAAGCCATGCCGATCTCCCGCGCGTTGTCCGCGGAAGCGTCCGAGCATTTGCTGTTCGGCGTGCCGCTGCACTGGATGCAGGACTGGTCGACCCCGTTCTCGCTGGTCGTGAAGGAGGCGCGCGGCGCGACCTTCACCGACGTCGACGGTCATCGTTACGCGGACTTCTGTCTCGGCGACACGGGCGCGATGTTCGGCCATGCGCCCGAGCCGGTCGCACGCGCGCTCGCCGAACAGGCGACGCGCGGCTACACGACGATGCTGCCGAGCGAGGACGCCGCCTGGGTGTCGCGCGAACTCGCGCGCCGCTTCAGGCTGCCGGTCTGGCAGTTCGCGCTGAGCGCGAGCGACGCGAATCGCTTCGTGCTGCGCTGGGCGCGCGCGGCCACCGGCCGCAACTCGATCGTCGTGTTCAACGGCTGCTATCACGGCACGGTCGACGACGTGTTCGTCGATCTCGTCGACGGCCGCCCGGTGCAGCGCGACAGCCTGCTCGGGCAGTCCTACGACCTGCTCGCGAACACACGCGTGGTCGAGTTCAACGATCTGGCCGCGCTCGAGGCGGCGCTGAAGGATGGCGACGTCGCGTGCGTGCTCGCCGAGCCGGCGATGACGAACATCGGGATGGTGCTGCCCGAGCCGGGCTTCTGGGAGGCGGCGCGCGAACTCACGCGTCGCTACGGCACGCTGCTCGTGATCGACGAAACCCACACGATCAGCAGCGGCCCGGGCGGCTACGCGGCCGCGCACGGTCTCGAGCCGGACGCGCTGGTGGTCGGCAAGCCGATCGCGGGCGGCGTGCCGTGCGCGGTGTACGGGTTCAGCGCCGACTTCGCGGAACGCGCGAAACAGGCGAAGCTGAACGCACCGCCCGGCCATTCCGGGATCGGCACGACGCTCACCGCGAACATGCTCGCGATGCATGCGATGCGCGCGACGCTCGCCGACGTCGCGACCGATGCCGCGTATGCGAATATGTTCGCGCTCGCCGCGCGGCTCGCGGCCGGGCTCGACCAGGCGATCGCAAAACACGAGCTGCCGTGGTGCGTGACGCGCATCGGCGCACGCACCGAATTCCAGTTCACGCCCGTGCCGCCACGCAACGGCACGATCGCGGGCGAGCAGCTCGACAGCGAGCTCGAGCACATCGTGCATCTGTATCTGCTGAACCGCGGCGTGCTGATCACGCCGTTCCACAACATGATGCTCGTATGTCCGCAGACGACGGCCGACGATGTCGACACGCTCGTCGCGCAGTTCGACGCGTGCCTGGGTGAACTGGTGTGATGTGAGACACGCGGTGCGTCCGGCTCGCCTGCATCGGGCCGACCGGACGCATGCCCGACGCTACTTCAGCAGATCCGTCGAATCGACCTGCGCGCCGGGCACGCCCACGGAGCGCGCACTCACTTCCAGCTCCACACGCAGCGCCGCACACGTATCGACGCGCCTACTTCGGCAGATCGGTCGGATCGACCTGCGTGCCGGGCACGCCCGCGGTGCGCGCACTCACTTCGAGTTCGTCGCGCAGCGCCGCAAGCGTATCGCCGGTGCCGCCGCCCTGCCCCGACACCGCACCGCCATCGAGCGACGGCAGGATGTAACCGTTCACCATCCGCCGGAACAGCTTCACGTTCTCCGCGTCGCGCAGGCCGCCGTCCACAGGCAGCACGCCCGTCATCACGATCACCGTATTGCGCTTCGGCAGCACCGTGATGAATTGCCCCTTGAAGCCCATCGCGTCGAATTCCGGCTCGCTGTCGACGATGTTATTGATCCACCAGTAGTAGCCGAAGTGCGGCGACACGCGCGGCGCCGTCATCTGCGCGATCCACGCCTGCGGCACCACCTGCCGCCCCTGCCAGCGCCCGCCGTCGAGCACGAGCATGCCGATCTTCGCCATGTCGACGGCACGCAGCCGCAGCCCCCAGCCGGCCGACACGAGCCCCGTGCGGTCCGCGCGCTCCCATGCGGCGCGCTTCATGTCGAGCGGGCCGAACAGGTGCGTGCGCGCATAGCGCTCGACGGGTTCGCCGGCCGCCGCGCTCAACATCGCCGACGCGAGAATCGGGTTCACGTCGGTGTACTCGAATGCGGTGCCCGGCGCGACCTTCGGCGCGGCCGACGCGGCGAGCTTCAGCCGGTCCGGCGCCGTGTAGTAGATCGGATCGTTCTTCGGGCTGAAGTCGTAATGCAGCCCGCTCGCCATCGACAGCACGTGCTTCAGCGCGATGCCGCGCTTGTCCGCGAACGCGCCGCCGAGTTCGGGGCGCCACGCGGCGAGCCGCGCGGCCACCGGCTCGTCGACATGCACGGCGCCCTGATCAACCAGGATGCCCGCGACCAGCGACGTCACGGCCTTCGTCACCGAGTACAGCTCGTACGTCGAGTCGCGCGACGCGTTCGCGCCGTAGCGCTCGAAGATCAGCTTGCCGTCCTTCACGACGACGAGGCTGCGCACGTCCATCCGGTCGCGGCGCAGCCATTCGGACAGCCGCACGAGCGGCGCCGAATCGACGCCGGCCGCTTCGGGCACGACGCTCGGCGGGTCCTGCGGCGCGCCGCCTGCAGCCAGCGCCGGGCCGCCGCCGCATGATCCGGCGACGATTGCCGCGGCCGCGAGGCCGCGCATTGCGAGGGAAACGCTCATCGTAGCTCCTGTTGAAACGGCGCCCGCCGCGTCGCGCGGGCGCTCATATCGCAATCGCATCGCGCGACGTCAATCAAGACACGGCTTGCCGGCCGGCAGGAACTGCCCGCGCCCCGGCTCCGCGGCGAGCAGCCGGCCGTCCTCGACGAGCAGCTCGCCGCGCGACAGGCAATGACGCGGCCAGTCCGTCACCTCGATCCCTTCATAAGGCGTGTAGTCGACCGCATGATGCAGCGACGCATTCGCGATCCGCACGCGCTTGTCCGGATCCCACACGACGATATCCGCATCGGCGCCGACCGCGATCGTCCCCTTGCGCGGATACAGCCCGTACAGCTTCGCGGGCCGCAGCGACGTCAGCTCGACGAACTGATGCAGCGACAGCTTCCCCTTGCGCACGCCATCGAACAACAACGGCAGCCGCGTCTCGAGACCGGGAATCCCGTTCGGGATATGGTCGAACGAGACGGCCTGCCCGCCCGGATGCTTGCCGCACGGATCGTCGTAGTTGAACGGTGCGTGATCGGACGAGAATACCGAGAACACGCCCTGCTTCAGCGCCTTCCACACCGCCTGCTGGTTGGCCGGATCGCGCGGCGGCGGGCTGCATACGCATTTCGCGCCCTCGTAGCCGTCGTGACCGTGATGACCGAGATCGGCGGCCGTCAGATACAGGTACTGCGGGCAGGTTTCGGCCAGGATCGGCAGGCCGCGCGATTGTCCCCAGCGGATCTGCTCGATCGCCTCGGCGCCCGACACGTGCACGATCAGGATCGGCACGTCCACGAGTTCCGCGAACGCGATCGCGCGATGCGTCGCCTCGCGCTCGACCACGGCCGGCCGCGCGTGCGCATGAAAATGCGGCGCGACGTGGCCGTCGCCGAGCAGCCGCTCGGTCAGCCAGCCGATGCAGTCCGAATTCTCCGCATGCACCATCACGAGCGCGCCGTGCTCGCGCGCGACCGACAGCACGTCGAGCATCTGCCGATCGTTCAGCTTCAGGTCGTCGTAGGTCATGTACACCTTGAACGACGTGTAGCCGTTCGCGATCAGCCGCGGCAGCTCCTCGGCCAGCACGTGCGGCGTCGGATCGGCGACGATCAGGTGAAAACCATAGTCGATCAGCGCGCGCCCTTCCGCGCGCCGGTGATAGTCGTCGACGGCCGCCTGCAGCGACTGCCCCTTCGCCTGCGCGGCGAACGGCACGACGGTGGTCGTGCCGCCGCACAGCGCGGAGCGCGTGCCGGACAGGAAATCGTCGGCCATCTTCAGCCCGTCGGGCATCGGCTGGTCGAGGTGGCAGTGCGCATCGACGCCGCCCGGCAGCACGAGCATCCCGCTCGCGTCGAGCTCGCGCGGCGCGCGCGGCAGCCCGTCGCCGAGCATGGCCACGCGCCCCGCGCGAATGCCGATGTCGCACGAGAACCGGTCCGCCGCCGTCACGATGTCCGCGTGACGGATCACGAAATCGAGATCGTTCGACATGGCGCGCGCCTCAGATCACGTCGCTGAAGAGACGCCCCCAGCCCTTCACCTGCCGCGTGTCGTAGTCGGCGAGCTGCAGCGACTTCCACACGACGGTCGAGATCGTGTCGTAGATCGGAATGCCCGTCTCTTCCTCGAGCGCCGGCACCAGGTGCGCGGCGTTCAGGTTCGTGCAGAAGATCGAGATCGCGCGCGGGCCGGCCTTCGCCACTTCGCGCACCATCCCGCCGATCTGGTCGCCCGTCACTTCGGAGAACGAGAAATTGACCTTCAGGTTCAGGTGGCGCTCGGCGATGCAGTTCAGCCCCGAGCGGCGATAGTTGTCGACGATCTTCGTCTGCACGTCGTCGAGATACGGCGTGACGAGGCCGAACTCGTGCGCGTTCGTCTTCTTCAGGATCTCGTTGAGCGCGAGCACCGACGTCGTGGCCGGAATGCCGGTCGCCGCGGTGATGCGCTGGCACAGCCGCTCGTCGGCCTCGAAGCCGAGCCAGCCGGACGACGTGCCGTTCCACGCGATCACGTCAACCTTCGCGTCGGCGAGCAGCATCGCGGCCTGGATGATCTTGTCGTCGTCGAACTGGCCGAGCGCCTGGCCCGTCAGCGAGATTTCGGTGACGGGAAAGCGCGCGAAGTGCGCGGACACGCCCGGCAGGCCGGCGACCATCGCGCTCGTCAGCGGTTCGAGCGACGTGTTGGACGAAGGGGTGAGCATGCCGAGCAGGGTACGTTTCTTCATGGTGGTTTTCTCTCTACCAGTAAATGCAGTCGATGCAGTGAAAGGGGTCGGTCAGACGGGGAGCTTGTTTTCGTAGTCGATCGCGCTGGAGCACACGAGCAGGCCGACGCCGGCCGCCGCGAACACCATCAGCGCAAGGAAGTAGGAACCGGTGAACTGCACGATCGCGCCGACGAGGATCGGCACGGTGATGCCGCCGATGTTGCCGCCGAGGTTCATGAGGCCGCCGAGGAAGCCGATCTTGTTGCGTGTGCCGAGCGACGACGGGATGCACCAGTACAGCCCGCACCAGCGCAGGAAGAACAGCGTCGTCGACAGCAGCGCGACGCACACGACCGGGCTCTTCACGTAGGCGACGGAAAAGATCGACACGGTCGCGATCACCGCGGCGATGCCGAACAGCGTGCGCATCACGACGTTCGGACGCCCGCCCGCGGCCTTCCACTTGTCGGCGATCCAGCCGCCGAGCAGCTCGCCGACGAAGCCGCAGAAAAAGATGATGAAGGTCGACCCGCCCATCTGCTTGATGTCGAAGCCGTGCACCTTGTGCAGGTAGTTCGGCATCCACGTGAGCAGCCCGTAGAACACGCTGTTGAAGCACATCCAGCCGAAGAACATGCACCACACCGAGCGGTACTTGAAGAAGTCGCGCGAGCGCCCCGATGCACCGGCCGGCTCGGCCGCGAGGTCGCTCGCGTGCGACGCCTCGATGTAGTCGGCCTCGAGATCGTTGACGCCCGGATGCTCGCGCGGCGTGTTGCGGATGTAGTACCACGCGAGGAAACCGGCCAGCACGGTGCCGACGCCGGCCACCGCGAACGCGAGCCGCCACGAGCCGAGCAGCGCGATCAGGCCGGCGATCAGCACCGCGCCCAGGGCCGCGCCGAGCGGCGCGCCGCCGTCGAGCAGCGTGGCGCCGCGGCCGCGCTCGGTCTGCGTCATCCAGATCGCGTTGAGCTTGCCGCCGGCCGGATAGATCGGCGCTTCGGATGCGCCGAGGCCGAGGCGCGTGAGCAGCAGCGACGGCGCGTTCGTGCACAGCGCGGCGATCGCCTGGAAGAAGCCCCAGAACACGGTCGCCGTCGCAATCACGATACGCGGCTTGAACCGGTCGGCCAGCATCCCGCCCGGGATCTGCATCACCGCATAGGTCCAGAAAAATGAACTGAGGATCAGGCCCTCCATTGCCGGCCCGATCTTGAACTCCTGCGAGATGTAAGGCATGGCGACGGACAGCGACGCGCGATCGACGTAGTTGATCGCGATGAGGCTCAGCATGACGACGAATATCTTCCAGCGGACGGCGGACTTGCCGACCGTCAGGGCAGCGACACCGGAGGTTGAAGACATGAACGGACTCCAGGGGTGAACGAGGATGGTCAGGACGTCGCGCAACGTTGAGCCGAGTATAGGATTAGAAATTTATAATTACCGTTAGCGTAAACGCTTGGTTTCATTGAATTTGTTTTATCACTATCGTGGTGCAGGGCAAGCCCCGATATCGTGATAAGCTTGCGCCATCATGAGCCAGACACCCCGCAACCCCCTGCTTCTGCGCACGCGCGGCATGGCCGCTGAGATCGCCGCGCGCCTGCGCGTGATGATCGACGAGGGCGAACTGCCGCCCGGCGCGCGGATCGACGAAAAGGAACTGAGCCTCGCGTTCGACGTGTCGAAGACGCCGCTGCGCGAAGCGCTGAAGGTGCTCGTCGCGGAAGGCGCCGTCACGCATCGCCAGTACATCGGCTATCGCGTCGCGTCGATCGACATCGACGATCTCGTGTCGACGTTCGAGCTGCTGCACGGCCTCGAGGCGATGGCGGGCGAATTGCTGCGCAAGCGGATCGGCACGTCGACGCTCGCCGCGCTGCAGGCGAAGCACCGGCGGATGGTCGAGTGTCACGAGGCCGGCAAGCGGGTCGAGTATTTCCGGCTGAACCAGCAGATTCATCAGATGATCATCGACGCGGCCGGCAACCCGGTGCTGTCGGGCATCTATGCGTCGCTGATGTCGAAGGTGCACCGCGCGCGCGGCGCCGCGAACGCGGACACGCTGCGCTGGGCCGAATCGCTGCACGAGCACGAAGCGATCATGGCCGCGCTCGCCGATCCCGACCACGCGCGGCTGCCGCAGGTGCTGCGCAGCCATTCGGAGAACACCGCGCGCGAAGTGCTGGCGATCCTCGATCGCACCGGCACGGCCGACGTGTCGGCCAGGCGGGCGGCCGAAGCGTAACGGCCTGCCGACGAACCGAACACGTAGCGGGGGCCTGCGAACAGACCGTCGACGGCCTGCTACGCCGCCTTCAACGCCCGTCGCGCCACCTCCGCGAAATACCGCGCGCCGACCGGCAAAATCTCGTCGTTGAAATCGTACGCCGCGTTGTGCAGCGGCACCCCGCCGCGCGCGGCCGCTTCGCCGTTGCCGATGAACACGAAGTTGCCGGGCACCGCCTGCAGGAACGCACCGAAGTCTTCCGAGATCATCATCGGCTGCACGTCGGCGTTCACCGCGTCGGCGCCCGCGACGTGCGCCGCGGCCTCGACAGCCGTGTCGACCCATTCCGGGGAATTCACCGTCGGCGCGAACTCGTGCGTGTATTCGAACGTGCAGGTCGCACCGTGCGTGCGGCAGATCCCTTCGCTGATCTCGCGCATCCGCGTTTCGAGCAGCGTTTGCACGTCGCGCGCATAGCTGCGCGTGTCGCCCTTGATCGTCACCGTCGACGGCAGCACGTTGCGCAGCCCGTCGGTGATGAACTCGGTGCACGAGATCACCGCCTGCAGGCCCGGATCGAGATTGCGCGACACGATCGTCTGCAGCGCGAGCACGATCTGCGAGCCGATCACGATCGGATCGATGCCCATGTGCGGGCGCGCCGCATGCGTGCCGCGCCCATCGATCCGGATCACGAAGTTGTCCTCGCTCGCCATGATGCCGCCCGCGCGCGTCGCGAACGTGCCGGCGCGCATGCCCGGCATGTTGTGCGCGCCGAAGATCGCATCGACCGGGAAACGCTCGAACAGCCCGTCGGCCATCATCGCCTTCGCGCCGCGGCCATGTTCCTCGGCCGGCTGGAAAATGAAGCGCACCGTGCCGTCGAAGTCCTTGCGCTCGGCCAGCAGTTGCGCGGCGCCGAGCACCATCGACATGTGGCCGTCGTGCCCGCACGCGTGCATCTTGCCCGGCGTGCGCGACGCATGTTCGCGGCCCGGCGCGTGCTCGGCGATGTTCAGCGCGTCCATGTCCGCGCGGATGCCGATCGCGCGCGTGCCGGTGCCGACCGTCAGGTTCGCGACCAGCCCCGTGCCGCCGATCCCGCGCTGCACGTCGAGCCCGAGCGTCGTCAGGATCCGCGCGACGTAGTCCGACGTGTTCACTTCCTCGAAGCCCGTCTCCGGGTGCTGGTGCAGATGCCGGCGCCAGGTTTTCAGCCGCCCTGCAGCGTGCTTTCCGCCATTGCGTCCAGTGCGTCCATCGTGCTTGCCTCGTCGGTCGTCGGGTCGTTCGGGTCGCTCAGGCTTCCGCGGCCGCGCGGGTTCGCGTCAGCCAGTCGCGCTGGCGCGCCAGCACCGCGTCGGCCGTCTCGCCGACACACCGCCGGTAGACGGTCGGCGCGGTCGCGCCTTCCGTGTTGATCGCCAGCACGCGCGCGTTCGCATCGAGCCCCGCCTGCCGCGCCAGCGCCGGATCGCGCATCAGCACGGTCAGCCCCGCGATGCCCGCCGCGCCCGATTCGCCGGACACGAACGGCACGTCGCGTTCGCTGCCGGCGGCCAGCGCGCGCATCGCCTGCATGGCGTCGTCGTCGTCGATCAGCATGAAGTGATCGATGCTCGGCTCGAGAAAGTCCCATGCGAGCGGCGACGCCTCGCCGCACGCGAGCCCCGCCATCACCGAGTCGACGCTGCCAGTCGCCTTCGTCGCGCGCCCGGCGAGCGCGCTCTGGTACAGGCAATCGGCCTGGTGCGGCTCGACGACGATGAAATGCGGCCGCCGTGCGCCGGCATGCTCCCACAGATAGCTCGCGACACCGGCCGCAAGGCCGCCGACGCCGCCCTGCAGGAACACGTGCGTGAACGGCCGATGATCGCCGCTGCCGCCGCCGTCGCCGTCGCCGTCGCCGTCGCCGTCGCCGTCGCCATCGCCATCGCCATCGCCATCGCCATCGCCATCGCCATCGCCGAGGTTGCCCTCTCCCGCCGCCTGCGCGAGCGCCTCGGCCGCGATCACGCCGTAGCCCTGCATCACGTCGCGCGGAATCGCCTCGTAGCCGTCGTACGACGTATCCGACACCACGTGCCAGCCGTTCGCGTCCGCGAGCTGCGCGGCGTGCACGACCGATTCGTCGTAGTTGCCGGCGATCCGCACGATCCGTGCGCCGTGCGCGGCGATCGCATGCTCGCGCTCCGCGTCGACGTGCGCATGCAGCACGATCACGCAGCGGCAGCCGATCGCGCGCGCGGCGGCGGCCAGCGCGCGGCCGTGATTGCCGTCGGTTGCGCTGATCACCGTCAGGTCGGCCAGCGACGCCGCGTAGCGGCCCGTGACGAGCCCCTGCGGATCGAGCGCCTCGTTGCGCCGCAACCGCTTCACGAGCCGCATCAGCGCGATCGGCGCGCCGAGCGCCTTGAAGCTGCCGAGCGGCGAACGGCACGCTTCGTCCTTCACGCTGACACTCGCGACGCCGAGCCGCGCGGCCAGGTCGGGCAGCGCACGCAACGGCGTACGCGCCGTGCCGACGAGCGGCCAGTGCGCGAGCCACGCGCCGCTCTCGTCGGCCGCGGCGATGTTCATGATGCGGCGCAGCGTGTCGGGATAGTCGGTGCGCGACGCGCGGGGATTGGCGATCAGCATGGCGGGAAGGGCTCCGGAAATGGGCCGCGCGGGCGGCCCGGCGGTGGATGCGGTGCGGGCGCATACGGGTTGCGCGCGCCGTCGGTCCGAAAAATAATATTGCGCGTCCCGGTCAAAAAAATCGCCAAATCGGCGCTCCGGACGCAAAAATTTCTCATTCTTTCGAGGCTGCCGCACCATCATGCCCACCCCACTCGATGCGTTCGATCGCAAGCTGCTGATGGAAGTCCAGCGCGACGCGCACACGCCGCAGACCGAACTCGGCGCCCGCGTGAACCTGTCGACCGCCGCCGTGAACCGCCGCCTGCGGCGGCTCGCGGAAGACGGCGTGATCGAGCGCTACACGGCGGTCGTCGCGCCGGAGAAGGTCGATCATCCGCTGACGATCGTCGTGAACGTCGAGGTCGAGCGCGAGCAGATCGACCAGCTCGACGCGATGAAGCGGACCTTCGAGCGCTGCCCGCAGATCCAGCAGTGCTACTACGTGACGGGGGAATGGGATTTCGTGCTGATCCTCGCCGTGCGCAACATGGATCAGTACAACGCGCTCACGCGCGAGCTGTTCTTCGCGAACAACAACGTGAAGCGCTTCAAGACGCTCGTGAGCATGAGCCGCGTGAAGGTCGGGCTCGAGGTGCCGGTGGATCCCGGCGAGTGACGCTCGAACGTCAGCGCCTGTCGGCAGCCAATGAACCGAAAAACGTCGCGACCTTCGCCTTGCTCGTCGTCTGCAATCGCGACATCAGCCCGTGATCGACCTGCCGCAACCCGTAAGTCTCGCCGATGTCGCGCTGCATCCGGCACCACAGATGGCTCGCGATCTCCGCGTCGACCATCGCGCGGTGGGCACGGCCCGTCTGCGGCAAGCGCAGCATGTCGGCCAGGCTCGACAGCCGGTGACTTTGCGCGTGCGGGTAGAGGCGCCGCGCGACGAGCATCGTGCATGCGAACGCATGCTCGGCCGCCATCCCGAGCATCCCGAGTTCGGCCTGCCAGAACCGCTTGTCGAAGCCGGCGTTGTGCGCGACGACGGGATGGCTGCCGACGAATGCCGCGGCTTCCTTCATGACCTTCGACACCGGCGGTGCCGACGCGATCATGTCGTTCGTGATCCCCGTGAGCGCGACGACGTCGGACGGAATGCGGCGTCCCGCGTTCATGAGGCTCTGGTAGCGGTCGACGATCTGGCCGTCGCGCAGCAGGATCACGGCGATCTCGGTTGCCCTGTCGCCCATGTTCGGAGAAAGCCCGGTTGTTTCGAAGTCGAGTACCGCTACGGTTTGCATGGTCGAATCAGAGGAAAGATACCTGGCGGCGCACGTCGGCCGGGACGTGTCTCGCCGACGCGAAAGCGCCACAGTGTATCCCCGGATGCCACGTCGGGCCCCAAACTCGATCATCGTGCGCGGCGCACCGCCGTTTCCATCCGGACGGACCGGCACGCTCGCGCCATCCGCCGCCGAACAGCGGCGAATGTACCGAAGCTTCCGCGCGTCGGTACATCCCCCTTCCCTACATCATCGACAACTGAAGCTCGCCGCCGAATTCACGTCGCCCGAGCCGTTGTAGCGCGCGACCTGCGGATACGGGCACAACGGCCGCGTGCGTCCCGCGCCCCACGACGTCGGCACGTCCGCGTTCGGCACCGCGTTCGTCGTGTCGCGCGCCGTGGCGACGATCGCCGCGGGCGCCTGCCCCTGCTCGACCCACGCGACGAGCGGCGTCAGCATGTCGAACTGGTCGGCCGCCGGCCCGCCCGAGCAGTGGTTCATGCCCGGCACCGGATAGAAGCGCGCGAAGCCCGACGCGTCGCCGCCGTTCGCCTGCGCGAGCCGCCCGTACCAGTCGCTCGTGTCGTTGAACGAGAACACCGGGTCGCCGGTGCCGTGATAGACGAGCAGCTTCGCGCCGCGCGATTTCAGCGCGGACAGGTTGGTCTCGTCGGGCGGCGTCATGAACGACCACGACGATTGCGTGTACACGCCGTTCGTCGCGAAGATCGCCGGCGCGTCGTTGTCCATGTCGAAGCCGAGCGCGAAGCCGGCGAGGTTCGCGAGCGTCGCGGCGGTTTTCGGCGGCGTCATGAACGTGAACGCCATCGCGGCCGGGTCGAGCATGACCGAATTCGACTGTTTCCATGCGGCCCAGCCGGGGCCCGAGATGCCCGGATCGTACGGAAAACTCGCATAGAGCGCCGTGCCCGCGCTGTTGCGCGCGCCCGCGAACACGTTCTCGAGCGCGCTCTTCTGCGCGGTCGTGAGGCACGCGCCGGTGCGCGTGGCGTTCGCGCAGGTCGGGATGTCCGTCTCGACGCTGAAATGCGCCTGGCACGCGGCGACGTCCTGCACCATCCCGTCGGCCACGCCATCGAGCGCATCGCACTTGTCGAGAATCTTCGCGCCGACGAACCGGCGCTCCGCATCGGTGAAGCCGCTGCGGATGTCGGGCAGCCCGTTCGTCCCGGTCGCCGACGCGATCTTCGCGAACTGCTGCGCGCCGTACATCTCGCCGATCGCCGCCTTCGGCAGATGGAAGCCCGGATCGCCCGCGATGATCCCGTCGTAGTCGCCCGCGTTGCGCACGGCCGTGACCATCGCGTGCCGGCCGCCGTTCGAGCAGCCGCCGAAATAGCTGCGGTCGGGCGTCTTCCCGTATGCGAGCCGGATCACCTGCTTCGCCATCGGCGTGAGCGCGTCGACCGCGCCGTAGCCGTAATCGATGCGCGCCTGCGGATCGAGGCCGAACAGCGGGTTCTGCGCGGCGCTGTGCCCGGAATCCGAGCTGATCACCGCGAAGCCCATGTTCAGCGCATCGGTCAGCGGCCCGCCGCCGCCGACCTCGCCGGTCGCGGTCACGACGTTGCCGTCGAGCCCGCCGTTCGCCTGGTAGAAGAAGCGACCGTTCCACGCTTTCGGCAAGCGCATCTCGAAGCCGATCGCGTAAGTCTTGCCGTCCACCGCGCTCACGCGCTCGTTCATCTTCCCTTCGATCACGCAGTGCTCGGCGATCGGCTTGCCGGCCACCGTCAGCGTGCCGGCGGCCGCGGTCGTCACCGACGTGAACGATGTGTTCGCATACGCGAGCTTCGCGGCGAGCGCGTCGCACGTCTGCGCCATCGCGGCCGGCGTCGCGGCGCTCAGGTGCGTCGGCGTGGCGCTGACCGAATCGTCGCCGCCGCAGCCGGCGAGCATGGCCGCCGCGGACAGCGGCGCAATACAGAGGAATGCAGATTTCCTGTTCAAGATAGCTCCCGTTCGTCTGGCTGCCGGATCAGAACATGTGCCGCACGCCGACCATCGCGCCGAGCTGCCCCATCCCCGCGCCGGGCGTCGTGCCGGGCCCGCCGCCGCTGACCGCGTAGCGAGCATGCGCGCTGTTCCACAGATACGACGATTGCGCGTAGACGGCCGTGCGCTTGCTCAGCAGATAGGTCGCGCGCAGCGTGGCCATCGTCGCGCGCGTGTCGTGCGCGCTGTTGACGATCCGGTAGCCTTCGCCGTCGACGACGAAATCGGGTTTCACCGCATACGACGCGCCAACGAAGAACAGGTCCGAATGCGCGCCCGGCGCGGCCGGCGAACCGGTCGACACGCGCCGCCCGATCCAGCCCGCGCCGATCCGCGCGCCCGCCGCCTGCGCATACGCGCTCACGTGCGTGCGCGCGTCCTTGCCGCCGCTGCTCGTGAAAGGAACGGGCGCCACGCCATCGAAGAAGTTCGCGGCCGCGCCGGTGCCGCCGCGCTGCTCCTCGTACGACGCCGCCGCGCCGAAATACGCGCTGTCGTACTTGAGCATCACCGACCAGTTGCGGCACTGGACGGCATCGCCCGGCACCTGTCCCGCGCAGGTGCCCTGCCCCGGCGAGTTGCCGGTGCCCGCGCCGTCGCGGCCGAACGAATACGCGGCGCCGAGCGTCACGCCGCGATAGGTGCCGACGTAGGTCACCGCGTTGTCGGCGCGGCCGTTCGGCACGTACGCGTCGAACGAGCCGAGCCCGTAGATGTCGGGGCCGATGATGTCCGCGCCCTGCAGCGCGAGATAGGTCATCGTGTACTGACGGCCGAACGCGAGCGTGCCGAAGCCGCTCTTCAGCCCGACGAACGCCTGCCGCCCGAACAGCCGGCCGCCCTGGCCGAGATCGCCGCCGCGCACGTTGAAGCCGCTTTCGAGCGTGAACACCGCCTGGTAGCCGCCGCCGAGATCCTCGGTGCCGCGCAGGCCCCAGCGCGACGGCAGCTCGCCCGTCACGCCCGGCATGCGCACGACGTGGTCGCCAGCCGCGTTCGCGTGCGACACGAACTCGACGCCCGTATCGATGATCCCGTACAGCGTCACGCTCGACTGCGCGTGCGCGCCCGGCGCGGCAAGCGCGCAGCACGCGCCGGCGGCCAGCAGGCCGTTCCTTGTCTTCGTCTTCATGTCGTTGCGTCTCCAGACCGTGTTGAATCGCGCGCTCTGACGGCGCGCATCGAAAAAAACGAAAGCTCAGTCGCCGGCTTGCGGGCGGCGAATCAGCACGAATGCGGCGAAGGCCGCGACGAGCGTGACGGGGATGCTGGCGCCGATCACGACGGGCGCGCTGCGGCCGGCGGCCAGCAGCGTCGCGGCCGCGAGCGGCCCGACGACGGAACCGAGCCGGCCGACGGCCACCGCCGCGCCGACGCCCGTGCCGCGCATCGCGGTCGGGTAATAGATCGCCGCGAGCGCATACAGCACCGACTGCCCGCCGACCACGAACATCCCGGCCGCGAACGCGGCTGCCGCGAGCGACGCGAAGCCCGGCGCGGCCGCGAGCGCGGCGAGCGACAGCACGATCCCGACGTACATGCCGCCAACCACGCGCGACGCGCGCATCCGGTCGAGCGCCGCGCCGATGCCGAGCGCGCCGAGCCCCGCGCCGACGTTGAACGCGATCTGCACGAGGCCGACGTGCGCGCGATCGAGCCCGCGCGAGGCCATCAGCGACGGCAGCCAGTTCAGCAGGAAGTAGAGGACGATCAGCGTGCAGAAGTAGCTGATCCACAGCGCGACCGTCGACGTCGTGCGGCCGTCGCCGAACAGCGTGCGCGCGACGCTCGTGCGCGCGGCCGGCGTGCCGGCGACGTCGAGATACGCGCGCGATTCCGGCAGGAACCACACCAGCAGCGGCACGAGCAGCAGCGGCCCCACGCCGCCGACGTAGAAGATGTGCCGCCATTCGGTGTCGCCGGCGAGCAGCACGCCGATCAGCGACGCGATCACGCCGCCGAACGGGATGCCGCAGTACATCGTCGCCACCGCGCTGCTGCGCGAGCGCGGCTCGACCGCTTCGGACGACAGCGCGATCAGGTTCGGCATCGCGCCGCCGAGGCCGATGCCGGTCAGCACGCGCACGACGACGAGCATCGCGAAGGTCGAGACCTGCGCGGTGGCGATCGACAGCAGCCCGAACAGCACGGCCGACGCGATCAGCACGCGCTTGCGGCCGATCCGGTCGGCGAGCCGCCCGCCGAGCATCGCGCCCGGCAGCAGCCCGAAGGTGCCCGCGCTGAACGCGATGCCCATCTGCGACACGCTCAACCCGAATTCGCGCGCCATGCGCGGCGCGGCGACGCCGACCGACTGCAGGTCGAGCCCTTCGAGAAGGGCGATCGCGAAACACAGCGCGAGCGTGGTCGCGACCGTGGGTTTTTCGGCAACGTAAGTGTTCATCGTGTCTGTCTCCAATCCCATGTCTTGTAGTCGTCGGCCCTGCAACGGCCGCCGCGCGCCGCCGCCGGCCAGTGGCGGAGCGGCGCGCGCGGTGTCGTCCGAACGGCCTCCCTTATCAGGCAGCCTGATTCGCTGGCCGCAAGAATGCCTGCCGGTATCGTGGCCGGCCGGTCGTCGTGCCTGCTTGCTTCGGTTTGCTTCGGTCTGCTTCTGCTTACGCGTAAATCACGTCGGGATCGCGTCGCGCCGGGTCGTACAGCGCGTCGATCGTCGCCGCGCGATGCTTCTGCACGGCCGCCTGGTTCAGCGAACCCTTGTCGGTCACTTCGCCGAGATCGAGCGAAGGCGGCGTATCGATCAGCCGGATGCGCGCGACGAACGTCGAGCCGCCGCTCGCATGCCGGTTCAGCACGGCAAGCCATGCCGCGAACGCCGCGCGCACGACCGGCGCGCGCAGCACGTCGGTCACGGACGCATCGGCCGCGAGCCCCGCCAGCGCGCGGCACGCTTCGACGCGCGGAAACACCAGCAGGCCGATGTCGTCGCGATCGATGCCGGTGACGACCACGTCCTGCACGTACGGCGCGCCGCTCGACACCGCGTTCGCGCGCAACGGCCCGACGCTGACGAAGGTGCCGCTGCTCAGCTTGAAATCCTCGGTGAGCCGGCCGTCGAACAGCAGCCCGAGTTCCGGCCGCTGCGGATCGGCGAAAACCCCCGCATCGCCGCTGCGGTAATAGCCTTCGTCGTCGAACACGTCGCGCGGATCGACGTCCGCGTGCCAGTAGCCGCGCATCACGTTCGGCCCCTTGAAACGCAGCTCGAGCTTGTCGCCGCACGGCACGAGCTTCGCGTCGCAGCCGGGCGCGGGCAGGCCGATATAGCCGGCGCGCATCAGCGGCCCCGTCGTGAACAGGCACGACGGCGACGCCTCCGTCATCCCGAGGCCGGCCATGATCCGGATGCGCTCGCCGCAATGCGCTTCGGTCACGCGGTCGAGCCGGTCCCACGCGGCCTGCGACAGCCCCGCGCCGCCGAAGAAGTACAGCTTCACGCGCGAGAAGAACGTGTCGCGCAACGCCGAATCGCGTTCGAGCGCGGCGGTCAGTTCTTCCCAGCCTTTCGGCACGTTGAAGTAGATGGTCGGCGCGATCTCGCGCAGGTTGCGCACGGTTTCGTCGAAGCGGCCCGGCACCGGGCGGCCGTCGTCGATGTACAGCGAACCGCCGTTGTACAGCGCGATGCCGAGGTTGTGACTGCCGCCGAACGTGTGATTCCACGGCAGCCAGTCGACCAGCACCGGCGGCTCGCGCGTCAGCTCGGGCATCGTCTGGCGCAGCATCTGCTGGTTGCTGCACAGCATCCGGTGCGTGGTCGGCACGGCCTTCGGCTGCTTCGTCGAACCCGACGTAAACAGGATCTTCGCGAGATGGTCGGGGCCGAGCGCCGCATGGATCGCGTCGATCGTGCGCGGGACGGTCGCGAGCAGGCGCGACAGCGGCACCGCTCGCCCTTCGGCGTCGACGTCCGCATCCTGCGCGACGATCAGCGCCGCATCGGCCGGCAACGTCGCGTCGAGCGCACGCGCGAACGGCGCGCGTTCCGCGACGAACACCGCGCCCGGCCGCAGCACGCCGAGCGTGTGACGCAGCTTGCCGTAGTCGGTCGACACCAGCGAATACGCGGGCGAGATCGGCGAGTACGGCACGCCGGCCAGCATCGCCGCGAACATCAGCTGCAGATGCTCGAGATCGTTGCCGGACAGCACCGCGAGCGGACGCTCGACCGACAGCCCGAGATCGACGAGGCCCTGTCCAATCGCGCGGGCGCGTTCGAGCATCTGCGCGTAGGTGAGCGCGATCCAGCGGCCGTCGGCACCGCGGCGTGCCGCCAGTACGCGGTCGGGGTGCGCTTGCGCGCCGCGCACGAGGCAGTCGGTCACGCGCGTCGGGTAGTCGCCGAGCGGTTCGCGCGAGCGCAGGTACCACGCGCCGTTGTCCGCGCGGCGAATCTCGGCCGCGCCGACCGCGACGGCCGCCGCGCGATAACGCACGCCGCCCGTTTCATTTACCTGCCCGCTGGCGGGCGTCGCAACATTCATCGTCGGCTCGCTCATAACGGGTAGTGACGCGGCGTGGTCTGCACGGTGATCCAGCGCAGCTCGGTGAATTCGGCGATCGACGCGCGGCTGCCGAAGCGACCGTAGCCGCTCGCCTTCGTGCCGCCGAACGGCATCTGCGCCTCGTCGTGCACGGTCGGCCCGTTGATGTGGCAGATCCCCGATTCGATCCGGCGCGCGACCGTCATCGCCCGCGCGATGTCGCGGCTGAACACGCTCGCCGACAGCCCGAACTCGCTGTCGTTCGCGAGCGCGACCGCTTCGTCGTCGCTGTCCGCGCGCAGGATCGCGACGACCGGCGCGAACGATTCCTCGCGGTAGAGCCGCATGTCGTGCGTCACGCCGTCGACGATCGCAGGCTGCATCGTCGCGCCTTCGACGCGGCAGCCGAGCGGCAGCTGCGCGCCATGCGAACGCGCGTCCTCTACGAGCGACGCCGCGCGCGCGGCGGCCGCCGCGTCGACCATCGTGCCGAGCGGATGGCCTGCGAGCGGATCGCCCGCGACGAGCGTGCGCGCCTTCGCGGCGAGCCGTTCGACGAGCGCATCGGCGATCGGTCGCGCGGCGATCACGCGCTCGGTCGACATGCAGATCTGCCCCTGGTTGAAGAATGCGCCGAATGCGATCGCGTCGACGGCCGCATCGAGATCGGCATCGTCGAGCACGAGCACCGGCGCCTTGCCGCCGAGTTCGAGCAGCACGGGTTTCAGGTGCGCGGCCGCATGGCGCGCGATGATGCGCCCGACGTGCGTGGACCCGGTGAAGTTGATTCGCTTCACGTGCGGATGCGCGATCATCCGCTCGACGAGTTCGGGTGCATCAGCGGCCGCGTGCGTGATCACGTTGACCACGCCCGCGCCGAGCCCCGCTTCGTCCAGCACCGCGCCGATCAGCGCGTGCACGCCCGGGCACGCCTCGGACGCCTTCAGCACGACGGTGTTGCCGCACGCGAGCGGCATCGCCAGCGCGCGCGTGCCGAGGATCACCGGCGCGTTCCACGGCGCGATGCCGAGCACGACGCCGCACGGCACGCGCATCGCGAGCGCCAGATTGCCGGGCACGTCGGACGGGATCACGTCGCCGTCGATCTGCGTCGTCATCGACGCGGCCTCGCGCAGCATGTTCGCCGCGAGCGTCACGTTGAAGCCGAGCCAGCCGGGCGTCGCGCCGGTTTCGGCGACGCCGGTCGCGATGATCTCGTCGATGCGCGCGTCCATCAGGTCGGCCGCCTTCAGCAGCCGGCGGCGCCGTTCGGTCGGCGCGAGCGCCGCCCACGCGGGGAATGCGCGGTGCGCGGCGTCGATCGCCGCGTCGGCATCGACCGGGCCGGCCGCCGGCGCGCGCGACGCAAGCGCGCCCGTCGCGGGGTTGAATCGGTCGAAGGTTCGGCCGTCGCGGGCGGTGCACCACTCGCCCGCGATCAGCATCCGTCTGTCGGTCATGTCGTCTCCTGCCTTGCCTGTCTCTTGCGGCTGCGTTGGCGATTGCTTCGGCGCCTGTATCAGCGCTTGTATGCCTGCAGGCCCGGCTTGATCGTCTTGTCGTCGAGGAACTGCTTCAGCCCCTGCTCGCGGCCGCGCTCCGGATCGCGCAGCTGCGCCTGGTCGAGCTTCGCATACAGGTAATCCTCGCACTGCTCCCACGTGAGTTCGCGCGAGCGCTTGAAGCCGTGCTTCGCGGCACGCAGCACGACCGGGTTCTTGTCCATCAGCCGCGCGGCGAGCGCGATCGTCGCGTCGCGCAGGCCGGCCAGCGGCACGCTGCTGTTCACGAGGCCCATCTCGGCCGCTTCCACGCCAGTGAACGTGTCGCCGGTCATGATGTAGTGCAGCGCGCGGCGATGCCCGACCGTATCGGCCATCGCCTTGCTGACGAGGTTGCCCGGCGGGATGCCCCAGTTGATCTCCGACAGCCCGAACACCGCTTCGTCCGCCGCGATCGCGAGGTCGCACGCGACGAGCGGCGAGAACCCGCCGCCGAAGCACCAGCCGTTCACCATCGCGATCGTCGGCTTGTTGTACATCCGCAGCCGGCGCCACTGCCATTCCGACGCGTCGCGCCGCACCTTTTCCTGCAGCGCGTCGGAGCCGCCGTCGATCTCGCGGAAATATTCCTTCAGATCCATGCCGGCCGTCCACGCGGCGCCCGCGCCGGTCAGCACCAGCACCTTCGCCTCGTCGTCGAACTCGACCGCGTCGAGGACCTCCAGCATCTCCCGGTTCAGCGTCGGGCTCATCGCATTGCGCTTCTCGGGGCGGTTCAGCGTGACCCACGCGATGCCGGCCTCCACGTTCACTTTCACGGTCTGCCAGCGGTTGTCGTACTTGCTCATGTCTGTTCCTGTCGTTCGTTCCTGTGCGATTCGGTGCGCAGCATTCCTGCTGCGGACGGCTTCATTTAATATCAGGCTACCTGATATTGCAAGCGACATGAGCGCCGGTGTAAACCCGGAGCGGAAAGCGGCGGTGACCACGGAATCGGGGCACGGTCGGGCGACCGGCGACGGCGCGTGCACGGCCAACGCGGGCCGCACGGGCCCGCGCCGTCAGGTTCGGAAACGGATCAGCCGCGCAGGTTGCGCGAGAACAGTTCGAGCGCGCGCTGCACGTGCGCGGCGTCGTCGGCGGAGATGTCGCCGAGCATGCGCGCCTCGAGCGGGCGCAGCACGCCTTCGCATTCACGCAACATCGCCGCGCCTGCGTCGGTCAGCGTCAGCAGGATGATGCGGCCGTGCGACGGGTCGGCCTCGCGCGTGACGAAACCGCGGGCGGCCATCACGCTCATCACCTCGTTCGCCGATTGCGGCGTGATCCACGAGCGCTCGGCCAGTTGCGCGTTCGACGAGGCGCCGCGCGCCTCGAGCACCGACAGCGCCGTGTATTGCGCGAGCGTGATGCCGAGCGGCGCGAGCGCGTCGGTCATGTGACGGCGCAGCAGCCGGTCGAGGCCGCCGATCACGTAGGTCAGGCGCTGTTGCACGCGCGCCTTCGGCTTGTCGCCCGTCGCGCGGGCAGCGTTCTTCGCGGCGTTTTTCGGGTTCGCGGGCTTGGTCGGGGTGGAGCTCATGGTGCGGGCGGGATGGGATTGCGGGCCATCTTACCAGCAGGTCGGCGGCGGAACGGGCGTTCCGCGAAGCCGGAACGGCACGGCGCGCGCACGCAAGCGCGGCAAACCGCAGGCCTGAACGCGACGCCGCCGCGTCAGCGGCATCCCATGAACGGGATCCTTACAGTGCGCGAATGCGCGATCAGTTGCGCGGCGCGCCCGCGAATCGCGCGGTCGGCAACCCCGCATGGCGCGTCCGGGCGACGAACACGCCGCCGGCATCGGCATCGCTCGCCAGCGCGTCGTCGCCCAACCCGACGCGCGCGCTCGTCACGTACAAGCGGCCTTCACCATCGATTGCGACGCAGCTCGGCTGCGCGGTCGGCACGGCCATGCGATCCGTCTCGATGCCGTCCGGCCCGTAACGCACCACGCGCCGGCCGCCCCATTGCGCGTTCCACAGCCCGCCGTCGCGATCCATCGTCGAGCCGTCCGGGTCGCCATCAGCATCGGTCAGTCGCGCGAACGGCCGCACGTTGGCCACGTCGCCGCCCGCGCGGTAATCGCAGACGAGAATCTCGCGCACCATCGAATCGCAGAAATGCATCTTCGCGCCGTCCGGCGAGAACGCGATGCTGTTCGCGATCGCGGCCGCCGGCAATGCAAGCCGTTCGAGCGTGAGGTCCGGATTGAGCCGGTAGAAGCCGCCGACCGCGCGCGGCGGATCGCCGCCTTCGTCCTTCATCCCGAACACGAACGCGCCGAACGGATCGCAGCGGCCGTCGTTCAGCCGCGTCGGCAGGTCGGGTTCGACGTCGACGATCCGCGTGAATTCGCCGCTGCGCAGATCGAAGAACGCGAGATGCGTCGCAAGCCCGACCAGCAGCACGTCGGGATCATGCGTGAGCGCGAAGCACGCGAGCCGTTCGGGCATCGGCCACCGCGCGAGGTCCGAGCCGTCCGCGCGGCAGCGCCACAGCCGCGCGCCTTCGATGTCCGTCCAGTACAGCGCGTGCGTCGCGTCGCACCACGTCGCGCCTTCGCCGAGCGTGTTGCGGCTGTCGACCAGCAGCGCCGCCGCCGTGCCCGGATGAGTCTGTTGCATGCCGTCTCCCGATGTCTTTCGCATTCGCAGGCGGCCGCGCGTGCGTCAGGGTCAGATCTTCATCGCGCGCCGCTGGTTGCGACGATACTGGTCGAACAGCACCGCGAGCAACAGAATTCCGCCGCGTATCAGATATTGGTAAAAGGTCGGCACGTTCAAGAGGCTCATCGCATCCTGCACGGAGCCCATGATCAGCACGCCGACCAGCACGCCGGAGATCGTCGCGACGCCGCCCGTCAGCGACACGCCGCCGAGCACGCACGCGGAGATCACGCCGAGTTCGAGACCGACCGACGTCTTCGGGTCGCCGAGGCTCATCCGCGACGCGAGCATCACGCCGGCGAAGCCGGTCACGAGGCCCTGCAGCACGAACACCGCGATCTTGATGCGCATCACCGGCAGCCCCGCGAGCAGCGCGGCCTCGCCGTTGCCGCCGACCGCCAGCACGTTCTTGCCGAACACGGTCTTGCGCAACAGGAAGCCGAACACGACGAAGCCGACGATGTTGCTCCAGATCGGATACGAGATGCCGAGGAACGAGCCGCCGCCGAGATCGAAGAAGCGCTCCTCGGAGATCATCACCGCGTCGCCGTTCGACGTGATGAACGCGAGCCCGCGCACGACTTCCATCATCGCGAGCGTGACGATCAGCGAGTTGATCCGCCAGCGCGCGATCAGCACGCCGTTCACGAGCCCGACCGCGCCGCCCGCGAGCACGCCGGCGGCAATGCCGAGCACGACGCTGTGCGTCGCGGTGATCAGCGTCGACGCGACGACGCCCGAGAACGCGACGATCGACGCGACCGACAGGTCGACTTCGCCGAGCGCGAGCACGAACATCATCGTCACCGCGATCGAGCCGATCAGCGTGACCGACAGCAGCAGGCCCTGGATGTTGCGCGGCGTGAGGAAGTCCGGCACGGTCAGCGACAGCGTCGCGAACAGCACGAGAAACACCATCACGATGCCGGAGCGGTTGATCAGTTGCCACACGCCGCCGCGCGCTCGCGCGGGCGCGGCTGCGGCATCGGGGGACGGGGAAGTGCGTTGGGGTTGCATTGCCTGGCTCATAACGTTTGCTTTCCGGTTGACTGCAGGCCGCTAGCGCGGCAGCGCGAGCTTGATCAGCGCGTCGGGCGTCGCCTGCGCCTTCGCGACCTCGCCCGCGATCCGTCCTTCCTTCATCACGATGACGCGGTCCGCCACGCCGATCACCTCGGCCAGATCGCTCGACACGATGATCACCGTGCGGCCCGCTTCCGCGAGTTCGTAGAACAGGTTGTAGATTTCCGCGCGCGCGCCGACGTCGATGCCGCGCGTCGGCTCGTCCATCAGGAACACGTCGATGCGCTCGGCCAGCCAGCGCGCGAGCACGACCTTCTGCTGGTTGCCGCCCGACAGCGCGCCGATCGGCGTCTCGCCGTCGCGGGTCTTGATCGCGAGCCGCTCGATGTATTGCTGCGCCAGCTCGCGTTCGCGCCGCGTGTCGAGCAGCACGCGCGCCGGGCTGAAATGACGGCGCGCGCTGATGTTCAGGTTGTCGGCCACCGACGCGATCGCGACGATGCCTTCCTGCTTGCGGTCCTCGGGGCACAGCGCGATGCCGGCGCGCACCGCGTGCCGCGGGCTCGCGAACGCCACGCGCTTGCCGCCCAGCTCGACATGCCCGCCCGTGGGCCGCGCCGCGCCGTACAGCAGCTTCATCAGCTCCGAGCGGCCCGCGCCGACGAGCCCGAAGAAGCCGACGATCTCGCCGCGCCGCGCGGCGAACGACACCGGCTCGGACAGGCCGGGCCCGACGAGCCCCTTCGCCTCGATCAGCACGTCGCCGGCCGTGCGCGGCCGGTAGCCGTACACGTCCTCGATCGAGCGGCCGACCATGCAGCCGATCAGCCGGTCGCGGTCGAGCTCGGCGACCGATTCGAACGTCTCGATCCGGCGGCCGTCGCGGAACACCGTCACGCGATCGCACAGCGCGTCGACTTCCTCCATCCGGTGCGTGACGTAGATGATCGCGCGTCCCTCGGCACGCAGCGAACGGATGATGCGGAACAGCTGCGTCGTCTCGCGCGCGGACAGCGAACTCGTCGGCTCGTCGAACGCGATCACGCGCGCGTCGCGCATCAGCGCCTTGCCGATCTCGATCATCTGGCGCTGGCCGATCGACAAATACTTCACCGGGATGTCCGGATCGATGTGCTCGCCGAGCCGCTCCAGCGCATCGAGCGCGCGCACGGCAAGCGCGCGCTCGTCGACCACGCCGAGCCGGCTCGGCAGCTGGCCGAGCATCAGGTTCTCGGCGACCGTCAGCTCGGGTACCAGATGCAGTTCCTGGTAGATGATCGCGATGCCGGCCTCGAGCGCGGCGCGCGTCGACGCGAAGCGCTGCACCGTGCCGTTCAGCGTCAGCGTGCCGGCCTGCGGCTGGTTCACGCCGGACAGCACCTTCAGCAGCGTCGACTTGCCCGCGCCGTTCTCGCCCATCAGCCCGTGCACCTCGCCCGCGCGCACCGACAGCGACACGCCGTCGAGCGCGCGCACGCCCGGGAACGTCACCGTGATGCCGTCGAGCGCGAGCAGCGCGCCGCCGGGCGGCGGCGGCGCGGTGCCGGGCGTGGCCACGTCGTCGTGGCGCGAACTGGCCGTCATCATCTGCATCGTCATCGCGTCGTCGCCCCGCACGTTCAGATGCCGAGCTCGGCGCGCACGGCCTGCCAGTTCGCGCGCGTCATCAGCTTGCCGCTCGTCTGCGTGTCGGCCGGCGGCGCCTTGCCGTTGCGGATCCAGTCGACGAGGTTCTGCGTGCTGTCCTTGCCGTGATTCGTCGAGCTGACCGCGATCGTCCCGTAGAAGCCGGTCGGCTCCTTCTTCTGGAACTCGGCAAACGCCTCGCCCGCGCCGTTGATGCCGACGCCGATCACGTCCGCGGCCGGGATGTGCAGCTGTTCGGTCGCGCGTACCGCGCCGAGCACGGTTTCCTCGTTCAGCGCGTAGACCACCCACTTCTTGATGTTCGGATGGCGCGCGAGCACGGGCGCTGCCGCGCTGAAGCCGCCTTCGTCGTCGGTCGTCTTCTGCGGCGCGTCGAAGATGTTTTCCTTGCGGAAGCCGTTCGCGAGCAGCGCCTGCGTCGCGCCGTCGGTGCGCAGCTTCGCGGTCGGCAGCTCGTAGTTGGTGACGCGCAGCGCGCCGACTTCCTCCGGCTTCCAGCCGCGCCGCTTCATCTCGTCGGCGATCGCCTGGCCGACCTGGTTGCCGATCTTGGTCGCCGACATCCCGAGGTGCGGCACGTTCGGCAGCGGCTTGCCGGTCGAGTCGACGAGCTGGTCGTCGACCGTCACGAACTTCATGTTGTAGCGCTTCGCGCGCGACGCGATCGCCGGCCCGAGGCGCACGTCGGGTGCGCAGATCACGAAGCCCTGCGCGCCTTGCGAGCCGAGGTTGTCGATCGCGGCGAGCACCTTCTCGCCGTCCGGCGTGCCGATCTTCACGACCGAGAAGTTCTCCTTCTGGCCGAGCGCGGACGCCGCGTTCTGCTCGTTGATGAACCATGCCTGCTCGGGCATCTTCACCAGGAAGCCGATCTTCAGCGGCGCGTCGGCGTGCGCGGCGCCCTGCATCCCGAGCGGCGCGAGGCAAAGCGCGGCCAGCAGCGCGCGCAGCGTGTGGCGGCGGATCGTGTGGGTCGTGCGGTTCATGCGGTGTCTCCTTGTCTGTTGGCTTGGGTCTTCAACTTGCGTCGTGCGCATTTCGTCGTGCGCGGTCGCGCTCGCGGCGGCACGGTGTCAGCGGCCGAACGCGTCGGTCCCGACGCGCCGCCCGAACAGGAATGCGTCGGCGACGAGCCGCAACGGCCGCACGTCGACGTCGCTTGCGCCGCGCGCGATCAGCGCGCGGAACTGCGCATACAGCGCCGGGTACTCGCGCTGCGGCCCGAGCTCGACCGGCTCGCCCGCAATCGACAATTGCGCGCCGCCGCGGCTGATCGCGAGCACGCCGTCCGACGTGTCGACCGCGATCTCCCATTGCTCGACGGGGCCGTGCCGCCAGTCGAATTCCGCGCGCACGGGCACGCCGTGCGTATCGGCGCATTCGAGGTCGGCCGCGATCGGCATCTGCGCGTCGCTCGGCACGTAGAGCGTCGCCTCGCGCAGCACGAGCTCGCGCGGCAGGATCCGCGTAACGATCGACAGCGCGTTGATGCCGGGATCGAACACGCCGAGGCCGCCGGGCTCCCAGATCCACTGCTGGCCCGGATGCCAGCGCCGCACGTCCTCCTTCCAGCGCACCTGGACCGCGCGGATCGTGCGCGTCGCGAGCCACGCGCGCGCCGGTTCCACCGCGCTCGCGCAGCGCGAATGCCAGGTCGCGAACAGCGTGAGGCCGCGTTCGCGCGCGAGCGCGTCCAGCGCGGCCACTTCGCCGAGCGTCGCGCCCGGCGGCTTCTCGAGCATCACGTGCTTGCCGGCCTCGAGCGCGGCACGTGCCTGCGCGTAGCGCACCTGCGGCGGCGCGCACAGCGACACGGCGTCGAGCTCGGGCTCGGCGGCCAGCAGCGCGCCCAGGTCCTGGTAGTTGCGCACGCCGTCGACTTCCGCATGACGGCTCGCGCACGCGGTCAGCATGAAACCCGGTTCGGCGGCGATCGCCGGCAAATGCTGGTCGCGCGCGATCTTGCCGATCCCGATCACGCCCAGTGAAATCACGTCGCTCATCTGCGTTTCTCCTTCGCCACTTGCTCAGTGCGCCCAGCGCAGCACGAGCGGATCGAGCCGGCGCGCGATCGCGAGCAGCTCCGCGCGCGTGTCCGGGTGCAGTTCCGGCATCGGGTGCCGCGGCCGCTCGCACGCGATCACGCCGCCGGCGCGCATCAGCGCCTTCGCGGTGAGGATCCCGGACTGGCGGTTCTCGTGATTGATCAGCGGCAGCCACGTCTGATAGCGCGCGAACGCCTCGTCGTGCCGCCCTTCGCGGAATGCTTCGAGGATCGGCCGGATGCCGTCCGGAAAGCCGCCGCCCGTCATCGCACCGGTCGCGCCGGCATGCAGGTCGGCGAGCAACGTGATCGCCTCCTCGCCGTCCCACGGCCCTTCGATCGCGTCGCCGCCGAGCCGGATCAGCTCGCGCAGCTTGTTCGCCGCACCCGGCGTCTCGATCTTGAAGTACGCGACCTGCTCGATCTCGCGCGCCATGCGCGCGAGGAACGGCGCGGACAGCGCGGTGCCGCTCGCGGGCGCATCCTGGATCATGATCGGGATGTCGATCGCGTCCGACACGCGTGCGAAGAACTCGAAGATCTGCGCTTCGGGCACGCGGAACGTCGCGCCGTGATACGGCGGCATCGCCATCACCATCGCCGCGCCGAGCTGCTGCGCACGCAGGCTGCGCGCCGCGCACACCTGCGTGCCGTAGTGCGACGTCGTGACGATCACCGGCACGCGGCCGGCGACGTGTTCGAGGATCGTGCGCGTGAGCACGTCGCGTTCGTCGTCGGTGATCGCGAACTGCTCGGAGAAGTTCGCGAGGATGCACAGCCCGTCCGAGCCCGCGTCGATCATGAAGTCGACCGCGCGCTTCTGGCTTGCGAGGTCGAGCTCGCCGGTCTCGGAAAACGTCGTCGGGACGACGGGGAAGATGCCGCGATAGCGCGGCGTGCTGCTCGATGTCATGGTTCGGTCCTGCGTCGGTCGAAGCGGCGTTCAGCCGGAAAACACGGGGTTCAGGATTCGCCGGCGAATGTGCCCGCGGCCGGCTCGGGCGCGCGCAGCGCGGCGCGCACCACGAACGTCATCAGCACCGCGAACAGCAACGTCGCCGCGAGGAAGTACAGGCCGGCCGCGAGGCTGCCGGTCGACGCCTTGATCAGGCCGATGCCGTACGGCCCCAGGTAGCCGCCGAGATTCGCGAGCGAATTGATCGCGGCGATGCCGACCGCCGCGCTCGTGCCGGTGAGGAATTCGCCGGGCAGCGCCCACACGACGGCCTGGATCGAATACAGCGAGAACGCGGTCAGGCAGATGAACAGGAACTGCAGCGCCGGTTCGCGCACCCACGCGCTCGCGGCCATCGTCACGGCGGCGGCCGCCGACACGACGACGATGTGCCAGTAACGCTCGCGCTTGCGATCCGAATGACGCGGCACGACGAGCAGGCCGACCACCGCGAACAGGTACGGCACCGCGGACAGCAGCCCCGTCGCCGCATCGCCGGTGCCGAACGCGTGGATGATCGTCGGCAGCCACAGCGACAGCCCGTAGATGCACAGCGGAAACGGCAGGAACAGCGCGGCGAGCAGCAGTACGCGGCGGTCGCGCAATGCGGCGAGCGGATTGCCGTGCGAATCGGGGCGATACGTGTCGCGATCGGCGGCGAGCTGCCGCGCGATCCAGCGGCGCTCGTCGTCGTTCAGCCAGCGCGCATGCACGGGCGATTCGGGCAGCAGCAGCAGCGTGGGCCACGCGAGCAGCACGGCCGGCAGGCCGCTGACGACGAACAGCGTCTGCCAGTCCGACAGGCCGAACAGCCCGTGCGTCGACAGCAGCCAACCGGCGAGCGGGCCCGTCACGATGCCGGCGAGCGGCTGCGCAAGGACGAGCAGGCCGATCACGCGGGCACGGTCGCGCATCGGGAACCATTGTGTGAGGAAGTACAGGATGCCGGGATAGAGGCCGGCTTCCGCCGCGCCGAGCAGGAAGCGCAGCACGTAGAAGCTGGTCGGTCCCTGTACCAGCGCCATCGCCATCGTGATCACGCCCCACGTCGCGAGGATGCGTGCGAACCAGACGCGCGCGCCGAAGCGTCCGAGCGCGAGGTTGCTCGGCACCTCGCACAGGAAGTAGCCGATGAAGAACAGTCCGGCGCCGAGTCCGTATGCGGCATCGCCGAGGCCGATCGCCGCGTTCATGTGCAGCTTCGCGAAGCCGACGACGGTACGGTCGACGTAGGCGACCACGTAGATCAGCGCGAGGAACGGCACGAGCTTGCGCGTGAGCAGGCGGGTCAGTTGCCGTTCGTCGACGGCTGTCGGCGAATCGGACTGGTCCGCCACGGCGTGCGCGGGGGGGTACTGCGTCGTCATCTTGTCTCCTGTCGACCACCGTTGGCGCTTTAGCGCTTACGGGGGCCCCATGCTTCGCGGTCGGCGTACGTTGGCGCTTTAGCGCTTACGTACGCCCCATGCTTCGCGGTCGGCGTACGTCGGCGCTTTAGCGCTTACGTGCGCCCCATGCTTCGCGGTCGCCCCCGTTAGCGCTTCGCGCTTGCGGGGCCCCATGCTTCCCGCTCGACCAAGGCCGCCGCGTCAACTCGTTTCCCTCAGGCCCCGCCACAATCCGCGTCCCTGCACGGCTATGCGTCGCTCAATGCGAATGGCTCGGCACGTCCGCGCCGCGCGTGCCGACCAGGAAGTCGAGGTCGCACCCTTCGTCGGCCTGCAGCACGTGATCGATATACAGCCGCGCATAGCCGCCCTTGCCGAGCTGCCCGGCCACGCCCGGCGCCGCGGTCGGATCGACGTCCGACAGGCGCCGCTGCAGTTCGTCATCCGAAATGTCCAGATGCAGCGTGCCGGCCTCGCAGTCGAGCTCGATCCAGTCGCCGTTGCGCACGGCTGCGAGCGGCCCGCCCGCGGCCGCTTCCGGCGCGACGTGCAGCACGACCGTGCCGTATGCGGTGCCGCTCATCCGCGCATCCGAGATCCGCACCATGTCCTTCACCCCTTGGCGCAGCAGCTTCGGCGGCAGCCCCATGTTGCCGACCTCGGCCATCCCCGGATAACCGCGCGGCCCGCAGTTCTTCAGCACCAGCACCGAGCTCGCGTCGACGTCGAGCGCTTCGTCGTTGATCGTCGCCTTGTAGTGATCGAGATTCTCGAACACCACCGCGCGGCCGCGATGCTTCAGCAGCTCGGGGCTCGCCGCCGACGGCTTCAGCACCGCGCCGCGCGGCGCGAGATTGCCGCGCAGGATGCAGATCCCGCCGTCGGAGATCAGCGGCCGGTCGAGCGGGCGGATCACCTCGTCGTCGTAGTTCGGCGCTTCGCGCACGTTGTCCCACAGCGACTTACCGTTGACCGTCAGCGCGTCCGGATGCGGCAGCAGCCCGCCTTCGCCGAGCCGGCGCAGCACGGCCGGCAACCCGCCCGCGTAATAGAACTCCTCCATCAGGAAGCGCCCCGAGGGCATCAGGTCGACGATCGTCGGCGTGTCGCGGCCGATGCGCATCCAGTCCTCGAGTTCGAGCGGCACGCCGATGCGGCCCGCGATCGCCTTCAGGTGGATCACCGCGTTGGTCGAGCCGCCGATCGCCGCGTTCGCGCGGATCGCGTTCTCGAATGCGGCGCGCGTCAGGACCTTCGACAGCACGAGCCCTTCGAGCGCCATCTCGACGATGCGGATGCCCGACATGTGCGCGAGCACATAGCGGCGCGAATCGACCGCCGGAATCGCCGCGTTGTGCGGCAGCGCGACGCCGAGCGCCTCGGCCATGCACGCCATCGTCGACGCGGTGCCCATCGTGTTGCAGGTGCCGGCCGAGCGCGACATGCCGGCCTCGGCCGACAGGAAGTGGTGCAGGTCGATCTCGCCCGCCTTCAGCGCTTCATGCAGCTGCCACACGGCCGTGCCCGAGCCGATGTTCTTGCCTTCGAGCTTGCCGTTCAGCATCGGGCCGCCCGACACGACGATCGCCGGCACGTCGCAGCTCGCCGCGCCCATCAGCAGCGCGGGGGTCGTCTTGTCGCAGCCGGCTAGCAGCACGACCGCGTCGATCGGGTTGCCGCGGATCGCTTCCTCGACGTCCATCGACGCCAGGTTGCGCGTGAGCATCGCCGACGGCCGCAGGTTCGATTCGCCGTTCGAGAACACCGGGAACTCGACCGGGAACCCGCCCGCCTCGGAGATCCCGCGCTTCACGTGCTCCGCGAGCTTGCGGAAGTGCGCGTTGCACGGCGTCAGTTCGGACCACGTGTTGCAGATGCCGATGATCGGCCGGCCGTCGAACTCGTGATCGGGGATGCCCTGGTTCTTCATCCAGCTCCGGTACATGAAGCCGTTCTTGTCGTTGGTGCCGAACCATTGGGTGGAGCGCAGCCTGGGTTTCGTTGCCGACATCGTCAGTCCTGTGGTGACGGGATACCGGCGGAGTCTAGGCAGAATTTTGATAACTGGCTAATGACGTTTTAGGCGATTACGATATCGATTCCGATATCGATATAAACCCGTACGATGCCCGAAGCCAGCCCGTGGGGAAACCGCAGCCGCCTGAAGACCCGCCAGCTCCTGCTGGTCGTCGCGCTCGCCGACGAAGGCAGCATCCACCGCGCGGCGGCCGCGCTGAGCATGACGCAACCGGCCGCGTCGAAGCTGCTGCGCGAACTCGAGGAATCGATCGGCGCGGTGTTGTTCGAGCGGCTGCCGCGCGGGATGCGGCCGACGCTGTACGGCGATGCGCTGATCCGCCACGCGCGCGCGGCGCTCGGCAGCCTCGACCAGGCGCGCGAGGAGCTGGCCGCGCTGAAGGCCGGCCATCTCGGGCATGTGGCGGTGGGCGCGATCACGTCGCCGGGGCTGCGGCTCGTGCCGCCGGCCGTCGCGGCCGTCAAGGGGACGCATGCGAACGTGCGCGTGTCGGTGACGATCGACACGAGCAACGTGCTGCTCGAACACCTTGCGCAGGACAAGCTCGACATCGTGCTCGGCCGGCTGTCCGCCGAACACGACAAGCTGCACCTGCGCTACGAGCCGCTGACCGGCGAGCCGGTCGCCGCGGTCGTGCGGCCGGGCCATCCGCTGCTCGCGCAGGCGCCGCTGTCGCTCGCCGACGTGCAGCGCGCCGCTTGGGTCATGCCGCCGGCCGGCAGCGTGCTGCGTCACCGCTTCGAGCTGGTGTTCCAGCGCGCGAGCCTCGCGCCGCCCGCGAACGTGGTCGAGACGGCCGCGCTGCTGTTCATCACGCAGTTGATCGAGCAGAGCGACATGATCGCGGTGCTCGCGGAGGACGTCGCGCTGTACTACGCGCGCCACGGGATCGTCACGGTGCTGCCGCTGGAGATGGATTGCCGGATGGACGATTTCGGGATCATCACGCGCACGGACCGGCTGCCGTCGCCGGCTGTCGAGGTGATGGCCGATGCGATTCGGGCGGCGGCTCGGGAGGTGTACGGGGTCGTGTTGTGAGGCGACGCGGCCCGGTTTCGTCGAGCCTGCTCGCCTGTCGAAAGACACGCGTGCGCTCGCGTCCCGCGTTTCGGTTACGCCCGGTACGCAGCGAACCCCGCCCGTTCCGCGGCATGCATCACGCTTCCGCGACCTCGATCACCGGCTCGCACCGGATCGGGAAGTTCACGGAGTTCGCCACATAGCACTTCGCATGCGCGTCGTGATGCAGCCGCTCGGCGAGCGCACGATCGTCGCCCGCCTGGATCGTCACGCGCGGGTGCAGCACGATTTCGGTGAAGCGCCCCGGCCCGGGGCTGTCGAGCATCGTCCCTTCCGCATCGTCCACATACGCCAGCACGCGGATTCCCGCATCGGAACACAGATGCAGATACCAGAGCTTGTGACACGCCGAGGCCGACGCGAGCAGCAAGTCTTCCGGATTCCAGCGCGCCGCATCGCCGCGGAACGCCGCGTCCGACGAGCCCGGAATGTCCGGCTTCGAACCCGCGCGGATCACATGATCGCGGCCATATTCGCGATACCCCGACGTGCCGGTTCCCCGGTTGCCGGTCCACTCCACTGCCACGCGGTACTTGTGTTCGCCATGCGCCATCTCGCTCTCCTTCGATATCGGAACGTGAGGTCATCATTGTGGCACCGGAATGCGGTTTGGTATACCATTATTCCAAAATGAGGAGCGCAGGAACATGGAAGCCAGACTCGATTCGACGGCGGACGCGGTGGCTGCATCGTTGCGGGAGATGATCATCAACGGCGAGTTGCAGGCAGGCGAGCGGCTCGTCGAGCGCGACCTCGCCGAACGCTTCGGCATCAGCCGGATTCCGATGCGCGAGGCGATCCAGCGCCTCGAACGCGAAGGATTACTGGATATATTCAGGAATCGCGGCGCGGTCGTGCGGATGCTGAGCGCATCCGACGTGCAGGAGATCTACGACATGCGCACGCTGCTCGAAGGCGACGCGATCTACCGCAGCGTGAAGCGGCTCGACGACGAAACACTCGCGCGCGCCGAACTCGTGCACAGGCTGCTCGGCGAATCGAACGTGCCGCGCCGGCAAGGCGAGCTGAACCGCGAATTCCATGCGCTGCTGTATTCATGCTGCGGCAACGAGCGGCAGTTGAAGGCGATCGCGGAGCTGCGCAGCCAGGTCGAGCGCTACGAGCGACTTCAGACAACGTTGCTCGCGGATACGCCGTCATTCCAGGTCGAGCATGAAGAAATCCTGCACGCGTGCCGCGAACGCAACGCACGTGGCGCGCGCGCGATGACGGTCGCGCACCTCGATTCGGCCCGGCGCATCGTGATGCGGCTCGTCGAGGACGATCTGCGCCTTGGGGCGTGATCGCGCCACTCTTGCGATTCCATCTACCGGCCCGCGGCCGGCCTCTACTCAGGCTTAGCCCGTCGGCTTCGGCTTCGGCTTCGGCTTCGGCTTCGGCTTCGGCTTCGGCTTCGGCTTCGGCAAGCATGACACTACGCGACACGCCCCGCGTGGCCGCCTTCTCCCGCTAAGCCATCGCGCACCGCCCCCGTCGTCCCGCGCACCACCAGCCGCGGCACCGACGCCGTCCGCACGCGCGATGCATCGTCGACCTGACCGCCCGCCTCGCGCAACGCGTTGAGCAGTTTGACCGCGAGCCCCGCGGCCTCGGCGGTCGGAATCGCGACGGTCGTCAACGTAGGACGCGTATCGCTCGCCAGATGAATATCGGTGATGCCGACGATCGACAGATCGTCGGGCACACGCCGGCCGCGATCGGCGGCCGCGTGCAGCGCGCCGATCGCGGGCAGGTCGTTGGTCGCGACCAGCGCGGTCAGCCCGGGATGCGCGTCGAGCAGCCGGCCCGCCGCACGCACACCGCCTTCGATCGAATCGGGCTCGGCCGCGACGATCGACGCGTCGAGCCCCGCATCGCGCATCACGTCGACGAAGCCGTCGTAGCGCGCCGCCTGCACGCCGCTCGCCGAGCCGCCGACGATCACGCCGATCGTCTTGTGCCCGAGTTCGACCAGATGCCGCGTCGCAATCCGCCCCGCCTCGCGAAAATCCACCGCGACGCACGGCAAGCCTTCAGGCGGCGCATCGGGCCGCTCCCACAGACACAGCACGACCGGCACGCCGCGCCGCGCGACGTCGACCAGATCCGGCAGGTGCAGGTTCGCGTTGGTCACGAGAATCCCCTCGGAAATCGTGCCGGCGATCTGGTCGAGATACGCGCGCCCCTGCAACGGATCTTCGTTCGTATTGCAGACGATCAGGAATTGCCCGTTGCGCCGCACCGCGCGCTCGACCGCGAGCGCGAACTCCGGATAGAACGGGTTCGCGATGCTCGACACCATCAGCGCGACCGTCGGCGCGCGCCCTTCCGCCAGCGCCCGCGCGGCCAGATGCGGCCGGTAGCCGAGCGCCTGCACCGCTTCGAGCACCCGCGCGCGGGTGGCTTCGCCGACCCGGCCGCGGTCGCGCAGCACGTTCGAGACCGTCGCGGCCGTCACGCCGGCGCGACGGGCCACTTCATCCAGTGTCGCCATGATTTGCCCACTATATGAAACGTCGATCCAGTATTTGCTTCGCTCACCGAAGCGGCGCACTATCGCCGCACACCCTGCCGCCCGACCGACGGGCGCGACTCGGCCGCGATCGCGATCGGCTCTTTTTTTGATCGCGTTGCTTAAGCGCTTAAGCATCGACGAAGGCGCATTAGAACATGGAGCGGAGACAATGGCGAGCATCTCGATGCGACGCGTGCAGAAAGCCTATGGCGAGCACGCGCCGGTCATTCGCGACGTCGATCTGGAGATCGGCGCGCACGAGTTCTGCGTGTTCCTCGGCCCGTCCGGCTGCGGCAAGTCGACCCTGCTGCGGATGATCGCGGGCCTCGAGGACCTGAGCGACGGCGAGCTGTCGATCGACGGCCGCCGCGTCGACGACGTGCCGGCCGCCGAGCGCGGCGTCGCGATGGTGTTCCAGAGCTACGCGCTGTTTCCGCACATGACGGTCTACGAGAACATGGCGTTCGGGCTGAAGCTCGCGCGCGTGCCGAAGGCCGAGATCGACCGGAAGGTGCGCGACGCCGCGCGGATCCTGCAGCTCGACACGCTGCTCGAGCGCAAGCCGAAGGCGCTGTCCGGCGGCCAGCGGCAGCGCGTCGCGATCGGCCGCGCGATCGTGCGCGAGCCCGGCGTGTTCCTGTTCGACGAGCCGCTGTCGAACCTCGACGCGGCGCTGCGCGGTCAGACCCGCATCGAGATCGCGAAGCTGCACCGGCAGTTCGAGCGCGCGAGCGTCGTCTACGTGACGCACGACCAGACCGAAGCGATGACGCTCGCCGACAAGATCGTGCTGCTGCACGCCGGCGCGGACACCGCGCGGCACGGCAGCATCGCGCAGGTCGGCGCGCCGCTCGACCTCTATCACCATCCGGCGAGCCGCTTCGTCGCCGGCTTCATCGGCTCGCCGCGGATGAACTTCCTGCCGGCCGTCGTCACCGCCTGCGACGCGCGGCGCACGATCGTCACCGTCGTGTTGTCCGGCGAAACCTTCACGCTGCCGCGCGACGGTTCCGCGCTCGCGGTCGGCGCGGCCGTCACGCTCGGTATCCGCCCCGAACACCTGACGCTCGGCGCCGCGCACGACGCGACGACGCTCGCGCGCGACGTCGCGCTCGTCGAACGCCTCGGCGAGCAGACCTACGTGCACCTCGACCAGGCCGGCGGCACGCCGCTGATCGCGAAGGTGCCCGGCGACGCCCCGCTGCGCCGCGGCGAACGCGTGCACGCGCATGCGCCGGCCGCCGCCTGCCATCTCTTCACCGAAGACGGCCGCGCGGTGCCCGCGTGCGCCGACCTTCCCGTCCACCACTACGCATAAGGATCGGGCATGCGCCTCGGAGTCTGTTACTACCCGGAACACTGGCCGGAATCGATGTGGGCCGACGACGCCCGCCGGATGAAGGCCCTCGGCATCGC
Organism: Burkholderia sp. BCC1985; assembly: GCF_905339915.1. Classification (NCBI taxonomy): domain Bacteria; kingdom Pseudomonadati; phylum Pseudomonadota; class Betaproteobacteria; order Burkholderiales; family Burkholderiaceae; genus Burkholderia; species Burkholderia sp. BCC1985. The sequence continues at coordinate 204,229 of NZ_CAJPGY010000006.1, forward strand.
GCAGGTGCGGATCGCCGAATTCGCATGGAGCCGCATCGAGCCGTCGCCGGGCGAATACGACTGGGGCTGGCTCGACCGCGCGATCGACGTGCTCGGCACGGCCGGCCTCGAGATCGTGATGTGCACGCCGACCGCGACACCGCCGAAATGGCTCGTCGACCGTCACCCCGACATCCTCGCGATCGGCGCGGACGGCCGGCCGCGCAAGTTCGGCTCGCGCCGCCACTACGACTTCTCGTCGCCGACCTATCTGGAAGCGTCGCGCCGCATCTGCACCGCGGTCGCCGAACGCTACGGCCGCCACCCGGCCGTGCGCTACTGGCAGACCGACAACGAGCTCGGCTGCCACCAGACTGTCGTCAGTTACTCGCCCGCCGCGCTCGTGCGTTTTCGCGCATGGCTGCAGGCGCGCTACGGCACGATCGACGCGCTGAACCGTGCGTGGGGCACCGTGTTCTGGAGCATGGAGTACCGGCATTTCGACGAAATCGATGCGCCGGTCGGCACCGTGACCGAAGCGCATCCGTCGCACCGCCTCGACTACCGGCGCTTCGCGTCGGATGAAGTCGCGCGCTATCACCGGATGCAGGTCGACGTGATCCGCGCGCATTCGCCGGGCCGCCCGGTCGCGCACAACTTCATGCAGCTCTTCACCGAGTTCGATCATTACGACGTGGCGCGCGACCTCGACGTCGCGACCTGGGACAGCTATCCGCTCGGCGCGCTCGAGGAGCAATGGTTCGCGCCCGACGTGAAGGCGCGCTGGCTGCGCACCGGCCATCCGGATTTCGCGTCGTTCAATCACGACCTCTATCGCGGCATGTCGAAGCTGCCGTTCTGGGTGATGGAGCAGCAGCCGGGCCCCGTGAACTGGGCGCAGTGGAACCCCGCGCCGCTGCCGGGCATGGTGCGGCTGTGGAGCTGGGAAGCGTTCGCGCACGGCGCCGGCTGCGTGTCGTACTTCCGCTGGCGGCAGGCGCCGTTCGCGCAGGAGCAGATGCATGCGGGCCTGCACACGCCCGACGACCGGCTCGACGAAGGCGGCCGCGAAGCGCAGCGCGTCGCGCAGGAGATCGCCGGCGTGCTCGACGCAGGTGCCGATGCCGACGCGAACGGCGCGGTGCGTGCACCCGTCGCGCTCGTGTTCGACTACGAAGCGAAGTGGCTGTTCGAAGTGCAGCCGCAAGGCGCCGATTTCCACTACCCGCGCTTCGCGTTCGAGTACTACTCGGCGCTGCGTTCGCTCGGCCTCGACGTCGACATCGTATCCGCGCACGCGCCGCTCGACGGCTACCGGCTCGTCGTCGTGCCGCCGCTGCCGGTCGTGCCGGACGACTTCGCGGCACGGCTCGCCGCATCCGGCGCGCATGCGGTGTTCGGCCCACGCACCGGCTCGAAGACCGCCGACCTGCGGATTCCGCCGACGCTGCCGCCCGGCCCGCTCGCGTCGATCCTGCCGGTACGCGTGTGGCGCGTCGAATCGCTGCGGCCGAACGTGACCGAGCGGATCGACGGCACGCTGCGCGACGGCGCGCCGCTCACCGGCGACGCGCGTCACTGGCGCGACCTCGTCGAACTGCGCGACGACGACGCGCGCAGCGTCGTGCGCGCGCGTTTCGCCGACGGTCATCCGGCCTGCGTGTCGCACGGCACGCTGCACTACTGGGCCGCGCTGTTCGACGACGCGACCACCGCGCGCCTGTTCGCCGACGTCGCGGCCGAAGCCGGCCTGACACCGTCGCCGCTCGGCGACGGCGTGCGCGTGAGCCGGCGCGGCGGCCTGACCTACGTATTCAACTACGGCAGCACGCCGCACACGATCGATGCGGTGCCGCCGTCCGCTTTCGTGGTCGGCGCCGCGCAGGTCGAGCCGCAAGGCGTCGCCGTGTATCGAAGCCGTTCGTAGCAGCCGTTCGTAGCAACCGCCCCCGGCGCCGCGATGCGCCGGTCACGCACAACGACAGACAGGAATGGAGACACCCATGACACATCGCCCCCTTCGCGTCGCCGCCCGGCTTGCGACCGCCGCCGCCATCGCGTTCGCTTCGTTCGGCGCCGCGGCGCCGGCCGACGCGGGCACGCTGACGATCAACATCGCGTTCAAGGGCGCCAGCCAGCGCGCGGTCTGGCAGTCGACGATCGAAGCATTCCACAAGGCCCATCCCGACATCGACGTGAAGCCCACCTTCGTCGACGAGGAAGCGTACAAGGTGCAGCTCCCCGCATGGCTCACGACCGTCGCGCCCGACGTCGTGAACTGGCACGCGGGCGAGCGCATGGCGTACTACGCGAAGCGCGGGCTGTTCGAGGACCTGAGCGGCGACTGGAAGAAGAACGGCTGGGACGCGATGTACGCGTCGACGCGCAGCGCATCGTCCTATAACGGCAAGCAGTATGCGGCGCCGACCGTCTATTACTCGTGGGGGCTGTTCTACCGCAAGGACCTGTTCGGCAAGGTCGGCATCGCCGACGAGCCGAAGACCTGGGACCAGTTTCTCGATGCATGCAAGAAGCTGAAGGCGGCCGGCATCACGCCGATCGCGATCGGCGGCCGCGACGCGTGGACGCTCGCCGGCTGGTTCGACTATCTCGACCTGCGCCTGAACGGCAACGCATTCCACCAGCAGCTGATGGCCGGCGACGTGCCGTATACCGATCCACGCGTGAAGAAGGTCTACACGACGTGGAAATCGCTGATCGACTCGGGCTACTTCATCGACAACGCGCTGTCCTACGATCTCGACGGCGCGCAGCCGTTCCTGTTCCAGGGCAAGGCCGCGATGATGCTGATGGGCACCTTCATCGCCGCGGGCTTTCCGCCGAACGTGAAGCAGGAGATGGGCTATTACCGTTTCCCCGTCATCGACCCGAAGGTGCCGACCGCCGAGGACGGCCCGGTCGAATCGCTGCACATCCCGACCAAGGCGAAGAACAAGGCCGACGCGCATACGTTCCTCGCGTTCGTCGAAACGCCCGAGATGGGCGCGAAGCTCGCCGAAGGGCTCGGTTCGCTGTCGGCCAACGGCAAGTCGCCGGAGCCGGCCGATCCGATCTCGCGCATCGGCTTCCGGATCCTCGCCGACACCCGGGGCGGCGTCGCGCAGTTCTACGACCGCGACATGACGAAGGAAATGGCCGACGAAGGGATGAAGGGGATGCAGCAGTTCGTCGCGAATCCCGCGCAGCTCGACACCGTGCTCGCGCAACTCGAACAGACCCGCAAGCGGATCTACAAGAAGTAACCGCGTGACCCCTGCGGCGGCCGAGTGCCGCCGCATCCGCCCAGGAGGCTTGCCGTGTCCAGTCCGATCACGTCCAGACCCGTCGCAACGGCGGCTGCCCCGGCCGCACCGCCCGCCGCCGCGCCGCCGGCCCGCAGCTCGCCTGCCGCGCTGCGCGCGCGCCGCCCGTCGCCGGCCGTGCGGCGACAACGGCGCGCCGCGTGGCTCTTTCTCGCGCCCGCGTGCGCAATGGTTGCCGTCTATGTGATCTGGCCGATCCTGTCGACGCTGTGGCTGAGCCTCTGCAACTGGGACGGGATGACCGAGCGCACGTTCGTCGGTCTCGCGAACTACGCCGAGCTGTTGCAAGCGCCGACGTTCTACACCGCGCTGCGCAACAACGTGATCTGGCTCGCGCTGTTCATGCTCGCGCCGCCGCTCGGCCTCGCGCTCGCGCTGTACCTGAACCAGGCGGTCGCCGGCATCCGGCTCGTGAAGTCGCTGTTCTTCGCGCCGTTCGTGCTGTCCGGCGTGGTCGTCGGCCTGATCTTCTCGTGGTTCTACGATCCGACCTTCGGGCTGCTCGCGCTGATCGCCGGGCACGGCATCCCGGTGCTCGGCGATGCGCGCTATGCGACGTTCGGCATCGTGTTCGCCGCGCTGTGGCCGCAGACCGCGTACTGCATGATCCTGTACCTGACCGGCCTCACGTCGGTGAACCCGGAGCAGATCGAAGCGGCACGGATGGAAGGCGCGCGCGGCTTCGCGCTGCTGTGGCACGTCGTGCTGCCGCAATTGCGGCCGACCACGTTCATGGCGATCGTCGTCACGGTGATCGGCGCGCTGCGCAGCTTCGACCTGATTTCGGTGATGACGGGCGGCGGCCCGTTCGAGAGCTCGACCGTGCTCGCGTATTACATGTACGACCAGGCGATCAAGTATTACCGGCTCGGCTATTCCGCGTCGATCGCGGTCGTGCTGTTCGCGATCATGCTCGTCTACATCATGTTCCAGTTGCGCCGCATGCTGCGCAACGAGCAGTGACCTGACCTTCCGGGGAACCATCCATCATGTTTCCGACACCCGTTGCCCACTGGAAGCCGGTATCGCGCCGGCTGTACAAGCTGTCGCTGCCCGTCGCGCTCGTGATCTGGCTGCTGCCGATGATCGCGGTGTTCGTCACGTCGGTGCGCTCGACCGAGGAGCTGGTCGAAGGTCACTACTGGGGCTGGCCGCGGCACTTCTCGATGATCGAGAACTATCGCGACGCGCTGACCACGTCGCCAATGCTGCATTACTTCTGGAACAGCGTGCAGATCACGGTGCCGTCGGTGCTCGGGTCGATCGCGCTCGCGGCGATGGCTGGGTTCGCGCTGGCGACTTACCGGTTTCGCGGGAATGCCGCGCTGTTCGGGACGTTCGTCGCGGGGAATTTCGTGCCGGTGCAGGTACTGATGATTCCGGTTCGCGACCTGTCGCTCAGGCTCGGGGTGTTCAATACGGTCGAGGCGCTGATTCTGTTTCACGTCGCGTTTCAGACGGGGTTCTGTACGCTGTTTCTGCGGAACTTCATCAAGCAGCTGCCGTTCGAGCTGATCGAGGCGGCGCGGATCGAAGGCGCGGGAGAGTGGACGGTGTTCTGGCGGATCGTGTTGCCGTTGATCCGGCCGGCGCTGGCCGCGCTCGCGATTCTCGTGTTTACGTTCGTGTGGAACGATTACTTCTGGGCGCTGTGTCTCACGCAAGGTGACGAGGCCGCGCCGATTACCGCGGGTGTGGCGGCGCTGAAGGGGCAATGGACGACTTCCTGGAACCTTGTTTCGGCCGGGTCGATTCTCGCAGCGTTGCCGTCGGTCGCGATGTTCTTCGCGATGCAGAAGCATTTCGTCGCGGGGCTCACGTTTGGGGCGACGAAAGGTTGAACTCGCCCTGACCGCCGATTGCGGATTCGCATCTCCCCCTCTTCATCGAGAGGATTGCCCGCTTCGGCGGGCTTTTTTGCGCGTTTCGGGTACGAACTACACCCCAATTTCGCCCGATTCAACCGCCTGAGCGCATGTCGCGCAGCGGCTAAACAGGCCGTGTCGGGCCACGCATCGAATAGGCCGCATCGTCAACTCAACATGCTTGACACACGTCCTGACGTCATCGGCCACGCTGGTTCAAGTGACTCAAGTCCACCCTTCGAGCCGCAACGTCGAGCGCACGAGCCGCTGCTCCTCCTCTTCGATCTCGCGCAGATACTCGACGCACTGCCGGATATGCTCGCTCGCCGCCTTGCGGGCCTGGTCGGGCAACCGTCCCGTCACCGCGTTGTAGAGCCGCGCGTGCTGGCGGTCGATCTGCTTCTTCAGCGGCTCGCGATGATAGAGGTTGTTCACCGACGCGAACACGGAGCTGAGCAGCAGGTCGGTCAGCGACTGCAGCGTGTTGACCAGCACCGGATTGTGCGACGCCTCGCAGATCGCGAGATGGAACGCATGGTCGAGCTTCGCGCGCGCGGCCGGATCGAGATCCTGCGCATCGGCCGCCGTCATCTCCTCATAGCGGCGCTTGATCAGGATGAAGTCGGCGGGCGTGCCGCGCAGCGCGGCGAGCCGCGCGGCTTCGGTCTCGAGCATGCCGCGCACCTCGAACAGGTCGTACAGCGTGCGCGGCTGCGAGCCGAGCAGATGCATCATCGGCGAGACTTCGCGCTGCGGGGTCAGGCTCGCGACGAACGAGCCCTTGCCGTGCGTCGTGTCGATGATCCCGCGCGCGCGCAGCAGCTTCATCCCTTCGCGCACGGCCGTGCGCGACACGCCGAGCTTCTCGGTCAGCCGACGTTCGGACGGCAGCGCCTGCCCGGCCTTCAACACGCCGTCGACGATCAGCTGCTCGATCCGCTCGGCGACGACATCGGCGACATTGCGCGCCGGCGCTTGTCGATTCTGCATTTCCATACTGGTATGACCACTTCGGAAGGATGTCGCCGATTTTCGCACAAACCCTTGTGCTGATTGCGTTTTACGTCACATCCAGCCGCCCCTCAAAGGCACTCGAACAAAAACTGGTATGACCACGGCGGCGGCATCTGGACACGCCCCCGCGGCCCGCCAAGAATGCCGTCCATCGGCGTGCCGCGCGTCCCGCGGACGCCTGCACGATGAAGATGGTGGAGACGGAGACACACGATGAGTTTCACCTACGACGAACGGATCGACGGCCCGCTGGCGACCGTCGACCGCGACACGCTCGTCGCCGCGCTCGGCGCGGCGGCGCCCGGCCTCGACGTGCTGCACGAGCGCGAGGCGCTGAAGCCGTTCGAATGCGACGGCCTCGCCGCGTACCGCACGGTGCCGCTTGCGGTCGTGCTGCCCGACACGGTCGAGCAGGTGCGCGCGGTGCTCCGCGTCGCGGCCGCGCACGGCGTGCCGGTCGTCGCGCGCGGCGCGGGCACCGGGCTGTCGGGCGGCGCGATGCCGCTCGAAAAAGGCATCCTGCTCGTGATGTCGAAGTTCAACCGGATCCTGGAAATCGACGCCGACGCCGGCATCGCGCGCGTGCAGCCGGGCGTGCGCAACCTCGCGATCTCGCAGGCCGCGGCACCCTACGGCCTCTACTACGCGCCCGATCCGTCGTCGCAGATCGCCTGCTCGATCGGCGGCAACGTCGCCGAAAACGCGGGCGGCGTGCACTGCCTGAAATACGGGCTGACGGTGCACAACATCCTGAAGGTCGAGATCCTGACGATCGACGGCGACACGCTGACGCTCGGCGCCGACGCGCTCGACGCGCCCGGCTTCGACCTGCTCGCGCTGTTCACCGGCTCCGAGGGGATGCTCGGCATCGTCACCGAGGTGACGGTGAAGCTGCTGCCGAAACCGTCGAGCGTGAAGGTGCTGATGGCGAGCTTCGACGACGTGGCCGAAGCCGGCGCGGCGGTCGCGCGGATCATCGGCGCGGGCGTGATCCCCGGCGGGCTCGAGATGATGGACAACCTCGCGATCCGCGCGGCCGAGGACTTCATCCACGCCGGCTACCCGGTCGACGCGCAGGCGATCCTGCTGTGCGAACTCGACGGCGCCGCGACCGATGTCGACGAAGACGCCGAACGCGTGGCCGCGCTGCTGCGCGACGCGGGCGCGTCGGAGATCCGCGTCGCGCGCGACGAAGCGGAGCGGCAACGCTTCTGGGCCGGCCGCAAGAACGCGTTCCCGGCGGTCGGCCGCATGTCGCCCGACTACTACTGCATGGACGGCACGATCCCGCGCCGCGAGCTGCCGCGCGTGCTCGAAGGGATCGCCGCGCTGTCCGCGCAATACGCGCTGCCGGTCGCGAACGTGTTCCATGCGGGCGACGGCAACATGCATCCGCTGATCCTGTTCGACGCGAACCGTTCCGGCGAGCTCGACCGCGCGGAAGCGCTCGGCGGCAAGATCCTCGAACTGTGCGTCGCGGCAGGCGGCAGCATCACCGGCGAACACGGTGTCGGGCGCGAGAAGATCAACCAGATGTGCGTGCAGTTCAACGCCGACGAAATCACGTTCTTCCACGCGGTGAAGGCCGCGTTCGATCCGCAGCGCCTGCTCAACCCCGGCAAGAACATCCCGACGCTGCACCGCTGCGCCGAGTTCGGCGCGATGCACGTCCATCACGGCAAGCTGCCGTTTCCCGAACTGGAGCGCTTCTGATGCGACGCGAACGCGAACCCGAATCGATCGACGACAGCGCGGCGCTCGTCGCGCAGGTCGACGCCGCGATCCACGCGCGCCAGCCGCTGCACATCCGCGGCGCGGGCACGAAGGCGTTCGTCGGCCGCGCGGTCGAAGGCCGCACGCTCGACGTGCGCACGCACCGCGGCATCGTCGCGTACGACCCGACCGAACTCGTCATCACCGCACGCGCGGGCACGCCGCTCGCCGAACTGGAAGCGATGCTCGACGCGGCCGGCCAGATGCTGCCGTGCGAGCCGCCCACGTTCGGCGGCACGGCGACGGTCGGCGGCATGTTCGCGGCGGCGCTGTCGGGGCCGCGCCGCCCGTGGGCCGGCGCGGTGCGCGACTTCGTGCTCGGCTGTCGCGTGATCACCGGCCACGCGAAGCACCTGCGCTTCGGCGGCGAGGTGATGAAGAACGTCGCGGGCTACGACGTGTCGCGGCTGCTCGCGGGCAGTTTCGGCTGTCTCGGCGTCGTGACGGAGGTATCGCTGAAGGTGCTGCCGAAGCCGCGTGCGACCGGCGATCTCGCGCTGACGCTCGCTGCCGGCGAAGCCGTGCAGCGCGTCGCGGCATGGCGTCGCGCGGGGCTGCCGCTCGCGGGTGCCTGCCACGCGGACGGCGTGCTGCGCGTGCGGCTCGAAGGCGGCGAGGGCTCGGTGAAGGCCGCGCGCGACACGATCGGCGGCGAGCGGATGGACGATCGCGACGACGGGTTCTGGGCGCGGCTGCGCGACCTGTCGCTGCCGTTCTTCGACAGTCCGCGCGCGCTGTGGCGCGTATCGGTGCCGGCGGCCGCGCCGCTCGATGCGCTGCCCGGCGCGCTGCTCGTCGACTGGGGCGGCGCGCAGCGCTGGCTGAAAAGCGACGCCGCGCCGGCCGACGTGCAGCACTTCGCCGCGCAGTGGGGCGGCCACGCGACCTGCTTCACGCCCGGCACGACGCCCGAACCGTTCCAGCCGCTGCCGCCCGCGCTGCTGCGCGTGCATCGACAGCTGAAGGCGCAGCTCGATCCGCATGCGATCTTCAATCCCGGCCGCCAGTACGCGAACGTCTGACGCCAACCCGACTTCGAACCGCCGATATGCAAACCAATCTCAGCGAAGCCAGCAAGGCCCTCGACCGGGCCGACGAAGCGGAAGCGATCCTGCGCGCGTGCGTGCACTGCGGCTTCTGCAATGCGACCTGCCCGACCTATCAAGTGCTCGGCAACGAGCTCGACGGGCCGCGCGGACGCATCTACCTGATCAAGCAAATGCTCGAAGGCGAGCCGTGCGGCGAGCGCACGCAGCAGCATCTCGACCGCTGCCTGACCTGCCGCAACTGCGAGACGACCTGCCCGTCCGGCGTGCGCTATCACACGCTGCTCGACATCGGCCGCGCGGAAGCCGAGAAGCGCGCGCGGCGGCCTGCGCGCGAGCGCCTGCTGCGCGCGGGCCTGCGTCACGTGGTGCCGCGGCCGGCAACCTTCGCCGCGCTGCTGAGGGCCGGCCGCGCGCTGCGCCCGCTGCTGCCCGGCACGCTGCAGGACAACATTCCGGCCGCCGTGCCCGCCGCCACGCCGCGCCCGCCGGTACGCCATGCGCGGCGCGTGCTGATGCTGGAAGGCTGCGTGCAGCCTTCGCTGTCGCCGAACACGAACGCGGCCGCCGCGCGCGTGCTCGACCGCCTCGGCATCAGCGTGACGCCCGCGCGCGAAGCCGGCTGCTGCGGCGCGACCGAATATCACCTGAACGCGCAGGATGCCGGGCTCGCGCGCGCGCGCCGCAACATCGACGCGTGGTGGCCTGCGATCGAAGCCGGCGCGGAGGCGATCGTGCTGACGGCGAGCGGCTGCGGCGCGTTCGTGAAGGAATACGGCGACCTGCTGCGCTCCGACCCCGTCTATGCGGACAAGGCGCGGCGCGTCAGCGCGCTCGCGCGCGACCTCGCGGAAGTGATCGCGGCCGAGCCGCTCGACGCGCTGGCCGAGTCGACGCGACGCCGCGTCGCGGTCCACTGCCCGTGCACGCTGCAGCACGCGCAGCGGCTCGGCGGCGCGGTCGAAAGCATCCTGACGCGGCTCGGCTTCGATCTGACGAATGTCGCCGACGGCCATCTCTGCTGCGGCTCGGCCGGCACCTATGCGCTGACGCAGCCCGAACTCGCGGCCAGGCTGCGCGACAACAAGCTCGACGCGCTCGAAGCCGCGCGGCCGGACCTGATTGTCACGGCCAACGTCGGCTGCCAGACTCACCTGAACGGCGCGGGCCGCACGCGCGTGCGCCACTGGATCGAGCTCGTCGACGACCGACGGGTCGACTGATTCCACCGACCGCTGATTCCGGAGGAACATGATGCAAACCAAACCCGAACTCCAGCTCGCCGACGCCGAACGCATGCTCGCGGCCGCCCGCGTGGAAGCCGCACGGCACGGCTGGGCCGTATCGATCGCCATCGTCGACGACGGCGGCCACCTGCTCGCGTTCGCGCGCCTGGACGGCGCATCGCCGGCCAGCGCCGTCATCGCGCAGGACAAGGCGCGTGCGGCGGCGCTCGGCCGGCGCGAGACGAAAGCGTATGAGGATATGATCAACGGTGGCCGCACCGCGTTTCTCAGCGTGCCGCTGACGGGCTTGCTCGAAGGCGGCGTGCCGGTAGCGTTCGACGGCCGGATTGCGGGCGCGATCGGCGTGTCTGGCGTAAAGTCCGAGCAGGACGCGCTGATCGCCCGCGCCGGCGTACAAAGCGTCGCGACATGAGTCAGCCAAGCCGCGCGCGAATTTTTTCCCCGGGAGGAATCACGATGATCGACCAAGCAGGACTGCAAGTCGCGCCAGCGCTGAGCCAGTTCATTGAAAACGAAGCACTGCCGGGCACCGGTATCGACAAGGCCGCGTTCTGGAGCGGTTTCTCGGCCCTGGTACACGACCTCGCGCCGCGCAACCGCGAGCTGCTCGCGGAACGCGACCGCCTGCAGCAGGAACTCGACACGTGGCATCGCGCGCACCCTGGCCCGGTGCGTGACCATGCCGCGTTTCGCGCATTTCTCGAACAGATCGGCTACCTCGTGCCGGTCCCGTCGAATGTCGCGGCAGCCACCGCGAACGTCGACAGCGAGATCGCGACGCAGGCCGGCCCGCAGCTCGTCGTGCCGCTGTCGAACGCGCGCTATGCGCTGAACGCCGCGAACGCACGCTGGGGCAGCCTGTACGACGCGCTGTACGGCACCGATGCGCTGCCGGAAGACGGCGGCGCCGAGCGCACCACGGCATACAACCCGACGCGCGGCCAGCGCGTGATCGACTACGCGCGCGGCGTGCTCGACAACGCGGCGCCGCTCGCGAGCGGCTCGCACCGCGACGCGCTGCGCTATCGCGTGGAAGACGGCCAGCTCGCCGTCGAAACCGGCAAGGGCGTCGTGCACCTCGCGCAGCCGGCGCAGTTCGTCGGCTACCAGGGCGCGGCCGGCGCGCCGTCCGCGATCCTGCTGAAGCACAACGGCCTGCACCTCGAGATCCAGATCGACGCGTCGACCCCCATCGGCCGCGCCGATCTCGCGAACGTGAAGGACGTCGTGCTCGAAGCCGCGGTCAGCACGATCATCGACTGCGAGGATTCGGTCGCGGCGGTCGACGCCGACGACAAGGTCCAGCTCTACCGCAACTGGCTCGGCCTGATGCAGGGCACGCTGGTCGAGGAGGTCGCGAAGGGCGGCAAGACCTTCACGCGCCGCCTGAACGCCGATCGCGAGTACACCACGCCGGCCGGCGGCACGCTGGTGCTCCACGGCCGCTCGCTGCTGTTCGTGCGCAACGTCGGCCACCTGATGACCAACGGCGCGGTGCTGGACCGCGACGGCAACGAGATTCCGGAAGGCATCCTCGACGGTGTCGTCACGACGCTGTGCGCGCTGCACGACCTGAAGGCCAAGCGCAACTCGCGCACCGGCTCGATCTACATCGTGAAGCCGAAGATGCACGGCCCGGTCGAAGTCGCGTTCGCCGACACGCTGTTCGCGCGCATCGAGGATCTGTACGGCCTGCCGCGCAACACGCTGAAGATGGGCATCATGGACGAGGAGCGCCGCACCAGCGTGAACCTCGCCGCCTGTATCGCGGCGGCGGCCGCGCGCGTCGCGTTCATCAACACCGGCTTCCTCGACCGCACCGGCGACGAGATGCACACCGCGATGGAAGCGGGCCCGATGATCCGCAAGGGCGACATGAAGTCGTCGGCGTGGATCCAGGCGTACGAGCGCAACAACGTGCTCGCGGGCCTGTCGGCCGGCCTGCGCGGCCGCGCGCAGATCGGCAAGGGCATGTGGGCGATGCCGGACCTGATGCACGCGATGCTCGAGCAGAAGATCGCGCATCCGCGCGCCGGCGCGAACACCGCGTGGGTGCCGTCGCCGACCGCCGCGACGCTGCACGCGCTGCACTACCACCTCGTCGACGTGCAGGCCATCCAGCAGGAACTCGAGAAGACGCCGTACGCAAGCGAGCGCGACACGCTGCTCGAAGGGCTGCTGACCGTGCCGGTCGTCGAGCGCGCCGCGTGGAGCGAGAGCGAAATCCTGAGCGAGGTCGAGAACAACGCGCAGGGCATTCTCGGCTACGTCGTGCGCTGGGTCGAACAGGGTGTCGGCTGCTCGAAGGTGCCGGACATCCACGACGTCGGCCTGATGGAAGACCGCGCGACGCTGCGCATCTCGAGCCAGCACATCGCGAACTGGCTGCGCCACGGCGTGATCACCGAGGCCTTCGTGCTCGACGTGTTCAAGCGGATGGCGCGCGTCGTCGACCAGCAGAACGCCGGCGACCCGAACTATCGCCCGATGGCGCCCGGCTACGACCAGTCGACCGCGTTCAAGGCCGCATGCGCACTGGCGCTGCAGGGCACGTCGCAGCCGAGCGGTTATACCGAGCCGCTGCTGCATCGGTTCCGGCTCGCGTACAAGGCGCAACAGCACGGCGCGTAAGCCTTCGCATGCGGGCTTTCCCGCATGCGGTTTTCACGAAGCGGGCAGCCATTACGGCTGCCCGTTTTTACATTCGAATTCATGCAACCGCTGAAACGGATAATCGATCCGAATCGCACGATTTAAGGTTCCGCGTCCGCCTGCCGTTAAAGCATGTAAATCGGCGACGGCGGTATGCGCGCTGCCCCCTCCTGGCGCAAAGCCTTGCGCTGCAACGTTCCGCACGCGACTGGCAAGTCTCTGCCAGGACGACAATTTGATCCGGATCAACGGCCCGCAACATTTTCCGCGTGCACGAATGCGCGCGTTATACTCGGACCAATCCGCGCCGCCCGATTCGTCGGATCGTCGAATCGCGGCAATTCTTGCCGGTCGGCAGGTGATGCAGCGGTTTATCAGGCCGCCATCGCCGATCATCGGCACCGTGTTCCAGGTCGGTCGGGCGGAATGCGCACCGGGGGGTGCATTCCGGATCATCGCCGGCAAATCATACGAACAATCGCATCGGCCTGCCGCCCCGGCGACGATGCCCATCGATCCACGGACCATGGCAGAAACCGACTACGCAATGCCCAGCGAATCCGGCCTGACAAGCCGCGTCGCCGCCCAATTGCGCCGGTTCCTGCTGCCGCACCTGATCTTCTATTCAGGGCTGCTGATCGCACTGATCCTGTTGTTGCTGTGCGGCATCCTGCTGTACGAAGGCCGGATTGACGCACGCGATCGCGCGCGCACCACCCAGCAGAACATCGCGCTGATGGCGTCGTGGGACATCGAGCGCAACATCGAGTTCTATGCGCTGTCGCTGCAGGCGGTCGTCGAAGGCGAGAACGATCCCGCCGTCCTCGCGCTGCCGATGCCGCTGCGCCGCCAGGTGCTGTTCGATCGCGCGACGACGGCCAAGTATCTCGGCGGCATCTACGTGCTCGACTCGAACGGCGACATCGCGGTCGACGGCAAGAGCGACGTGCCGCGCAAGGCCAACTTCGGCAACGAATCGTTCTTCACGGTGCACCGCGACAACCCGGACGTCGGCCTGTACGTCAGCGACCCGTACCGCTCGCGCTTGCGCGGCGGCTCGCCGAGCATCGCGCTCAGCCGGCGGATCACGCGGCCCGACGGGTCGTTCGGCGGCGTCGCCGTGATGTCGATCCGGCTCGAATATTTCCAGGACCTGTTCTCGCGCCTCTCGCTCGGCGATCGCGGGTCGATGGCGCTGATCAATACGAAGGGCCTGATGCTCGCGCGCCAGCCTTACGATCCGGCGATCGTCGGCCGCAACATCAGCAAGGCCAGCACGTTCCGCCGGTTCATGACCGCCAACGAAGGGAGCTTCGCCGATACCGCGTCAATCGACGGCGTGCGGCGCCTGTACGTGTTCCGGCACCTCGACCACCTGCCGCTGATCATCATGGTCGCGCGCTCGGAGGCGGACACCTACGCCGCGTGGTACGACCGCGCGATCCCGATCGGCTCGGCGATGGCCTTGCTCGCGCTCGGCTTCGTCGGCCTGTCGATGCTGCTCGACATCCAGCTGCGCAAGCGTCACCGCGCGGAAACCGAGCTGGAAGCGCTCGCGCGCACCGACGGCCTCACGGGCCTCGACAACCGCCGGATGCTCGACGTCACGCTCGCGCGCGAATGGCGCCGCGCGGCGCGCTCGCAGCACGCGCTGTCGCTGCTGTTCGTCGATGTCGATCACTTCAAGCGCTACAACGACACGCAAGGCCACCAGGCCGGCGACGATGCGCTCGCCGCGGTCGGCCGCTGCATCGCCGGATGCCTGCGCCGCCCGGCCGACTATGCAGCGCGCTACGGCGGCGAGGAGTTCGTCGTGGTGCTGCCGGACGTCGACACGCCCGGCGCCGTGACGATCGCCGAATCGATCCGCACCGCCATCCTCGATCTCGGCATCCTGCACGACACGGATGCGTCGGACCGCCTGACCGCGAGCATCGGCGTGACGACCTGCTATCCGGAACTCGACGACAGCATCCAGGCCGCACTGAAGCTCGCCGACGACGCGCTGTATCGCGCGAAGGAAGGCGGGCGCAACCAGGTCGTCGTGCAAACGGCCCCGTCCGCCGAGCGCACGCTGCGGCGCGCCTGAGCCACGGCTGGCCGCCCGGCCGCCACAGCGCCGGCCGCGGGCGAAATCGCCGACAATGTCGGCTCGCCCGGCCGCCGCGCGACACGCGCGCCCGCTTCACACCACCATGAGACTCAAGGCAAAGATTTTCCTTCTGGCCATCGTGCCGTTCCTGCTCGCGATCGCCGGCATCGGCTTCGGCGTACGCCAGCAGGCGACGTCGCTCGCGCGCACGCAGCACGCGACGATCCAGGCCGCCTACCTGTCGAGCAAGGAAGTCGAGCTGAAGCATTACGTCGAACTCGCGACGAGCGCGATCATGCCGCTGTACGACGCGAGCGGCCGCAATGCGCGCGACGACGGACTGCTGCGCACGCAGGCGCTCGCGATGCTGCAGAAGATGGATTTCGGCCCCGACGGCTATTTCTTCGTATACGACCTGCACGGCAATGCGCTGATGCATCCGCGCGAGCCCGAGCGCGTCGGCCACAACTACTGGTCGATGCGCGACCCGCAGGGCGCGCTGACGATCCAGCAGCTGATCGGCGCCGCGTCGCACGGCGGCGGCTACGTGCGCTACACGTGGCAGCGGCCGTCGACGGGCAAGCCCGCGCCGAAGCTCGGCTACGTCGTCGCGCTCGAACGCTGGGGCTGGATGGTCGGCACCGGCATCTATCTCGACGACGTCGACACCGCGCTGCAGCGCATCGACGCGCGCGCGTCCGCGAACATCGAGCGCACGATGAGCTGGCTCACCGCGATCGCGCTGACCGGCGCGGCGGCGATCGCCGTCTGTGCGCTGGTGCTGAACGTCAGCGAGTCGCGCAGCGCCGACGCGAAGCTCAAGCAGCTCGCGCAGCGCGTCGTCGAATCGCAGGAGCAGGAGCGCGAGCGGCTGTCGCGCGAGCTGCATGACGGGATCAGCCAGATGATGGTGTCCGCGAAGCTGATGCTCGAATCCGCACTCGCGCGCTTCGAGCGCGGCACCGCGCGCATGCCCGAGGCCGAGCAGGCGCTCGCATCGGGCGTCGGGCGGCTCGGCGACACGCTGCGCGAAGTGCGGCGCATCTCGCACGCGCTGCGCCCGGCGATGCTCGACGATCTCGGCCTCGCCGCCGCGCTCGAGCAGCTCGTGCGCGAGCTCGGTGCGGAAAGCGGCATCGACATCGGCTATACGCAGGTCGCGCACAGCGGCGCGCGGCCGCTGCCCGCGCCGGTCAACACGGCGCTGTTCCGGATCGCGCAGGAAGCGCTCAGCAACATCGTGCATCATGCGCAGGCGTCGCGCGCGGCCGTCACGCTCGACGTCGGCGCGCATGCCGTCACGCTGACCATCGCCGACAACGGCTGCGGCTTCGACGCCGAGCGTACGCAGACCGACGCGCGCCGCGGCATCGGGCTGCGCAACATGCGCGAGCGGCTCGACGCGCTGGGCGGCATGCTGACGATCACGTCGCAGGTCGGCCACACCGTCGTGGCCGCGCGCGTGCCGCTGCGCGCCGCCTGAACACGCGCCCCATAACCGGAGACCCTTGCCCATGAGCGCCCCCGACACCGCCCGGCCCGCTGCCCGCCTTCTGCTGGTCGACGATCATCCGCTGGTGCGCGACGGCCTGCGGATGCGGCTCGAGGCGGCCGACCTGTCGGTGGTCGGCGAAGCCGGCAACGCGGACGAGGCGCTTGCGCTCGCCGCGTCGCTCGAGCCCGACCTCGCGCTGATGGACGTCGGCATGAACGGGATGAACGGCATCACGCTCGCCGGCGTGTTCCACGAGCGCTTTCCGGGGATTCGCGTGCTCATGCTGTCGATGCACGACAACATCGAATACGTGACGCAGGCCGTGCGCGCCGGCGCGAGCGGCTACCTGCTGAAGGATTCGCCCGCGAGCGAGATCGTGCGCGCGATCGGCTCGGTGCTGGCCGGGCAGACGTTCTTCAGCGAAGGGCTCGCCGCGCGGATGATCCAGGCAAGCGCGACCGCGTCGCCGCTCGACCGGTTGACGCCGCGCGAGCGCGACATCCTCGATGCGCTGGCCGAGGGGCTGTCGAGCAAGCAGATCGCGCAGCAGACGGGGCTGTCGGTCCGCACGGTGGAAACGCACCGGCTCAATCTGAAGCGCAAGCTCGAGATCGAAGGGCAGGCGGAGCTGATCAAGTTCGCGGTCGAGCATCGGCGGCGGTAGGGCGGCGACGTGCGGCGCCGCAAAAGGCACTCGCCTCGGTCACATTGATTAGCCCTACGATGCTGTTTTTTCTCGCTTCGCATGTGATTCGCCGAGTCGGCATCGCGCAGTGGAATCACCGCTCGACCGCTCGACTGACCACGAACGAAAAAGGCGCCCGGAGGCGCCTTTCACTCATCCAAAATCCTGACTGCGCGCAGCGACGCTCAATTCGTCCGCGAATTGTGCTTCTGCAGATACGCGATCAGGCCGTCGATCCCGCCCGACGCGAGCTGGCTCTTGAACTGCCCCTGGTAGACCTGGATCAGCCACGCACCCGACATGTCGATGTCGTAGATCTTCCAGTCGCTGCCGACCTTGCCGAGCCGGTAGCCGACCGACTGGCTGTCGCCCGGCGTCGTGACCGTCGACTGCACCAGCGCATCGGCACCCGACGCGCCGCCGGCCTTGAACGAGAACTTCGCGTCCTGGCTGCCGAGCTGCGCGAGCGACGCGGCATAGGTACGCGTCATCAGCAGCTTGAACTGCTTGTACAGCTCCTGCTGCTGTTGCGGCGTCGCCTGCTTCCAGGCATCGCCGACCGCGATGCGGGTCGTGCGCTCGAAGTTCGTCGCGGGCAGGAAGCGCTGCTCGACGACTTGCGTGACTTTTGCCATGTCGCCGCCGCGCGCACCCGGATCGGCCTTCATCGCGTTGACGGTGCCTTCGACCGCATTACGGACGATGTCGACCGGCGCGCTCTGCGCGAAAGCGGAAACCGACACGGCGGCCGCCGCGACGAAAGCAAACAGATGACGTTTCATACGGATATTCGCACTCGGTGAAAAAAACGGACGGCGGATTGCATCGATCGCATCGGCCGGTGGGTCGAAGTATAGCGGCCCGGCGGCCCGCCTGCCGCGCGGTGACCGACTGTTACCTTTCAGCCCCTTTTGTCACAGGGTGCCGGCCGCTGCGCGATCGGCGCCGATTATGTCAATTTCTGCCGCCCATTCGTCCGACGATTCGCGGCGATTCCCTCCCGGCGCAGCAAATATCCTTCCCGCCCCTTTACGCTCCAACGTGGCGACCGACGTCACGTGGCGCCGGTATACTCTTTGCCTTGTCCTTGCCAGCCCCTCCCCACCGCCACATGGTGACTTCTCTCATCGTCCGACTCGTCGCATTGTCGGTACGCCGCCCCGTCTGGGTCGTCGTGCTGTCGCTCGTCATCGCCGTCTTCAGCGGCGTCTACGTCGCGCAGCACTTCAAGATCAACACGGACATCAGCAAGCTCGTCGACGCGGAACCGCAGTGGGCCGCGCTCGGCCAGGCCGTCGACAAGGCCTTCCCGCAACGCAACGGCACGATCCTCGCGGTGGTCGAGGCACCGGCCCCCGAATTCGCGACGGCCGCCGCGCACACGCTCACCGAAGCCCTGCGCAAGCAGGCCGACGCCGGCCGCATCGGCCAGGTCGCCGAACCCGGCGGCGGCCCGTTCTTCGAGCACAACGGGCTGCTGTTCCTGTCGCCGCAGGAAGTGTCGGATACGACGTCGCAGCTCGCGAGCGCGCGGCCGCTCGTCAACGAACTCGCGAAGAACCCGAGCCTGACCGGGCTCGCGACCACGCTGTCCACCACGCTCGGCCAGCCGCTCCTGACCGGCCAGGTGAAGCTGCCCGCGATGGCGAAGCTGCTCGCGCGCAGCGCCGCGACGGTCGACGACGTGCTGGCCGGCAGGCCCGCCGCGTTCTCGTGGCGCGGGCTGGTCGACAGCGATGCCGCACGCCAGCCGGCACGCGCGTTCGTCACGGTGCAGCCGGTCGTCGACTATGGCGCGCTGAAGGCCGGTGCCGAAACGACCCGGGTGATCCGCGACACGGCGAAAGCGCTCGGCCTCGAGCAACGCTACGGCGCGGTCGTGCGCCTGACCGGCGAACAGCCGCTCGCCGACGACGAATTCGCGTCGGTGCAAGACGGCGCCGCGCTCAACGGCGTGCTCACGCTGCTCGCGGTGCTCGTGATCCTGTGGCTCGCGCTGCGCTCGAAGCGGATGATCGGCTCGGTGCTCGTCACGCTGTTCGTCGGGCTCGTCGTGACGGCCGCGCTCGGCCTCGCGATGGTCGGTTCGCTGAACATGATCTCGGTCGCGTTCATGGTGCTGTTCGTCGGCCTCGGCGTCGACTTCTCGATCCAGTACGGCGTGAAGTACCGCGAGGAACGCTTCCGCGATCCGCGCATCGATCACGCGCTGATCGGCGCCGCGCACTCGATGGGCATGCCGCTCGCGCTCGCCACCGCGGCGGTTGCGGCGAGCTTCTTCTCGTTCATTCCCACGGCCTATCGCGGCGTGTCCGAGCTCGGCCTGATCGCGGGCGTCGGGATGTTCGTCGCGCTGCTGACCACGCTCACGCTGCTGCCCGCGCTGCTGCGCCTGTTCGCGCCGCCGGGCGAATCGAAGACGCCGGGCTTTCCGTGGCTCGCCCCCGTCGACGACTTCCTCGATCGCCATCGCAAGCCGATCCTGATCGGCACGCTCGCGGTCGTGATCGGCGCGCTGCCGCTGCTCGCGTTCCTGCACTTCGATTTCAACCCGCTGCACCTGAAGGATCCGAACAGCGAATCGATGGCGACGCTGCTCGCGCTGAAGGATTCGCCCGAAGCGGCCGTCAACGACGTCACGCTGCTCGCGCCGTCGCTCGCCGAGGCCGACGCGGCCGCGAAGCGCCTCGACGCGCTGCCGGAAGTCGGCCGCACGACGACGCTCACGACCTTCGTGCCGGCCGACCAGCCGGCCAAGCGCGCGGCGATCGCCGCGGCCGCGAGCGAGCTGCTGCCCGCGCTGACGCAGCCGGCCGCGCCGGCCGCGACCGATGCGCAGCGCGTCGCCGCGCTCAAGCGCGTGTCCGATTTGCTGAGCTACGCGGCGGAAGATCACCCGGGCCCGGGTGCCGCCGCCGCGCAGCATCTGTCGGCGTCGCTCGCGAAGCTGGCCGCCGCCGACAGCGCGGCGCGCGATCGAGCCGAACGCGCGTTCTCCGACACGCTGCGCATCGCGCTCAACCAGCTCGCGACGCTGCTGCAGCCGCAGGACATCACGCGCGAATCGCTGCCGCCGCAGATCGTGCGCGACTGGGTCGCGCCGGACGGCCACGCGCTCGTGCAGATTTCGCCGAAGGTGCCGAAGGGCGTCGACCCGAACGACGACACGATGCTGCGCCGCTTCGCGAAGACGGTGAAGGCGGCGGAACCCGGCGCGACCGGCGGGCCGATCTCGATCCTGCATTCGGCCGACACGATCATCAACGCGTTCCTGCACGCGGCGCTGTGGTCGATCCTGTCGATCACGATCCTGCTGTGGATCACGCTGCGCCGCTTCGGCGACGTGCTGCGCACGCTGGTGCCGCTGCTCGTGTCGGGGCTCGTCACGCTCGAGATGTGCGTCGTGCTCGGCATGTCGCTGAACTTCGCGAACATCATCGCGCTGCCGCTGATGCTCGGCGTCGGCGTCGCGTTCAAGGTGTACTTCGTGATGGCGTGGCGCGCGGGCCAGACGGGCCTGCTGCATTCGAGCCTCACGCACGCGGTGCTGTTCAGCGCCGCGACGACCGCAACCGCCTTCGGCAGCCTGTGGCTGTCGCATCATCCGGGCACGTCGAGCATGGGCAAGCTGCTCGCGCTGGCGTTGACCTGCACCCTGATCGGCGCCGTGGTGTTTCAGCCCGTCCTGATGGGCAAACCGCGCGTCAAACGCGCCAAGAACCAATTGCAAGGAAACAATGAATAAGGTGCGAATCATTGCGGCGACCGTCGCTGCCAGCGCAGTGCTGAGCGGCTGTGCGACGGGCCCGAACCGCAACCCCAACGACCCGCTCGAGCCGATGAACCGGGCGATGTACAAGTTCAACGACACGGTCGACACGAACATCGCCGTGCCGATCGCGAAGGGTTACCAGAAGATCACGCCGACGCCCGTGCGTACCGCGATCAGCAACTTCTTCTCGAACCTCGGCGATCTCGGCAACATGGCGAACAACCTGTTGCAGCTGCGCATCACCGATGCGACGCAGGACCTGATGCGCGTGGCGATGAACTCGGTGTTCGGCGTCGCCGGCCTGATCGACATCGCGACGCCGGCCGGGCTGCCGAAGCACCACCAGGATTTCGGGCTGACGATGGCGCGCTGGGGCATGCCGTCCGGCCCGTACCTCGTGCTGCCCGTGTTCGGGCCGAGCACGATCCGCGACGGCGTCGGCCGCGCGGTGGACGTCCGCTTCAACCTGCTCAACTACATCGAGCCGGCCGTGCGCAATCCGATGTACATCGCGCAATTCATCAGCGCGCGCTCGGATCTGCTCGGTGCGACCGATCTGCTGAAGCAGGCGGCACTCGATCCGTACTCGTTCGTCCGCGATGCGTATCTGCAGCAGCGCAAGTCGCTGACGTATCACGGCCAGTCGGCGTCGGCCGCGCCGCCGAACTACACGGAGCCGGGTGAAGCGGGGGCGGTGCCGGCGGCCACGCCGGCCGTGCCGGGCTTGCCGAACTACGAGGATCCGGGCGAGTCGGGCGGCGCGCCGAACAACGCGCCGGCGGCGCCGGGCTTGCCGCAGTACGACGATCCGGGTGCGGACGGCGCGATGCCCGCGAGCGCGCCTGCCGCGGCCTCGGCCGCTGCGCCCGTGGCGGCGCCGAGCGGGGCGACGACGGCGCCGGCCTCCAACGGCGCGCCGATCGCGCCAGCGATGCCGACCCTGCCCGCGAGCGCACCGGCCGCGCAGTAACGCGGCACGGAACCCGCTGACAAGCCGAAGCGCGCTGCATCACGCAGCGCGCTTTTTTTGTGCGTCCGGAAAACGGGAACGGAAGGGGGAGAGGAGAAGCGGCGAACGCCGCTCAGACGATCCGCATCGCGCCCGCACGCTCGAATGCGTGCCGCGCCTGGATCAGCGTCGTGCGTGCCGCGCGCGCGTCGCCCGCGACCTGCAGCAGCGGGCCGAGCTGCGACGGCTGCTTCAGCAGTTCGCGCAGGATCGGCAGGATGGCCGTGCTGCCGTCGTCGCGCAGGCCGGCCGTCGCCGCGCGCGGCAGCGTGCGCCACGCCGGGTCGACGATCGCGCGGCACACCGCGAACGGTACGCCGCGCGACGCCGCGAAGGCCGCGGCGATATGCGATTCCATGTCGACGGCGAGCGCGCCCTTCGCGCGATGCAGCGACGTCTTTTCCTGTTCGCTGACCACCGGCGCGCCGACCGCCGCCATCGTGCCGCGCGTGACGCGCGCCCATACCGGCGTGTCGTGCAGCGCGGCGACGAGCCGCGCGCTCCAGCCCGGATCGGTCTGCACGCGGCCGAACGGCCCGTCGATCGCGTCCGCGATCACGAGCGCGCCGGGTGCGAGATCGGGCGCGAGCCCGCCTGCCGTGCCGAAGCTCACGATGCCCGCGCAACCGCGCGCGGTCGCCTCGGCCAGCGCGCGCTCGAGGCGGTCGGCCCGCGCGGCGAACACGGCCTCGACGCCCTGACCGCGCGCGATGCGCGCCTCGAACGCCATCCCCGTGACGGCGATGACGGGCAACGTGCCGTTGTGCTGCGTCGGCGCCACGCGTTACATCCCGACCGTCACGCGCGTCGCGTTGGCGCGCTTCAGGTTGCGATAGCGCGCGAGCGCCCACAGCGGGAAGAACTTGCGATAGCCGTGATAGCGCAGATAGAACACGCGCGGGAAGCCGGTTGCCGTGAAGCGCGTTTCGTCCCACAGGCCTTCTTCGTTCTGCTGAGCGATCAGGTAGTCGACGCCGCGTGCAACGGCCGGGTTGTTCACCTCGCCGGCCGCCATCAGGCCGAGCAGCGCCCAGGCCGTCTGCGACGCGGTGCTCGGCGCCTGCTCGAAACCGCGGTAATTCAGCTTGTAGCTGTCGCCGTCCTCGCCCCAGCCGCCGTCCTTGTTCTGGATCGACAGCAGCCACTGCGCGCCGCGCTTCATGCGCGGATCGTCCGGCGTCAGGCCGGCCGCGTTCAGCGAGCACAGGGCCGTCCACGTGCCGTACACGTAGTTCATCCCCCAGCGGCCGTACCAGCTGCCGTCCGGCTCCTGCTCCTTCAGCATGTAGTCGAGCGCGCGACGGGCCGGCTCGCTGTTCAGCGGCGTCTCGCCGAGCTGCGACAGCATCGACAGGCAGCGGCCCGACACGTCGGCGGTCGGCGGATCGAGCAGCGCGCCGTGATCGGAGAACGGAATGTTGTTCAGGTAGTACTGCGTGTTTTCCGGTTCGAACGCGCCCCAGCCGCCATCGCTGCTCTGCATGCCGACGACCCATTCGCGCGCGCGCGCCATCGAGTCGCGATACGTGTCCGTCTGCCTGAGCTTCTGCGCGCGGTCCATCGCCATCACGACCACGGCCGTGTCGTCGACGTCAGGGTAGTGCGCGTTCGCGTACTGGAACGCCCAGCCGCCGGGACGCACGTGCGGGCGGCGCGAGATCCAGTCGCCGCGCACGTCGAGGATCTGCAGCGGGCGCAGCCAGTCGAGGCCGCGCAGCACGGCTTCCTCGGCACGCGCGTCACCGGTCTCGAGCAGCGCATGCGCGGCGAGCGACGTGTCCCACACCGGCGACAGGCACGGCTGGCAATACGCTTCGTCCTCGTGCACGACGAGCAGCTTCTCGAGCGCCTTGCGCGCGATCGCGCGGTTCGGATGATCTTCCGCATAGCCGAGCACGTCGTACATCATCACCGCGTTGGCCATCGCCGGATAGATCGCGCCGAGGCCGTCCTCGCCGTTCAGGCGCTCGTCGACGAACGACACGGCCTGGCGGATCGCGCGTTCGCGCGTGTAGTTCGGGAACAGGCCGTCGACGGCGCGCAGCGCATGATCGACCACGCGGAAGAACGCGAACCAGCCGGGGCTCTGGTGGCCCTGGCGCGGCAGCAGGCCGGCGTTGACGGGCGGGTCGATGAACAGCTCGTCGATGCGCACGCCGCGCGGATTCTTCGCGAGCGGACGCTTCGCGTTCAGCACCAGCAGCGGCACGATCACGGTCCGCGCCCAGTACGACACCTTCGACAGGTGGAACGGGAACCACTGCGGCAGCAGCATGATCTCGACCGGCATCATCGGCACCGCGCGCCACGGAATCGCACCGTACAGCGCGAGCTGGATGCGCGTGAACACGTTCGACATCTCGGCGCCGCCCATCGCGTGGATCGCACGGCGCGCACGCTGCATGTGCTCGGCGTTCTCGTCGTCGCCGATCACCTTCAGCGCGAAATACGCCTTCACGCTCGCGCTGATGTTCGGCGCGCCGTCGGTGAACAGCGGCCAGCCGCCGTCGGCCTGCTGGATACGGCGTAGATAGCGGCCGATCTTCCGTTCGAGTTCGAGGTTCGGCGTCTCGCCGAGATAGTGGACGAGCAGCACGTATTCGGCGGGAATCGTCGAATCGGCCTCGAGTTCGTAGACCCAGTGTCCGTCTGCTTGCTGCGCGGCCAGCAGCGCGTCGGTCGCGCCGGCGACGGCCGCGTCGAGCCCGGCCGGCACGGTGCCGGCGGACAGGGTGGCCATTTCGGTGAGATCGTTCATCGGTCCCTCTGTTGCTTACTGTGTCTGGAGCACGTCCGCGGCCAGCTGGCCGGAACGGATCGCGCCCTCGATCGTGGCGGGCAAGCCGGTGGCAATCCAGTCGCCCGCCAGCACGAGATTGGTCCAGCGCGTACGCACGGCCGGACGTTTCATTTCCTGCGACGGCACCGCCGCAAACCCCGCGCGCGGCTCGACCACGAGCTGCCACGCGGGCATGGTTTCCGGGTTCGCGCCGGTCACGCGCGCGACGTCTTCCCAGATGCGCCGCGCGAGCGCATCGCGCGGCATGTCGAGCCAGCGGCCCGCGTCGCGGATGGTCGCCGCGAGCGGACCGCCGCCGGTGCGCACCGCGTCGACGACGCCGTTGACGACGGTCGTCTGCAGCGGGCCGTCGGCCGGTGTATCGACCGCGAAATACGCGGTCACGACCGCACTGAACGTGTCGGGCGCGGTGAGATCCGGGACGAGCGGCTGCGCGACCTCGGGCGGCACGGCCAGCACGACCGCGTCGCCCGGTGCGAGATCGACGCGCTCGCCGCCGATCGCGACCGCATCGACCGCGTTGCCGTGCGCGCCGAATTCGAACGCATCGAGCCGCGAATTCAGCCGGATCTGCGCGCCGCCGTGCTGCAGCATCCGCAGCGCCGGTTCGACGAATGCGCTGCCGAGCCCGTGGCGCGCGACGAGCGGGCGCCATCCGGGGCCGCCCGCGGCAAACGTGCCGCACAGCGCCGCGCGCGCGAGTTCGGCGCTCGCGTGGCGCGGCTCGACGTTCAGAACCCCGAGGAAATACGGCCGCAGCCAACGGTCCCACAGCACGCCGTCGCAGCGCATCGTCTGTGCGAGTGAGCGGCCGGTGCGCGCGAACGCGAGCGAGGCCAGCGCAAGATAATCGAGCGGCGTGGTGCCCGGCGCGCGCGATGCGGCGTCGAACAGCCACGACGGCCAGCGCCCGTTGCCGAAACGCAGCGTCCAGCGCTGCTGCGACGCGACGTCGACCACCGGACATTCAGGCAGCGCGGGCCCCGTGAGCCGATCGGCCGCGCCGATCGCGCGCAGGTAGCGCTGGGTCGCGGATTGCCCCGCGAAAACCTGATGCAGCCCGCTGTCCAGCGTCGTGTTCAGCACGCCGTCGAACCACGAGCGGCAGCGGCCGCCCGCGTGCGCATGCGCGTCGTGCAGCACGATGCGCCGCCCGCGGCGTTGCAGCTCGACGGCGGCCGACAGGCCCGCGAGTCCTGCACCGATCACGTGGACGGTTCTGGGCATCGGCTCAGAACAGCGCGTAGCGCGCGGCGATCATCAGCATGCGCGCCTTCGGCTTGCGCAGCGGCGCGCGCGGGGCGGCGAAGCCGCGCGCGATCGCGGCTTCCAGGATGCAGCGATACGCGCCCGACATGATGCGCGGCGCCTTCACCTGCGCACGCGTGCACGTATCCATCACGGCGTCCGCTTCGCGGAAGTGCTCGAGCGCGCGCTCGACGAGCGTCGCGCACACGCGCGGCAGCGCCGGGTCGCGCACGATCGTCGCCGGATCGGTGATCGCGATGCCTTCGCGTGCGAGCAGCTCGCGCGGCAGGTAGCAGCGGTTGATCGCCGCGTCGTCGTCGATGTCGCGCAGGATGTTCGTCAGCTGCAGCGCGCGGCCGAGGTGGTGCGACAGCTTGATGCCTGCCGCCTCCGGGATCCCGAAAATCCTCACCGACAGCCGGCCGGCCGCGCTCGCCACGCGATCGCAGAACAGGTCGAGCGTCGGTTCGTCCGGCGCGCAGATGTCCTCGGCAGCGTCCATCGCCATCCCGTCGATCATCGCGTGGAAGTCCTCGCGCTTCAGGTCGAACGCGCGGATCTCGCGCTCGAGCGCGACCAGATGGCGCGGCGGCTGGCCGGCGAAGCACGCGTCGATGTCCGCGCGCCAGCGATCGAGGCCCGCGTTGCGCTCGGCGCGCGGCAGGTCGCTGTCGGCGATGTCGTCGACCGCACGGCAGAATGCGTAGACCTGGAACATCGCATCGCGCTGCACCGCCGGCAGGATGCGCATCGCCAGATAGAAAGAACTGCCCGATGTGACGGCAGCGGCGTCGGTTTCTTGTTCGTCCACGACGAGATTGGAAACGGCCAAGACGAGCTCCACGGAGACACCCACGCGGGGCGATTGAAGAAGCCATGCCCGGCTGGGTTGGTCAGGGCGTCAAATGCGTGCGAGATATGCGAACGATCGACGCAGACAGGCACAAATTACCGGCCGGAAGCCGGAATTGGGCGAAAGTATAGCAATCTTTGACGTTCGATGGCGGACACGCGCCGCGCCCGGCGGGCCGCGCGGGGCCTGGCGGGCCGGCATGGCCGGCCGCGGCGGGGAGCGGCACCGCGCCGCTCGTCAGCCGTAGACGATGTCGCGCTGCAGGTCGAGCGCGATGAGCCCCATTTCGCGGGTCAGCTGCAGCATCGAGCGGCGTTCGAGCCGCGAGCCCATGAAGCTCGTCACGCGCCCGTCGGGCTCCGCCGTGAACTGGAACGACGGGCCGCCGGTGCCGAACCACGCGCCCGGCACGTCGGGCGATTCCTGCCAGTCGATCTGCTCGAACACACGCGCGATCCCCGCGCGCACCATGTCGCTCGGGCCGATCGGCGGCGCGGTCTCGCCCAGGTCGTCGAGGGAATAGGGGCCGGGTTTGTCCGGCCGCCGGTAGAAGAGGTAATCGACGTTCATGGGGCGCAATCGGGAGCAAAGCGTCAAATTAGCGCGCTTCGGCGCAAATTCAAATCAGATCGAGACGAAATGTGGCCTGTACGAGACAAAAGCGCCGCATCCCGACAGCCGGTGCGAGCCCGTGCACGCTCGGGCCGTGCGTTCATGCCGGGGCGCGCAGCTTCGTCCACGCGGCTTCGTCTAAGATGAACATCTTTCTCGAAAAAACACACGGACACCATGGAGACGAACGTAACCGCCACCGCGCCATCCGACCATCCCGTTTTCGTGCTGGTGCACGGCGCGTGGCACGGTGCGTGGTGCTACGCGCACGTCGCGGCCGCGCTGGCCGCGCGCGGCTACCTGTCGATCGCGCGCGACCTGCCTGCGCACGGCATCAACGCCCGCTTTCCCGCATCCTATCTCGAACGGCCGCTCGACAAGGACGCCTTCGGCGCCGAGCCGTCGCCGGTCGCGAACACCACGCTCGACGATTACGCGACGCAGGTGATGCAGGCCGTCGACGACGCGTACGCGCTCGGCCGCGGCAAGGTCGTGCTCGTCGGGCACAGCATGGGCGGCCTCGCGATCACCGCCGCGGCGGAGCGTGCGCCGGAGAAGATCGCGAAGATCGTCTATCTCGCGGCGTTCATGCCCGCGTCGGGCGTGCCGGGCCTCGACTACGTGCGCGCGCCCGAGAACAAGGGCGAAATGCTGGGCCCGCTGATGCTCGCGAGCCCGCGCGTCGCGGGCGCGCTGCGGATCGATGCGCACAGCGGCGATGCCGCGTATCGCGCGCTCGTGAAGCGCGCACTGTATGACGACGTGCCGCAGGCCGACTTCGAGGCGGTGGTGAACCTGATGACCTGCGACGTGCCGGCCGCGCCGTTCGCGACCGCGATCCCGACGACCGCCGCGCGCTGGGGCGCGATCGATCGTCATTACATCAAGTGCCTGGCCGATCGCGTGATCCTGCCCGCGCTGCAGCAGCGCTTCATCGACGAAGCCGACGCGTTCGTGCCCGGCAATCCGACGCACGTGCACCAGCTCGACAGCAGCCATTCGCCGTTCGTGTCGCAGCCGGCCGTGCTGGCCGGCGTGCTGGCGGATATCGCGAAAAGCTGACGGGGGCGCGGCACGCGCGGTGTGCGGTGTGCGGTGTGCGGTACGCCGCACGTAACCGCGCTGCGGCCGCGCCGCGCTTACGCGTACGCGATCGACCGGTCGCGCCCGAGCCGCTTCGCGCGATAGAGCGCGGTGTCGGCCTCGTTCACGAGCACGTCGCACGCCAGCGCGCCGGCCGTCGCGCACGCGCCGCCGACGCTCGCCGTCACCGGCACGCTGACGCCTTCCGCGTCGACCGGCGTGCTGCCGATCGCGTGGCGCACCTTGTCCGCTACCCGCATCGCTTCGTCGAGATTCGTGCACGGCAGCAGCAGCGCGAATTCCTCGCCGCCGAAGCGGCCGAACGTATCCTGCGCGCGCACGATCGACGCGACGCGGCGCGCCGTCTCGCGCAATACCGCATCGCCGGCCGCATGCCCGAACCGGTCGTTGATCGTCTTGAAGTGGTCGAGGTCGAACAGCAGCACCGACAGGTCGCCGCCGTAGCGTTGCCAGCGCGCGAACTCGTCACTGAGCCGCGCCTCGAAGAAGCGCCGGTTCGCGATGCCGGTGAGGCCGTCGAGATTCGCATGCTCGCGCAGTTTCGCGACCGCCTCCTCGCGCTCGCGCTGCATCACGCTCACGTGCGTGACGTCCGAGATCGTCACGCACACGGCCTCGACTTCCCGGCCGCGCGTGAGCGGCATGAATGTGCAATCCTGCTGCATGTAGTCGACGCCGCCCGTGATCGGCCGGTCGTGCTCGAAGCGAAACAGGTAGGGCCGCTGCTCCCAGGAGCTGAACGCGAAGCTGCCGAGCTGGAACACGCTCTCGAGCTTGCGCTCGAGCCACGCGCGCGGCAGCGCCGGAAAGCAGTCGAACAGGTTGCGACCGATCACGTGGGCGGCCGGGATGCCGCTGTGGTCCTGCATGAAGCGATTCCACATCAGCACGGTCATCGCGCGGTCGAGCACGAACAGGCCGAAGCCCACCCGTTCGATCACGAGGTCGCTCAGCGACGCGGCAGTGGCGGCGGGGGTCGCGTTCATAGCGCGGACAGCAACGCGTCGAGCGCGTCGCCCATCAGCCGGATCGAGTCCTCGGCCATCAGCATCACGAAATGTGCGCGGAACGCGTGATCCTCGAGACCGAAGTTCACTTCGAGCAGCAGCGCGACGCTCCAGGCGAGCGCGGTCGGCTGGAACACGTCGTCGAACGACACGTTCGCGCCGAGCAGCCCCGGCGGGAAAAACACGGGCTTGCGGCCGAGCTCGTCGAGGATCGACGCGACGCATGCGCTCATCAGCACGTTCGAGACATCGAACACGAGTTCGTCCTGCGTGGCCATGCCCGCATACACGCCGTCGCCGAACGTGCGCTCCATCAGCGACATGAGCCGCGCGACGCCCGCGCTGCGGCACAGCACGATCGCCTCGCCCTTGATGTCGGAACGGAATCCCTGGCGCACGGCCGTCACGTTCTCGTGGATGCCCGTCATCTCGCGCAGCGCGTCGCCCGCATCGGCGGCCTTCACGACGCGCACGCGCGGTACCGACAGCTCGATGAAGTGCCCGAGCAGCAGCGCGAGCCGTGCGGCGGCACGGCCCATCGCGAGGTTGGCGATTTCCTGCAACGCGTCGCGTTGCTCCGCCGTGAACACCGATTCAGGCATACAACCCATACTCCTTGAGAATGGGCAGCAACGCCTCCGACGTCACGGGCTTGGCAACGAATGCGATCGCGCCCAACTCGCGCACGCGTGCTTGCGCCTGCGGCTGGATATCGGCGGATACCACGATCACGAACGTGTTCAGATCTTCGTGGCGCAGTGTCTCGAGCACCTGATAGCCGTTCATGTCGGGCATCGTCAGGTCCAGAAACATCACGGAAGCCTTGCCGTCACGATAGAGCGCCAGGGCCTCACGACCATTCGCCGCATACGCGACGTCGACGTCCCAGTCCCCCGGGAGTGCCTTTGTCAGAAGTTTGCGAGCGAGCAAGGAGTCGTCGGCGATCACGATCGGCAAAGGCATGGCGGCGAAGCGGTATACGGAATGGTCTCTCTCGCGTTAACGACCGCGCGGCGCGCTTCTTTAGGCGCCATGCGATCAAGCGCGGCCACCGCCGTGCGGCCGCGCGCGGGCGCCGCGGCGCCAGGCACGCGACACACCGCGCCGCAAACGCCGGCGGGCGCATATATCTGTCATGGGGAAAGCAAGGCGCGATTCTCTGAGTAAACCGAAGGCGGTGCAACTCGCCATTTTCACCATTTCGAACAAAATCGCTTCATTCGCCCTGCATTCTGAAAACAGCCGCGACCATTTTCGAGATAAGCACGCAAAATTTTTCTTTGTGTACGTTTGCGCTGCCGGATTCATAGCGTTTTCAAACTTTCACCGTGCCCCTGTCGGAATCACCAGGTTGCACATCGGTGCGGCGGTACGGCGCACGTGCGCAACTCGTTTATGATGGAACACCTCCGCTTCACCCGCTTTCTTCGATGACGTCCGAACGTCCCGCCGACTCCCGCACGCACACCGCACCGCCCGCCGACGACTGGCAGGACGACGGCAACTATGCGTCCGGCGCGCCCGAGCACGATTTCGCGGTCCGGCGCGTGACGCTGATCGTGCTGCTGGTCGCGGCGATCGTGCTGCCGTGCATCTACGTGTCGGTCATGGCGTACAACGACCTGAAGGCCCGCGAAGCCGCGGCGAGCGACGTGACGATGCGCACCGTGCGCGTCGCCGAGGAACATGCGCTCAAGGTGTTCGACCTGAGCGAGACGCTCGATGCGCGCATCGTCGACCTCGTGCAGGACATGGACGACGCCACCGTGCGCCGCCACGAATCCGACATCCACGAAGCGCTGAATACGATCGGCGGCGGCTATCCGCAGGTGGCCGCGGTGTCGATCTTCGGTGCGAGCGGGATGCTGCTCGCCAACAGCCTCTACTATCCGGCGCCCTATGCGTCGATCGCGAACCGCGACGACTTCGCCGGCATCCGCGACGGCCGGGTGATCGAACACATCTCGAAGCTGATGATGGGGCCGCTCAAGCTCGAGAACATCCCCGTGTTCAACACGGGCGTCGCGCGACGCCATAGCGACGGTTCGTTCGCCGGCATGGTGTCGATCGCGCTGAAGTCGTCGTATTTCAACGCGTTCTACCGCGACCTGCTCGGCGGCGCGGCCACCCCGATGACGATGGCGCTCGCGCGTTCCGACGGCGCGGTGATCGCGTCGTATCCGCCGCCGCCGTCGCTCGCGCACACCGATCTCACGGCCACCTTCGGCAACGCGCAAAGCGATCCGCGCGCGGGCGTCGTGCGGGTGCGCCACGACGGCGCCAGCAGCGAGATCGTCGCGTACCGCCAGGTCGGCAGCTACCCCGTGTACGTGACCTGCGCGTACCGCACGTCGGCGATCTGGCGTGAATGGTACGAACACCTGAGCGTGCTGTTCATCTCGATGTTCGCGCCGTCGATCGCGCTGTGGTCGGTGATCTGGCTGTCGCTGAAGCGGCTGAAGGCGGAAGAGGAGGCCTGGGACCGCTGGCAGGCCGAAGCGTCGATGCGACGCTCGATCGAATCCGCGTACCGGCAGTCGCGCAAGATGCAGGCGCTCGGCAACCTGGTCGGCAGCGTCGCGCACGACTTCAACAACCTGCTGATGATCATCTCCAGCAACGTGCAGATCGCGCGGCGACGCGGCGTCCAGCATCTCGACAAGGAACTCGGCGCGATCGAACGCGCGCTGAAGAACGGCCAGTCGCTCACGCGCCAGCTGCTCGGCGTCGCGCGCAAGCAGCCGCTGCACAGCGAGACGATCGACGTCGGTCAATGGCTCGGCACGTGCCGCGAACTGCTGAAGACGTCGCTCGGTTCGAAATCGCTGCTGGTCATCGCGATCGAGCCCGGCGTATGGCCGATCCGGGTCGATGTCGCGGAGCTCGAGCTCGCGGTGATCAATCTCGCCGTCAACGCGCGCGATGCGATGACGGTCGGCGGCCGCTTCACGGTCGGCGCGCGCAACGTGACGCTGCGCCGCGAGGACGGCTTTCCGCTGACCGGCGACTTCGTGCAGATCTCGCTCGACGATACGGGCTCGGGCATGCCGCCCGACGTGCTCGCGCGCGCGTTCGAGCCGCTCTTCACGACGAAGGCGCAGGGGATGGGAACGGGGCTCGGGCTGCCGCAGGTGTTCGCGTTCTGCGAGCGCTCGGGCGGACTCGCGACGATCGACAGCGCGGTCGGCGCCGGGACGTCGGTGCGCCTGTACCTGCCGCGCGCACGCGTCGAGGACATCGTCGCGCGACCGCAGGCCACCGTGCACGACGCGGGCGGGCTTGCCGGCCTGCACGTGCTGCTGGTCGAGGACAACAGCGAAGTCGCGGCCGGCACCGAGGCGCTGCTCACGCTGCTCGGGCACCGCGTCACCTATGCGCCCACCGCCGACGACGCACTGCGCCTGATCGAAGGCGCGGCCGCGAACGACGCATTCGACCT
Source organism: Burkholderia sp. BCC1985 (assembly GCF_905339915.1). Classification (NCBI taxonomy): domain Bacteria; kingdom Pseudomonadati; phylum Pseudomonadota; class Betaproteobacteria; order Burkholderiales; family Burkholderiaceae; genus Burkholderia; species Burkholderia sp. BCC1985. The sequence goes on from NZ_CAJPGY010000006.1 coordinate 237,244, forward strand.
GGTGATCTCGGATATCCACATGCCGGGTCGCCTGAACGGCATCGATCTCGCCGAAGCGATCGACAAGCGGCCGGGGAAGCTGCCCGTGATCCTCGTCACGGGTTACGCGGAGGAACTCGACCGCACGCGTACCGTCGACGTGCGCGTGCTGTCGAAGCCGTTCGACATCGCGCTGCTCGACGAGATCCTGCTCGGCATCCGGGAAGCGCGCGACGCACGGCACGCCGGCGCCTGACCCGCGGCATGCGGGCCGGTGCCGGCGGCGGCAAGGAGACGGCGATCAGGCCGCCTTCAGCACGCGCACCCAGTCGACGTAGCGGTCGACGAAACCCTGCAGGAACTTGCGGGTGTCTTCGCTGACGATCTGGCCCTCGTCGTCGATACGCGCCGGGTCGTGCTTGATGAACATTTCCGGCTGGCCGAGCGTCTTCACGTCGAGATACGCAAGCACGTTGCGCAGGTGCTGCTGCGCGAGCGCGGTGCCGGTCGCACCCGGCGACGTGCCGAGCACCGCACCCGGCTTGCCGGACCACGAGTTGTGCCCCCACGGGCGCGAGCCCCAGTCGAGCGCGTTCTTCAGCACGCCCGGGATCGAGCGGTTGTACTCGGGCGTCACGAACAGCAGCGCGTCGGCCGCCTCGATCGACTGCTTGAAGCGCTTCGCGACTTCCGGAAAGTCCGCGTCGTAGTCCTGGCTGTAGAGCGGCAGTTCGCCGATCTCGACGAATTCGAACGAGAAATCGGCGGGGGCGAGCGAGATCACGGCTTGCGCGAGCGCGCGGTTCCAGGAACCGCGACGCAGGCTGCCGACGACGACTGCAACACGATAGGACATGGCTTTCTCCTTCCGGTGAGTAAGGAATCGGGTCGATTGATTCTGGGCAGGCGACAAAGGTCTGTTTATAGGCAAGCCAGCCCGCGAGCCGTCCCACGGGGCCGACCGGCTGACTTTCCACAAGGTTTTCCACAGAAATTGTGGATAACTTGACCGTTATGGTCTGATGTTACAGACCGCCCGCGTCGCGATTTCGCGACGCGCGACGCCAGGCTTCGGCAAGCATAGCGCAGCGCGCCGGCCGGCTTCGTGAATTCGCGACGGAACATGCGTTGCAGCGCAGCGTCTCGCCCAGTAAGCTGCTCGCACACCGCGATGCGCCCGCCCGGTGGCGCGCACGCGAGCGCTTTCGCTTCGTAAGGCTCCCGACCTGCCATGCTGTCCGCGTACGACGACCCTGCCTATCTCGCGCAACTGCGGCGCGACCTGCTGCGCTTCGCGCGACTCCAGCTCCGCGATGCCGATGCGGCCGAGGATGCCGTGCAGGAAGCGCTGACCGCCGCGTGGTCGCACGCGGGCGAGTTCGCGGGACGGTCCGCCCACAAGACCTGGGTCTTCGGCATCCTGCGCAACAAGCTGATCGACATCCTGCGCGCGCGGCAGCGGACGGTGAGCCTGTCCGCGCTCGATGCGGAACTCGACGGCGAATCCGCGCTCGATCGCGAACTCTTCAAGGAAAACGGGCATTGGGCGCCGCACACGAAGCCGCGGCCGTGGCCGCGGCCCGAAACGCTATTGCAGCAACAGCAGTTCTGGATGCTGTTCCAGGTCTGCCTCGACCACTTGCCGGAACACATCGGACGCGTGTTCATGATGCGCGAATTCCTCGACGTCGAGATTGCCGACATCTGCAGCGAACTGACGTTGACGACGAATCATTGCAGCGTGTTGCTGTATCGGGCGCGCACGCGCCTGCGCACCTGCCTCAGCGAAAAAGGAATGACGACCGAAGATGCTGCCGGGGAAATGTAGGGACGTGACGCGACTGCTGTCGGATGCGCTCGACCGGTCCTTGACGCTTCATGAGCGCATGCAGGTGCATGTGCATCTGCCGACTTGCAGCGGATGCCGAGTGTATCGCGGGCAGATCGCGCTGCTGCGGACGGCAGCGCATGCGGCGGCGGGGCGGGGGACGGGGGATGAAGCGGGTGGCGATCGGGATGAGTCGTCGGGCGACGGGCAGGGCTGAGTTGCTGCCTTGTGATTTCTGCTACGAGCGGTTCATTTGATGACCATCGGCAGCGTAGCCACGGTGGTCGATTGCGGCTCGCGAATTCAGCCGCTTATTCCCGGCGCGCTCGCGCCGGGATCATGCGATAAGAAAAATACGCCGAACAACAATTATTCGAACAGCGCGCGCACCGACTCGGGCGGACGGCCGATGGCCGCCTTGCCTCGATACACGACGATCGGACGCTGCAGCAGAATCGGATGAGCCGCAATCGCTTCATAGGCCTCCGCGTCGGTCAGGCTCGCACGGGCCAGATCCAGCGTCTTGTACGGCTCTTCGCCGTCGCGAAGCATGTCGCGCACCGGGCGCCCGAGCTGACGATGCAACGCTTCCAGTTCCTCGACCGTCGGCGGCGTCTTCAGATACTCGACGACATTCACCTGCGTGCCGGCGGTGTTCAACGTCTCGACCAGTGCGAGCGTCTCGCGGGACTTTGAGCAGCGGGGGTTGTGGTAGATCGTGATCATCATTCGGACCTGGATAGGAAAGGCACGTATTGTAGCCAGTCTGGTTGCGTGCGTTTCGGCGGGGACCGGCGCGCGGGCGAAAGGGGAGTTGGAGTACGGTGCGGCGTGCGGGGAGGAATCGTTCGAGCCGACGAGCGCGCAGAGCGCGTGATGCCTTTATGCGCATAAAGTGCGTTGTATGGGCAATCGCCAAGGACGTCTGCGGTGGCGAGCGCCGATGAACGACGACTCACCGCTACGGCGTGTTGCAGGTTCTCACGCGAGGGCCACCGTACGGTTTTGGTTTTATCCGTCGCCGGGTTTATGCGCATAAAGCTGTCGCTTCGCGAGGTGGGGAGGTCCACTGATATCGCGACTGGGCCGGACACTTCGATGCCTCGAACGATCAGCGGGGCGATACGCGATCGCGTCCGTCCGGGGCATTGTCGCGGGACGTATTAATGCGCGCTTGCCGACGTGGGGCCGCCGATCGCTGCCGAGCCTCTCAATGGTTTATGCGCATAAACGCTTGGGGCGGCCACCGCTTCACCGCTTCACCGCTTCACCGCTTCACCGCTTCACCGCTTCACCACTGCACGCTGCACGCTGCACGCTGCACGCTGCACGCTGCACGCTGCGCACGGCGCACGGCGCACGGCGCACGGCGCACGGCGCACGGCGCACGGCGCACGGCGCACGGCGCACGGCGCACGGCACACGGCACACGGCACACGGCGCGAGTATCGTGCCGGCCTGAGTCGCGCCGCGTTCGTCATCCAGGCCCGTGCTCAAGCGAGGACGCCGACTCGCAGATGCTCTCCTGCACCGCCGAAGTTTATGCGCACAAACTCCTCCGTCACCAAGGCCCCGCGCGTTCGGCTATCGACAGGGCAGGCGCCAACACATTGCGCCGATCAGCTTCTCGAACGACGGGCAGAAACGCCTGTCGTCACGACGATCCATCGGCTCATCATCCACCGCAGCAATCTCACCGCCATCCGCTCCAGTCAGCCAGCGTCCCCATTCGTTTATGCGCATAAACCGATAGCCCGAATGGCTAACGCGTAGTTGGCAAACGACAATTTCATTGAAATATAAATATCGTCCTGTAGAATTCCAACGACCAAAAACAGGAGTGAAAATTGGCCGCGGAAATCATTGCAGTCACTCAACAAAAAGGTGGCGTCGGCAAAAGCACGATTGCCATGCACCTCGGCGCGGCATTCCATGAGAAAGGGAAGCGCGTCCTCGTCATCGACGCCGACGGTCAAAACACACTGATTCACTGGTCGAGCGCATCCGGTGACAGCGACGCCGGCATCCCGTTCCCGGTCGTCAATCTCGCCGAAGCCGGCGGCCAGATCCATCGCGAGATCAAGAAGTTCATCAACGACTACGACATCATCGTCGTCGATTGCCCGCCGTCGATCACCGAGAAAGTCTCCGGCGTCGTGCTGCTGGCCGCATCGATCGCCGTGATCCCGACTTCGTCGTCGCCAGCCGATTACTGGTCGAGCGTCGGGCTGGTGAAGCTGATCCAGCAGGCGCAGGTGATGAACGAAGACCTCCGTGCCGTCTTCCTGCTGAACAAGACCGAAGAGAAGCGCATGCTGACCCGCGAGCTCAAGCGTGCGCTCGAGGAGCTCGGCTTCCCGTTGCTGAAGACGCAAATCCCGACCCGGGAAGCGTATAAGCAGGCAATGGCGCTCGGTCAGACCGTGCTGCAGATGAACGATCGCGGCGCCAAGCTGGCCGCCGCGGAAATTCGCGCATGTGCCGACGAAATCGTCGCCATGCTGCCCTGACTTTATGCGCATAAAGGAGTCACATGAAACCCTCCCAATTTGCAAAAGGATTCCAAGCGCGCCCGGATATCACGACGAGCGAGAAGCGCACGGCGCTTGATCGGCTGAATGCCATCGACGGCATCGTCAAATCCGAGACGGCCACGCCGGCCCCGACGAAGTCCGCCAAGAAGGACATCACGCCGCCACCGTCTCCGGACGTCCTGCTCGATCCGTCGATCGACGAGTCGCCGCAATATCGCGCGTGGCGCCTCGAGAACCGCTATGCGCCCGGCCAGGTAATCGAACTGCCGTTGAAGGCGATCAAGCATAGCCCGTTCAACCCGCGGCACTTCTATCTGAAGTCGTCGATTGCCGAACTCGCGGTCAACCTCGCGAAGCAGGGGCAGCAGCAGGCGATCCACGTGATTCCGGACTACGACAATCCGGGCTCGTATTTCGTCAGCGACGGCGGCCGCCGCGTGCGCGCGCTGAAGGAAGCGAACAAGGAGTCGGTAAAGGCGATCGTGATCGACGTGCCGATCGGGATCCAGAGCTACAAGCTCGGCTACGACCTGAACGTGCAACGCGATTCGCAGACGGTGTTCGACAACGCCGTCGTATGGCGCCGCTTCCTCGACGACAAGCACTTCCTGAGTCAGAAGGAACTGTCCGAGCATCTCGGCCTCGACGAGTCGACGGTCGCGGTCGCGCTGTCGATCGGCAAGCTGCCGGAAAGCGTGATGCAGGAGATGGTCGCGCGTCCCGATCGTTTCGGTTCGAACATGGCGTATCAGGTCGGCCGTTATCACAACGCGCGCGGCACCGAGGCGACGCTGCGGCTGATCAACAAGATCGTGTCCGACGATCTCAGCACGCGTCAGGTGTCGGACATCGTCAAGGGCCGCGTCGCGGCGCAGGAAACGCCGAAGCCGGCGGGCCGCCAGCGCTATGCGCAGCGTCTCGAGATCAAGCTCGGCGGCAAGTCGGTCGGCGACCTGAAGTCGTATGGCGAAGACCGCATCGAACTGCGCCTGCGCGGCCTCCCGAAGGACAAGCGCGACGCGATCCTCGAGCAGCTCGAGCGGATGCTGTTGTCGGACTGATGGAAACGGCCGGCAGGGCCTGGCGATGCGCCGGGCCCGCCGGTTGGGCGGGCGGCCGGCGGCGGCCCGTCAGAGGGGCCTGAACAGGCCTCAGGCGGCCCGCGATTGATTCAGGGTGAATGACAGCAGGTCGCCGTCGGTCGGCTCGCCCCAGGTCTTCTGGGCCAGCCAGTCGAAAAACGCCGTCTCGGCCAGCTTCGAATCGAGGCCGCGCTTGCGCCAGTCGTCACGCAGGTGCGAGCCCATCGTCGGCAGCACTTCCGACTCGAACGACTCGCGCGCCACTTCGCGCTCCGCGTCGCCCTGCTCCTCGTACAGCACCTTCGCTTCCTTGCGGCGGAACGCCGCGAATTCGCTCAACAGACGCGCCTTCAGATCGTCCGGCTGCGCCGCGACGACCTTCGCGGCAGGCGTGCCCGACGGCAGCGCGTCGACGGACTCGACCGGCGGCGCATAACCCTTCTTCAGCGCATCCTTGAACAACGCGGGCGCGCTGCGCACCGGCGGCAGCGTCGTGCTGCGCATCCGTTGCTCGGTCATCTGCAGCGCGGCGCGAATCCGGTTTTCCTCGCTGTCCGCGTAGAGCGTCTGCGCTTCCTTGAGCGGAATCCCGAGCTTCACCATCCGGTCGACCAGCGTGCTGTCGAACACGTTCGGATGCTCGTCGAGCGCGAGCATCGGCTGCTTGCGCTCGGTCACGCGGAACTGGATCTCCGCGACCCGGCGCCCTTCGCGATGTTCGATCAGTTCGACGAAGATGTTGGTGACCGCATTGACCTCGGCGATCGCCGGACGCAGGTAGTCGCGCTTGAAGTACTTGTACTCGCGCTTCGCCTCGTCGCCGGCTTCCGTATCGGGCGTGCCCGACAGGATCGGCCGCCACCATTCCCACGGCTCGCGCATCGTCAGGTGGCTCGGGTTCGTCAGGTAGCGCACGCAGATCTCGTAGAGCGCGAGACCGGCGCTGCTGCGCAGCTGGCTCTGGAACTGCAGGCTCAGACGCGCGTACTGGACCGGGTCGAGCAACTTCTTCTTGATCTTAGGTGCGAACGAGAATTCGACCCACACGCGGCGGGTAGCCGGATCCTCGAGAATTTCGGCATCGGCGATCAGCGTCGAGATCCCCCACTTGCGGCCCGGCTTCTGGCTCGACGTCCCCGTGCTCCATTCGACCTGGACCGAGACCATGCGGCGCAGGTGTTCCTTCACCAGCGCGGTGTCGTTCGAATCGAAGGCGGAGTTGGCGACGATATCCGACAGCAGCGCGCGATACGTATCGCCCGAGTCGTCGGCCTGCTGCGCGACGGCGAGCAGGACGTTGAACAGCTTGCGGGTCAGGAGCGTGATCTTGCCGCTCTTCGGCTGAATTGCGATCGCCTCGACGGCCTTACGCAATTCGGCTGAACTGGCACTCACCACATCCACATCGGTTTTCTTGGCGCGCTTCGTGGCCATGCGTCGGGTCGGAGGAGAAGTTTCACGGAAGGATAGCGCCTGTGGTGATGTGCGTCCAGAACGACATGCTCACCATAGCGGGTGAAGTGCGCGTGTGAAACGGCACTCACCCCAACCCTCTCCCGAAAACCCTCACCGGTCCGGATTTACAGCGTTTCGGACTCGTCCAGACGTGTCGCGGGATGCGCGGATTCACAGATTTTTGCCTGTGCTCGACACGTGCGAAACTTGCTCCCGTATCGGCTCACCTTTCGATTTGTCGTAATTTTGCGACTGCGCTTCCGGGTCCTCGTCACAGGGTCGCCACTGGACGTCGCGACATCGAGTGGACAGGCCCGCACCGGCCTGTATGCATGTACAGGCGCGGCTGACCGGGGCGACCGCAACCACGCCAGGGACCCGGAAACCGCGCCAAAAAGGATGCGGGGCGACGCCATCGAAGCCGATTCACGGGCCCGGGCGCGCATTGTACAGCGCACAGAAACCGTTCGGTCCCGAAAATTCTCACCTCAACGGCTCCGAATTCTGTGCGCCGGATCCAGACGAGTCCCCGGCACACGCGGGATCGCCAGCCAGGACCTCCCGAAAAGCCTCACCTTATTGAAAAAAGCGGCGCTCCAACGGATGCGGATACGGCTCCCGAAAAACCTCACCGTAACCGCCGCGGTATCAAAAATGTCAATGCCGTCCGATACTTATGTGCAGCAGGCGTTCCGCTGTGTCCGGCGATCGCCCCCGAAAAGCCTCACCTTTGCGGCAGGCGAACGTCGGCGGCAGCTGTGTATCGACTCCTGAAAACTCTCACCTGTGCCAAAAAGTGGCACAGCAAAAATCAGATTTCTGCCAGTCCCGGCGGGCTTTTCAGCGAATTCGCCCCGTTATGGGTCCCGAAAAGCCTCACCTTTGCCCTACTTTCGAGCAAATGGCGCTCCCGAAAAGGCTCACCTATCAGGCAAACGGCAGCCTGAGATCGGTGTCCCGAAAAAGCTCACCTCAACGGGATCCGGGCAGGAAAACCCGGATTTCGCTCCCGAAAAGCCTCACCTTTCAGGCTTCACAGGCCCCACAGGGCACTTTTGCTGTGCAAAATGACCATCGTTTCCCGGAAATCCTCACAGCAAATCCCTGTGGAGTCCCGTGAAGCCTCACCTTTCATGAAAACTGCCCAAAAGATGGGCAGAATAGGGGCGCGAGTAAGGTCCCGCAAATTCTCACCTATGTCTGCACAGGCAGAAAACTGTGCGCTCAGGCACAGCGCGGGTTCCATGGCTGTGCAGCCCCGAAAAGCCTCACCTTTGGGAAATCTCGCATTTCACTGTGATCCCGAATCCGCTCACGACCTTTCCTGCATCGGCTCACGCAGATCCCCGAACCCCATCACTTCAGCTCCCGCAGAAGATCACCTTGGTTCCCGTAAAACTTCACCTTGTCGGCCGGAAAGCCTTGCTACATAAGGCTGTGCCGTGGCGTTAACGTTTTTAACTAAGGGTTCAAGGGTGTTTACTTCTAATACTCTCAAGACATCGGTCGTCGAGTTTTCCACAGAGACCCCAACCCCTGAACACCGACAGTGAGCGTGACGCCCATCATGTGAAACAAATGCCCTTTTTCGGGGCTTGCTAAAAAACGCTTTCAGCACAAGTACTTGGCTCGCTTTCTTCGCTTTGTTTCACGGAATCGGGACGCTGGCTCATCCAGATCGGCTCACAGCGCCGATTTCTGTGCACAGCGACGCAAATTCACCGCGGCCGACAAAAACAGGTATCAAAAAATACGTATTCCGTTATGATCACAACATTTCAATGTCTGTGAGTCCTGCCATGACGCTGGATGAAATACGTGAAGCCATCCGGGAAGAACTCGAATCGCTACGCGCGAGCGGCGCGCGCCGCCAGGAGTTGTCGCTGCATGCCTGCAAGCGCCTGTTTTTCGATCTCGGCATCCGGCCGTCGGCCGCCAATGTCCGCGATCTGACCCAGACCGGCAGTGCCAGCGACATTCCGAAGGACATCGATCATTTCTGGGAACGGATCCGTGCCGCGTCGAAGGTTCGGCTCGACGGTGCGGCGATTCCGAAAGCGGTCGAGGAAAAGGCCGGCGCATTGCTCGGCGCGCTATATGAAGAGGCGTTGAAAGCGGCCAGGGAAAGTCTCGATGTCGACCGCGAGCAAATCCGCGCCGGCGTGACCGATGCGGAACAGCGGCTGCGCGACGCCACGGTTCGCCAGGAAACCCTCGAGGGCGCGCTGACGCGCAGCGAAGCCCGCAACGAGCAGCTGCAGGCGCGTGTGACCGAGCTCGAGGTGCAACTAGCCTCGCAATCGACGCACGGTTCGGCAAACGAGGCGACGCTGCTCACCACAGTCGCCCGACTCGAAAAGGAACTGGCCGCCATGGCCGGCCGCGTCGATGCCGAACAGACGCAGAACGCGGCGCTGCGCGACCGTATCGACACGCTGCAAGCCGAATTGCAGCAGCGCACCGAACACTATGCGCAGCAGATCAAGGATGCGGTGGCCGAAGCCGAGCGCCGCGTCAAACCGATGCTGGTCGAGCTGGACTCGCTGCGCAGCATGGCGTCGACCTACCAGAGCGGTTTGCGCGACGTGCAACGCAAGGAATTCGATTTCCTTCAGCAACTGAGTTCGACCAAGGCCCGCGCGGACCGGCTCGAGGAACAGCTTCGCAGCCAGGGCGACGAGTTGGAGCGTGCGACGCGCGAGGTGAATACGCTGCGCGCGAGCCGCGGGATGAACCCCGAGATTTCCGCGCTGATCCGGCGCCTGGCCGATGCCGGTCAGCTGGATGCCGATGCGTTTTCCGCGATCGGGACGTCACTGGACCATGAAATTCCGGTGCCGACCCAGTGCCCGCATTGCGACGGCGAACCGGAGTTGTCGCACGGCGACGACGGGTTCGAAGTATCGTGCCCCGAATGCGAACATGCGTCGGGGCCCTGGCCTTCACGATTCGAAGCGATCGCACGCTTTGCACGCGATTGACGCGCCGGTCGGCACAGCGATCGCACAGGTGAGGTGATTCGGGACGCGTGAGGTGAGGTTTTTCGGGAGCTGCGAAACGGTGAGGCTACGCCACACAAGGCTGCTCACGGATCACGTCGCGTGAGCAGCCGGTTCGTCATCAGTGAGTTTCGTCCTGGTCGGAAGCGTCACCATTCGCGAGATCGTCACGCCAGTTTTTCCACGCGCGGTGCAGCCGGTTCGACGAGATCGGCCGCACGAAGCCGAGCCATTTACCGACCCGCTCGGGCGGTACGTCGTGTTCGAACAGCTCGGCCGCATAGGTATTGCGCAGCGTTTGCGGACTCGCGCGCGCGGTGCGCGACGACGTCAGCCCCGCGGATTCGACGATCGCGTCGATCGCGCGCAGCATCGTCGCCTTGTGCATCGGCCGCCCGGCATGCGATGCGGGAAACACGAGCTCGCCGGGAATCTCCTGGCGCTTGCGCTCCACGAGCCATGCTTCGAGCAACGCGATCGCGAACGACGCCAGATGGGTTTCGCGCGCGAAATCGGGATGCGTCGACGGGATCTGCAGCGACGTTCCGCTCGTATTGATGCAACTAATCGTGAGCACGCGTGCTTCGCCGGTCTTCACGCCGGCGCCGAGAAACGCGGCGACGAGCGCGCGGTCGCGCCGCTCTTTCCAGTATGCGGAGCCCGACACGCCGATCGGCGAAAACAGGTAGGCCAGCAACTTTGCGCGTTCGGCCGGCGTCAGGAAACCGGTTGGCTCGTTGTCGCGTGCCTGACGCCAGTTCGCTTCGCCATCCTGAGCAATGAAGCGGGCCGGGTTGGTGGACGCGAACTCGGTGCGCCGGATGTGGTCGAGCACGCGTTCGATCAGCCGCAAATAACGCATTCTCTGTGTTTTCCGGATCGGAAGCTCGCCGACGAAGTTCGCGATCGTTGCGGTATCGACGGTGGCCAGGTTTTTCTGGTTTGCACGCAGCCACGCAAGAAAGGCGCCCCATTGCGCGCGGTAGACGTCGGCCGACGAACGGCGGTAGTCCTGCATGGCAAGCCACGCGTCGAACGCGGCTTCGGGCGAGATGATCCAGTCGGACGCGCCGCGGTCGAACAGATCCTTTTCTTCCGGGCGTGCCGGGGTGTCGGAGGGCGTGGGAAGGGACATGTCATTTATTCCGTTAGTTGCGTATATGGTAGCCCTTTCCGCAACGTCGCGGACAGCAGGATGCGGGAGCCGCCCACCGTGACGGACGCTCGGGCCTGACGTCAGTCGCCCCACGCCTTCGACGGGCGGTGAACGCGCTCGCGGGGCGCCGCTTCCTGCGATTTGGCCGCGGCTTCATACGCGAGGACCGCGAACGAGAACACGGCGGGCAGCGCGTTCGATCGGCCGAAGTCGATCGGATCGTCCGTTTCGGGAAAGGTCATGTCCGACGGCCGTTCGAACAGTTGACGCATGCCGGCCTCGTGCCGGCTGGCAAAGCCGAGATCGGCGAGCGCCTCGGCTTCGATCGCGTGCAGCAGGCGCCACGACAGCGGGACGCGCTGACGGATGTAGCGCCCGGCTATATGGCGAACGATCAGTTCGAGGTCGTGCGCGGCAGCCTTGAAGCTGAGCGCGGCCAAATCTTGTTCTTCTGTCATCGCAGGCTCCTGTCGACCGGCGCGGCGCCTCGGTGCGCCGCCCCGGCCATGCATGGCGGAATGTCCGTATACTGTACAAATATACAGTGTCTTCCGCAACTGGCCTTTCGGCCAGCTACCCGCATCGTCAGCGATGAATCACGATCAGCAGTGCGCGCGCCTCGGTCTTGCCGGGGTTGCGGATCGCGTGCGGCGTGTCGGCCGGGTAGCGCGCGGTGTCGCCCGCCTTCAGGCGTCGGCTCGCCGCCGCGGCTTCGATTTCCATCGCGCCCTGCAGCACGGTGAGGTGCTCGCGCGTGCCGGGTTCGTGCGCGTTCGATACGAGCGCGCCGCCGCCCGGCAGCGTCAGTTCGTACCACTCGAACTTGCCGGCCAGGTCGATCGGGCCCCATACGCGCAATTGATAGCGGCCGTCGTGGCCGGCGAGCGTCGGGATGTCGTGCGGGCCGTCCACGCGGATCGTCTCCGGCGCTTTCGGTTGAGAGAACAGCTCGTCGAGCGTGATGCCGAGCGCATTCGTGAGCCGCCATGCGACTGCGATCGTCGGATTGGCCTTGTCGCGCTCGATCTCGGAGAGCATCGACTTCGATACGCCAGCCGCACGCGACAGGTCGTCGAGCGTCAGCTTGCGCTCGTTGCGCAGGCGCTGGATTTGCTCGCCGACGCGCGGCGGCGTCACGCCCGGCGCTTGCGGTGCGGCGCTGGCAGGCGTGCGCCGCGACGCGGAGGAACTTGCCATTTGGTTTCCGTTCGCTTAGAGTTGTTCGGTATTTCGAATTCTAGTTCGGAATATCGGATAAATGCGGTCAATCGAACGACCGACTATAACAGTAGCAGGCCGTTGCGCCGCCGCCACGAGTGGCGCGCGACGGGATGCGAATCCCTGTCAGGAGCTTTGCGATGCGTGATGCCTTTCTCGCCCAGGTGCGCGGGACGCTCGACCAGATCCGCGCGGACGGTTTTTACAAGACCGAGCGCGAGATCGCGAGTCCCCAGGCGGCGGCCGTGCGGCTCGCCGGCGGTGCCGGCGTGCTGAATTTCTGCGCGAACAACTATCTCGGTCTGGCGAACGATCCGCGCCTGATCGCCGCGGCGCAGGCCGGTCTCGACCAGGACGGCTTCGGCATGGCGTCGGTGCGCTTCATCTGCGGCACGCAAACCGTGCACAAGCAGCTCGAAAGCGCGCTGGCATCGTTTCTCGGCACCGAGGACAGCATCCTCTATTCGAGCTGCTTCGATGCGAACGGCGGCCTGTTCGAGACGCTGCTCGACGAGAACGACGCGGTGATCAGCGACGAGCTGAACCACGCAAGCATCATCGACGGCATCCGCCTCTGCAAGGCGAAGCGTTTCCGTTACAAGAACAACGACCTGTCCGACCTCGAGGCGAAGCTGAAGGAAGCCGACGCCGCGGGCGCGCGCCACAAGCTGATCGCGACCGACGGCGTGTTCTCGATGGACGGCATCATCGCCGACCTGAAAGGCATCTGCGACCTCGCCGATCGTTACGGCGCGCTCGTGATGGTCGACGATTCGCACGCGGTCGGCTTCATCGGCGCGCATGGCCGCGGTACGCCCGAGCACTGCGGCGTCGACGGTCGCGTCGACATCATCACCGGCACGCTCGGCAAGGCGCTGGGCGGCGCATCGGGCGGCTACGTCGCGGCCCGCCGCGAGATCGTCGAATTGCTGCGCCAGCGTTCGCGCCCGTACCTGTTCTCGAACACGCTGACGCCGAGCATTGCCGCCGCGTCGCTGAAGGTGCTGGAACTGCTCGGCAGCGACGAAGGGGCGAAGCTGCGCGAACGCGTGCGCGAGAACGGCGCGCGTTTCCGCGAGCAGATGACGGCCGCGGGTTTCACGCTCGTGCCGGGCGCGCATCCGATCATCCCGGTGATGCTCGGCGACGCGCAGCTTGCGACCAACATGGCCGACAAGCTGCTGGCCGAAGGCGTCTACGTGATCGGCTTCTCGTTCCCGGTCGTGCCGCGCGGTCGCGCGCGCATCCGTACGCAGATGAGCGCCGCGCATACGCCCGAACAGATCGATCAGACGGTCGCCGCGTTCGTGCGCGTCGGCAAGTCGCTCGGCATCGTCTGACGGAGGCGCGACCATGAAAGCACTGGCAAAGCTCGAACGCGGCCCGGGCCTCACGCTCACGCGCGTGAAGCGCCCCGAAGTCGGACACAACGACGTGCTGATCAAGATTCGCCGCACGGCGATCTGCGGCACCGACATCCATATCTGGAAGTGGGACGACTGGGCGCAGAAGACGATTCCCGTGCCGATGCACGTCGGTCACGAATACGTCGGCGAGATCGTCGAGATGGGGCAGGAAGTGCGCGGCTTCGCGATCGGCGATCGCGTGTCCGGCGAAGGCCACATCACGTGCGGCTTCTGTCGCAACTGTCGCGCGGGGCGCCGGCATCTGTGCCGCAACACCGTCGGCGTCGGCGTGAACCGTGAAGGCGCGTTCGCCGAGTACCTGGCGATTCCCGCGTTCAACGCGTTCAAGATTCCGCCCGAGATCTCCGACGATCTCGCGTCGATCTTCGATCCGTTCGGCAACGCGACGCATACGGCGCTGTCGTTCAATCTCGTCGGCGAGGACGTGCTGATCACCGGCGCGGGCCCGATCGGGATCATGGCCGTCGCGATCGCGAAGCACGTCGGCGCGCGCAACGTCGTGATCACCGATATCAACGACTACCGGCTCGAACTTGCGCGCAAGATGGGCGCGACGCGCGCGGTCAACGTCGCGCGCGAGTCGCTGCGCGACGTGATGGCCGACCTGCGCATGACGGAAGGCTTCGACGTCGGTCTCGAGATGTCGGGCGTGCCGAGCGCGTTCACGAGCCTGCTCGAGGCGATGAATCACGGCGGCAAGGTCGCGCTGCTCGGCATTCCGCCCGCGCAGACGGCGATCGACTGGAACCAGGTGATCTTCAAGGGGCTCGAGATCAAGGGCATCTACGGTCGCGAGATGTTCGAGACCTGGTACAAGATGGTCGCGATGCTGCAAAGCGGTCTCGATCTGTCGCCGATCATCACGCATCGCTTTGCGGCGGACGATTACGAGAAAGGCTTCGCCGCGATGCTGTCCGGTGAAAGCGGCAAGGTGATTCTCGACTGGACGGTCTGAGTGCCGGCGGGGCGGTTCGGTACGTTTGCCGGCTGCCCCGCTCGTGCGGGCATGAGCGTTTGTCGGGGCCGGGCCGCTTCGACGAACGCGTAAGGTGAGAATATTCGGGAGCTGTTGTTTGCGTACCGAACGGCGGCTCGATCATGCTGTAGCGTGTCGCGCAGGCGTGGAATTCAACGGGCTGCACGTCGTTTCTCGTCAGCGATACGAGGGCGATCGCACTTCGATTCCGCAGCACTCATCGGTGAAATGCAATCGCGCATGCACCTCACCCATCAGCGCCGCACCGCTGCCCACTCCGTCGCGTCGCTCGGCGCGTGCCTTTCTTCCTGCCCTTCCGTTTTCGCTTGTCGTGCCTGAATAGTGGGCCCTTGCCGCATCATCGCGTGTCATGGTTTTGCCCTGCGTCAGCGCCAGCACGTCACCACGCAACCCGGTCACGGCTCGGCCTCGAGGCGTGAGCCGATCACCGACGTGCGAACTCACCCGTCAGCCCGCCAGCCGGCATCGATCGGTGCGCTGCCTGCTATTCGATCCGCTCACTGTTCGGCCATCGCGGCTCGAGTTGCAGACTCAACACGACGAGCCAGCGTTTCGGACATTGCGGTGCGATTTCGATCAGCTCGCCAAGCGCGCCGGACACCGTCAAGTGTCCGTGTTGCGCTGCATGCCGATACGCGCGCGATGCGTCCGCCTGAAGCCAGAAGCTGACCAGCGCGCACGTGACGAAGCGGAACAGCAGCAATGTCGCGGCTTCCGGCGTGTCGCCCAGCAACACGAGCAGGTTGTCGAACGCGAGTGTCAGCATCTGCGTGACCGCGATCGTGATGACCGTCAGCTTCACCAGCCCGCGCATGCGCAGTGCTGCCCGCGTGCGGGCGTGACGTAGTGCGAGCCGCGCGCGATCGTCGTCGCTTTCGTGTCTCACGACGTCGCTCCGGCGCGCTGCGCGACGTCGATCGACGTCGTGTCGGATACAGGCATCGGCTCGCCTGCTACGCCAACCGCCTTGCACAGGATTGCGCTGTCGTAGCTGTGTCCTGCAAACCGCATCACGTCGATCAACCGAAACCCTTCGCGACGATAGAAGTCGACGAGCCGGACAGCCGCATGCGGCGCATCGAGCGCGATGTGCGTCGCGCCACGCGCGGCAGCCCGCCGTTGCGCGAACGCGAGCAGCGCACGGCCGATGCCGCGGTCCTGCCAGACCGGATCGACGGCCAGCTGGCCGAGCGTCGCGACGCGTCGGCTGCGATACGGATCGCAACGTGAATCGGGATCGTGCGCTTGCATCGTGATCGTCGCGACCAGATGCGCGTTGCCGAGCGCGACGAAACACTCGCTGGTGAGCATGCGTTCGCGCGTCGCCGACGCCGGCTGGTCGACACCCGGACAGTTGAAGCCCGCGGCGCCGAGTGGCGCGTACGCACGGTGCAGCAACGCGGTCAGCGACTCATACGAATCGCTGCGCGGATCGAAACGCCGTACCACGACGCGGCCGTCGAGCCGCTTCGCATAAGCCGCATAGGCACGCGCGGAGCGTGCGGATTCCGGTCGCTGCATGATGTCCTTTCGGCCAGACAGGGTGACCGAAGTGTAGTGAGCACCCCGCGCCAGCTTCAAGAAAAAATGTCGTAAACGCCGGCTGCAATGCGCCGCCCGCCATCGGGACCATGCGGCGTTCGGCCCTTCCGACGGCAGGGCCTTTTCACGCGGCTGTTGACGAGGGAGAACGATCGTTCTACCGTAAACCCATGAACACACATGATGACCTCTCCGGCGAACCGGCCGTTCGCGACCGGCTGCTCGACGCGGCCGAGGCGCTGATCTACTCGGGCGGCATCCACGCCACGGGTGTCGATGCGATCGTGAAGCGATCCGGTGCCGCGCGAAAGAGCTTTTATTCGCATTTCGAATCGAAGGAGGCGCTGGTCGTGGCCGCCCTCGAGCGCCGTGACGAACGCTGGATGCGCTGGTTCGTCGACGCGACGCTGGCGCGCGGCAAGTCGCCGCGTGCGCAGTTGCTCGGCATGTTCGATGTGCTGCGCGACTGGTTCGTGGAACCCGATTTTCACGGCTGCGCATTCCTGAACGCGTCCGGTGAAATTGCCGACGCCGACGATCCGGTGCGCATCGTCGCGCGCATGCACAAGGCGCGCTTGCTCGCGTTCGTGCGCGAGCGGTTCGACGCGTATGCCGACGCAGCCGGGATCGAGCGCCGCGGGCTGGCCCGCCTCGCACGTCAATGGCTGGTGCTGATCGACGGCGCGATCGCCGTGGCGCTCGTCAGCGGCGATGCCGTCGCGGCGCGCGATGCGCGCGCAGCCGCCGAATGCTTGCTCGATACGGTGTCTCGAGCGTCGCAGTAACGCGTCCCAACCGGCTGCGTTCGTGCGCAGCCCAACCTTGAACAGGAGCATCCCATGTCCGCTTCCCCGGAAGTTCGTCCGCCCGTTCCGCCCTTCACGCTCGACACGGCGCGCCAGAAAGTGCGCGCCGCGGAGGATGCGTGGAACACGCGCGACCCGCTGCGCGTGTCGCTCGCCTATACGCCGCAGAGCCGGTGGCGCAATCGCGCGGAGTTCGTGACGGGCCGCGACGAGATCGTCGGCCTGCTGCAGCGGAAATGGACGCGCGAGCTCGACTACCGGCTGATCAAGGAGCTGTGGGCGTTCGGCGGCAATCGCATCGCGGTGCGATTCGCCTACGAATGGCATGACGACGCCGGCAACTGGTTCCGCTCATACGGGAATGAAAACTGGGAGTTCGACGAAAACGGCTTGATGGCGCATCGCCACGCGAGCATCAACGATCTGCCGATTCGCGAAGCGGATCGCCTGTACCACTGGCCGCTCGGCCGCCGTCCGGACGATCATCCCGGCCTGTCCGATCTCGGGCTGTGACGCAGCACGATGACGACGCGTGAACGCGTTCGATCACGCATCGAGCGTGCCGCCTGTGCTCAACGGTGAGGAAATTCGGGAGCCGTGTATTGAGGTGAGTGTTTTCGGGAGAAGGAGCGATTCCGTGCGGGACGGTGTGATGCTTCACGTCCCGCGTTTCACCGATCAATCTTCGCAGGAAACGGCGCGATTGCGCTGACGGAAGCGCCGTGCGCATTGCAGTGCTCGCGCTTTCGTTGCGTTGCCCGCACGCGAATCGAATGCGACATCGGCACTGGCGGGATTCGATCGGTGTGTAGCGATGCGCGATGCAACTCACCGCTCGACTTCGACGTGATGCCGGTTACGGCGATGGATCGACACGTGACCGTGCGTGTCACCGCATCGCGTTGCTCACCGTTCGAAATCGACATCGATACCGACACGCGCGCATCCAGGCCCGCGCATCGGAATCAACCAGGGTGCGCGGCAGCCGGTCGAGTTGCTCACCCCTGAACACGCATCCATCGACCACCTGCGCGCACCCTGCGCATCGTTCCGTCAGCCGGCGATCCGCGCCGCGATCGCTTCACCCACTTCCTGCGTCCCTGCCTGGCCGCCGAGATCGCGCGTGCGCGGCCCGGTGCGCAGCACGTCCTCGATCGCCGCGACGATCGCATCGTGCGCTTCGCGTTCGCGGCCCGCGCCGTTGCCGAGGAAGTCGAGCATCATCGCCGCCGACCAGATCATCGCGATCGGGTTCGCGACGTACTGGCCCGCGATGTCCGGCGCGGAGCCGTGCACCGGTTCGAACAGCGACGGAAACGTGCGATCCGGGTTCAGGTTCGCCGACGGCGCGATGCCGATCGTGCCCGTGCAGGCCGGCCCGAGGTCGGACAGGATGTCGCCGAACAGGTTCGACGCGACCACGACGTCGAAGCGGTCGGGCTGCAGCACGAAGCGCGCGCACAGGATGTCGATGTGCTGCTTGTCGACGGCGATCTCGGGATAGCGCTCGCCCATCTCGGCCGCGCGCGCGTCCCACCACGGCATGCTGATCGCGATGCCGTTGCTCTTCGTCGCGACGGTCAGGCGCTTCGCGCGGCGCTGCGCGAGCTCGAACGCGAACTTCAGCACGCGCTCGGTGCCGTGACGCGTGAAGATCGACTGCTGCATCACCACTTCGCGCTCGGTGCCTTCGAACATCGTGCCGCCGACCGACGAATATTCGCCTTCGGTGTTCTCGCGCACGATCATGAAGTCGATATCGCCCGCGTTGCGGCCGGCGAGCGGCGACGGCACGCCGTCGAACAGGCGCGCGGGCCGCAGGTTGATGTACTGGTCGAACTCGCGGCGGAATTTCAGCAGCGAACCCCACAGCGAAATGTGGTCGGGCACCGTCGCGGGCCAGCCGACCGCACCGAACAGGATCGCGTCCATGTCCGACAGCTGTGCCTTCCAGTCGTCCGGCATCATCTTGCCGTGCTGCGCGTAGTAGTCGCAGCTCGCCCAGTCGATCTGTTCGAACTGGAAACGGATGCCGAAGCGCGCCGTCACGGCGTCGAGCGCGCGCAGGCCCTCGGGCATCACTTCACGGCCGATGCCGTCACCGGGGATGACGGCAATCCTGTACGTCTTGTCGCTCATGCAAGCCTCCTTGGCTGTTCGGGCCGCCGGCAGCGTGCGCAGCGGAACGTGACGCCATTTTATTTATTTCCATTCAGATTAAAATCGTGCGAAAGGTTAATCGACTTTCCACGAATCGTGAACAAATCACCGAATCTCGACGACCTGCGCGTCTTCAGCCTGGTCGTCCGCCTGACGAGCTTCAGCGCGGCCGCCGAGCAGCTCGCGGTGTCGCCCGCGTACGTGAGCAAGCGCATCGCGCTGCTCGAGGCGCAGCTCGGCACGCGGCTGCTGCATCGCTCGACGCGCCGCATGACGGTCACCGAGGCCGGCGAACGCGTGTTCGCGCGCGCCGAGAAGATTCTCGACGACGTCGATCATCTCGTCGAGGATGTCTCGACCACGCGCACGGTGCCGCGCGGCACGCTGCGCATTTCGAGCAGCTTCGGCTTCGGCCGCCATGTCGTCGCGCCGGCGTTGCTCGACTTCTCCGCGCGCTATCCGCAGCTGAACGTGCGGCTCGATCTGTTCGACCGGCTCGTCGACGTCGCGGGCGAAGGCTACGACCTCGACGTGCGCATCGGCGACGAGATCGCCGATCACCTGATCGCGCGCCGCCTGGCTGCGAACTATCGCGTGCTGTGTGCGTCGCCCGACTATCTCGCACGACGCGGCACGCCGCGCACGCTCGCGGATCTCGCGTCGCACGACTGCCTCGCGATCAAGGAGCGCGACCATCCGTTCGGCGTGTGGCGGCTGAACCTGCGCGGAGAAACGGCAACGGTGAAGGTCGGCGGCGCGTTGTCGACGAACCACGGCGAGGTGGCCGTGCAATGGGCGCTGGCCGGGCGCGGGATCGTGCTGCGCTCGATCTGGGAGGCGGGGCCGCTGATCGAACGCGGCGCGCTGCGGCGCGTGCTGCCGGACGTGATTCAGCCGGCGAACATCTGGGCGGTCTATCCGGAACGCGTCGCGGCTTCGGCGAAGGTGCGCGTGTGCGTCGATTTTCTGGCGGAGGCGCTCGCCGGGTTGAATGCCGCGGCGAGCGACGATGCGGGCTGAAATCGGCGAAAGGTGAGCTTTTACGGGGGCATGTTTGCGACGTCGGCACATGCCCGTTTTGGGCGTGCCATCGCGTCATGGGCCGACACGACGCAACAGGCAGCGATACGTCGATGGCCGCGAGCCACGAGCCCGACCGACGATGATGCCCGCACCCGCACCCGCACCCGCACCCGCACCCGCACCCAAACCGCGGCTCACACCCGCGGCTCCGGCGTTCAAGCCGCTTGCGCAGCGCTCGCTGCGCCGAGCATCAGGTCGAGATTCTGCACGGCCGCGCCGGATGCCCCTTTGCCGAGATTGTCGAACACGGCGGACAGCAGCACCTGAGCGTGATCGTCATTGACGAACACGCTCAACCGCAGGTCGTTCGTACCGTTCAGCGCCTGCGGATCGAGATGCGTGATCGTGCGCGTATCCGCGAGCGGCGTGACCTCGACATGGCGCGCGCCGGCGTAATGGTGCGCGAGACACGTGTGCAGCAACTCACCGGTCACGCCGGCCGGAAGCAGGCGCAGCTCGATCGGCACCGTCAGCACGATGCCCTGCCGATAGGCACCGTAAGCCGGCACGAACAGCGGACGGTGCGCGAGCCCGGCATGCAGCTGGATCTCGGGCGCATGCTTGTGCGCGAGCGCGAGGCCGTAGACCTGCAGCGGTTTCGCGCGCGCGGCGTCGTTCGATTCGAATGCGTCGACGGCGGCGCGGCCGCCGCCCGAGTAACCGGACACCGCATGGATGCTCACCGGGTAGTCGCGCGGCAGCAGGCCGGCCTGTTGCAGCGGCCGCAGCAGCCCGACCGCGCCTGTCGGATAGCAGCCCGGATTGGTGACGCGCCGTGCACGTGCGATGGCCTGCGCGTGCCCGTCGGCCATCTCGGGGAAACCGTAGACCCATTCCGGTTCGGTGCGATGGGCCGAGCTCGCATCGATCACGCGTACCGCCGGATTCCGGATGAAGCCGACCGCTTCGCGCGCGGCGGCGTCGGGCAGGCACAGAATCGCGATATCGCACGCGTTGATCGCTTCGCCGCGCCGCGCGGGGTCCTTGCGCTCGGCATCCGGCAGCGTGACGAGCCGCAGGTCGGTGCGATCCCGCAGGCGCTCGTGGATCTGCAGGCCGGTCGTACCTTGGTCGCCGTCGATATAGACAGTAGGGAGGCTCATGATGGTCGCGTTCCTCGTTTCGGGCATCGGGAAAGCCGTATCGTCCATCGAACGCCTAGAATAGGAAAAGTTGAATTTCCTGATGACCGGATTCAGTTTTCCTGAACGAGAGGTGGGCATGCGCGAGATCAGTCTGGACCGGCTGCGTACGCTGGTCGCAATCGCCGACCAGGGATCCTTCGTGGCCGCCGCGCAGCTGCTGCATCTTGCGCCGCCGACGGTCAGTCTTCATGTCGCCGAACTCGAAAGCCGCATCGGTGCGCCATTGCTGTCGCGCACGCGCGGCAACGTGCAGCCGTCGACGATCGGTGCGGTGCTGGTGGAGCGGGCGCGCCGTCTGCTGGCCGAGGTCGAGTCGACCCTCGACGACGTGGAACGGCAGGTGCAGGGGCTGACCGGGCGCGTGCGCCTCGGCGCATCGACCGGGGCGATCGCGCATCTGTTGCCGCAGGCGGTGGCCCGGCTGCGCGAGCAGCATCCGGACATCGATGTCCAGATCGCGGTGCTCACGTCGCACGACACACTGGCGCGGCTTGCGCAGGGCTCGCTCGACGTCGGGCTGGTCGCCCTGCCGCAGGCGGCGGTCGCGGGGCTGTCGATCCGCGCGTGGCGGCGCGATCCGGTGCTGGCCTTTCTGCCCGCGGACTGGCGGCTGCCGGCACGCGTGACGCCGGCCTATCTGGCCGCGCGCCCGCTGATTCTCAACGATGCGACCACCCGCCTGTCGCGGCTCACGACGGAATGGTTCGCGCTCGGCGGCCACCGGCCCGAGCCGCGCATCGAACTCAACTACAACGATGCGATCAAGAGCCTGGTCGCCGCGGGTTACGGCGCGACGCTACTGCCGCACGAGGCGGGCGCCCCGTTGCCCGACCCACGCATCGTCATGCGGCCGCTGCGTCCGGCGTTGTGGCGCGAACTGGGCATCGCGCATCGGGCCGGCCCGGTCGAGCGGTCGACCCAGCACGTGCTCGACGCGTTGTGGGCGCTCGGCGCGCGCTAGGGCGCTCAGGGAACCGCGCCGCCGTCCTACAGCCGGTTGTCCTTCGCGAGCATCAGCACGCGCGCCCAGCGCTGCGCATCGCGCTTGTCCATCATCGGCAGTTTCCATTCGCCGCGCACCGCGTCGCGCACGCGCACGATGAGATGCCAGCGGCCGCCGATCGGCGCCGCCTCGCAGCCGTCGAGCTGCGACAACGTATAGCGGCCGTCCGCGCCGTCATGCGACAGCCACAGCAGCCCCTGCGTCGCGGACACGCGCAGCTCGCCCCACGCGCGATGCACGATGTGGGTCCAGCCTTGTTCCTTCGTGTTCGGTGCGATGTCGCGGCGGCGCTTGATCCACCATGCGATCAGCGCGATCAGGATCGCGGCGGCGAGCACGGCGGCCGCGATCGCGACCGGCTGGCCGAACTGCGCGGCGATGACGTGAAACAGGTGGACGGCGCCCCATCCCAGGGCGATGAGCGCGAACAGCGCAATGAAGATCGGCATGTCGAATCGGAACAGAGGACGGACCGGCGCAGCCTGCGCGCCGGTCCGTCGCATACGGCATCACCGGCGGCGGTGAATGTCGTGCGTGACGAAGCCCGCGTCGTTGGTGGGCAGCGCGAGGCCGTCCTTGACCGCGAGCGTCTTGCGGATGTCGTCGAGACCCGCGCACCAGTGGTCGCGCATCGTCGACAGACCGAACTGATAGTCCTTGTAGTGGTGCTCGTACGCCTTCTGCTGATAGATCAGGTGCTGGATGTTGTATTTCTTCCCGCTCGACATCGCTTCGGCCTCGATGCACCACGGGTCGTTCTTGCGCTGCTCTTCCGGCACCTGCTCGAGCACGTGGCGCAGCACGTTGCGGTAGCGCTGTTCGCGCTGCAGCGTATCGGTGACGAAACGCGTGCGGCTCGAATACTGCACGTCCTTCGTGCGTTCCGCGACGTCGGCCATCGTGCGCGGCAGCGGCCCGCGCGCGCTCCACAGATCGACCTGGAACGCGAGCGTGTCGCGCCGCGGACGCGCGCGCAGCACTTCCATCAGCGGCGTGTTCGACACGACGCCGCCGTCCCAGTAATACTCGCCGTCGATTTCGACCGGCGGAAACGCGGGCGGCAGTGCGCCGGACGCCATGAAGTGCTCGGGTTCGAGGCGGATGCGCGAGTTGTCGAAGTACACGAAGTTGCCGGTGCCGACGTTGACCGCGCCGACCGACACGCGCGTCTCGCCCGAGTTGATCCGGTCGAAATCGCACAGCTTGAGCAGCGTCGCGCGCAGTGCCGACGTGTCGTACCAGCTGATCTTTTCCGGATGATCGGACACGCCCGGCAGCGGCGGCGGGAAGCGCGGCGAGAAGAAGCCCTGCTGGCCCTGCATCATCGCGCTTGCGGCCTGCGATGCGGTGAAGAACGTGCGGACCTGGTCGATGCTGTTGAACAGCGCGAATTCGAACGCGGCCGGAATCGCGGGAAAGAACGCCGGCTGGCAGATCGTTTCCCAGAATTGGCGCAGCCGCTCGACGCGATGTTCGGGTGCATTGCCGGCGATCAGCGCGGTGTTGAGCGCGCCGATCGAGATGCCTGCGATCCAGTCGAGCGGAACGCCCGCTTCGTGCAGCCCTTCGAACACGCCGGCCTGATACGCGCCGAGCGCGCCGCCGCCCTGCAGGACGAGCGCGATGGTTTCGTACGGCAGCGACCGCGCAGCGGCCGGCGCGCCGGCTTCGTGATGCAGGTCCGCCGCATCGACGGCCTGCTTTTCTGTACGCGCGTGCGGTTTCATCAGATGCTCCGAGAAATCCCGCCGTGGACGGCGGAGACGGATGGCGTGGCGTCGACCGACGGCACGCCGTCCTTGGTATGGATGGTGGTGTGGAAGTCGCCTCCCGTTACAGAGGCGAGGACCTTACTGCATGAACCAGCCGTGGCTGACGACGAA